>JBHHZD010000001.1:0-122461 GCA_046757885.1 Gemmatimonadota bacterium
CCATCGAGTCCTCGATGTTGTTCCCGAACACCCACAGGAACCACATGTTGCCGATGAGGTGGAACCAGCCGCCGTGCAGGAACATCGAGGTCAGGAGCGAGGTGCCCGCCAGACCTCCCGTGCGACACTCGGCCGGCCCGAGCGGAACCCAGCGCCCCGGGCCGATCCCACCCGTGATCTCCGCGGGAATCGTCCCGAACGAGCACAGGGAGTCGAGGAACCCGACACCGGTTCCCGCACCCTGGAGCAGGAGCCACACGCCGACGTTCGCGGCGATGATGGCGACGGTGACGAAGGGGACGAGCTCGGTGGGATTCTCGTCTTTCAACGGGAACATCCGCCGAGGTTAGCCGACCGGGCCGGACCGCGCAAACGGACCTCTCCGCCGGCCCGGCCCCGGGCGGCACCCGCACCGGCGGCCTGCCGTTGTGGCATGGTGCAGGCTCGAAGGTGCCAGAATGTCGGGAAAAACGGCCTCTGGAGGGTGAGGAAGACGGCATGTCGTTTGCAACCCGCCGGGCCGTCGCACGGACACACTCAACCGGAGAGGAAGCGAAGCATGGCCAAGGTCATCGGCATCGACTTGGGCACGACGAACTCCGTCGTCGCCGTCATGGAGGGCGGAGATCCCGTCGTGATCCCGAACTCGGAGGGAGCACGGACGACGCCGTCCGTCGTCGCGTACACGAAGGACGGCGAGCGTCTGGTCGGCCAGGTCGCCAAGCGGCAGGCCGTCACGAATCCGCTGAACACGATCTTCTCGATCAAGAGATTCATGGGCCGGAAGTCGTCGGAGGTCGAGAGCGAGCGCAAGCTCGTCCCGTACCCCGTCGAGTCCGATGCGCAGGACCGCGTGGTCGTGAAGGTGAAGCACGCGGATCAGTCGTTCTCGCCGCCCGAGATCTCGGCCATGATCCTGCAGAAGATGAAGCAGACCGCCGAGGACTACCTGGGGCAGGAGGTCTCGCAGGCGGTCATCACCGTCCCGGCCTACTTCAACGACGCCCAGCGCCAGGCCACGAAGGACGCGGGGAAGATCTCCGGGCTCGAGGTCCTGCGGATCATCAACGAGCCGACGGCCGCGGCCCTGGCCTACGGCCTGGACAAGAAGGCCGACGAGAAGATCGCCGTGTTCGATCTGGGGGGTGGGACGTACGACATCTCGATCCTCGAGCTCGGGGACGGCGTGTTCGAGGTCAAGGCGACGAACGGAGACACGCACCTGGGCGGCGACGACCTCGACCAGCGCGTGATCGACTGGCTGGTGGAGGAGTTCCGCAAGGACCAGGGCATCGACCTCTCCAAGGACCCGATGGCCCTGCAGCGCCTCAAGGAGGCCGCCGAGAAGGCGAAGTGCGAGCTCTCGAGCACGATGCAGACGGACATCAACCTGCCGTTCATCACGGCGGACCAGTCGGGCCCCAAGCACCTGAACATCACGCTCACCCGGGCCAAGTTCGAGCAGCTCGTCGAGGACCTCGTGGAGCGCACGATCCCCCCGATGAAGCAGGCGCTCAAGGACGCCGGCCTCGAGACGGGCGGGGTGGATGAGGTCATCCTCGTCGGCGGCTCGACGCGGATCCCGAAGATCCAGGAGACGGTCCGCGAGTTCTTCGGCAAGGAGCTCCACAAGGGCGTGAACCCGGACGAGGTCGTCGGCATCGGGGCCGCGATTCAGGGCGGCGTCCTCGCGGGTGACGTCAAGGACGTCCTGCTGCTGGACGTGACGCCCCTCTCCCTCGGGATCGAGACGCTCGGCGGCGTGATGACGAACCTCATCCCGAGGAACACGACGATCCCGACGAAGAAGAGCGAGATCTTCTCGACGGCGGAGGACAACCAGGGAACCGTGGACATCCACGTGCTCCAGGGCGAGCGGCCGATGGCGGCGGACAACAAGACGATCGGCCGCTTCCAGCTCACGGGCATCCCGCCCGCGCCGCGGGGGGTGCCGCAGATCGAGGTCACGTTCGACATCGACGCGAACGGGATCCTGCACGTGAGCGCGAAGGACCGCGCGACGGGCAAGGAGCAGAAGATCCGGATCGAGGCCTCCTCCGGCCTCTCGGACGCGGAGATCGACCGCATGGTGAAGGACGCGGAGGCGCACGCGTCGGAGGACCAGGAGCGCCGCGAGCACGTGGAGGCTCGCAACCGGCTCGACTCGCTCATCTATCAGACGGAGAAGAACCTGGAGGACTGGAAGGACTCGATCGACGAATCGGCCCGCAAGGAGGTCGAGTCCGCGCTCGATCGGGGGCGCGAAGCGCTGAAGCAGGAGGAGGTGGCCGAGCTGCAGTCCGCCACGGACGCGATCCAGCAGGCCGTGCAGGCGGCCGCGCAGCAGATCTACGCGGCGGCCGGCGCGGCCGACGCCGCGCAGGACGGGGAGGAGGCGGAGGGCGTCGAGGACGTGAGCGCGGTCGAGGAGGAGGCGCCCGAGGAGGTCGTGGAGGCGGACTACGAGATCGTGGAAGACCAGGAGTAGGAGGGCAACGGCACGGCGGCTCTCGCGTGTCGAAGGCGTGGGAACCCGTCGGGCTCCCGGGAGTTATGACAACGCACGCCCGGCGGCTCGAGTGGCGCCGGGCGAACCGGACCGACTTTCGGAGAGAAGGGTCGCAATGAAAGACGCGCTTCGCACGAAGCTGAACCTCATCATGACCGCGGTCGTGGCGTTCGCGATCGGCCTCGGCGCCGCCGTGCGCTTCGACCTCATTCCCGCGTCGCTCGCGCGGGTGCACAACCCCGAGATCGTGTGGGCGGCGCCGCCTCCGGCGCCCGCGGCCGCCACGCCGTCCGGGGGAGATCTGGCGAACGGCTTCGCGGACATCGCCGAGCGGCTGTCGCCGGCCGTCGTCACGGTGGACGTCGAGCGGGAGCTCACCGCGTCCACCACGCCGCGCGGACTTCCGTCGCCCTTCGAGGACCTGTTCCGGGATCGTGGGCGGCCGCGCGTGGCGCCGGCCAGCGGATCGGGATTCGTCATCTCCGAGGACGGCTACATCCTCACGAACAACCACGTGGTCGCGGACGCGGTCCGGATCCGGGTCCGGTTCGCGAACGGTCGGTTCTACGACGACGTGCGGCTCGTGGGGCGGGACGAGACGACGGACGTCGCCCTGCTGAAGCTGGAGGGGGGGCCGTATCCCGCGGCGCCGCTCGGCTCGAGCGACAGCACGCGGGTGGGCGAGTGGGTGCTCGCGATCGGGAGCCCGGGCTTCGGCGGCACGGGCCAGCTGTTCACCACGATCACGGCCGGCATCGTGAGCGCGAAGGGCCGGAGCATCGGCATCCTGAGCCAGCCGTGGGACCGGCGCCGGGAGGCGAGCCCCGCGATCGAGGACTTCATACAGACGGACGCCGTCATCAACCCGGGGAACTCGGGCGGGCCCCTCGTGAACGCGCGCGGCGAGGTCGTCGGCATCAACTCCGCCATCGCATCGACGACGGGCACGTATCAGGGATACGGATTCGCGGTCCCCATCGACCTCGCCCGCGACGTCGTGGACGACCTCGTGAAGTACGGCAAGGTCCGGCGGGCCATTCTCGGGGTCTCGGTCCAGGGAGTCACGGACGAGGACGCGCAGTACCTCGGCCTCCCCCGGATCGCGGGCGCCCAGGTGATGGGCTTCCCGAACGAGGAGAACGGGCCCGCGGCGAAGGCCGGGCTCGAGATCGGTGACGTGATCACGGCGATCAACGGCGAGCCGGTGGCCACGGTCAGCGATCTCCAGCGGAAGGTGCGCGAGCACGAGCCGGGCGAGACCGTGCGGGTGGACATCGTGCGGTGGAAGGACGGATCCAAGGGCCGCGTGAAGGTGAAGCTCGCGTCCGCGGACGAGGGCTCGACGGGCGAGGCGCGGCCCGCCCTGGCGACGGACTTCGAGGATCCGCTCGGGCTGAAGATCGAGGCCGTCGATGCGGGGCTGCGGGACCAGCTCGAGCTCCCGGACGATCTGGATGGCGTCGTCGTGGAAGGCGTGCAGCCGCTCGGAGCCGGAGACCGGGCCGGGCTCCAGCGGGGATTCGTCATCCTGAGCGTGAACCGCCGGCCCATCCACTCCCGCAAGGACTACCGGGCCGCGGTCCGGGGGCTCGCGGCCGGGGAGGTGGTCGGCATGCTCGTCTACAATCCCGCCACGGGTGCCCGTCTTCCGGTCACGCTGCGCATGCCCAAGAGCTGAGCTCGCGTGTCCCCGGCCGGCACGTCGAGCGGCGCCGCCCACGGCGGCGCCGCTCTTTCATCCGGCCCGGATCGAACCCCCCAACCTCTTCGAGGTATGAACCGGAGAACCGGCCGTCCGGTCCGTCGGCCTGTCCCCTCTCGCCTTGCCCCGACCCGCGGCCGGTGGCAAGCTGTCGGGGCGTACCGCGGGCGAAAGTGGCGGAATCGGTAGACGCGCCAGCCTTAGGAGCTGGTGGCCCCGAGGGCCGTGGGGGTTCGAGTCCCCCCTTTCGCATCCGCGCCGGCGGCGCGAGGCGTGGCGCCCCGGTGTCCCGGACGAGTTGAGACTTCGATGACGAGAGAGATGACATCGGATGCACCCGGCCCCGGCGAGAGCCCCTTCGGGGTCGCGCTGGAGGACGGCGAGGGCTGGGTTCGCCGACTCACGATCACGGTCCCGCCGGAGCGGGTCGAGCGCTCGCGGGTCGCCGAGCGGGCGCGGCTGTCGAGGTCCCTTCGCCTGAAGGGGTTCCGGAAGGGAAAGGTCCCGGCGGCGGTCGTCGAGCAACGGTTCGGGGATCTCCTGCGCGAGCGAACCCTGAACGCGCTCATCCAGGAGGGATTCCGGGAGGCCGTCCGGAGTCGGGACCTGCACCCGATCGGTGACCCGAAGGTCGGCCAGGTCCGGTACGAGCCCGGCGAGGACCTCGTGTTCCAGGTCCAGGTCGAAGTGATGCCGGAGCTGGAGCTGAGCCGCGTGAAAGGCTTCCGCGTGAAGCGGGAGCGCATGGACGGTTCCGGGGTGGATCGGGAGATCGACAGGGTCCTCGAGCGCATGGCCCTGGAGCATGCGGACTGGGAGCCCACGTCGGAGAGTCCGGCCGACGGAGATGCCGTCTCCGTGCGCATCACGCCCCAGAAGCGCGAAAGCGGAGGCGATGAGGTCGCGCCCGAGCCATCGCCGCGCTCGTATCGGTTCGCGCTCGGAGAGGGCCGGGCGGTCCCCGACGTCGAGCAGGCGATTCGATCCCTTCGCCCCGGCGAGTCCGGGGAGTTTCGCGTCCGCATGACGGGCGGCGAGGAAGCGGGCGGGACGGACGGAGAGCCGCAGACCCTCCGGATCGAGCTCGAGAGCGTCGAGCAGAGGGTTCCGCCGCCCATCGACGACGCCTTCGCCTCCCGGGTCAGCGACTCTTCGACACTCCGCGACTTGCGGAATCGGATCGGCGAGGACCTGAGGGCGCATCAGGAGGAGGAGGCGGAGAGCCGGCTCCGCGAGGCGATCATCGACGAGATCATCGAGGCGAACCCATTCGAAGCGCCCGAGACGCTCGTGAACGAGTGGATCGGCGGGATGTTGCGGGCCCCGGAGGGCTCGGATCCGGCGCAGCTGGAAGGCCTTCGCGAGTCGCTGCGGCCGCACGCGATCCGCCAGGTGAAGCGCCATCTCATCCTGGAACACCTCATCGAGCGTGAGGGACTGCGTCTTGGGCCGGAGGAGCTGGAGGGCCGAATCCGGGAGATCGCCCAGGAGAGGGGCGAGTCGGAGGCGGACGTCCGCCGCGGTCTCGAGAAAGAAGGCGGGATGGAGGCGCTTGGCCGGCATCTTGCAGTCGAGAGGCTGTTCGATTACCTGAAATCGGTGTCCGTCATCGAGTAACCGAGGCGCCAGGAGGCGTCGTACCGCAAGGAACGGCGTCGCGCGGGCGCGCAGGCGGGAACAGGTCATGCCCATTTACGCACCATACGTCATCGAGCGGTCGAGCCGGGGCGAGCGAAGCTACGACATCTTCTCGCGCCTCCTCATGGACCGCATCGTCTTCCTCGGCACGCCGATCAACGACGAGGTCGCCAACGTCGTCATCGCGCAGCTCCTGTTCCTCCAGGCCGAGAATCCCGAACGCGACATCAACATCTACATCAACTGTCCGGGTGGCGGCGTGTACGCCGGGCTCGCCATCTACGACACCATGCAGTACCTGAGCGCCCCGATCGCCACGATCTGCATGGGTATGGCCGCCTCGATGGGCGCCTTCCTCCTGAGCGCCGGCACCCCCGGGAAGCGATCGGCGCTGCCGAACTCGCGGATCATGATCCATCAGCCGTCGGGAGGATCGCAGGGCACGGCGGCGGACGTCGAGATCCAGGCGAAGGAAGTCCTGTACGCCCGCGAGCGGCTGAACAGCCTCCTCGCGAGCCACACGGGCCAGCCGGTCGAGAAGATCGCCGAGGACGTGGATCGGGACCGGTACATGTCTCCGGGAGAGGCCGTGGACTACGGCCTCATCGATCGCATCATCGAGCCGGGCTCGTCTCCGGAGGACGGGAGCGGACCCGGCGGCGGTAAGGAACCCGAGGGTGAGGCCTAGCGACCGTCGGGCGGGGGCCGCTCGACCAGCCGGGAGATCCGCGCATGCCTAGCGACAAGCATCTTCGCTGCTCCTTCTGCGGAAAATCCAAGGACAGCGTCAAGAAGTTCATCTCCGGGCCCAACGTGTACATCTGCAACGAGTGCATCTCGCTGTGCAACGAGATCCTCGCGGAGGAGGAGGACCGCGAGAGCACCGGTCAGATCACCGACATCCTGAATCCCGTCGAGATCAAGGACGTCCTGGACGAGTACGTCATCGGGCAGGAGAGCGCGAAGAAGGCCCTCGCCGTGGCCGTCTACAACCACTACAAGCGGATCAACCACCACAACCTCGTGGACGAGGTCGAGATCGAGAAGTCGAACATCCTACTTCTCGGCCCCACCGGGGTGGGAAAGACGCTCCTCGCTCAGACCCTCGCCCGCATGCTCCAGGTTCCGTTCACGATCGCGGACGCGACGACCCTGACGGAGGCCGGATACGTCGGCGAGGACGTCGAGAACATCCTCGTGCGTCTCCTCCAGGCGGGGGACTACAACGTGGCGGAGTGCGAGCGAGGCATCGTCTACATCGACGAGATCGACAAGATCGCGCGGAAGAGCGAGAACCCCTCGATCACGCGGGACGTCTCGGGAGAAGGCGTACAGCAGGCGCTCCTGAAGATCCTCGAGGGGACGGTGGCCTCGGTTCCGCCGCAGGGAGGTCGGAAGCACCCGCAGCAGGAGTACATCCAGATCGATACCCGGAACATCCTGTTCATCTGCGGGGGGGCGTTCGACGGGCTGGAGGACATCATCGAGAGCCGTCTCGGGAAGCGGCGCATCGGCTTCTCGGGAGGGCACGGCGGCGGAGGCGACTACGACCCGGAGAACCCGCTCGCGGCGGTCGAGCCGGAGGACCTGCTTCGCTACGGCCTCATCCCGGAACTCGTCGGGCGAATGCCGGTCATGGTCGCCCTGCACGACCTGGACGAGGAGGCGTTCGTCGAGATCCTGACGCGGCCGAAGAACGCCCTCGTGAAGCAGTACGTGAAGATGTTCGAGCTGGAGGGGGTCGGGCTCACGTTCGACCCCAAGGCGCTGGAGGCCGTCGCGCGGCTCACCATCGAGCGCGGAACGGGGGCCCGCGGCCTGCGCGCGGTGCTGGAGCAGGTGATGCTCGACATCATGTTCGATCTGCCGTCCCGGGAGGACGTGCGAGAGGTCGTCATCACGTGCGAGACGATCGAGGAGCGCACGGAGCCCCTCCTCATCCTCGAGCCGGGCTCGTCGCGGAAGGAAGCCTGAGGCGGGATCCGGAGGCGACGGACCCCCGATGTCGATCCGGAACGTGGCCTTCGTCGGCGCCATCGGCCGCTCCGGCCAGCGGCCGCCGGGCTCTCTGGATCAGGTCGCGTTCGCCGGCCGGTCGAACGTCGGCAAGTCCAGCCTCATCAACGCCCTGGTCGGCCGCAAGGCCATCGCCCGGGTCTCGGGGCGGCCGGGGAGGACGCAGGAGATCAACTTCTACGAGGTCGACGGCCGCTTCCTGCTGGCGGACCTTCCCGGATATGGCTTCGCGGAGGCTCCCGTCGGCGTGCGCGAGCGCTGGGAAGCCCTGGTACGCGAGTATCTCTCCGGGGAGAGCCGGCTCGTCGGGGTCGTGCTTCTCCTCGACTGCCGGAGGGGCGTGACGCCGCGGGACCGCGACATGCTGGACATCCTGGGGGACACGGAGGTCCCGACGCTGTTCGTGCTCACGAAGATCGACAAGCTGAACCGCTCGCGCAGGGCCGCGGCCCTGCGCGACGTCCGGGCGGAGCTCGGGGTGCCCGCGGATCAGGTACTGGGCACGTCCGCCCGAACGAAGGACGGGTTGTCCGAGCTGGAGGAGAGCGTTTTCGCGCTCGTGGACGCCCCTCAGACGGAGGAGGAGACGTGATCCCGCCGAGAAGCCACCTGGGCCGGACGCTCGTCACGCTCGCGGCGCTGGCCGCCGTGGGCTGTGGCGGCGCGACAGGAAACGTGCCGATCGGAGCGCGCCCCGCGGCCGCGCAGGGTGACGTCGAGCCGGCCTGGGCGGACTCGCTCGAGCCCCCCTCGACCGGCGCCCTGCCTCCGGTGGGGTACGGCACCCTGAATCAGGATGACATCACGGTCTTCGTGCAATCCGGCGACCTCCAGGTGAAGGCCGTCCCGCTCGCGGAGTGGGTCATTCGGCTCACCGCCCCGGACACGTACCGCCGGCTGAACGGCTACAAGACGGTGCGAGCAGCCGAGATCCTGGAGCGGTCGGCGCGCGGAGGCGAAGACCGGTGGCCACTCGTCCTGTTCGTCACGCTCTTCACGCGCGAGATCGAGGACAGCTACCAGCCCTTCGACCTCCAGATTCGAAACCAGAACCGGATCTACCGACCCATCGACATCCTGGCCGTCACGCCGGATTACGACCGCGGGCGGATCCGGCAGGAAGACCCGCAGATCGCGCTCTATCTGTTCCCGGCCGAGATCGACCTCGAGCTCCCGACCGCCGTGCTGTATCAGGGTGCCGAGAGCCGGCGATGGGACGGAATCCGGGCGCGCCTCGATGCGGAACGGTCGCGGGTCCTCTCGCGGGCAGGCGCCGAAGCGAGCGGGTCCTAGCGCCGATCAGTCCTCTATGCCGTACTCCCGGAGCTTCCGGTACAGGGTACGCTCGCCGATCTGCAACCTCTCGGCCGCCTTGCGCCGGTTTCCCCCGACCGAGCGGAGCGTCGCGCGGATCGCCTCTCGCTCCAGCTCCGACATCGTCATGCCGGGGCGGAAGCGGATGGCCTCACCGTCCGCGAGGTCGGCGACCGCCCGGCCCTCCCCGTCGGGCGGCCGGACCGCTTCCGTCGTCGCCTCCCCCGGCTCCACGGCGATTTCGATGGCACCGCGCGCGTCCGGGGACTCTCGCCCCGTGAGCTCGGGGTGGCGCAGGCGAAACCGCTCGAACTCGCCGCGCAGGTCGTCGAGATCGATCCGCATCTCGACCAGGGTCCGGAAGAGGAACTCCATCTGAGGCACTCGGATGGCGGGCGTCTCCCCTTCCGCCGCTCCGGGCTCGCCGCCGGCCGGAATCGGGAGGAAGGCCCGGTCGCGCCGGGACCGGATCTCCGGTGGAATGTCCTCGGCCCGGATCACGGAGCCCGGCGCCAGCACGACCATCGACTCGACGAGGTTGCGGAGCTCGCGGACGTTTCCCGGCCAGTCGTAGTCGAGAAGGATGTCCATGGCCTCGGCCGCGAGGCCCTTGAACTCCCGGTCGTGCGCCCGGCTCAGCTCGCGGATGAAGCCGCGCACGAGGATCGGGATGTCCGACTTCCGCTCCCGCAGGGGCGGGAGCTCCAGGTGCAGGACGTTCAGGCGGTAGTAGAGGTCCCGGCGGAAGCCGCCCTCGCGCACCGCCCGTCCGAGGTCCCGGTTCGTGGCCGCGATGACGCGAACGTCGACCCCGATCTCCACATCGCCGCCGACGCGCATGAAGCGACGCGTCTCCAGCACTCGCAGGAGCCGCGTCTGGAGGGGCGACGGCATCTCCGCGATCTCATCCAAGAGCAGCGTCCCGCCGTCGGCGAGCTCGAACATCCCCTTGCGGCGCGACGTGGCGCCTGTGAAGGCGCCCTTCTCGTGCCCGAAGAGCTCCGACTCCAGGAGGGACTCCGGAACGGCCGCGCAGTTCATGGCGATGAACGGCCGGGAGCGCCTCGGCGAGAGGTGGTGGATGGCCCGCGCCGCCAGCTCCTTGCCCGTTCCGCTCTCGCCCGTGATGAGGACCGTCGAGTGGACGGGAGCCAGGAGATGGATCCTCTCCAGGACCTCCTGCATGGCCTCCGTCCGGCCGACGATGCCGGTCTCGACGCGGAGGCGGTAGCGCTCGAGCTGCTGCTGCAGCGCCACTTGGACCTCGGCCGGATCCGGGGGCGCGGTGAGCCTCTCGTCGAGGGCCGCGGGCGCCCACGCGCCCGCATCTCCGCCCGAGGGGCCGAAGCCGAGCACGGGAGGACTCGGCACGCGCGACCGAAACGGCGCGAGGAGCCGGCCGGCGCCCTCCACCGCGGATCCTGTGAGGACGAGGGCCGTCGGCGTCCCCTCGGGGGGCAGTCGTCCCTCGATCTCGTCGGCCGAGGCCACGATCTCGACCTCGTGGCCCTCGGCCTCCACGATCCCCCGCACGGCGACGGCCGTTTCCAGATCGGAGCCGTCCACGAAGATGCGAGCCACGAGCCTCCTCAGTCGTGCGAAGTCGCCGCGCCCCGCAGAAGCGCGACCGCGTGCTCCGAGATCCGCGACAGGACCTCGATCCCGTCCCGCACGGCCCCGGGGCTTCCGGGCAGGTTCACGATGAGCGTGCGACCCCGCACGGCCGCCACCCCGCGCGACAGGGCCGCGTAGGGCGTGGCAGCCGATCCGGCGGCCCGCAAGGCCTCCGCGATCCCGGGCGCATCGCGCTCCGTGACGTCGCGGGTCGCCTCCGGCGTGACATCGCGGCTCGCCAGTCCCGTCCCCCCCGTCGTGAGGATGAGGTCGCAGGCCGCCTCGTCCGCCCATCCGATGAGCACCCGAGAGATCGCCGTCCGTTCGTCCGGGACGACCTCACGACCCGCGAGCTCGCACCCCGCCTCGCGGGCCCAGGAGACCAGGAGGGCGCCGGACTCGTCCTCCCGGGTGCCGCCCGCGACGCCATCCGAGACGGTGAGCACCCCCACGCGGACCGGCGGCTCGAGCGTCACCGGCGCAGGGACCCGCCCTCGTAGAACGGCGTCCGGCAGACCTCTCCCGCGATATCGCGCCCGCGGATGCGCACCACGAGCGGATCGCCCGGCCCGCGGTCCGGCGGCAGGTACGCCGTTCCGATCCCGTGGCCGAGGGTCGGGCTCACGGTGCCGCTCCGCACGGGGGCGACGCCGTCCCCGTCGAGCACGACCTCGCAGCCCGGGCGCGGAAACCCGCGCTCGGTGAGCCGAAAGCCCGTCAACCGGCGCTCGACCCCCGCTTCCTTCTGGCGGAGGAGCGCCTCCCGTCCCGTGAACGCGCCCTTCTGGAGCTTCACGATCCACCCGAGACGCGCCTCCAGGGGACTCGTCCCGTCGTCGATGTCGTTCCCGTAGAGGGCGTATCCCATCTCGAGCCGCAGGGAGTCGCGGGCCCCGAGGCCGGCCGGGGTGAGGCCGGAGGGAGTTCCGGCGTCCAGGAGCGCGCGCCAGACCCCGCCCGTTCTGTCGGTCGGAACGTAGAGCTCGAATCCGTCCTCGCCCGTGTAGCCCGTGCGGCTGATGAGCGCCGGAGCGCCGGCCACCTCTCCCTCGGCGAACTCGTAGTAGCCGATGCGATCGAGCTCGGGCATGACGAGCGGCTGCAGGATGCCCTCCGACGCGGGGCCCTGGAGCGCGATGAGGCCCACGCGGTCGCTCTCGTTCTCGAGCGCGACGTCGAGCGAGGCCGCTTCGGGCTGGATGTGCGCCCAATCCTTGTCGATGTTCGCCGCGTTCACGACGAGCCGGAAGCAGTCGTCGGCCAGGCGGTACACCAGGAGGTCGTCGACGATGCCGCCGTCCGACCGGCAGAACGCGCTGTACTGGGCCTGTCCGGGCCGCAGGGCGCCCGGGTCGTTCGTCGTCACCCGGGACACGAAGGCCTCCGCGTCCGGACCGTCCACGAGGAACTCGCCCATGTGTGAGACGTCGAACAGGCCCGCCGCTTCCCGCACGGCCTGGTGCTCCCGCCGGATGCCGGTCGGATACTGGACCGGCATCTCGAATCCGGCGAACGGGACCATCTTCGCCCCCAGCGCGACGTGCGCCGCCGCCAGGGGGGTATGCTTGAGCTGCGTCATCGAAATCGTCGCTTTCTCTCGTGGGGCCTCCGCGACCCCGGTCACGCGGCGTCGGCCGTGGAGCCCCCCGCGCCCGCCATCAGGCGCACGAGAATCGCCTTCTGCGCGTGAAGCCGGTTCTCCGCCTCGTCCCACACCCGGGAAGCGGCGCCGTCGATCACCTCGGCGGCGACCTCCTCGCCCCGATGGGCCGGGAGGCAATGCAGGAAGATCGCATCCGGATCGGCCAGCCGCATCAGGTCGCCGTCCACGTGGAAGCCGTCGAACGCGGCCCGCCGCCGCTCCGCCTCCTCCTCCTGGCCCATCGAGGCCCACACGTCCGTCGTGACGACCCGCGAGCCGCGCACGGCCTCGGCCGGCTGGCGCACGACCTCCACGGTCGTCCGCTCCGCCGCACGCCGCAGGATCTCCCCGTCCGGGTCGTATCCCTCCGGGCAGGCCAGGCGCAGGGAGAATCCCAGCCGCCCGGCCGCGTTCAGCCACGAGTGCGCCATGTTGTTTCCGTCGCCGATCCAGGCCACGCTCAGATCGGACAGGTCCGGCCCGAACTCCTCCCGCACGGTCATCAGGTCGGCCAGGACCTGGCAGGGGTGGAGGAGATCCGTGAGGCCGTTGATGACCGGGACGCTGGCGTGGGCGGCCAGCTCCTCCACGTCCGCCTGCCGGAAGGTGCGGATCATGATCCCATCCACGTACCGCGAGAGGACGCGCGCCGTGTCTGGAATCGGCTCGCCGCGGCCGAGCTGGATGTCCCGCGACGAGAGGAAGAGCGCGTGGCCTCCGAGCTCGACCATCCCGACCTCGAAGGAGACCCGGGTGCGCGTGGAGCTCTTCGCGAAGATCATCGCCAACGTCCGGCCGGCGAGCCTGCCCGCGCCGCTCTTCGGGTCGGCCTTGAGCCGGTCCGCGACATCCAGCACCTCGAGGATCGCCTCGGACTCCCAGTCGTCGATGGAAAGAAAGTGTCGCATGCTCATCTCAAAGGATGTAGCGCCGCAGGTCATCGTCCTCCACGATGCGGGCCAGGCGCTCGCGCACGGCCTCGCCGTCGATCCGGATCACCTCCCCGGTGCCCGCGTCCGGGAGGTCGAACATCACGTCGTCCAGGAGCGTCGTGAGCACCGTGTGGAGCCGGCGGGCCCCGATGTTCTCGAGACGCCGGTTCACGTCGGCGGCGATGCGGGCGATCTCCCGCACGCCGTCGTCCGTGAACTCGAGCTCCGCCCCCTCCGTGGCCACGAGGGCCATGTACTGGCTGAGCAGGGCGTTCTTCGGCTCCAGGAGGATGCGGACGAAGTCGGCCTCGTCCAGGCTGTCCAGCTCCACGCGGATCGGGAACCGGCCCTGGAGCTCCGGAATCAGGTCCGACGGCTTCGCCACGTGGAAGGCCCCGGCGGCGATGAACAGGATGTGATCGGTGTTCACGAACCCGTAGCGGGTCTGCACCGAGGACCCCTCCACGATGGGCAGGAGGTCCCGCTGGACCCCCTCGCGCGACACGTCGGGCCCCTGCCCCACGCCCGGACCGGCGACCTTGTCGAGCTCGTCGAGAAAGACGATCCCCATGTTCTCGACCCGGTCCAGGGCGATGTCCACGACCTCGTCCATGTCCACCATCCGGTCCAGCTCGTCGGAGAGGAGGATGCGCCGCGCGTCCGCCACGCTCACGCGGCGGCGGCGCGTGCGCTTGGGCAGCATCTCCTGGAGCATCTCGCCGAAGTTCCAGTCGAGCCCCTCCATGCCGAACGCGTTCGGGTCCAGGGCCGGCATGGCGCTCTCGGTCACCTCGATCTCGACCTCGCGCTCCTCCAGCTTCTCGTCGCGCAGGAGACCTCGAAGCTTCTCGCGGGTGCGGCGGCGGCGCGCGTCCGTCACGCCGCCCTCCTCGGCCTCGACCTCCGCGTCGCCGGTCGAGCCGACGAGGAACGTCCGGGCGTCCTCGTCCCCGGGACCGTGCGGGCTCTCGGCGACGGGGGGCAGAAGAAGGTCGAGCAGGCGTTCCTCCACCCGCTCGGACGCGGTATCCCGGCACTCGTCCTCGCGCTCGGCGCGCACCATGTTCACGGCGATGTCCACGAGGTCGCGGATCATCGACTCCACGTCACGACCGACGTACCCGACCTCCGTGAACTTTGATGCCTCCACCTTCACGAACGGAGCGCCGGCCAGGCGTGACAGGCGCCGGGCGATCTCCGTCTTTCCGACGCCGGTCGGCCCGATCATGATGATGTTGTTCGGCAGGATCTCGTCCCGCAGCTCCGGCTCGACGGCCTGCCGGCGCCAGCGGTTGCGGAGGGCGATCGCCACGGCCTTCTTCGCTTCCTGCTGCCCGATGATGTACTTGTCCAGCTCCGCCACGACCTGCCGCGGCGTGAGCTCCGACGGGGCGTCCGTCTCGCCCCCTCGCGCCCCCTCGTCCGTGAGTTCGACCGTCGTCACTCGAGCTCCAGTATCGTGATGTTGTCGTTCGTGTATACGCAGATGTCCGCCGCGATCTTCAGGGCGGCGCGCGTGATGTCCGCGGCCGGGAGGTTCGTGTGCGCAAGCAGGGCCCGCGCCGCCGCCTGCGCGTACGCGCCTCCCGAACCAGCCGCGAGGATGCCGTCGTCCGGCTCGATGACTTCTCCGGTCCCCGAGACGAGCAGGCTCCGCTCGGCATCGGCGACGACGAGGACCGCCTCCAGCCGGCGGAGGAAGCGGTCGCTTCGCCACTCCCGGGCCAGCTCCACGGCGGCGCGCGTGAGATTGCCGGGATGCCGCTCGAGCTGGGACTCGAACTTGTCGAACAGGGTGAACGCGTCCGCCACGCCGCCCGCGAAGCCGGCGAGGATGCTTCCGCCCTTCACCTTTCGAATCTTCTCCGCCCGGGCCTTCACGACCGTATCGTTCATGGTGACCTGGCCATCGCCTCCGATGGCCACCCTGCCCTCGCGCCTCACACACAGGATCGTCGTCGCTCGCATGGGATCTTCGCTTCCGTTTCCCGCTTCCGCCTCGCGGCGCCCCGGAGGTCCTCAGTCGGCCCGAGGATGCGCCTTCCGGTACGCTCGCCGCAATCGCTCGCGGGAAGTGTGGGTGTAGATGCGCGTCGTGGAAAGGCTCGCGTGTCCGAGAAGCTCCTTCACGGCCAGGAGATCGGCTCCGGCATCCAGCATGTGGGTCGCGAACGTGTGCCGCAGGGAGTGCACGGACAGGCCCTCGCCACGTGCCACGGCCTCGAGGGCGCGGCCGACGGATCGCTGCATCTGGCGCCGCGACAGGCGTGCTCCGCGACGGGACAGGAAGAACGGCTCGGGCGTCGGGCCGCCGCGGCCCGGGGCCGCCCGCGGCCTCGGGGATGCCGCGCCGCGCGCAACCAGATAGGCTACCGGGGCCCGGGCCGCCCGCTCCCCGATCGGTACGATCCGCTCCTTCCGGCCCTTCCCCAGGACGCGGACCCTCCGGCCCTCGAGGTCCACATCCGGAAGGTTCAGGCCCTGGGCCTCGGACAGGCGCAGCCCGCACGAGTAGAGCAGCTCCACGATCGCGAGCGTTCGGGCCGGGATGGCCTCCGGGTCCGACCGGGCCCTCTCCTCCAGCCAGTCGAAGAGGGCGTCCGTCTGGGGCGACGTGAGGTACGCCGGAAGCGTGCGGCCGCGACGCGGCGCGTGTACGAGCCGGGCGGGATTCGCGTCGACCCGGCCCGTGCGATGCAGGAATCCGTACAGGACCCGGACGGCGGACAGCTTCCGAGCCACCGTCGTGCTCTTGAGCCCTCTCGCCTCCAGCTCGCCCAGCCACGCCCGGACCGCGAGCCGGTCCGCGTCCGACCACGTCCAGACATCGGAGCCCAGGTACCCGCACAGGAACGCCTCGAAGGCCTCGAGATCTCGTCGATACGCCGCGACCGTGTGCGCCGACAGGCGGCGCTCCACTCCGGCGTAGCGGAGGAAATCGTCGAGCGCGGCCCGGCGGCCCGGCTCGCCGCTCACGACGCGTCCGCGGCCCGGGCCGTCGGATCCCGGTCGGTGACGCCGATCGCGTGCTCGTCCGCCCACTCCGAAATCGCGTCGAGCGCCCTCTCGGCTAGGGCCTGCCGGCGCGCCGCACGGCGACCGCGCCACGGGCCGCCGCCGGCGTCCAGCAGCCCGAAGTTCGCGTTCATGGGCTGGAAGTGCTCCGGATCGGCCTCCGCCAGGTAGCGGTACAGACCGCCCAGCATCGTCACGGGCGGCGGAACGACGGGCGCCTCGCCGCGCGCGAGCCGGTCGAGGTTCACGGCCGCGAGGAGTCCGCTCGCGATCGATTCCGTGTACCCCTCCACGCCCGTGATCTGGCCCGCGAAGATGAGGTCCGGCGCGTCCGGCAGGCCGCCATGCGGGGACAGGAGGGCCGGCGAGTTCAGATACGCGTTCCGGTGAATGGACCCGTAGCGGAGGAACTCCGCGTCCCCGAGCCCCGGGATCATGCGGAACACCTCCTTCTGGGCCCCGATCCGCATCCGCGTCTGGCAACCGACCAGATTCCACATGCGCCCCGCCCGGTCCTCCCTCCGGAGCTGGGCCACGGCCCACGGCCGCCTGCCCTGCGGATCCTCCAGGCCCACCGGGCGCATGGGCCCGAACCGGAGCGTGTCCCTCCCCCGGCGGGCCATCTCCTCGATGGGCAGACAGCCCTCGAAGTAGGGGATTGCCTCCCAGTCGTGCCCCCCGATCACGTCCGCCGCCAGGAGCGCGTCCACGAAGGCCTCGTAGGCGCTACGATCGAACGGACAGTTCAGGTACGCCGCCTCACCCTTCCCGTACCGCGATGCCAGGTAGGCCACCTCCTCGTCGATGGACTCCCGCGAGAAGATGGGCGCGATGGCATCGAAGAAGGCGAGGCCGTCGCGTCCCAGGCGGGTCCGGATGGCCGCCGACAGCGCATCGCTGGTGAGCGGGCCCGTGGCCACGATGGCCGGCGGGTCCGGAAGGGCCTCGACCTCCTCCCTGCGCAGGCGGATGCGGGGATGGGCGGCGACGAGCTGCGACACGCGGCCGGCGAACATCGCCCGATCCACCGCGAGCGCGCTCCCGGCGGGCACCCGACACTCATCGGCCACCGCGAGGAGGCGACAGCCGAGCCGGCGCAGCTCGGCCTTCAGAAGGCCGTGCGCCGTGTCCAGCTTCTCCGACTTGAACGAGTTCGTGCACACGATCTCGGCCAGCCGGTCCGTCGTGTGCGCCGGGGTGGACCGGACGGGCCGCATCTCCACGAGGCCCACGTCGTGGCCGAGGTCTGCCAGGCGGAGAGCCGCCTCGCTCCCGGCGAGACCGCCCCCGACGACGGTCACGGAGCTCACGAGCCACGTTTCCGGCCGCGCCTCCCGGATCTCCCCTTCCTTCCGCGTCCGCCGGCGCCGCGGGCCCGGCGCGCCTCGATGAGCTCCACCGCCTGCTCGAGCGTCACCTCCGGGATCGAGAGCCCCTTCGGCAGAGAGGCGTTGATCGTCCCGTGCTTCACGTAGGGCCCGTAGCGGCCCTCGAACACCCGCACGGGCTCGTCGTCCGCCGGGTGCCGTCCGAGCTCGCGGACGGGTTTCACGGCGGTCCGCCGGCGGCCCTTCTTCGGCTGCGCGAGCAGAGCCAGCGCCCGGTCGAGGGTGACCGTGAGCACGTCGTCCTCCTCCGTCAGCGACCGGTACTCCCCGTCGTGCACCACGTACGGCCCGTAGCGGCCGATCCCGGCCCGAACGGCCTCTCCGCTCTCCGGATGCGGGCCGAGCTCGCGGGGCAGGGACAGGAGCTTCAGGGCGACATCGATCGTGACGGCCTCCGGCTCGAGTCCTCGCGGGAGCGAGGCGCGCCGCGGCTTCTCGTCGCCGTCCTCCTGCTCCCCGACCTGCACGTAGGGGCCGTACCGGCCCGTCATCAGATACACCTCGCTCCCCGTCTCCGGATCCACGCCGAGGACCGTCGGCCCGTCCGCCTTCTTCTTCAGGAGCGACACAGCCTCGTCGTTCGTCAGGTCCGCGGGGGCGATCCCCTCGGGCAGCGAGGCCGTGTACGTCTCTTCTCCCCTCTCGAGCTCCAGGTACGGGCCGTAGCGGCCGATCCGGATCGCCGGCTCGAGGTCCGCCAGCCGGAGGGTCGAGGCCTCCCGCGGGTCGATCCGCTCCTCGCGCTCCTTCAGGCGGGCCTCGAACCCGTCGCGGCCCTGGTAGAACCCTGCCAGAAAATCGCGCCACTCGATGCTGCCCGTCGCGATCTCATCCAGCTCGGATTCCATCTCCGAGGTGAAGCCGATGTCCACGAGGTCCGAGAAGTGCTCCTCCAGGAGGGCCGTGATCGCGAACGCCGTGAAGGTGGGCACCAGCTGCTTGCCCTCGCGGGTCACGTAGCCCCGCTCCACGATCGTGGCCAGGATGCTCGCGTACGTGCTCGGGCGACCCACCCCCGCCTGCTCCAGCTCCTTGACGAGCGTCGCCTCCGTGTAGCGCGGCGGAGGCTTGGTCGCGTGCTCGGCGGGCTCGAGCGAGGCGCAGCGCACGGTCTCGCCTTCCTCGAGCGGAGGGAGGAGGATCTCCCGATCCTCCAGCGCGACGTCCGGGTCGTCCGAGCCCTCCACGTAGGCGCGGAAGAATCCGGCGAACTCCAGGAACTTGCCCGTGGCCCGGAAGGTCGCGTCGTCGGCCTCGATGAGCACCGTGAGATGGCGCTGCCTCGCCTCCGCCATCTGGCTCGCCAGCGTCCGCTTCCAGATGAGCTCGTACAACGCCTTCTCCGGTCCATGGAGGCCCAGCTCCTCCGCCGTGCGCATGCCCGTCCCGGCCGGGCGAATCGCCTCGTGCGCCTCCTGGGCCCCACGCGTCCGGGTCCGGAACCGTCTCGGCTTCGGGCTCAGGAACTCGTCTCCGTACAGGTCCCGGACGCGACGCCTCGAGGCCTCGATCGCCTGCTCGGAGAGCTGGACGGAGTCGGTCCGCATGTACGTGATGTGCCCGGCCTCGTACAGGCGCTGCGCGATCCGCATCGTCTCGCGGGCCGGCAGGTTGAGCTTGCGGTTCGACTCCTGCTGGAGGCTCGACGTCGTGAACGGAGGATACGGACTCCGCTTCGACTCTCTCTCCGTGACCGTGGAGACCCGGAACTCCGCATCGGCGAGACGCTCGCACAGCGCCTCCGCGTCGGCTTCGTCCAGGAGGAGCGCCTCCCGTCCCGCCGCGAGCGCGCCCGTCTTCTCATCGAAGTCCTTGCCCGTCGGGAGCCGCCGGTCCCCCACGGCCACGAGATCCGCGGGAAACTGCCTGCCGTGCGCCGACAGCAGGGCCCGCAGGTCCCAGTAGCGCGCGATCCGGAAGGCCCGGCGCTGCCGCTCCCGCTCCACCGCGAGCCGGACCGCCACGGACTGCACGCGCCCCGCCGAGAGGGGCTTGCGGGTCCCGGAATCGACGGGCGAGATCTTTTTCCACAGCAGGGGGGACAGCCCGTAGCCGACGAGCCGGTCCAGGATCCGGCGCGCCTGCTGGGCATCCACGCGGCGCTGGTCGATCGTCCCCGGATTCCGGACCGCGTCGAGCACGGCCTCACGGGTGAGCTCGTTGAACGTGACGCGTCGGAAACGCTCCGCGTTCTTCTCGGGATCGTAGCCGAGCTGGCGGGCGATGTGATACGCGATGGCCTCGCCCTCGCGGTCGGGGTCCGTGGCCAGGTAGACGTCCCGGGCCCGTTTCGCCTCCTGGCGGAGCTTCTTCAGGATCGGGCCCTTCCCGCGAATCACCACGTAGCCGGGCTCGAAGCCGTGCTCCACGTCCACGTTCAGGCCCGACTTCGGGAGGTCCAGCACGTGGCCGACCGAGGCCTCGACGACGAAGTCGTCCCCGAGATACCTCTCCAGGGTCCTCGCCTTCGCGGGCGACTCGACGATGAGCAGATGCTTGCCGCCGTCTCGATCCGTCACGCTCTCATGCCTGGTTCGGGAGCTTGGCGCCTCGGTTCGCGCCCCCGGCCCGGCCGTGGGCGCGCCGCCATTCAATATCCCCCCGCCGGGGCCACGGCAAGACGACGGGCGGCCCTTCGTCGGACCCGATCACGCCGGATCGGGCGGCGGCGTGGCGCCCGCGAGCGCGCCCAGGGCGGCCTCGGTGACCTCTTCGGGGTCCCGTCCGTCCGTCTCGAGGTGGATCTCGGCCATCCGGTAGGCCGCGGTTCGCTCCGCGAGCAGGGTCTCGATCGCGCGGGCCGGCTCCTCGACCGCGAGCAGCGGGCGCGCGGATGGCGCGGCCTCGAGCCGGCGCATCGCCTCGGCCGGGCTCACGCGCAGCCACACACGGACGGCGTCCGGCCACCGGTCGCGCAGCTCGGGCCGGCACATCCAGCCGCCGCCCGCCGCGAGGACGAAGGGCTCGTCGTCGGGGAGCGAGCGCGTGACCCGGGCCTCCCAGTCGCGGAACGCCGCCTCGCCGGCGCTCGCGAAGAGGACCGGGATCGAGGACCCCGCGGCCCGCTCGATCTCGGCGTCCAGGTCGATGAAGCGTCGGCCGAGACGCGCGGCGAGGCGCCGCCCCACGGAGGTCTTCCCCGCCGTCATGAAGCCCACGAGGATGACGCGAGGCGGGAATCCGGGGACGGGACGCGGCGTCTCGTCCACGGGCCCTCACTCTCCGTCGGCGAAGCGCGGACGATTCACCCGCTGCAGGTAGGCCTCGACGTTGTCGCGGATCTCGTCGAGCGAGTCTCCGCCGAACTTCTCCCGCCACGCGTCGGCCAGGACGAGCGAGACCATGGCCTCCGCCACGACCGCGGCGGCGGGGACCGCGCACACGTCGCTCCGCTCGCGGACCGCGGCCGCCGGCTCGCCCGTCCTCACGTCCACGCTGTCCAGCGGCCGCATGAGCGAGCTCAGAGGCTTCATGGCCGCCCGCACGACGAGCGGCTCGCCGGTCGTCGTCCCGCCCTCGAGCCCGCCCGCGTGGTTCCGCCGGCGTCGATACCCGCCCGTCGCGGAGCGGGCCGGATCGGTGTCGATCTCGTCGTGCACGTCGGAGCCGCGCCGCGCCGCCGCCTCGAAGCCGAGTCCGATCTCGACTCCCTTCATCGCCTGGATCGACATCACGGCGCCCGCGAGCCGGCCGTCGAGGCGCCGATCCCACGACACGTGGCTGCCGAGGCCGACGGGCAGCCCGCGGGCGACGACTTCGTATTCCCCGCCCAGCGTGTCGCCCACCTCGGCGGCCGCATCGACCGCGCGCATCATCTCCTCGGTCGCCTCGGGATCCAGGCAGCGCAGCGGCGAGGCGTCCGCCGCCGCGTCCAGATCCTCGGGCAAGGGATCCGGAACCGAGGCCCGCACGCCGCCGAGGGCCGTGACGTGGCTGCCGACCGAGACGCCGAACTCCGCCAGGAGTCGCCGCGCAACGGCGCCGGCCGCGACGCGTGCCGCCGTCTCCCGGGCGCTGGAGCGCTCCAGGATGTCGCGGGCGTCGCTCCGGTCGTACTTCAGCATCCCCACGAGGTCGGCGTGCCCGGGACGCGGCAGATGGACCCGGCGAAGCTCCTCATCGCTCGCCCCGGGGCGCGGATCGACGCCCATGGCGAGACGCCAGTTCTCGTGATCCCGGTTGCGGATCCACACGGTGAGGGGAGACCCGAGGGCCTCGCCGAGCCGCACGCCGCTCAGGATCTCGCCCGCGTCGCTCTCGATCTTCATGCGGTCGCCGCGGCCGTACCCGCCCTGACGGCGGGCCAGCTGGCGGGCGATGTCCTCGGACCGAATCGGCAGGCCGGACGGGACGCCCTCTACCACGACCAGCATCCCCTTGCCGTGCGACTCGCCGGCCGTCACGAACCGGAAGTTCTCGAACACTGGTCCCCCGCCCTCCGTGTTGGCTCGCGTGGCCGCCCTGGCGCCAGCGACGAAACAAAAGCGGGGTCCGGCACCACCGGACCCCGCGTGACCTGTCGGGTCGTTCGCGACGGGCGGAGTCTGGATCGCCTCTCGCCCGCTCCGTTCCCGTCAGTCCCCGATGGGCGCGCCCGCATCCACGATGTGCGGCGTCACGAGAATGATCAGGTCCTGCTTCTTCTCGTTCGACTTCGTGGTCTTGAAGAGGTTACCGAGCAGCGGAATGTTCATCAAGCCGGGGACGCCGCTCTCGCTGCGCGTGACCTCGCTGAGCGTGAGGCCGCCGATGACGGCCGTCTCGCCGTTGTTCAGCAGGAGGCGCGTCTCTCCGATCTGCTTCTCGAACGTGAAGCCCACGTCCGCCAGGCCGACCTTGAGGCCCGAGCGCTCGGCCGAGAGGTCGAGGAGCACCTGGTTGTTGTTCGTCACGTGCGGCGTGACGTCCAGGATGATCCCCGTGTCCTCGAATTGCACGTTGACCGTCGCCTCCGCCTGCTGGGCGCCCTTCTCGAGGATGCGGATCGGGGTCCGCTCACCGACCTGGATGCGGGCGTTGTGGTTGTCCACGACCTGGATCGACGGGGCCGCCTGGACGTCCGACAGCTTCTGCGATTCCAGCGCCTCGATGAACGCGGACAGGGAGAAGTCCCCGAACGCCGTCGAGGCGAGGATCTGGAGCGCCGGGTTGATGAGGCGGTCGTTCGCGTTCGTCAGGGCCGCCACCGATTCTCCCCCGAGATCCACGAACGTCTCGCGGGTGAGCGTCCCCGGGTTGAACGGGTCCTCGATCTGGATCACGTCGTTGATCGAGTTCCCGTTCCCCACCACGTCCTTCAGGTCGTAGATGATCCCCATCTCGTTCACGTCCGTCCGATCGACGAAGATGATCTTCGCGTCGATCGAGACCTGGGGCGTGCGCTTGTCGAGGATCCTGACGAGCGTGTCCATGCGGGCGACGACCGGCGGGATGTCCGTCACGATGACGGAGTTCGCGCCCTGGTAGGCCACGACCTGGCCCCGGTTCGGCGTCGCCAGCTGCTTCAGCGTCGCGGCGACCGAGTCCGCGCTCGCGTAGTTGATCCGCATGACCCGGGTTTCGGTCTGCAGCGTGTCGCGGCTCCTGAGGTCCTCCAGCTTGTCGACGATGAGGATACCGTCCGCCTGGCTCCGCCAGCCGAGACCCTGCGCGGCCAGGATGGCGTCGAGCGCGACGTCCCACTGCTGGTCCCGGATGTCCACGCCCCGGACGCCGATGCTCGCGACACCGGCCCCCGGCACGATCGAGATCCCGGCGAACTCCGAGAATCCGGCGAGCACGTCGAGCATGCTTGCGCTGTCGTAGGCGACCGTGATGCGGGGCTGGTGCGACCGGAGCGCCTCCTGTCGCAGCGCCGCCAGAGAGGGGGGGCGCTCGGCCTGAACGGTCCTCACCGGCCGGCCCGCGGGGGCGCTACCCGGGGACGTCCGGGTCGCCGTTGGCGCCGGGGTCCGGTCGTCCATGGCCATCTCGCGGCCGCGCGTGGATCCCGCCGTGCTCCAGGGCTCGAAGCCCCCGCCGGGATTCCGGAAGCGGAGCGAGGTGCCGCCGGCCACCGTCTCGGCCGTGACTTCGGGCAGGAGCGTGAGGTCGAACACGAGTCGCACGACGTCGGGACGGAACTGGCTGCTGCGAAGCCGCTTCACGCCGCCGCGCGCGATTCCGTCGTAGGACAGCCCGGGGAGGCCGTGGGTCGCGCCGTGCACGTCCACGATGAGTCGGACCGGATCGGCCAGGACGAAATCCCGGACCCTCACCTCGCCCTGCGTGAAGATGGTGATCTCGGTCGCCTCGCCGGCCGGGGCGATGCGCACCTCCGTGACGGTCCCGTCCGGAGGCGCCGCCGTCCAGGCCAGCAGAATCAGAGATAGGACTCGCTTGAGGATCATCCGCCCGGCTCCTTTTCCTGACTCTTCACGTGAAGGATCTCGGTCCGGCTCACCCCGAACACCGTGACGCGAAACACGGCCTCGCTCGGCCGCACCTCGACGAGCCTGGCGTCTCCGACGAGATCGCCCTCCCACACGCGATATCTCTTCAGCGACGTCCGGTCCACGAGGACCGCCATGCTGCCCGCGTCGGGGCTGTAGATCACGCCGCTGAGCTCCAGGTCCTCGAAGCGGGGTCCGAGGACCGAGCTCGCGTCGGGCGCCTGGAACGGATCCTGGCGACCCGAGCTTGGATAGTTGAAGACCTCGCGGCGGAGCACGATGGACGTGTCCGCCTCCGTCTCTCCCGCTCCGCCGGCTCCCGAGTTCGTCGCCTGGGCGACGAGGCTCCCCGGCAGGCCGAGAAGCCCGGAGAGCATCACGGTCGTGGCCGCCAGCAGCCGCTCAGCCCGCCTCATCGCCGTCCTCCTCGGTGGGGGGCAGCGCGCCGGGTGGCGGGAGCACGTACGTCTCCAGCCCGAAGGACACCGCGACCTTCTGTCGCCCGCTCGGCGTGGATTCCGTGGGGCCGATCGATTCGACGTGCGGTCGCACGATCCTGTCGAACGAGGCGACCCGCGTCAGAAACTCGCCCACGGCGTGGTACTCGCCCTCGACCTGCATCCGCCAGGTCTGGCGCATGAAGTACGCCCCGCTGTCCGCGACGGGCGTGTCCGGCGTCACGTTCACGAGCGTGAGGTTGAGCGCCTGCGTCTGCGTCGCGATCGCCTCGTAGATGGCGGGCACCTCGGCCCGCGACGGGACGAGACGCTCGAGCGCCGCGAGGTGCCGCTCGGAGAACGCGAGACGATCCCGGAGCTCCTGAAGGTTCCCTATGCGGCTCTCGGCGATCTGATTCTGCAGCTCGAGACCCGCCAGATGATCCTCGACCTCGAGGAGGGCCTCTCCCCCCGGGCGATAGACGTACAGGTAGAAGCCCGCCGCGATCGCCAGCGCGAGGATGATCGCGAGCAGCGACTTCTGTTGACCCGGATCTTCCGGCAGCAGAGCCATTCCTTACGACCCCCCCACGTCGAGTGGTACCGTCCGGACGAGCGACTCCGGAGGCGGCGTGTAGCTCACGATGAGCGTGAACGACTGCGCGGTGATGTTCGCCACGTCCTGCTGCTGGCTGCCCACGATGCGAACCTCGCCGATGTACGGCGACGCCTGGAGGTTGCGCACGTAGGCCGTGATCGCGAGCGGGCTGGAGGCGATCCCATCGACCTGCACGCTGAGATCCGGGATCGGCGTCACCTGCTTCAGGCCGGTGAGCCACGTGTAGGCCGGGAGGGCCCGACTCACCTCGTCCATCATGTGGGGCCAGACGAACCGGTCGTGGTCGAGGGACTCGACGATCTTCACCCGGTCCCGGTTCTCCCTGTCGCGCAGGATGAGGCTGTCGCTGAGCGTGCGGAGGTCCGCGATGCGGGCGGAATCCTCCGTGGCCTGTGTGAGCCGCGCCTGGAGCGACTGTTCCTCCGACCGCCGCGTCAGCCACAGCACGCCGACGACGAGCACCACGATCGCCCACGCCGCGATGGCCGCGATCGACCACGGGTCCCGGCCCCCGGCGGCTCCAGAGAGCCACGCCGGCCTGGCCAGCGACAGGCCCGCCCCGCGCTTGGCGCGGCGCGACTTGTCTCCCATGGGGTGCAGGTTGATCTCGATCATCGGCGCAGTCTCGTTCGAGTCGTGGTCGCGGATCCGTTCTTCACATCGTGCGCAGGGCGAGGCCGACCGAGAGCATCAGCATCGGCGCCACGGATTCGGGCGCCTCTCCATCCATGGCCGTCGGCGCCACGTCCAGCTCGGCCAGCGGGTTCGCGACCTTCGTCTGGACGCCGAGCCGGTCGGACAGGGCGTCCGCCAGGCCCGGGACGCTGACCCCTCCCCCGCACAGGTAGAGGCTCCCGAGCTTCGAGCCGACCTCCTGCGTCTCGAGAAACGCCGTGGCCCGCTCGATCCCCCGGCCCACCTCCTGCGCCCTCTCGAACAGGAAGCTGCGAAGCCGCTCATCCGAGTCATCGCCCCGAAGCACATTCTCCGCCTCGTCCGCGAGCATCCCCCGCTCGCGCTGCAGGTCAAGCGAGAGCCGCCGGGTCCCGAAGCTGAGATCGCGGGTGAGAACGGGGACTCCGTCCTCGAGGATGTTCACGTTCGTCGTCTCGTGTCCCACGCTCACCAGGGCCGCGATCCCCTCCATCGCCTCGGGATAGTTCACCTCGAGCGCGTTGTGCAGCGCGAAGGCGTCCACGTCCACGATGCGCGGATGGAGGTTCGCCTCCTCGAGCAGCGCGATCTTGTTCTCGACCAGCTCCCGCTTGGCCGCCACGAGAAGGACGCCCATCTGGAGCCCCTCGCCGGCCGGATCCGTGATCTCGAAGTCCAGCTGCACGTTGTCCATGTCGAACGGCACGTGCTGCTCGGCTTCCCAGCGGATGACCTCCCGGGCATCGGACTTCTTCATTCGGTCCATCTGGATGGGCTTGATGATGACGTCGCGTCCTCCGACGCTGGCCACCACGTCCCGTTCCGTGATCCCCTCGTCCGCGAACAGGCCGTCGATCGTCTCCGCCACGAGGCCGGGATCCATCACCTCCCCGTCCACGATGGCGTCGCCCGCGAGGGGGCGCAGGACGATCTTCTCGACGCGGGGCGCTCCCTTCGAGTGGTCGATGATGGCGACTTTCAGATAGCCGCTGCCTACATCGAGGCCTACCGTTCGCTTCTTGCGACCGAAACCGAATGGCGTCATGAGAATGTACCGCCCGCTCGCGGGATGGACTCGGGACCGGTGAGGCGGGACCGCGGAATGATAGGCGAGATGCGATCGACTGTCAAAGGTGTAGCTCCTCCGCAACAGGGACCGTCGACCGGAGCCCTCCCTCCCAATAGACGGGGGCCGTGCGGGGCATGCAACGCCCCGGGCGAGAGTGTCGGAAACCCGGCGTGGCCGGACGGAGAGGTCACGTTTCCGCTCGCGGTCAGGGGGCCGGATTCGCGCCCGCGGGACGATAGATGCGGGTCGTGAACACACGCGGAGGAAGGGCGCCGGCCCCACTGACCGATGCGCTCACTTCCTCGACTCCCGGCACCGTCACTCTCGCCGTCGTCGTCACCGCGTAGTCGCTCCCGCCGATGGACACCGTGAACCGCCCCGTCGCCGGGGGGCCGAACGCCGCCTGGGCGGCTTCGAGGGTCTGCTGGGCCGCCAGGGCCTGACCGCTGCGCCAGCCGGCGCGCCTCGTCTCCCGCATCGCCGTGACCCCCAGCGAGAGGACGCCGAGGATCCCGAACGCGAGTACGAGCAGGGCGATCAGCGCCTCCACGACCCCGAAACCGTCCTCCGCGAACCGTGCAAGGTCCCTGCCGGACGGGGATGGGGGCGAAATCGACGTGCCCGGGGCCGAAACGCGCGTCGCCCGAGCACACATTGCGGGGTTCTGCAAAACTTTCCCGGGGCGAGACGGGGGCGTGTCCCGTGGCGTCACGGGCCCGCGAGCGGAACCTGGCGGACGCGGCCGAGAAAGTTGGAGATCAGGCGCACGGCCCGGCGACCCCGGTACAGGGTGAGGCTGCCCGGCGCCGCCTGCCCCCGGGCGTTGAAGCGGATCGCACCCGGCCGCAGGCGGATCGAGTCGAGGCCGAAACTCCCTCCGGAGCCGAGGGGAGCGCGCCCGAGCACCGTGCCGGCCGAATCGGTGACGAGCAGATCGCCCGTAGATCCGGGCCGAATCCAGACGTTGGCGCGGCCGGTGACCGCCAGCGACCGGGCGAGGGCGAACTGACCCCGGGCGGCCCGGGCCGCTCCGGCGAGGGCGTGGGCCCCCGCCACGCTTCTGAACCCGGCGACGCCCGCGAGGGCCATGAGGCCGACCAGGGCGACAACGACGGCGAGCTCCAGCAGCGTGAAACCGCCGCCGCTGGCGCGGAGGGCGGCGCGCCGCCGTCCCGGCCGGACGGGGCCGCCGTTGCCGATCCCGTCACACATCCGTCCGCTCATCCGCCGCCCTCCGCCGTTCGCCCGTCGCTCCCCACCCGCTCGGCACTCGTCGCCCAGGCCGGTCATCGCCCCGTCAACGGCCGCCGGAGACGGCGTGAGATGCCGCAGGGATTGCAAAACGCAACGGACGAACGGATGCGTTGCAGCGAACGGACCGTCCAGCGCCGGATCGTTCGCCGGCAGGTGGGGGGCGAAGTTCGTGTAGCCGGCCGAGTCCGCTCAGGACATGGAGCGGGAGAGAAGGGATTGCGAGGAGGAGCCAACCGGCGGTCCGGCTCCGATCACGCCCGGGCGCCGCTCGCGCGCGCCCGGGGACGGCACACCGCGAGGAGGGAAAGACCCACCGGGAGCCCGCCCCGCGCGACGCGACGAGTCTCCCAGCGGCACATGCGGTACAGCAGCCCGTTCAGCCAGGCGGGCAGACGGGCGAAGTCGTCCGTGGGCGGCCGGCGGGGGGCGATCCGGGAGAGGGCCCGCTCCAGCGGCCGGACGACGAGGGCCGCGGGAAGCGCGGTCGCGAAAGCGGGCGTGAGCTTCACGATCTCGAACCCGGAGCGGACGAGCATGTCCGCGAGGCCGCGCTTCCGGTAGCGGCGGTAATGGTGGTGCACCTCGTCGTGGGGCCCCCACAGAAACGGGTGGGCCGGCACCGTGACGATGCAGAGCCCATCGGGCCTGAGGACGCGGCACGCCTCCCGGAGCGCGGTTTCGTCGTCGGGAAGGTGCTCGATGACGTCCAGGAGCAGGACGGCGTCGAACGAGGCGTCCGCGGCCGGGATCGCGTCGCACGTGGCGCATGCGAGCCGGGAGAGCCCGCGCCGGGCGCTGAGGGCGAGCGCCTCCGGGCTCAGGTCGAAACCCACGCCCACGGCCGGAGCCGGCAGCTCGGCGAGCACGATCCCGGTGCCGCACCCGAGGTCCGCCACCCGGGCCGGACGGCCGTCGGACGCCGTGGAAGGGACGAACCGGAAGGCGAGCTCGCGCTTGATCCGGAACCACCAGCCGGTCCGCTCCATCTCGTACATGCGGGCATACTGCCTCGGCTCCACGCTCAGCTCCCCCCGGGCGCTTCCGCCCGGTCCGGCGCCGGGGTCCACAGGTACGAGTCGCCGGCGCCCGCCAGGACGTAGTGGTCGGTCACCGCCTCCCACACGGCCGGCAGACGCCACAGGTAGCTGAGTCCCACCCCCGCGGTCTTCGCGGTCGTTCCCTCAGGCAGCGGTCCACCGCCCAGGTCCGTGAAGGTGATCACGAACGGGACCTCCCTCGTCTCGAGGCGGCGGGTGAGGTGGCGCACGTCCCACAGGCCGGCGTCGTGAAGCACGCCGAACAGCACGGGGTCGTTCACGAACGGGAGGAGACCGGCCCGGAGCAGCGCCGGGATCGCCTCCGCGTCCACGAGCGGATGGCCGGACTCGAGCCCGCCGACACGGAACATCGGGTCCTTCGCCCTCCACACCCCCACCAGGCTCCGCCCGACGGACCCCGCGCCCGGCGTCGCCGCGACCCCGATGAGGATGGCGGCGACCCAGCCGGCCGCCAGCCTCCGGCGTCCGCTCACCCGCCCGTCTGCGCCCTCCGCGGTCGACTCCCGCTCCCGGCTCGCGAGCGCGAGCCACACGGATGCGAAGAGGGGCTCGAGGAGGTAGTTGGAGCTCGCGCCCGTCTTGAAGGACGCGGCCAGGTTCAGGAGCCAGCTCGCGGCGGCGTACCAGCCGAGGAGAGGCGGCACCCGGCGCCGTCTGGCGAGCCAGGCCCCGAGGACCAGGACGGGGATCCACGCGAGCGGACGGCTGTCGACGATCGTGGCCCTGAAGCTCGCGGCGCCGAACGAGCCCGTGAGCGCGGAGGCCGTGTTGAGCCAGTAGCCGCCGCCGGTGCGAGCGTTCAGCCATACGATCGCCAGGGCGGCCGGAACCGCGAGGGCGAGAGCCGAGAGGGCGGCCCGCCGCCGTCGGCCGCCCCGGGCGTCCACGGCCACGATGGCGATGGCGGCGGCCACGAAGCTCTGTTTCGTGAACGCCGCGAGGAACGCGAGGCCGAGCGCGGCCGCCCGGCGGACCCAGGGCCGTTTCGGGGCCGGCCCCGCCGCGTCCCGAACCGACTCCCGCGCCCGGATCCGCAGGGCGCAGCCGACGGCCGCCACAGACCAGAAGAGGGCGAGGGCGTCGACCTGGGCAGAGGCCGCCAGGTGGCTCACGGACGGGGCGAGCATGAGACCCCCGAGCAGCGCGGCCGCCCACGTCCACGGCGCGCCGGAGCGGCGGGAGCTCCGCGCCAGGATCAGGAGCGAGCCCGCCAGGGCGACGAGCGAGACGAGGCGGGGGACGAGGAGCGACCCGTCGGCTCCGAGGCCCTTCATCCCGAGCGCAGAGATCCAGAAGAAGAGAGGCGGATAGAGCGTCGCGACCATCGGCGGCTCCGTCCACCCGCCGGCCGGATACAGGGTCGCCAGCTCACCGGAGCGGAGGTAGGCGCCGAGGCTGCCCAGGACCGGCCCCTCGGTGTAGAAGAACACCCGATCGGGCCGTAGAACGCGCAGGATGGCGAGCGCGCCGGCCGCGAGCGCGCACAGAAGCAGAAACGACGCGAGAAGCTTCAACGCGGCCGGCGGCGGCCCATCCGATCGCGCGATCAAACGCTCCCGTCCCCCGATCCGGCCGGCTCGGACTCGCGGACGCCTCCTTCGAGCAACGCGGGCTCCCCGCCGGATGGCAGGTTCTCGTACCGCTGGACGACCCAGGCGGGACGGCCCTTCGTCTCGTTGTAGATCCGGCCGATGTATTCCCCGATGATGCCGACCGCGATGAGCTGCACGCCGCCGAGAAACAGGACGGACGTCATCACGGAGGCCCAACCGGGGATGGCGGCGCCCGTGAACAGCTTGTGCCGGAGCACGTTCAGGAGGACGAGGAACGCGACGCCGGACACGAGAAAGCCGAGGATCGTCGCGAGGCGCAGCGGCACTTCGGAGAACGCGAAGAAGGCGTCCGTCGCCATCCGGAGGAGCTTGAGCGGCGACTGTCGGGGCTCGCCCGCATACCGCGCCTCGCGCTCGAACTCCACCCCCGTCTGCCGCCCGCCGACGTACGCCCGGAGGCCGCTCACGTACCGGTCCCGCTCCGGCATGCGGTTCAGCATCTCGACCACGGCGCCGTCCATGAGCGAGAAGTTGCCCGCGTGGGCCGGAATCTCGAGCGGGCTCAGGGCCCGCAGGATCCGGTAGAAGCTCTGGAACAGGGCCCGCTTGAGCCAGCTCTCCTTTCGCTTGCGCTTCACGGCGTACACGACCTCGTATCCCTCCTCCCACTTTTCGATGAGACGAGGGATCACCTCCGGAGGATCCTGCAGGTCGCCGTCCAGAAGGACGACGGCGTCCGCACGGGCGACGGAGAGGCCGGCGGCGATCGCGAGCTGCTGGCCGAAGTTGCGCGAAAGATGCACGGCCGCCACGCGAGGGTCCGCGGCGGCGAGATCGGACAGGATGCGCGCGGAGCCGTCCCGGCTCCCGTCGTTCACGTAGATGATCCGCCACGCGAACGGGAGCGCGTCGAGCGTGGCCGCCAGGCGGCGGTTCAACTCCTCGAGGATGGCTTCCTCGTTGTAGATGGGAACGACGACGTGCAAGGACTTCACTGCGCCTCCCCGTTCGCGATCCGAACGTCGGCCGGAGTCAACTCGTAATACCCCGTCAGCTCCACCCCGTCCAACGAGACGGAGAGGACCGGGTCCAGGCGCCCGTAGATCCGCCACTGGGCCGGGCCGAACAGAGCCTTGCGGGCCACCTGCAGGTAGCGCTCGCTCGGCCACGCGTCGCTGACCCGGATGTCCTTTCGCAACAGGCCGTATTCCTTCAGCACGAGGAAGTATTCCCAGGTCGGAAACGTTGCCAGGGAGGCGTCCCGCGGCAGGCGCTCGTTCAGCCGGGCCAGGAAGTCGGGCGTGACGGAGTCGTACCAGTACGTCGCCTCCAGGCCCGCCCGGGCGGCCCCGCGGGTGCCCCCGACGGCCTCACCGTACGCCGACAGATAGAGGGGCGAGGCGGCCATGACCCGCAGGTAGGCCGGGAGGAAGAACACGGCGCCGAGGGCGAGGGTGGCGAGCTGGGCCTGCCGACCCGCCCATCGGAGCTTCACGAGACGGCCCATGAGCGCGAACCCGGAGCCGGCGAGCAGCGCGATGAAGGGGAAGGTCGGGAGGAACAGGCGCACGCCATCGTGATTGGGAGAGCTGGGCAGGGCGAGAAGGACCCAGAAGAACAGGATCGTCACGGCCGAAGCGATCCCCACCCGATCGATCGGACGGCGCAGCGTCTTCACGAGGCCGATCCCGGCCAGGACGAGGACGGCGAGGGGGAGCGTGGCCGCCGTCATGAACGGGGCGTGATGCCAGGGCACGAGGAAGCCGTACGTTCGCCCCAGATAGAACGTGTTGATCGGGACCACGTCCTGCCGGAGCAGGCTGTCGCGCACGATCTCGATGGGATAGCCGATCGGAGCGTGCCACGCGAGCGGATTCGCGACCCAGGCCACGACGAGCCCGCCGGCGATCCACAGGCCGAAGCGGAGGAGCGACCGGCGGTCCCGGTGAAACAGAAGGACCCAGGCGATCGTCGGCACGGGCAGGAAGTAGCCCGTGAACTTCGTGGCCATCCCGAGCCCGAGACCCACGGCGCCCAGCGCGAGGTGCCGTCGGCGCCCCTCCGTGAGGTACAGGAGGAGCCCCGCGGTGCCCAGGAACCACAGGAACGAGAGCGGCATGTCGGTGGCCGCGAACATCGCGTGTCCCGCCATGCGTGGCATCACGAGAAGTGAGACGCCCGCGGCGAACCCCGCCGTGCGTCCCCAGGCCGCGCTCCCGAGCACCGTCACCCCGCCGACGAGGAGCGCGAACCAGAATACGGATGCGAGCCGGAATCCCTGCACGGGCCCGACGAAGCGGCCGAAGACGGCCTCCGTCAGCGCCATCGCGATCTTGTAGGCCGGAGGGTGCGGGTTGTGGTAGTGGTCCCAGTCCCAGACCTCCCGGATCGTCTCCTCGCTCAGGGCGCCCGCCCGATCCGGCCCCGCCACGACCCGGCGGGTCCACTCCTGGATCTTCGCTGCGGACGCGAAGTAGTGCGGCTCGTCCCAGGTGATTCCGACCCGGCTCACCTGGGGACCGAGCCACAGGACCGCGAAGAGCGCGAGCGCCGCCCCCAGGACGCCCGGGCGCATCTCCCGGATCCCCTCTCCGACTTCGGCGAGTCGCATCACTTCACCCGGTAGACCTGGAACAGGGGGACGCCCTCCAGGGACAGCTCATAGTAGGGCCGCCCGCCGAACCGGGTAAGGGCCTGCTCGACGCTCGTGAACTGCCCCTTCCGGTTCAGGACGAACACGTAATCGGGCTCGCGCGCCAGACGGGGCCGGAGCAGGGCGGCGAAGCTGCCCGGGCCCTCGCAGCCGAGCGCCCCCGCCGGGCGGCCCGGAACCTCCAGCTCGGTCTCCACGATCCACCCCCGGGGCGCCTCTCCCACGGCCCGGTAGAAGCACAGCTCCTCCGTCATGAACCCTGCGGCGACGACCGAACCGGCGGGGATGGCCGCGCGCAGCTCGCGGATCACCTCGGGCGATACGACCTCCTTCAGACCCGTGACCTCCAGGCCCGCCCGCTCGGCCCCGCGCACGCCTCCGATCAGGGCGTTGAAGTAGGACAGCTGGTGCGGATGGGTCTGGATCGTGCGCAGCGTCGGGCCGGCGATCAGAGCCAGGAGAGCCACCGTGCGCACGAAGCGGGGCGTCCGGCCCAGCCGCCGGGCCACGCGCGCCGCGAGCCACGCGCCGATCCGCCAGGCACCGATGCCCCCCGCGAGAGCGAGGAAGGGAAAGACGGGCAGGAACAGCCGGATCCCGTCGTGGAGCGGCGTCCGCGGCACCATCAGGACGCCGTAGAGGACGACCGCGTTCAGGCCCGTGAGCGCGATGAGCCGGTGTCGCCGCGCGCCCCACGCCACGCCCCAGCCGATGGCCAGCCACCAGGCGAGCGGGACGACGACCGCCGTCCAGACGAACGGGTAGTGCCAGGGCGGGCGAAAGGCATAGATGCGGCCGAAATACTCGGTCGTGATCTGGCTGGCCTCCGAGGTCGCCCGGCCGAGGCCCGCTCCGAAGTAGTCGGCGAGGCCGGTGAGCGGCGCGACCCACATCACGGGATTCACGACGAGGAAGACCCCCACCGCGGCCGCGGCGAGGACGGCCGGCGTTCGCGGATTCCGCTCCCGACGCCACAGGAGCCAGGCGCCGATCACGGGCAGGAGCAGGAGGCCCGTGAACTTCGTCGCGAGCGCAGCGCCCAGCCAGAGCCCGCTGGCCCACAGACGCCAGGGCCGGCGGTCCTCCAGATAGGCGTCGAGGGCGGCCAGGCTGAAGAACCAGAACGCGGTGAGGAACAAGTCCGTGTCGGCCAGGTGACCGTAGGCGAACAGGGCCGGCGTCGTCAGCATGGCCGCCCCGGCGGCCACCCCCGCGAGCCGCGAGCCGGTGGCCCGCGTGGCCACGGCTCCGCAGGCGCCCACGAGTCCGGCGTACACGAGGAGCACCGCCATCCGATACGCCGTCAGCGGGTCGAGCACGCCGCGGAATGCGAGCCACGAAAGGCCTCCGAGCTCCCGGGACAGCGGCGGATGCGGGATGCGGACGACGAGCCAGCGCCAGGCATCGAACACGGCGGCTTCGTTGAGGACCCGGCTCGGCTCACCGTGCAGGAACGCGGACCCCAGGTCGCGTGCCCAGGCGAGCTGGCGCAGGGAGCTCGCGAAGTAGTTGCCCACGTCGCTCGCGATCCCGTAGTCGGGCGAGGTGAAGATCCCGGCGAGGGCGGCGATCGCGAACAGGCTGAGCGCGACCGACATCGGCGCCCGGGGCGCGGCGCCTCTCATCCCGTCCGGCTCCGACGCGACGCGGTGACCGCGATCGCGATCGCCGCCGCGGACAGAATGCTGATCCAGGCTCCGATGCGGACGCTCGCCGGCCGGAAGTCGAACCTCACCGTGCTCCGGCCGGCCGGCACGACGACGGCCCGGAACGCGCCGTTCGCCCGCGCGATCGCGGCCGGGCGGTCGTTCACCCGGGCCGTCCAGCCCGGATAGTCACGATCCAGGAGCACGAGGAGCATCGGGCCGTCCGTCTCCACTTCGAGGGTCACGTCGGACGTCCCGTACCGTGCGTCCCGAACGACACCCCGGCTCCCTCCGGCCGGACGTGCCTCCGGCGAGGCCTCGAGCACGACGCTCTCGCGCAGGGGGAAATCCGGCTCGAGCGCCCGCCGCAGCGCTTCATCCGGGCCCTTCGCGATCTCGAACGCGGAGACCAGGTAGGCGCGCGGGAGAGGGTCCGGCACCTCGAAGATCCGGATCGGGAGGTCCGGGTGGCGGGCGATGACTCTCAGGCCACGGGCGGAATCCGCGACCGCCGTGGCGTCGGCGTACCAGCGCACGTTCATCGCGCGCAGGAGACGGACCGGGTAACGGTCGCTCCCAGCAAGGGCGGCCTCCGTTGTCCGGGAGACCGATCTGAGCTCCACTCCCTGCAGGCCGTCCTGCGTGAGGTGCCCGTACAGCTGGCCGAGGTTCGGTCCCAGGCCCTGGTAGTCCAGATACATGTTCGAGAGCTCCAGCGCGCCCCGGACCGACACGATGCTCCCCATGGCCGCGGCCAGGGTCGATCCGCGGTATCGCCACGCCTGCGGATCGGCGCCCGTCCGATCCAGCACCTCCGCCGCCCAGGGTTTCCGCACGTAGATGTCGCTCTCGACCGACGGATTCACGCGCCCGTTCGCGACGAGGAGATCCGTCGCCGCGAGCGCGAGAAGAAGGGCCACCACGCCCCGGCGCGATCCCCGGCCCGACTGCCTGAGAAGCGCGACGAGCAGCGCGGCACCGGCGAGGAGCGCGCCCGTGAGCGCGCCGTTCGCATAGATCCGCTGCCCCGTCGCGGCGTCGGCGCACAGCAGCGCGCCGGAGAGGGTCCCCTCGCAGGCGCCGGCCAGAAGTCCCGGCTCGAGCCGCAGGATCGCCGCGGCGGCTCCCAGCCCGAGACCCGTGAGGCCGAAGGTCCAGAGCGCGATCCGGCGGGGCCGCGGTCCGCCCGCGAGCCACGCGTCGAGGCCGGCGGCGGCGAGGACCGGCAGAGCGAACGCCGTGAGGAGGAAGAACTTCTCGGGATACCGGAAGGGGCGCAGGATCGGAAGCGCGTGAAACAGGGCGCGGTACAGGAGCCCGTGACGCCCGAGGGCCAGAAGGACCCCGACGACGGCCGTCGCCACCCAGAAGGCCCGCCGCCTTCGATCCTCCCCCACCACCGTGCCCACGACGGCGAACCCGAGCACGAGGAGGCCCGGATAGATGCTGAGCAGCCACGGGATGACCGTCGTCGGCAGATGCTGCGCCGTGAAGCCGTACGCCCCCGCGTCCAGGCCGGGTCGAACGGCCAGGTGGACGAGCGACACGGGCTCGAGGGAGCGGAACGCGGCGTAGGTCATGTCGATGTCCAGCGTCCGAACGCTTCGACCGATCATCTCCAGAAACGGCAGGAGCTGGACGGCGGACAGGGCCAGGGCCGCGACGCCCGCGGCGCAGAAGAGACCGACCTGGCGGCGGCGTGTCTCGCCCGTCCCCCCGGTCACGAGAGCGTGCGGGAGGATCAGCGCGAGACCCAGACCCAGCATCTGGGGCTCCCCCCCCAGGAACGCGAGCGCGGCGAGAAGGCCGAAGCCCGCCACGGACGAGACGGAGGCTCGCCTTCGAACACGCTCCCAGCCCAGGAACAGCCACGGAAGCCACGCGACCGTCTGCAGGTTGTTGGGGAAGTTTGCGAGGGAGACGAAGTACCCGCCGAGCATGAACCCGAGCGCTCCCAGCACGGCCGCGGCCCGACTGCGGCCGCGGGCGGCGAGGAACAGCCACATTCCGGCTCCGGCGAAGACGAAGTGCACCACGATGAGGAGGTCGAAGGCGAACGGCATCCGGAGGAGGTACAGAAGCAGGCTTCCGGGATACAGCACGCCGGGCTGGAGAGAGGCGAAGAACGGCTCTCCATTCAGGACCCAGGGATTCCAGAGGGGGAACTCGCCCGCGCGCACGGACCGGGCGAGGAACGCCTTCATCGGGTAGAAGAACGGGGTGACGTCGCGGCTGAAGAACGTCTGCCCCCCGAACAGGACGCCCCGGAAGAGGAGCGCGCAGGCGCCGAGGAGGAGCCCGGCGCCGAGGACCGTACTGTTCTCGAACCGCGCGCGGAGCGGCTTCAGGATAGCCACCCCCCTCGCCGCGGCCCACCCCGATGTGACGGAAGGACGCGGCGGGACAGCCGCCGCGCCCTTCGTTGCCACGCCGCCGTCAGACGGCTGTCGGACCTTACGGGGCCTTCTGAATCTTGCCCTCGATGCTGGTCCCGCTTCCGGACACCACCCAGAAGGTGTTGCCGGAAGCCGTGTGCGAGGCCGTGACCTGGTAGCCGGCGGCCGATCCGCCAGACGTGATCGCGATGCCCTGGCTCGTAGTGAAGTTCCCCGTGGCGAGAGCCGCCGTGGCGTACACCTGGTTGTCCGCGTAGTAGGCTTCCATGGCGGACATGGCATTGCGCACGTCGCTCTTGGCGGTGGCGTCGAACGCCTTCTGCTTGGTGCTGGCGAACTGCGGAATCGCGATCGCGGCGAGAATGCCGATGATGACCACGACGATCAGCAGCTCGATCAGCGTGAACCCCTTCGTGTTGCGGTACATGTGTCCTCCACTGGTCTGGACAGGTGAACTTGGTCCGCGCCCCGATGACCCTGCGGGTTACCGGTGGAGGCACGGCCTCCTCGCCGGTGGTAGGAGCAACGTCCGTGCCCGCCTCGAGGTCCGGACACAAGTGGCTTTGCGACAGTCTCTTATGATCTTGTCTTGTAAAGCGCACGACTCCCCCGAAGCCACCTCCCGTTGCAGCATGCAAGGTCTCTCGCCGGAACGCCAAGAAACGTCTCCGGCGCGACTCAGCCCTCCAGCCCGTATCGCTTGATCTTGCGGTACAGGGTGCTCGGATCGATGCCGAGGACCTCTGCCGCCCGGGTCTTGTTTCCCCCCTCCGCCCTGAGGACGTGCTCGATGTACGCCCTCTCTATGATCTCCAGCGCCGGGTTCGCGGGCGGTCGATCCTGGATGAGCGGCTCGGCGGGAGTCTCGCGCAGGTGAGCGGGAAACGCATCCGGCTTGATCGTCGACCCCGACGTGAGGACGACGGCGCGTTCGATCACGTTCTCCAGCTCGCGCACGTTGCCGGGCCAGTGGTAGTCCTGAAGCACCGTCAGCGCCTTGGCGGAGAGCTTCCCGGGAACGCCCCCGTTGCCCTCCGCCTGCCGGGCCAGGAAGTGCTCGGCCAGCAGCCGGATGTCCTCCGGCCGCTCCCGCAGTGGCGGAAGCTCGATGAAGATCACGTTGAGGCGGTAGAAGAGGTCGCTCCGGAACCGTCCCTCCTCGATGTCGCGCTCGAGGTTTCGGTTCGTGGCCGCGATGAGCCGCACGTCCACCGGGATCGGGCTCGTCGAGCCGACCGGGATCACCTCCCGCTGCTGGAGCACGCGAAGCAGCTTCACCTGCGTGGCGGGCGACAGCTCGCCCACTTCGTCGAGGAAGAAGGTCCCTCCGGAGGCGGCGACGAAGAGCCCCTCCTTGTCCTTCACCGCCCCCGTGAAGCTCCCCTTCACGTGGCCGAACAGCTCCGATTCCAGCAGACCCTCCGGGAGGGCGCCGCAGTTCAGCGACAGGAAACGCCGGTCCGACCGCCCCGACAGCTCGTGAAGGTACTGCGCGAAGACTTCCTTCCCCGTTCCGCTCTCGCCCCCGAGGAGGATCGTCGATTCGCTGTCCGCCACGCTCTCGGCCAGCTTGAGCGCGCTCTCGAACGCGGGGCTCACGCCGATCGGCCGGCCGTGGCGCCGGGTCTGCTGCTTCTTCAGCTCCCGCTTGAGGCCTGCGTTCTCGCGAACGACCCGCCCCCAGTCGAGGGACCGGCGCAGGATCGCGAGCAGCTCCTCGTTGGAGAACGGCTTCTGCACGTAGTGCGTCGCGCCCAGGTTCACGGCCTGGATGGCCGACTGGAGCGAGGCCTGAGCGGTCATGAGCACGACGGGGGTCTCGGGGCTCTTTTCCCGGATCGCCTCCAGGACGTCCACGCCGCTCATCTTGGGCATGCGGACGTCGGTGAGCACGATGTCCGGACTCACCTCGGCGAACCGCTCGAGGCCGGCCTCGCCGGTGAGCTCGGCCACGACCTCGAAACCTTCCCGCTTCAACAGCACGGACAGGGTCTCGACGAGGCTCTGCTCGTCGTCGATCAGCAGCAGTACGGGTGTCTCTCTCATGACTCTTCCGTTCGGGTGACGGGGATGCGGCCCGACGCCGCGTCCTGCACGTCGAGGCGGAGCCGGTTGCGTCTTCGGAAATCGCGTCGCGGCAGCACGACGGCGAACGTGGCGCCCCGGCCCGACGGCGAGCTCGGCATGAGGACGCCTCCGTGGGCCTGGATCGCCCGGTGGGCGATGGACAGGCCCAGCCCGCTGCCTCCCTGCCGGCGCGTGAAGAACGGGTCGAAGATCCTGGCCACGTCCTCGGGGGCGATGCCGGGTCCGTCGTCGATGACTCGGATGCGGACGGGCAATCCGAGAGCCGTCTCGTGCGGCACTCCGTCCGGCTTCAGGGAGTCGGCCACGAGTCTCACGTGCACCGTCTTGGACGGATCGCCCACCTGGATCGCGTTCAGGACGAGGTTGAAGATCGTCGCGTGCAGGAGCTCCGGGTCTCCCCAAAGGCCCTCCAGGCCCGCCGCGATCTCGATGTTGAAGGTCGCCCTTCCCTCCGCGCTCGGGTGCTGGCGCGCGACTTCCACGACTTCGGTGAGGAGCTGGCGCACGTCGATGGGCTCGCGCCGTGCCACGTTCACCCGCGCGAAGTCCCCGAACTCCGACAGAATCGCGCCCAGGCGGTCGCTCTCCCTCACGATGAGCCGGGAGAGGACCCGGTCGTCGTCGTCCTCACGCTTCCGGGCACACAGCTGCTCGACGGCGCTCCGAATGGACGCCAGCGGGTTTCGGATCTCGTGGGCGAGGGATGCGGAGAGCTCCGCCACGGCCTCCAGGCGCCCGGCACGGAGCCGCAGGTGCTCGACCTGACGGGCCATGCTCAGATCCTGCAGGAGGAGAATGAGCGACGGCGGGGCGTCCGAGCGAAGGAGGAGGGACGTGCTCACGGCGACTGCGATCCCTCCGGCAGGGGCGTCGGGGCCCGCCGGCGCACCACTCCCGACCGCGCCATCCCCCGGATAGACCTGTGCCTCGCGATTCCGGACCTTGCGGCTCGTCTCCAGCGTCTCGCGGACCGCCGCGGCGACGTCCGGGGCCCGCCGGTCGAGCTCCGGAAGAAGCCCGCGTCCGAGCCACTCCTCGACCCGCAGCCCCAGGAGGTCCGCGGCTGCGAGATTCATGTAGGCCACGTTCCCCTCTCCGTCGAGCGTGACGACGCCCGAGGACAGCGTTCGCAGGATGTCCGCCGTATCGAGCCGCAGTCGCTGGAGCTCCCCCTCCACGCTGCGCAGCTCCTGGCGCACCTGCCGCAGCCGGGCGCCGATCACGCTCGTCCCCGAGGCCACGACCATGAAGATCGCGATCTGGAGCAGGAGGAAGCCGCTCATCTGCTCCGGATAGGCGACGGAGATGTCCACGAGATAGGCGAAGCCCGTGCACAGGGCGACGAGCACGGCCGAGCCGAACGGGAGAAGGAGCGCGTACCCCGCCGAGAGGGCGATGTAGAACAGGGGCGGAAACGGGCTCTGGCTGCCGCCGGTGATGTGGACGATGCCGGTCGTGAGGACCACGTCCAGAAGGGCCTGACCGTACAGGAAACCCTGGCCCGGCGTGTGGTGTCGGCGGTGGCTGTGCCAGTACGCGAGCGGCGTGAACACGGCGGCGGCGGCGAGGCCCAGGATCGCGACGAGGCGCGTCTCCGGCGGGATGCCGGCCTGAAACCGGGACACCCAGACATCGCCCACCAGGACGGCACTTCCGTACACGGCCAGGCAGATGACGAGCCGCCACGCGTAGATCCAGTAGAGGACGCGGGCCGGCTGCAGGGCCGCGGCGGCACGACGGTTCGACCGACTGCTCAGGACCACTCGGCCATCCGTTCTCTCGCGGATCTCGGGCGATTTGCCCGCTCGAACACCGCAATGAAACGCTCGCGATTGCAGGATGCAAGAGGCCCGGCGACGCCGGCGCGCGCCGCGGTCAGACCCAATCCGGCGCCTCGTCGAACAGAGTCAGGGCCACGATTCTCTCGCCGCGCACGGAAGCTGTCAGGCTCAGGAGCCCTCCGCCGGGTCGAGCGATCGCGCGCCGAAGCATCCGTGGCTCCCGGCCGGCGTCGTCGAGCGGCTCGTCGGGAGCGCACGCGGGCCACAGTCCCAGCAGGGAGGCGGCGGCGCGGAGCGACTCCGCGCCGGGCTCGAAGGTCGCCGTGCAGGCCGCCACGATCCCGGAGCCATCGGGGCCGGAACGGCAGCGGACGCGCATGGTCAGGCCCGGTCCCCTGTAGACGAGCCATCGATTGAGGCCCACGCGTCGGTCCGCCACGGGTGGTCCGAGCGCTTCGGACAGCCCGTCGGATGCGTCCCCGATGAGGGAGAGGAGATCGAGAAGGCGGTCGGGCCGCGCCGACGTCACGGGGGCCCGGAGCCTCTGCGGCCGGGGCGCGCGCCCGCCGTCGGGCGGCGCGCGCGGGCCCCGGACCGGCCTACGGTGCCGTGACGAGCACCTCGGTGAAGGAGCCCAGGACGATTCCGTAGTTCGGCAGGGTCGGGTAGCACGGGATCTCCGCGGTCTGGAGCTGCGTGTCGTAGTTATAGTACCGCGGGTGCCCGTTCGCCGACCACACGCCCGAGTTCGGCGACGTGTTCACGACGAGGTTGCCCTCGTTCCGGAGCGTCCACGCGCTGCGCATGCTCGTCTCGTTCCGGTCGCCCGACTGGCCGACCCCCGTGTTCACCTCCAGCGTGCCGTCGCCGTCCAGGTCGTAGACGTAGGAGTTCGGCGACAGGCTGCCGCGGTTGTTCGCCCACTCGTTGAGCCGATGCGCGCTCGTGCTCGTCCCGTACGGCCGCCACGAGGCGAGCCGCGCGAGGACGGCCGTCTCCATGATGATCGTGCGCGGCGAGTAGCTGTCGATCCGCACGTCGCTGTTCGCGACGAGCGCGAGCCGGACCGGAAGCCCGGCGCTGTCCGCGCCCGCGAAGATGTTGTGGTCGATGAAGATGTCGTCGATGGAGTAGACCCCCAGGTTCACCCCCCGGTTGCGGGTGTCCAGGAACCCGTTCGCGGTGCCGCCGTTGGATCCGTCCTCGTTCGTGTCGAGCCGGTCGTTGCTGTACAGGTTCACGGCCCGGGTCGGCGGGCTGTTGTAGTTGTACGTATCCGTGATCGTCTGGTCCTCCACGGATCGACCGCCCAGATGGCCCCACACGTGCACCTCGCCATCCACGAAGACGACGCCGTTGAAGTCCCGGAGGGGCGATCCGTTGAACGCGATGAGGGCGTTCCCGTCGTACGTGACCGGGTTCGCGGTGAAGTCGAACAACGTGAGGTCCAGCAGGTAGCACGTGTTGCTGTTCCGGCACCCGGACACTCCCTGGTTCGTTCGGCGGCCCACCGTGCTCTGGAAGAGGTTCGCGGACTGGTTGTCCACGGCCGCGCCGCCGTCCCGCCCGATGTACAGCCCGCGGGCGGACGTGCACACGCCGGCATTCTTCGAGGCGTTCTCGAAGAAGGTCATGTTGGTGAGCGCCGTGAGCGACGGAAGCGCGGGGACCCGCGCGTTCCCCTGACGGAACGTGCCGAAGGCGGCGTTCACGAGGTTCTGCACGTACTCCACTGGCCGCAGGAAGATCGCGTTCGGACCCGTGAGCGTGACCGAGCGGCCGCTGTACATCCGGCCGTCGATCGTGATGTTCGAGCCCACCCAGACGCTGTTCTCGGAGTACACCGCGAAATCCAGCAGGCTGATCGCGTCGATCGTGGCCTGGTAGGTCGTCGAGCTCCCGTCGTTGAGCGTCGCGGTCGCGCTCACCGTGTACGGGGGCGTGTTCAGGATCGGATTCGTGTTCGACACGCGGGACGTGATCGTCCCTATCGCGCGCGATCCGGACGTCGCGGGCTCGATCGCGGAGCCCGACGTGAAGACGGCCGAGTCCGGCGTCACGAGCTGGTACGAGGTGGAGGCAAAGAGGTACCGGGGCGACCGCGTGAGGTCGTTCTGCATGCCCACGATACGGTCGAGCTCCGACTCCGCGAAGTTCTTCGCCTGCATGCTCGCCTGGAAGTTCGTCACCACGCGCGATTCCGGCACGGACACCGCGACGGCCAGGCCTCCGATCCCGAACAGGGTCATCGCGACGAGGAGAACCAGCACCAGCGCGGCGCCGCGGTCGCCCTCGCCGCCCGCCTGCCGGCCTCCGAACAGCCTGTCCCGTACGTACCGCCTCAGAGTATCCATCGATCTGCGCCTCAATTCCTCGTGAGCATGTTTCGGGGCACGACGTCCGTCGTCTCCGTCACCTGGACGGGGTTCGAGCCCGGATTCGCCCGTATCGAACGAGCCGTGAGCCGCACTCGAATCCATCGGATGGACCGCCGCTGGGCGGCCGTCGTGGGCGTGAAGGGGGTGGGCGTGGCGAACGGATTCTGGTTGCCCTGATAGTAGGTGAAGGTCAGCGAGGTGATGCCCTCGATGAACCGGACCCAGGGACCGTTGTCCACCTTTCGCTCGAGGAAAGGAACCCCGCTCGAGCTGTTCGTGCGGTAGCTCACCTCGTTCAACGTGAGCACCTGCGTGGGGCTGTTCCCCGTGGCGGGGAAGTCGAAGACGAGCGTATCGTTCGCGAACGTGAGCGTATCCGCAACGATCTGCGTGACCGACACGACCTGACTGTTCCCGGTGTTGGGATCGAACAGGATGATCCGCGACCCGACACCGACCGCCGAGAGGTTCGAGCCGGGAAGGACCGCGATGCGCGTGGAGGTCGAGTTTCCGTTGTTCGCGACCGTCGGGTCCAGGGACAGCTGCGCGCCCGGCTGGGCCGGATCCGGCACGGACAGGAGCGAGATCGTGCTGTCGGTGAACGTGTTCACCGTCACCGACCCGTCGTTCGGCACGATGAGGTCCGGGACCTCGAAGTCGTAGTTGTTCAGCCCGCGTCCCACGAGACGCAGGTCGGCGGACAGCCGGTGCAGGGCCGCGCGCGCGTTCTGGCGCACGGACAGGATCTCGGTCTGCCGGTCGAAGGCCCTCGTCTGCCGGTGCAGGAAAGTCGTGGCCGCCGTGGCCAGAATCCCGAACAGAGACAGCACGATCATCAGCTCGACGAGCGTGAACCCGGCCTCCGTTCGGCGTTCGTTTGCCGTCATGTCACGCGCCTCGGTCAGGGGTTCCGGTTCGCGATGTACAGGCGGACGGCCCGCTCCGCGTCTCCGTTTCCGAGCGGCGGGATGCGCCGGACCTTGAAGTCCACCTGCTTCAGCTTGCCCGCCACGATCTCGGTCACGGTCCAGTCCGCCCGCAGGGAGGCGCCGCCGCCGATGGAGCGCGTGCCGTTGCCGCTGGCGAGCGCCGCGTAGTCGAGGATGCGGGCGTCCTCGATGAGCTCCTGCATGTAGAAGGCGGACGATGTGCGCGTCGTGCTGTTCCGGTCGGCGCGCACGATCCCCATCATGATCCCCGCGACGCCCGTCACGAGGATCGCGAAGATCACCATGGACACCATGACCTCGATGAGGGTGAACCCTCTCCCGTCCCGGGTCGTCCGGCGCAGGCCGTGCAGCCGGCCGGATCTCTTCGTTCCGCTCATCGCCAGTTCCCGTTCGACATGCTGTAGATTCGGGTCGCTCCGCCCGCGCTCACGGTGACGGCGTACGCCCGGCCGGCGGGGCCGAGGAGGACGATGTTTCCGGCCTCCGCGGCGGTCCCGTCCGGGAAGAACGACACCTGGTCTCCCGTGAAGCTCACCCCGTCCACATCCACCGCCACGCCGAGCGGACCGGTCGGCATCCCGCCGGGTCTCCCGAGCGTGACGCCGTCCTCGAGCTCGAAGCCCTGGACGCCTGCCATGCTCGCGGTCGTCGGGATGCGTGCCGCCGCGACCTCCGCGGAGTCGATCTGGAGATTCAGGTTCGCGTCCGCGTAGATCGCGAAGAACCCGTTGCTCGGATTCAGGCTCGGCGGGGCGAACGTGAGCCGCACGACCCGGTTCATGGCCGCCGACCTCGTCCTCGCGGTGTTCAGGAGCAGGCTGACTCGGGTCGCCTGAGCCCGGATGAGCTCCGCCTGCCGGTAGCGGCGGATCCCCGGGTAGGATACCGCGATCCCGAGGCTCATGATCGCCATCACGATGAGCAGCTCCACGAGCGTGAATCCGCCCTCGTCGGGTGCACGTCGGCCCCGGACGAGGCGCCTCGTTTTGCCCGTACGTGTCTCGTTTTGCGTCAACCTCACATGTCCCCCGACTGGCTCGTCGATCCCGCGACGGAGGCCTTCTCGGGCGCTCGCGTCGCCGGAAACCACGGCTTTCAGGCGTCTGTCGGGCGCGCGCCCGGGGATCTCCCTCCGGTGCGGGAGACCGCCGTGCGAGAGCCGCTTGCGGGATGGAGGTGCGCAACCCGTGTGCCGGGCCGCACGAGCGGGCCCGAAGATGGCCACGAACCTTGGCAACGGCTCCTGGCGGCGCGATGCGGAGGCCCGGGTCCCTCCGATCGCCCCCGGCGCGCGCTCCGGAGACCCGAAAAAAGTGTTCCGGCCTGCAGGAGTTGCACGGCCCGATCCGGGACCGCGCGGGAGACCGTCGACGTCTAGACCACGATCCTGGAGCGGGGGAAGCGGCGCCAGCCGACGACGAGAGGAAGCAGGGTCCACAGGGTGAGCGACGCGAGTGCCGAGGTGACGGCCCCGGCCACGCCGATTCTCTCGACGAGGGCCGTGCCCAGAGGACCCAGGAGGCTGAGGTCCGGGTCCAGGACCGTCACGACCCCGACCCGAAACGCTTCCACGGGATTCAGAAACGTCCACGCGTACAGGACCTGTCGCGGCAGCCCCCACCGGAGGAAGACCGCCATGACACCGAGAGAGCCCAGCGCGACGAAGACGAGCCACGCGACGATCCCCAGCGTCGTCGCCTTCGAGCGGGACCCCGCCACGACCGAGAGCAAGACGCCCACGGACACGAAGGCGAGGGCCAGAACCAGCACGAACGTGTAGGCCGTCAGGACGAGGCCCGGGGGCACGCCGCGAAGCATGGCGACGGCGGCGGCGGGCGCGAAGCCTATCGTGAGAGACAGCACGACGGCGAGCGTGACGCCGACCCATTTCCCGGCGTAGACGTCTCCGAACGTGACCGGCTGGGCCAGGAGGTATTCCAGCGTTCCGCTCTCCCGATCCTCCGCGATGGCGGCGGTCGCGGGGAAGATCGCCATCAGGGGGACGAAGAGCAGGGCGAGGTGCACGAGACCGGCCATCGCCTTCGCGTAGCCCCGGTAGCCGGCGATGGCCGTGTCTCCGCTACCGAGGCTCGACAGGATGAGCCCGCCGAGGAGAAAGATCCCCGAGTACACCACGAACCAGCGGGCGCGAAGAGCCGAGTCCAGCTCGCGGGCCACGAACAGCCGCGACCGCCTCCGGGCGCTCACGCGCCGGCCTCCCGTCGGGTCTCCATCCCGGGCTCGGCGCCCTCGATCCGGAGACCGAGGAGGCCGCCGAGCATCTCCTCGAGCGAGGGAAGCTCGGTCCAGAACTCCTCGATCTCGAGACCGAGCTCGCGGACGTCCGACAGAAGCCCGATGAGCGTCGCGCGATCCGCCCGCACGCCCACCGCGCTTCCGGCTTCGAGCACGCTCCCCACGCCCCCGTCGTCGCGAAGCCGCCGGAGAAGCGCGGTGCGCGACAGGGCGGCCGGCCGGATCCACAGGATCAGGCCCGCGCGCGCCCGCGACCGCAGACGCCCGAGATCTCCGTCGAACACGATCCTCCCGTCGTGCAGGACGACGAGCCGATCCGCCACGGCCTGGACCTCGCCCAGGCGGTGGGAGGCGAGCAGGATCGTGGTGTCGGGAGACACTGCGTTCAGGGCCCGTACGAACTCGCTCCGGGCCCGGGGGTCCAGGTTCGCGGTCGGCTCGTCCAGCAGGAGCACGGGCACCTCGGAGGCGAGCGCGAGCGCCAGCAGGGTCTTCTGCAGCATGCCACCCGACAGGGCGGCCACGCGCTTTCCTCCGTGCTCGGCCAGCGACAGGTCCAGGGCCTCCAGCCTCCGGGCCACGCGGGCCGGATCGACCCCGCGAAGCCGGCTGAAGAAGGCCACGAGCTCGGACAGCCGCCCGTGGAAGTGGGGTGGGCGCTGTGGAACGTAGCCGATCTTCTCGCGAACCTCGCGTCCGCCGGCGCCCACGTCGAGGCCCGCGACCGTCGCGCGTCCCGCGAAATCCGTCACGCCGAGCAGGCACCGGAACAGCGTCGTCTTCCCCGCACCGTTCAGGCCCAGGAGCGCGACCCGCTCCCCCTCGCCGATTCGCAGGTCCAGGCCATCGAGCACGGCGTGGTCCGAGAACCCTTTCGTCATCCCCTCGATCCGGATCACGGCCAGGACCTTACGCCCCGCAGCCGGGCCAGCACGAGGGCGGCCGCGACGCCGGCGCCGAGCCACGCCGTGGCCAGCAGCACGTCCGCGCCCGGCCCGGATCCCCGGCCTTCCGGGCCCGGAGGACGGCTGAGCGGCCTCGGATCGACGACGACGGGCCGGGGCTTCAGCAACGGAAACGCCTCGCCGAGGATATCCAGGGTCGCGACGGCGGGGCTCAGCTCGAACAGGCGCAGCTCCACGTGCCGGACGAACAGGTCGTCGGCCAGCCGGGCGTGCACGAACGGGGTGTCCCCGATCCCGTCTCCGTCCTCGTCGAGTCCCGCGTACTCGCTCCAGTAGTTCCCGGACCATTCGTTGGCCAGGGCGTCGCCTCCCCCCGAGACGGCGACGGGGGTCAGATTACCGCTGACCCGGTTCTCCTCGAACTGGTTCCCGGCCACGGCCGGCAGGAGGTGGATGCCCACGTCGTTCCAGGCCACGACGTTGTTCCGGAACACGTTCTTCGAGCCGAGCGTGCTGGGCGAGTTGTCGAGCGAGATGCCCGTCGCGCTCGCCACGAAGACGTTTCCCTCCGCCCGCACGCCGTCCGTGTCCTTGAGTCCGAGGCCGATGCCCGAGGCGCCCGCCGCCTCCGCGAACACGTTGTCGCGGAGCTCGATGTCCTTCGAATACATGACGAAGGCCCCGACGCGATTGCGAAGGAAGCGATTGTTCGTGAAATGGTTGTGGTCGCTGTACATGTAGTGCAGGCCGTAGCGGCTGTCCGAGACCTCGTTGCCGGTCACCGTCAGCTCGCGGGTGAACCAGATCACGAGGTCGCGGACGCGCCACAGGCGGTTGCCTTCCACCCGTCCTCCCCGGCAATACCAGAGGCGGATCCCGTCGCCCCGTTGGGCCACGGGGAGCGCCTTCCCGCGGATCACGTTGTCCCGCACCTGCGGATCGGCCGATTCCTTCAGGTAGATGCCGAACAGCACGTCCTCGAGCTCGTTCCCCTCGATCCGCACGCCGTCGGCGGCGAGCACCATGATTCCGGCATCCTCCCGAGACAGGTTGGATCCGGATCCCCGCACCCGGAGTCCCGACACGACGGCCGGCGCCCGGAGCGTGAGGACCGTCCCCTCACCACCTCCGTCCAGCACGGCTCCGGGACGTCCCAGCAGCACGACCGCCCGCGTGATCTCCAGGTGCTCGCGATACACGCCGGGCAGGACGAGCACGGTGTCGCCGTCGGCTGCGGCGGCCAGCGCGTCGCCGATCGTCCGGTAGTCCCCCGAGGTGCCGGCGGTGATCATCTTCGCCCCCCCCGTCGAAGCCCGGGCCGGGGCCGCGGAAAGCGGCGGGGCGGCCGCGAGGATCAGGGGCAGCAGCAGCCGGGAAGCCGCGTGCGCGAGGCGCATCCGGGGCCTGCTCAGGCCGACGCCCGCCGACGTCGGCGCCACTCGTACAGGAGCACGAGAGGACCGAGAAGCCCGGCCAGCCCCATGAGCCACCCTCCGATGGCCGGCATGCTCGTGACGGAGAACTGGGCTACGTGGGTCGTTCCGATGAACCGCGGCGAGAACGGCGCGAGCTGAAGCGGCGCGTCCGGCGAGAGGTTCGTGCCGAACTCGCTCAGCCAGTGCTGGAACGTGTAGAGCATCACGGCCCCGAACATCACGAAGTCGAGGTAGCCGATGGCCGCGATCGGGATCCTGGCCACGAGCGCGGCCAGGACCGCGAACGTGAAGAAACGCAGGATGAAGAACGGGATGAAGCGGAATTCGGGGAACTCCGAGGGTGAGATCTCGTGCATCCCGATGTAATGGTTCAGGAGGTTCACCTCGTGCAGCTGCCCGCCGACCGTGTGCGGATAGATCAGGAGGTCGAGGCCACCCGGGTACTGGGGCGCGTTCAGCGTGATCGTCCAGGTCGGAAGAAAGATGCTCGGGATGAGCGCGAGCGTCGCCACGACGATCGCGATTCGACTCGCGGGGGAGAGCTCCCCCTGGAAAAAAGACGTGAGGTTCTTCATCGGGTCACTCGATGTCTGGGCACGGAGGCGGGGCGGGGGCGGCCGTCCGCCCCCGGCCCGATGCCTCAGGCTCGTGGCTCGACCAGCAGGTAGCCGGTCATCTCCAGGTGCAGCGCGGAGCAGAACTCCGTGCAGTAGAACGGAAACACGCCCGCTCGGTCCGCCTTGAAGTGGACGACCTGCGACTCGCCGGGCTCGAGGCTCAGGTTGATGTCGTACTTCGCGATCCCGAAGCCGTGCGTCGCGTCGCGCGTCTGCTCGACGTTCGTGATGTGGATCATCACGTCGTCTCCTTCACGCACCCGGATGTACTCGGGCGTGAAGTGGCTCCGCACGGCCGTCATGTACACGTGAACGGTGTCGCCCACGCGCTCGATCCGCTCCTCGCCCGCCTTCGTCGCGTTCGGATCCGGCTGCATGCTGCCCGGGTCGAATCCGATGGCGGGGTAGATGAGGTCGGGATTCAGCTTGTCGGCCTTGATGATCTGCGCGTAGTGCGGCTCGCCGATCCCGACCGGCATGTCATACAGCATCTGCATGGGGCTGCTCTCGAGATCGATGAGCTGGAAGTTCTGCGGGTGAAGCGGTCCGACGGGGTTGAAGCGATCGATGGACCACTTGTTCAGGGAGACGAGGTATTTCCCATCCGGCGACTTCGTGTCGCCCTCCGCGGTCGCGATGTGCCCCACGTTGTAGTGCACGTCAATTTTCTCGAGCAGCTCCGGCGGGTTCACACGCCACTTCGCGACCTTGGACTCGAGGAAGAGGCTCGTGTACGCGTTGCCCGCGTTGTCGAACTGCGTGTGCAGGGGGCCGAGCCCGAGCTCGAGCTGGCTCTCCATCGCATCCTCGAAGGCGATGACGGGGATTCCGTACGCATCCGTCCCGTCGAAGCGGCCCTCGTCGATTGCGGACTTGATCTTCGCCCACGAGTAGGTCGTGGCGTGCTGGTCGAGTTTGCCCGACACGACGAGCCGCGATCCGTCCGGCGTCACGTCCACGCCGTGCGGGCTCTTCGGCTCGGGCACGAGGTAGAGCAGCCCCTCCTCGACCGCCGTCTGGATCGGGATGATCCGGATGCCGTTCCGCGTGCGCGTCTTGCCCGGCTGGTCGGCGACCTCGGCCGCCTTCACCCAGTCGATGACGTGCATGTAGTCCATGTCGTTGGCCGACGCGCCGGCCTCGAACGGCGGGTTTCCGTCCTCCACGCCGCCCGTCGCGAGCTCCGTGTTGAAGGAGTTCAGGAACGCCCAGCCGAAGGAGGGACCCTTCCCGGCATCGGACAGATCGTGCCAGTACGGCGGCAGCTCCATCGAGAAGCTGCGCGCGACGTCGATGCGTCCGGCGTCCCGGTCGAAGCGGTAGAAGGTGACGAGCCCGCGGTACGCCTCCGCGTAGTCGTCCACGTCGGCGTACTTCTCCCACAGGGGCACCGAGTACTGCGCCGCCTCGATCACGTACTCCGTGTTCGGCGTCACGAAAGTCCCGCCGTGATTCGTTCCCATGTTCGGGTCGGGGACGATCTGCTTCGTCTCGAAGTCGGCGAGGTCGATGACGGCGATCCGGGGATTCGCCTTGTCGTTGATGAAGAGGAACTGTCCGTCGTAGTCGCCGTCCGTCTCGGAGAGCGCGGGGTGGTGCGTGTCGCCCCACTTCAGGTCGCGGCCCTCCATGCGGCCTTCGTCCAGCACGCGTTGCGTCTCCTCGGCCCCGTATCCGTATCCCTGCCACGGCTCCGGCGTGAACACGCCGATGACCTTGAGGAGCCGCATCGAAGGCACGCCGATCACGAGCGCCTGCCCCGAGTGGCCTCCCGATCCGAACATGATGTACTCGTCGAGCTTGCCGCTGGGCTGGTAGGTCTTCACGGCGGCGAGCACGTCCTGCTCGCTGAGGCCGCGCGCCTGGGCCACGGCGCCGACGTCGGCGCCCGCGCCGGGACTCGAGCACGAGTCGAGACCGACGACCCCGAGCAGGGCGGCACCGATGCCGGCCAGGCCGAGGGTGAGCTTACGGTTCGTACGCATGGGCCTTCGCCTCCTTCTTGTCTTCGCTGGTGTGTCCGTCATGGTCCGGCATCCTCCACCCCCCCGGCCCCCGCCAGATACGCCCACAGGTCTCTGGCTTCGGCCTGCGAGACGTTCTGATTCGCCATCGGCGTCATGAACTGGGCGAAGAGATCCTTCGCCGTCGGATCGTTCTGGATCATCGAGTCGGGGTTCGTGATCATGGCCACGATCCACTTCGGTTCTCGGCGCTCGGTCACGCCCTGCAGATCGGGGCCGACGAGACGGCCGCCGCCGACCGTGTGGCACGCGACGCACCCCCGGCTTCGGAAGAGCGCCTCGCCCCTGGCCGCACTCTCGGCATCCGCGACGGGAGCGGCCGCGCCCCCGCCTGCGACCGCCCGGGCCTCCGGGGCCTCCTTCGAGCCCGCCGCGTCCTGCGTACCGTCGTCCGCGGGCGCACAGCCCGCCGCGACGGCGAGAACCAGGGCCGCGGTGGCCCACGTCATCGGTCTAGGAATCTTCGCCTCCCTTTGGTTCTCGATGGCGCCGTTTCCCCGTCCGCGCGGGGTTCCTCTTTTCCAGCAGGTCCGCCACCGACGTGTCGTCGAAGAAGCACCGAACGGTCGCGTTCACGGCCTTCCAGCGCTTGTGCGCCGAGCAGGGGTCCGAGTCCGAGCACTCGGCTCGGCCCAGCAGGCAGCCGACGGTCTCGGACGGGATGCCGAACGGCTCGATCACCTCGGCCAGCGAGATCTCTCCGGCGGGTCGGGCGAGCCGGAAGCCGCCGTGCGGACCGCGCTCGGATGTCACGATGCTCCGCCGGCCCAGCCGGTGGAGGATCTTCGACAGGTAGTTGGCGGGCACGCCCGTCTCCCCCGCCATCTCGGTGGTGCGGACCGACTCTCCGGTCTCCCGGCGGGCCAAGTAGAGCACGGCTCGCAGGGCGTACTCCGCCGTCCGCGAGATCATGGACCGCCTCCCGGCCCGCTCAGAAAGAGGGCCTTCGTGAGTTGTTCATGAAGATATGATAATAGCTTCGCGCGGGGACGCAAGAGGGAGGGTTGCGGAGATCGTTGCCCGCGTCACGCCCCCGCGCGGCTGGCCTCCGCGTACCGGTCGAGCTCACGGAAGGCCTCCGCGAGAGTGGCCTCCGTCGTGTATGGATTCAACAGGACGGCGCGCAGCCACGAGCCGCCACGAAGCCGGGGCAACGAGAGGAAGAGACCGGCTCGCTCGAGCAGGTGCGCCCGGAGGCCGGCGTTCCAGCCGTCCCAGGCACGCGGGGAATCCACTCCGGCTCGCCCCGAAAGCACACGATGTTCGTGTCGGGCCGGCTCGCGAGGCGCAGGAACGGTCGGCGCTCCACTTCCCCGACGAGCCGCTCGGCGGTCCGGAACCCGGCTTCGATGACCTCGGCGTAGCCCGTCGCCCCCAGATGACGGAGGGAGAGCCACAGCTTCAGGACGTCCGCGTGGCGGGTCCCCTGAATCCCGATCTCTCCCAGGTTCACCGCCTCCGGATCGACGGAGAAGTAGGGCTTTCCGATCCTCAGAGCCCCGTGCGCCCGCTCCAGGTCGCGGAACAGGACCATCGCGCACGTCTTCGACACGTACATCCACTTCTGCGGGTTGAAGAGGATGGAATCGGCGCGCTCGATGCCCTCGAGCCGGGCTCGACGGCGCTCCGAGAGCACGAGAGCGCCGCCGTACGCCGCATCGACGTGAAACCACAGGTCGTTCTCCCGCGCGGCGTCGGCGAGCCGGGGGAGCGGGTCGATGCTGCCCGTGATCGTCGAGCCCGCGATCCCGAACAGGCAGAACGGCTGCTGCCCGCGCTCCCGCGCCTCTCCGATCGTGCGCCTCAGGTCCTCGGGGTCCATCCGGCCGTCGGTCCCGGTCGCCACGGCGCGCACGGCGCTCGTCCCGAGGCCCAGGAGCATAGCCGACTTGTGCACGGACTTGTGGACGGCCTCGGAGGCGAAGATCACCGGACGGCTCTCCAGCCCCACGACTCCGTCGCCGTGGGAGCCGAATCGGAGGTTCCGCGCGACCGCGAGGGCGTGCAGGTTTCCCAGCGTTCCCCCGGCCGTCATCATGCCTCCCGATCGCGACCCGAGACCGAAGCGCTCGGCGAACGACCGGGCGAGGCCCGTTTCGAGACGAGTCAGCGCGGGCGACAGCTCCACGCTCAGGAGGTTGTTGTTCAGGGCGGCCGCCATCAGCTCACCCACGATGGACATGGTGGAGGGGAGCGGGTCCATGTGCCCGACGTACCCGGGATGAGCGGCGTTCATGGAACGAAGCGCCAGCGCTTCCAGATCCGCGAAGATCCCGTCCTCGTCGTCGGGACGGTCCGGGATGCCCGGGCGCCCCGGCGGGGTCGCATCGGTCGGCATGGGAGGCCGGTCGGCCGCCTCCGACGACACGCGGAGGACGAGGTCGAGCGCGCGGCGGAGCAGGGCTTCCACGGCCGGCCGGTTCGCGGCATCCGGATCGATGAACGCCGTCGCGGGAAGGACCCCGACCGGGTCAGCGTCGGATTCGGATCTGATGTTCGCGCTCCGCGTGTCGAGTTCCCGCGAACGTTCGCGGGCGCCGGGCCCGGCGCGAGATCGCCGCCCATGAGCCGCGGCGAACCGTGCGCGGTCGAGAGCCGGGACGTGAACGCGCGCGCGGGGCGCCGCCCACATCGGCCGCGCCCCGCGGATCCTGCTTCCCGTCGTCCGGACGCGTCCGCCTCGCGACGGACCGCCGCGCGTTACTGGATCGCGTTGATGATCCCGAAGATCGGGAGGTACATGGCCACGATCATGCCTCCGACGATGCCGCCGAGGACGACGATCATGGCCGGCTCCATCGCCTTGAGCAGGGCCTCGACGGCGACGTCGACCTCGGAATCGTAGAAGTCCGCGATCTTCGAGAGCATCCCGTCCAGGTCCCCCGTCTCCTCACCCACGTTGATCATCTGCGTCACCATGGGCGGAAACACCTGGGACTGCCGCAGGGGCTCCGCGATCGATTCTCCGCCGGCGATGGAGCTGCGGCTGCTCATCACGGCGTCGTGAATCACGCGGTTGCCCGACGTGCGGGCCGTGATCTCGAGCCCGTCCAGGATCGTGACGCCGGAGCTGAGCAGGGTCCCGAGCGTCCGCGTGAAGCGGGCGACGGCCGTCTTGCGGGCCAGATTGCCGAGGATGGGCGTCTTGAGCAGGGCCCGGTCGAACGTGAGGCGTCCGCCCGGCGTCGAGACCCATCGCTGGAAGGCCAGCGCGGCGAGGAAACCGCCGCCGGCGGCGGCCCACCAGTAGCCCTGCACGAACGCCGAGAGCCCGATGACGATCCGCGTCGGAAGCGGAAGCTGCTGGTCCAGGCTCGCGAACATGGTCTGGAACGTCGGAATGACGAACAGGAGCAGCGCCAGGATCGAGAGAACCGCCACCGTCACGATGACGATCGGGTAAACCATCGCGCCCTTCACCTTGCGGGCCAGGGCCTCGTTCTTCTCGAGGAACGTGGCGAGGCGCAGGAGGATCGTGTCCAGGATCCCTCCGGTCTCACCCGCCGCGACCATGTTCACGTAGAGCGACGAGAACACCTTCGGGTGCTCCCGCAGGGCGTCCGCGAGCGTGTTCCCCGACTCGATGTCGTACAGGACGTCCTGCACCGTCTTCTTGAGCACCTTGTTGTCCGACTGCTTCGCCAGGATGTCGAGCGCCTGGACGAGCGGCAGCCCCGCGTTGATCATCGTGGCGAACTGCCGCGTGAGGATCACGATGTCCCGCGTCTTGACGCCGCTCCCGATGGTGAACTCGATCCCCTTGGGCTGCTCGCGCACGGAGACCGGGATCAGGCGCTGGCTACGCAGATACGAGATGACGTCGTCGCGGGTGGGGACCTCGATCTTGTCCCGGCGCAGGTCTCCGCCGATCGTGCGGGCGCTGTAGTTCCAGACTGGCATGGGCTCCGTCCTTTTTTCCGTTCCCGGGTCAGTTCGCGACGGCCACGGGCTCCTCCGCGCCGATCATACGCCGGAGCTCCGTCGGGTCGCCGCTGAGGCCCAGGATGTCCTGAAGCTTGACCTCATCCCGCATGTACAGCGAGTACAGGGCATCGTTGAGCGTCTGCATTCCGTGCTTCTTCCCGGCCTGCATGGCGGAGTAGATCTGGTGGACCTTGTCGTCCCGGATCATCGAGCGGATCGCCTGCGTCGCGACCATGACCTCGACGGCCACGACCCGGCCGTGTCCGCTCGCCCGCGGTACCAGCGTCTGGGAGGCCACGCCCTCCAGGACGAATGCGAGCTGGGCCCGCACCTGCTCCTGCTGGTGGGCCGGGAACACGTCGATGATCCGATTGATGGACTCAGCCGCCGAGTTCGTGTGCAGCGTGGCCAGGGCGAGGTGGCCCGTCTCCGCGATCGTCAGGGCCGCCTGGATCGTCTCCAGGTCCCGCATCTCCCCGATCAGGATGACGTCCGGATCCTGCCGCAGGACGTACTTGAGCGCCTGCGCGAACGAACCGGTGTCGCTCCCCACCTCCCGCTGATTCACGATGCAGCTCTTGTGGCTGTGCACGAACTCGATCGGATCCTCCACGGTCACGATGTGGCCGCGGCGGGATCGATTGATCTTGTCGATGATCGCGGCGAGGGTCGTGGACTTCCCCGACCCCGTCGGCCCGGTCACGAGCACGAGGCCCCGCGGCCGCTCCGCGAACTCGGCCACGACCGGCGGAAGGCCCAGCTCCTGGAAGCTGAGGATCTCGAAGGGGATCTGCCGGATGACCATCGCGACCGTCCCGCGCTGGCGGAACACATTGCCCCGGAACCGGGACAGGTTCTGCACGGCGAAGGAGAGGTCGAGCTCGTCTTCCTGCTCGAATCGCTTCTTCTGCTGCTCCGTGAGGACGGAGTAGGCGAGCGCCTCGGTCTCCTTCGGGTTGAGCACGGCCTCGTGCCGGCAACCCGTGAGGGATCCGTCCACGCGCAGCTTCGGCCGCTCCCCCGCAGTCAGATGCAGATCGGACGCCTGGCGCTCGATCATCTCCTCGAGGAGGGCGCGGAGCGTCGCCGGTGCCGTGTCGTTCATCATGAAACCTGCTCCCTGTCTGTCGTCCGTCGAGCGCCGCCGCCCCGGGGCGGCGGAACCTCCGCGCTAGGCGGCCGTCTCCTTGATCACCTCGTCGAGCGTCGTCACGCCCCGGCGGGCCTTCACGAGGCCATCGTCGCGGAGCGTGAGCATTCCGCACGCGACCGCGTGCTGCTTCAGATCGTCCGCCGACGCGCCCTGGAGCACCATCCGGCGGAGCGTCGAGTCCATGGGCAGCACCTCGTACAGCCCCTGGCGGCCCGCGTAGCCCGAGCCGTTGCAGGCCTCGCAGCCCTCACCGCGGTAGAAGGTCACGTTCGAGACCTGGTCGGACTTGAAGCCGGCCGCCTCGAGCTCCTCGGGCATGTATTCGGCCTCCACGCGGCAGTTGTCGCAGATCCTGCGCACGAGCCGCTGGGCCGTGATGAGATTGACGGCCGAAGCCACGTTGAAGGCCTCGATCCCCATGTCCACCATGCGGGTGATCGTGGAGGCGGCGTCATTCGTGTGGAGCGTCGACAGGACCAGGTGCCCCGTGAGAGCGGCCTTCACCGCGATCCCCCCCGTCTCCAGGTCCCGGATCTCACCCACCATGATGATGTTGGGGTCCTGACGGAGGAACGCGCGCAGGGCGGCGGCGAAGGACATCCCGATCTCGGTGCGCACCGGCACCTGGTTGATCCCGCGCAGGTTGTACTCCACGGGATCCTCGGCCGTCATGATGTTGACTTCCTGGTTGTTGATGCGGCTGAGCGCACTGTACAGGGTCGTCGTCTTCCCCGAGCCCGTGGGGCCGGTGACGAGGACCATTCCGTACGGCCGGCTGATCGCCTCCAGGAAATCGGCCTCCGCCTTCGGCTCCATGCCGAACTTCTCCAGGTCGAGCGTCAGGTTGCCCTTGTCCAGGATGCGGAGCACGATCTTCTCGCCGAACAGGACGGGGATCGTGGACACGCGGAAGTCGATGACGCGGCGGCCGATCTTCAGCTTGATTCGACCGTCCTGAGGAACCCGCCTCTCGGCGATGTTCAGGTCGGCGAGGATCTTCACGCGGGAGATCAGGGCCGCCTTCATGCGAAGGGGCGGCTTCATGATCTCCTGCAGAGCCCCGTCGATCCGGTAGCGAACCCGCAGCTCTCTCTCGTACGGCTCGATGTGGATGTCCGAGGCGCCGCGCCGAACGGCGTCCGTCAGGAAGCCGTTGATGAGGCGGACGACCGGGGCTTCCTCCACCTGCACGGCGAGCTGGGAAGCGGAGTACTGCTCCTCTTCCGCCTCGACGACCTCGATCTCCTGCTCCTCGAGCTCCTCGAGCAGCTCCCCGAGACGGTCCGTCGCGACCTCGTAGTACTTGTCGATCGCGCTCCGGAGGGAGTACTCGCCGGCCACGACCGCATCGATGTCGAACCGCGTGATGAATTTCAGGTCATCGATGACGCTCAGGTCCGTGGGGCTCGCCATGGCCACGGTGAGGGTCCGCCCGACGCGCCGCAGGGGAAGCACGAGGTGCTTGGCCGCGAACTCCGCGGGCACGAGCTGCAGGATCTTCGGATCGAGGTCCACGTCGGACAGATCGACCGCCGGCACCCGGTACTGGCGGGAGAGCACGCGCGTGAGATCCCGCTCGGAAAGGGCTCCCTGCGAGACGAGGTTGAAGCCGAGCCGGGTCCCGTGCTCGCGCTGCTCCGTCAGGGCGCGGTCGAGAGCCTCACGCGTGATCAGCCCCTCTTCGAGGAGGAGCTCACCGATCTGTCCCTGCGCCAGCGTCGTTGAAGCCATGGACCTTCGCTGTCTCGATTGAGCCTTTCGTGACGGACCGGGCCGCTCCCGGCCCGGGGGGCGTCGTCGCGACCGGATCTCCCGCGCCTCGTCGCGGCGCAGGCGAGGCGGTGCGGGGCAACAACCGTGCCGGGGTCAGGCGTCGCACATCCGCATCCCGTGCGAAGGAAGGGCACGACGGAACGGTGCCGCGAAATGGCGGAGACCAGCTCGTTATTTCACAACGAGTTGACCTCGCAGGGCCTCGAGCGTGGCCGGCCCGATGCCCGGAACCTCGAGAAGATCGGTGAGGGCGCGAAAATGCCCGTGGCGGGCTCGATACTCGACGATTCTTGCCGCCTTCGTCGGACCCAGGCCGGTCAGTTGCTCCAGATCGGCGCGATTTGCACGATTCACGTCAAGAAGCTCGCCCCCCCCGGAAGGAGGAGGAACGTCACCCGGATTCAGGGTCAGGAACGGCAGCAGACGCGCCACGATGGCCTCTCCGAGGCCGGCCACACGCTCGAGATCGGCCGGCACGGCGAACCTCGCTCCGGCCGCCCGGGCGCTCGCGATCGCCCGGGCCCGGACGGGACCGATGCCGGGGAGCCGCTCGAGCTCCTCCACCGGGGCGGTGTTCGGATCGATCCTCTCTCCGGGAGCGAGCGGACGGGAGGCGCGCTCGACGCGCGCGATCCCCTCCCGGACGGCCCGTCGGGTGCGCTCGAGGCCTCCGCCCGATCCGGCCGCCCCCCCCGGAGCGGGACGCCATTCCGAGGAGGACGCCGGTGAGAAGAGGCCGAGCCGAAGGCCCGTGCCCAGGACGATGAGCGAGGCCGTCACGTACAGGGCCCGTCGCTCCACCCGGTTCAGCTCCGGCACCGGCCCGCCCTTCCGCACCGCATGCGGGCAGGAAGGGCCTTGGGGTCAACGGCGCGTCAACGCGGGGCGTCTCTGGACGTCGCCGCCTCCAGCTCCCGCGCGCTCAGCACGAAGCGCCCGAACACGTTCAGGTTGAACTGATTCGTGCGCTGTCGCTGGCCCACGGCGCTTCCCCGTTGCACCCAGGAGAACTGGACGCCGATGCTGTAGCCGGTGAAATCCGTGTCGAGCGTCAGGCTCGCGGTCTGCGTGAGCTGGTCGACGTGCGCCGTGCAGTCGGCCAGGAGGCCCAGGGCGGTCGAGGGCGAGGCCCCGAATCCCAGGCCGCCGAGGTCCCGGCAGTCGAAGTTCCCGTTCCGGGAGTAGGCGAGCGCGACGCGCAGGGGGCGTCGGAGCACAGCCCAGTTCTCGGTCCGGAGGGTTCCCGTCGCGCGGACGTCGTGGGTGTTCCGCGTGCTCTTGCTGAAGCCGGTGGCATCGGTGCGCTCGTCCACCGTGCGCTCGTACTGGTAGCTCAGGTTGAAGCCGTTCCCGAACACGAGAAGGGCGGAGACGGAGCGACTGCTCAGATCGTCGCCGATGTCCTGGCCCGTCGTCGTGAGGGTCTTGCGCTCTCGCTCCCGGAAGCCGGCCGTGAGGTTGAGGCTCCGCACCAGGCGGCCCGGGCCTCCGGGTAGCGGAACGCTGCGCCATCGAAGGTCCACGGAGGGCCACTCGGTCTCGCGCGCCCCGCGCTCGTTCAGGAAGCTGAGAGAGCGATCGTCGAGCCGCGAATAGCGGACGCCCGCCTCGAGGGTGAGGGGGAGATCGTAGCCTCCCTCCACCGACCAGCGGCGATTCCGCGCCGCCGCGGAGGCCGTGTCCTTGCCGGATATCCGGAGGGCGTCGATCCCGCCCGTGACGAACTGGTCGGAGAAGCCGGGATCGATGTCGCGACGGTCGAACGTCGCGTTCACGAGCTCGCTCCAATCGAACCGGACGGGCTGGAGACGGTCCCAGACCTCGCGGACCCCGGCCGCGATCCCGTGCGCGTCCTTCCGGTCGGGGAGCCCGAACACGGAGAGGAACCGATCCGGGAAGGCCTGGACGCCGAGGCGGATGTCCCTGTTCACCCGCACGTCCCGCACGAGCACCGTCTTGCCGTTCACGACCTGCACGTACGACGCGTTCCGCGTGGATTGATAGTTCGTGCTGATCGAGAGATTCGGAGTGAACCACTCGGCGAGATCGGGCCGATAGTCGATCCGGGTCCCGAGCGAGCGGTTCGTCTCCCAGCCCACGTTCGCCCCCAGGACTCGGCGCTTCTCGTCGCGCAGAATCTGCCGCTCCCTCTCCCGCTGAAGCCGGAAGCGCGGGCCCACGAGATCCCGGGCCGAGCTGAAGTCCACGGACGCGGTGAGGGAGGGAAACGGCTGCACCTCCGCCGTGGCCGTCGGACGCAGCGTACGCTCGCGGTTCACGGCGGGGCGAACGGAGCGGTCGCCGGGGCGCCGGATGCTCGTCTGAAACCGCCGCGTCCTGTCGTGCGCGTTCGCCAGGGATCCACCCAGCCCGAGCGTGCGGGGGGTCAGCCGGAGACGCAGATTCTTGAAGTTCTCGAGCAGCTTGCTCCGGCTGATGAAGTCCGGAAACACGTCGATGAAGCTCTTGACGAAGCCCGGAACGAGCGGGATCGACTTGTCCACGACCGGGCGGTTCCACGCGAGCGAGGTCGTCCAGCTCGTGCCCTCCGCCTCCGTCTGCGTGCTGAATCGCTCCGTCGTGGACCGAGTGTAGCCGAAGCGGAGGCCGTCGAGGGTGGACCGCAGGATCGGACTCCGGGACCGGGTCTGCTTCGACACGGACACGTCCACGTTGGTGAGCGTGCTCTTCCCCGTGCGGAGCGCCGCGATGCGAGCCGCGCGGACGTCCGTCTCGGGGAGGAAGAACGGGCTGTTCCCGCTGCGCCGGTGGCTGACCGACACGGGGATCGCCAGCCCCCAGGCGTCCGGCAGGAAGCGTCCGAGCTTGATCCGCGCCTGACCATCGAAGCCCCACGACGACTCGAAGCTCGGATTCGTCCCGAGTTGCCGGAAGAACGGATTCTCGCGCCGATAGGCCGCCTGCAGAGAGAGGATGTCAGAGGCCTCGACGTTGAGCTCGCCCCGCGTCGCCACGCCCCCCTCGTCGGTCGCCCGGTCCAGACGGAAGTCGTCGATCCAGATCTCGCCCGCTCCGGCAGGAGTCACCCCGATGTTCTCGACGCCCACGATGATCTCGCGCACCGCGGCGAGGTTCGGGGCCCGTGAACGGTCGTCGATGACGAGCGCGTAGGTGCTGTCTCCCCCCGGCAGGATGTCCACGTCCCAGAGGACGAGCGTGGAGTCACCCGGCAGGCTGCCCCCGGCGTCCAGGATGCGCTGCTCCGCGGCGGCCCGCAGCTCCAGCCACGGTCCGAAGTCGATGCGGTTCTCCGGACCCCAGTCCGCCGCCGTCGGGCTCGCCGGGCCGGGGGCGTGAGAGGCGCGGTAGAGGTAGTAGTTGCTCTCGTCGAACCCGAGCTTGAGGAAGAAACGGAGGCCGGCGGCGGTGCCCCAGTCGGATCCGAACGGAAGGGTCCAGACCCGCCCCTCTCCGTAGACGAGGAAGTTGCGCGTCGTCTCCTCGAAGCGGCGGAACACCTCGATGCGCTCTCCGACCGGGATGTCCGAGTAGGTAAGGCGGAGGGATTGCTCGTTGATCGGCCCCGAGCTCAGCCTGAGCTCGTCCGTCCGGTCCGCCTTCTGGTCGCCGATCCCCGGTGGGGGGACATAGCCGGCGTCCTTCGTGGATATGGGCCCGACGGTCACGGAGGCCGCGGTGCCGGGCGCGGTCGTGACCCCTCCCGCCACGCTTCCGGTGCCTCCCCGCTTCAGCCACCGGGAGCCCGTCATGTTCATGCGACTCAGGGCCACGACCGCACCCTGGTCCGCCACGAGCGTGATCCGGATCTGGCGGACGTTCTGCAGGCCCTGCTCCGTCATCCCCTCCTGGAGGTCCGGCGCGCGGAGCGGGATGCGGTAGAGGCTGAACTGGAACTCGCCGCCGGTGACCCGATTCAGGAAGCGGGACGGCTGGGTGAGCGGCACGATGTATCGGAAGAAGCGCTCGTCGGTGTCGAGGAAGTTGTCGCGGTTCAGGTCCTCGGTGTCCTCGAACCCGTTGTTGTTCGCGCAGTTCGCCCGCTCGTCGCCGAGCGGGAACGCCGTGGCCTGCGGCTCGGAGACGCAGGCGCGCCCCCACAGCCCCGTGTCGTCCTGGATGCCCCACACGCCGACGACCGGGTCCGCCTCCTGGTCCAGGACCCCGAGGCCGCCGGGCGCTCCCTGGGCATCGAGGACGAACGCGTCCTCCGAGACCGTGCCGACGTCGATGATGAGGGCGAGGTTCTGCGAGGTCGCGCCGAGCGTGCTCGCGTAGAACTCCAGAAACTCCGTCGTGGACAGATCGAGTCCGGACTCCGACAGCGAGGTCGTCATCGTCGCCCAGCCGTTCCCCCCCGCGGCGGGCGGGTTCGCGAGGGAGACCCACAGGACCTGCTCCCGCCGGCCCGAGGAGAGGACGCGCAGCGCGGGATCGACCTGGGAGGTGAACAGCGGGCCCTGGATCTGCGTCCCGTTCGTCCACTGCGTCTGCCAGGTGGCCGACAGCAGGTTCGTCGCGTCGAGGGCCGGGGGCAGGAAGTCCTGCGGCCCGTCCACGTCGGGCCGGCTCGGCATGGAGCCGAAGCGCCAGGCCCGGCTCGACAGGCTCACGGGAAAGCCCGAGCTCGACTCGAAGTCATCCACGAAGGTGACCCCGAACCGGTTCGTCGTCGGGGCCGAGCCCGCGACCTCCCCCGAGAACCGCACGCGCGATCCCACATCGGTGCGAATGCCGGGCAGATGGTTCATGAAGCGCGTCAGGGCCGGGGCCTCCAGGTCGACGTCCGCCGTCACGCCGCCGAGCTGGATGCCGGCGGGCTCGAGCCCCAGCTCCGGCCGCGTGAGGACAGTGCTCTCCTTCTGGGAGAGGCCGATGAAGTTCAGCCGGCCCCAGTCCGCCAGCCGGTAGGACCCCGTGAAGCCGATGATCGTCTTGCGGGCGATCTGAAAGAGAGGCTTCTGCTCGAACGTGACGTTGAGCTGCGGGCTCGCCGCGCCGGACAGGAGCTCGTCGGGCCGGAGCAGGGTCAGCTGTCCGATGTCGTAGTCCACCGTGTAGTCCTGCCCGTTCACCAGCTCCTGGCCGTTCAGCGTCACCCGCTCGCTCCCCTCCCGGATCCCGATGGCACCGAGGGGAAAGGCGTTCGCGCGCGAGGAGCTCCGGGCCCGGTACCGAAAGTTCAGACGGTACTGCGAGCTCGTGTTCCGGGTCTGATCGATCGGCTCGTCGTAGATGGACGTGCTGCGGTCCGCCGGAGCGAGGGGAAACGGCTGCCCCTGGAGCGACGGGACGCGGGACGCGCGCAGCGGGGGCGGGTTCTTGAACGGCTCGAGCGTCGGGAACACGAGGTAGTTGCCCGCCACGACGGAGTTGCCCGCGAACTCGCCCGTGTTCCGCGGCTGCCAGATCCTCACCTGATCGAGCCTGTCGTCCCGCGGCTGATCGTCGAGGCCGAAGATCTCGAGGAACGTGAAGTCGACGCCGTTGGAGGTGCGGATGATCGGCCCGGACTCGATGGGCCCCTGTGAGATCGTGAGCTCGACGCTGCCCGCCTCGACGTCGTCGGATCCGGTGATGCGGTAGATCTGGTGCATCTCCCGCTCCCAGGTGAGGCCGCCCGGGCGATGCGTGGCCGGGTCCCTCAGGAGCACGAGACGGGGCAGCGTCCCCGATCCCGTGTTCGTCAGGTTGCGGAAGATCTCCTCGGCCTGGAAGTCACCGACCGTGTCCCCGCTGACCGCCACGTACGCGGTGGCCAGGGCCTCGTCCCGCAGGACCCGGTTTCGGACGGCGATCCACAGGCCACTGCGGTGGACGATGTAGTCCTCCCCCTCCGTGAGCGGGCGGTAGAAGTTCCGGAAGGTGACGCTGTCCGGCAGGCTCGGATCCGCCCCGGGCGGCCGAACCGCGACGCCGGTCGCCTGAATCACGCCCGCGTCGATGTTCTGGGGCTGGGATCCGGCCCGGACCTCGTGTCGGTACAGCTTGATGGCGGAGGTCGGGCGCAGGCTGTCCGGCACTTCGGTTCCCTGCAGGTTCAGGACGTCGATGTTCGGATAGCCCGCGATGAACCTCGGATCCACGATGAAGAAGAACTGTCCCGTCTGGTAGCCGACGTCGTCCAGCACCGCCTCGAAGTCCTGCAGGACTCCGGTCTGGGTGCCCGTGCCGCCGACGTCCAGGGTGATGGACCGGTTCTCGATGTTGCCGCCCTGCTCGGCCACGACGGACTGGACGGACAGCGGCCCGAACTGCGCGTCCGCCCGGACGCCGAAGTTCCCGGCCGGGATGCCCTGCGAGATGAACTCCGACCGGGGCAGCGCCATCGAGACCTCGCCGAGCTCGACGGAGCGCAGGATCTCGTCGGGCTTGCCCGCATAGAAGACGGTCAGGTCGTTCGTGGACGAGAACTCCCTCGTCTGGTCGAAGTCCACGTTCACGTGCACTCGTTCCGAGATCGTCCCGCGTGCGACGGCGCGGAGCTGGAACTCCGGCGCGAGGTTCGGCACGGCGCCCGCGTTGCAGCGCTGGCCCAGGCCCAACTGGCAGGGCGCGAAGGTCTCCCACCGGGCCCGGATCTGCCCCTGGCCATCCACGTCGAGGTCGAGATCGGCCACGCGTCCGAGGGCGCCCGGCAACAGATCCGCCGGGCGGGCGGGCGGCGGACCGCCCGGGGCGCCGGGTCCCCGCTCCGTGGTGTCCCGCACGAACAGCACCCTCCGGCGCACGACGTCCGGCAGGCGGGCCGGCTCGAGGAGGGCCATCCACAGCGTGTCCCGGCTCGCCCGCAGCATGTCGTCCAGGCGGGCGCGCCGGCGCGCGAGGAAGGCGGCGGCCGAGGCGCCGGGCGGAAGCTCCCGGTCCTCCACCCAGCGTGATGCCACGGGTGGCCTCGTCTCCCAGGGAAAGGGGACCCTGGTGTGGCCGAGCCGGAGCTCCGCGTCCGTGCTCCGGGGCGCCTCCTGCGCGTGCATCTGTGTGGGGGCGAGCAGGAAGAGGAATGTCGCGACCCCGGGGGAGAAGCGGATGCGTCTCCGACACGTCTCGGATCGGGTCGGGCGGATCATCTCCCCCTGTCGGTTCGCGGGCTTTGACGCTCGGACGGCAGCGGCAATATATGGAACGCTCGGTGAACCGGAAAACTTTGCGGCGCGTTCCCGGAGGGCCGGGCGGCGAGGCCGGGAAGCAGAGGGGAATCTCATGAGTCGAACGCAACGGCACATCACGACGGCCATCCTGGCCTCGGCCGCGGGCCTCGCGCTCGTCGGAGCCCGGGCGGCCCGGCCGGGCGCGACGTCGGCCCGAGCAGCGGGGCCCCGCGGCGGGGTCGCCGCGGGACCATCCGCCGACCTCGTCCTGAGGGGCGGGGTCGTTTTCGTGGGCGACGCCGAGGGCACGAAAGCCCGGGCGGTGGCCATCCGAGGCGATCGCATTCTCGCCGTGGGTCCGCAGGCGGAAGGGCTCATCGGCCCCTCGACCCGAGTCGTGGAGCTGCGAGGCCGGCTCGTGACGGCGGGGATGAACGACGCGCACCTGCACCTCGGGGCGGGCGGGCTGTCCATGCTGAACGTGAGGCTCGAGGGGACGACGTCACTGGCCCGGATCGAGGCGCGCGTGCGCGAGGCGGCGGACGCGGCGCCGAGCGGAGAGTGGGTCACGGGGCGGGGCTGGGACCACACCCGCCTCCCGGCCGCCGAGCGGGGGCCCGACGGCTGGCCGCCGCGCGCGCCGCTGGACCGGGCCGCGCCGGACCGACCCGTGTTCCTGAAGCGCGTGGACGGGCACACGGCCTGGGTCAACGGCGCCGCGCTCCGGGCGCTCGGCATCGACGAGACCACGCCCGACCCCCCCGGCGGGCGCATCCTCCACGACCCCGAGACCGGGGAGCCGACGGGGATCCTGCTGGAGAACGCGGCGGACGCGGCCGAGGCCGCGATCCCCGAGCCCTCGGACGCGCGGGCGATGCAGGGACTCGAGATGGCCCTCGACGTGGCGCGCCGCACGGGCCTGACGAGCGTGCAGACCCGCGTCACCGCCCGGGACGTGCGGAATCTCGAGTCGCTGCGGCGCGAGGGGCGCCTGACGCTGCGCGTGTACGGTTGGCGCCCCCTCACGGACGAGATCCTGGCGACGTACCGGCGGGCCGGCATCACGGAGGGCTTCGGGGGACCGTGGCTTCGCATCGGCGCCGTGAAGGCGTACGTGGACGGCACGCTGGGGTCGCGAACGGCCTGGATGCTCGAGCCCTACGCGGACGATCCCGGGACCCGGGGTATATCCCGGATCGAGCCCGAGACGCTGCGCCGGCTCGTCCTCGCGGCCGACTCGGCCGGCCTCCAGGTCCTCGCGCACGCGATCGGGGATGCGGCGAACCGGGAGGTCCTGGACATCTACGAGGAGGCGGCGCGCACCGGGCCGGCGCGTCCGCGCCGACATCGGATCGAGCACGCCCAGGTGCTCGACGCGGCCGACATCCCCCGCTTCGCCCGACTCGGAGTCGTCGCCTCGATGCAGCCGACGCACGCGACGAGCGACATGCGATGGGCGGAGGCGCGCATCGGACACGAGCGCGCTGCGGAAGGAGCGTACGCGTGGCGGAGTCTCCTGGACGCGGGCGCGCACGTCGCGTTCGGAACCGACTTCGCCGTGGAGCCGATGGCCCCGATCGAGGGCCTCTACTCCGCGGTCACGCGCCAGTCCCGCGAGCGGCCGGGCGAGCCCCCCTCCGGCTGGCTGCCCGAGCAGCGGCTCGACATCGAGGAGGCGATCCGGCTCTACACGGCGGGGTCGGCCTGGGCCGAATTCGAGGAGGACCGCAAGGGCCGCCTCGAGCCGGGGATGCTGGCGGACGTCGTCGTGTGGGACCGGAACCTGCTCGAGGTGCCGCCCGAGCGGCTGCTCCAGGCGAAGCCCGACCTGACGATCGTCGGCGGGCGGGTCGTGTTCAGAAGATCTGAGTGAACTCCGCCCACGCCGTGACCGGGCGGCCGAGCCGGTCGTGGGCCGGCGCGTAGTCCATCTGCAGGGCCTTGCTCGCGAGCCGCTTGTTGAAGCGAGCATCCGGCGTCGGGGGGCGGAGCTCCACGTCCAGCGGCTCTCCCCACCAGGCCACGAGGACGCGGACCGTCACCTCCATGCCCCGCACGGACTCGGGTGGATCCCACTCGGGGTAGATCGACCTCACTTCTGGAGCCGTGAGGCGATGGTATCCCTCCGCGTCGGCCCCACCGTCGCCCGTCCCGCCCGCGGCCTCCACGCCGGGACCCCGGGCGGGCCCGCTTCCGGCCAGCGATCCGCGGAGGTCCACCGTCCGGATCGAGACCGGTGGCTCCGCGGGCGGCTCGATCTCGACCTCGGGCAGGACGACGTCGGGCACCGAGGTCGGAGGGGGCGGAACGACGATCTCGCGCGGAGGGGCGAAGCGAATTGCCTGCATGACGCTTCCGCCGGCCGCCGCCGTCGGGTCTCCCGTCCGCGGACCCGCCGCGACCGTCGTCGCGTAGGGGGACAGGTCGGCCCTCCACGCCAGCAGAAGGGCGACGTGGAATCCGGCGGACAGGGAGAGTCCCCACCACAGGGCGCGGCGGTACCTCCGGTCCGTCCGTTCGGACGGGAACACGATTCGAGCGCTCACGACGGTTTCTATCTCCGGGGCGCGCGGAGGTTCCCTTTTCGATGGGGCCACCCCGCCGGCCGGGAGCCATCGTTCGCCCGCGGCGGCGGCTTGCTCGGGGTCCGCCCGCGGGGCGACATTTCGCGCCATGAACTCGCGTGCCGGGCGAAGCCGCTTCGGGGCAGGACTCTTCGGCATCCTCCTGGCGCTCGGAGCCTGCTGGCGAATCGGAGAGCCCACGTCGAGCGCGGCGCTCGTGACGTGGGCGGCCTACCCCGACACCGTCGTCGTCGGGGCCGTGTTCTCGTTCGAGTTCGCGGGACCGGTCACGCCGAACGCCTGCGGCCGCCTGGACACCGCGATCGTCGTCGTGGGCGACTCCACGATCGATCTCTCGGCCCGGCGGAGCGTCTACGACACGATGTGCTCGAGCAGTCCGGTCAGCTTCTACGAGGCGCGACCCCTCGTGCTGGAGCAGAGCGGCACGTACCGGGTTCGTGCGGAGGGCGGCCGCGAGCTCGGGCGACTCGTGGCCGTCGACTCCGGCTCGTTCTCGCGCCTGCGCACGCACGGCGAGGGGACGGTGCGGGAGATCGCCGGCTGCACCCTGTTCGGTCCCGGGTGGCTGGGCAACCAGCGGCCGTTCGCCCTGCGGGGCGCCCCGCCCGGCGTCCTCGAGGAGGCCGAGGACCGGAAGCGCATCGTGCACGTGGAGGGGCCTCTCGCAGGCTTCACGCTGTGTGGCTCGTTCGGCTCCCGACCCGCCATCCGGGTGGACACGGCATGGGTCGAGGAGCGGGGCATCGAGGACTACTACGGGCGACCGCCCGACGCCGAGAAGAGGGAGAGCGAACGCCATGGTGATGTACGAGGAGAGTGACGTGTCCGGGAGCGTGGTGAACGAGGGCTTCGGACGTCGGCTCGGGGAGGAGCTCGACGCCATGCGCGAGCAGGGCGTCCTCAAGGTCCTCCAGCACATCCGGGGGAGCCAGGGCGCGGTCGTGGACCTCGAGGGCTACGGCGAGACCGTGAACCTCTGCTCCAACAACTACCTCGGCCTGTGCGACGTGCCGGAGGTCGTCGAGGCGGTCCGGGCGGGGGCGGAGCGGTACGGGGCCGGCACGTCGTCCGTGCGGTTCATCTGCGGGACGTTCGATGTGCACCGGGAGCTGGAGAGCCGGATCGCGGACTTCCTCGAGACCGAGGCGTCGGTCACGTACACGTCCTGCTGGAATGCGAACGAGGGCCTGTTCGCTCCCCTTCTCGGCGAGGAGGACGCGCTCATCAGCGATGAGCTGAATCACGCATCGATCATCGACGGAATCCGCCTGTGCAGGGCCCGTCGGCTCATCTACGACCACATGGACATGAGCTCCCTCGAAGAGGCCCTCCGCTCGTCGGCCGACGCGCGGCACCGGCTCGTGGTCACGGACGGGGTGTTCAGCATGGAGGGGGAGATCGCGCCGTTGCCGGAGATCCGCGAGCTGTGCGATCGCTACGACGCGGTCATGGCCATCGACGACTCCCACGCGACCGGCGTCCTGGGCGACACAGGACGGGGCACGCCGGAGCACTTCGGGATGCACGGAGAGGTGGACATCGTCACGTCCACGCTCGGGAAGGCGCTCGGCGGGATGGCGGGGGGCTTCGTGGCAAGCAGCAGGAACGTGGTCGAGTACCTCGTTCAGCGATCCCGAACCCAGCTGTTCACGAACGCGATCGCGCCCCACTCGGCCTGTGGCGCGCTCGCCGCGATCGACTACCTGGAAGCGCATCCGGAGAGGGTCACGAGGCTGCGGGAGAACACGGCCTACTTCCGCGAGCAGCTGCTCGCGCTCGGCTTTCGCCCCATCGAGGGAGACACGCCGATCGTACCGGTCGTCATCGGCGACACGGCGACGGCGATCGAGATGAGCCGGCAGCTTCTCGACGAGGGCGTGTTCGTCATCGGCTTCGGTTTTCCCGTGGTTCCGCAGGGCGCCGCCCGCATCCGGTGCCAGATCTCGGCCGCCCACGAGCGGGACCACCTCGAAGCCGCTCTTGCGGCGCTCAAGACGGTCGGCGAGGGACTCGGCATCGTCTGATCCGGGCGGGGGCGGCGCGCCGCGGATCGACCTGTCCCGTACCCCCGGACCTCCTTATTGTGAGGGCATGGGCGCGGCACGACCGTTGCATGACGTGGCCGTGTTTCTCCGCGCGGCGGGCGCGACCCGCAGCCGCGGATCCGAACCGATCGAGCGAGCGCTCCGGCGCAGGAGGACGACATGGAGACAGCCCCGGCCCCGTCGGCGGTGGAAAGGCCGCGGATCGAGGACCTGAACCTGTCGGCGGGCAAGGCGGCCCGCCTGACGGACGTGCTCTACAACCACGGCCTGCGGAACGGGACGGCGCTCTTCCTCCCGATCGACCAGGGCATGGAGCACGGCCCCATCGACTTCCTGTCCAACCCGCCCTCGGCGGATCCCGACTATCAGTTCGAGCTCGCGATCCGGGGGAACTTCAACGGCATCGCCTGCCAGATCGGCTTCGCCGAGAAGTACTTCCCGAAGTACGCGGGCCGGATCCCCCTCATCCTGAAGGTGAACGGGAAGACGAACATCCCGTCCGACGCGGAGGCGCATTCGCCCCTGAACTGCACCGTCGAGGATGCCGTGCGACTCGGAGCGAGCGCCGTCGGCTACACCCTCTACGTCGGCTCTCCCGCGCAGTCGAGCCACCACGAGGACCTGAATCACGTGCGCGGCGAGTGCCAGCGGTACGGGATGCCGCTCATCGTGTGGTCCTACCCGCGCGGCGCGGCGATCGACGCGAAGGGCGGACGCGATTCGCTGTACGCCGTGGACTATGCCGCGCGGATGGCGATGGAGATGGGCGCCGACGTCGTGAAGCTCAACCAGCCCAGGAAGAGCGACAAGGACCCGGACATGCCCGCGGCCTACCAGGAGATCGAGTGGACGTACCTGGAGGGGTGCCGGCGCGTCGTCCGCTCCGCCCAGAACACGCTCGTTCTGTTCTCCGGCGGGAGCAAGCTCGGAGACGACGACCTGCTGGAGAAGGTCCGGATGAGCATGGAGGGCGGCGCGACCGGCCTGATCTTCGGACGCAACATGTGGCAGCGCCCGATGGAGGAGGCGCTCGCGATCACGAGCCGCGTGCAGGAGATCCTCGCCAACTACGGTACATGACGGATCCGACGCCCATCGTGGCGCCGTCGATCCTCGCGGCGGACTACGCCCGGCTCGGGGACCAGGTTCGCGAAGCGGAGGAGGCGGGGGCCCGGTGGTTCCACGTGGACGTGATGGACGGCCACTTCGTGCCGAACCTCAGCATCGGCCTCCCGGTCCTGGAGTCCCTGCGCGCCGTCAGCGAGTCGTTCCTCGACGTGCACCTGATGATCGACAACCCCGGGATCTTCCTCCGCCCATTCGCGGAGGCCGGCGCCGATCTCATCACGATCCACCAGGAGGTCTCGCCTCACCTGCACCGGGACGTGCACGAGATCCGGCGGCTCGGCGCGCGGGCCGGGGTCGCGATCGACCCATCCACGCCCGCGGAGACGCTGGGCGAGATCCTGGAGCACGTGGACCTCGTCCTCGTGATGACCGTGAATCCGGGCTTCGGAGGACAGAGCTTCATCGAGGAGGCGCTCCGCAAGGTCCAGCGCGTCCGATCGATGGCGGCCGACCGGGGGCGGGCGGACCTGCACGTGGAGGTCGACGGCGGCGTCGATGCCCGCACGGCCCCGCTCGCCGCGCGTGCCGGGGCCGACATCCTGGTGGCGGGCTCGGCCATCTTCCGCGGCCCCGGCTCCGTGGCGGAGAACTACGAGGCCATCAGGCGCTCGCTCGCGGTCGAAGCGTGAGCCGGCGGGAGCGAGCGGCGAGCTCGACCCTGACGGGCGCCGCCCGGAGGACGATCGTGGAGCACGTGGAGGCGGCGTACCCTCTCGAGGCCTGCGGGGCCCTCGTCGGAGATGCGGCGCGGATCCGCCGCGCGGTGCCCTTGCCGAACGCGGCCGGACGCCCCGAGAGCGCGTTCCGCATCGACCCGTCGGCCCTGGCGGGCCTGTGCGGACCCGAGCCCGATGGCAACGCGGAGGTCACGGGCTTCTACCATTCCCATCCCGATGCCCCGCCCACGCCGTCCCGCCGGGATCGGGAGAGCGCCTGGCGGGGCTACGGTCGGCTCATCGTCTCCGTGTGGGCCGGGAAGGCGGACCCGAGCCGGCTGTGGCGTTTCGACCGCGGGCGCGACGGGCCGCCTCGCGGGCCGGTCGGGGCCGGCGGCGTCCGGCGGACCTCCCGTCCTGAAGCCTGAGCTCCCGATGCCGACGGCGCGCTTCACGATTCCGGCGCCCCTCAGGTCCCTCGTCGGCGAGCGGCGGACCGTGGACGTGGAGGCCGACACGGTGGGCGCGGCGCTCCGCGGCCTGGCGGACGCGGAGCCCCGGCTCGGCGCCCGGCTCTTTCGGGCCGACGGATCGCTCCGGGGCTACGTGCACGTCTTCTTCGACGGGCGCGACGTACGGGACCTGGACAGCCTCGACGAGCCGATCCCGGACGGCGCGGATCTCCGCATCGTCCCGTCCATCGCCGGGGGCGCGCCCGACCGCGCCCCCGGACCCGAGGAGCTGCGCCGATACGCGCGCCAGATCATCCTGCCCGAGGTCGGGACGGAGGGACAGGCGAGGCTGAAGGCCGCCTCCGTCCTCCTCGTCGGCGCGGGCGGGCTCGGATCTCCGCTCGCCCTCTATCTCGCGGCCGCCGGCGTCGGCCGGATCGGGATCGTGGACGCCGACGAGGTCGGGGAGTCCAACCTCCACCGCCAGGTCCTGCACGAGACGCGGGACGTCGGACGCCCCAAGACGGAGTCCGCCGCCGACCGCCTCGAGCGCCTGAACCCGCACGTGTGCGTCGAGGCGCACGGCGTCCGTCTCTCCTCGGGGAACGCCCTCGACATCCTGGGCGCCTACGATCTCGTGGCCGACGGCAGCGACAACTTTCCCACGCGCTACCTCGTGAGCGACGCGGCCGTCCTGCTGGGCATCCCGAACGTGTACGGCGCCGTGTACCGGTTCGAGGGCCAGGCTTCCGTGTTCGGCCTCCCCGGCGGGCCCTGCTACCGGTGCCTGTTCCGCGATCCGCCCCCACCCGAGCTCGTCCCGAGCTGCGCCGAGGCGGGCGTGCTCGGGGTCCTTCCCGGCCTCGTCGGCATGATCCAGGCGACGGAAGCGATCAAGCTCATCCTTGGCCTCGGGACGTCCCTGTCCGGCCGTCTCCTGCTCGTGGACGGCCTCGGCATGGAGTTTCGCGAGCTGGCGATCCGCCGCGATCCGGAGTGCCCCGCCTGCGGGGACGCCCCGTCGATTCGGGAGCTCGTGGACTACGAGGCCTTCTGCTCCGGGGCGGCGGAGACGCGGGCGGCTCCCGACGCCCCCGCGGTCCCCGAGGTCGGCCCCCGTGAGCTCGCCGCCCGGCTGGAGGCGGGAGAGTCGCCGCAGATCGTGGACGTGAGGGAAGAGTGGGAGTGGAAGATCGTCAACCTCGCGGCGGCGGGCGCGGCCCTCATCCCGCTCGGCGAGCTGGCGGATCGCGCCCCCGAGCTGGATCCGGAGCGCGAGACGATCGCCTACTGTCACACGGGACAGCGCAGCGAGGTCGCGGTCCGCATCCTCCGCGCCGCGGGCTTCCGGAAGGTCTCGCACCTGCGAGGCGGCATCCACGCCTGGACGGCCGAGGTCGATCCAGACCTGCCCACCTACTGAGCAGAGCCGGCGTGCGCATCGTCTCGCTTCTGGCCAGCGGCACCGAGATCGCCTGCGACCTAGGCCTCGCGAAGGATCTCGTCGGCATCTCGCACGAGTGCGATCATCCTCCGGAGATCCTGGACCGACCGCGCGTGAGCCGGCCTCGCTTCGACCCCCGCGGGCTATCGAGCGGCGACATCGACCGGGCCGTTCGGGGGGCGATGGAGACGCACGGCAGCGTGTACGAGATCGACGGCGCGCTCCTCCGAGGCCTCCGGCCGGATCTCATCCTCGCGCAGGCGGTGTGCGAGGTGTGCGCGGTCCCCACGGCGGATGTGCGGCGGATCGCGAACGATCTGGGCCTGGCCGCCCGGGTCCTGTCACTGGACGCCCATACCCTGCCACAGATCCTGGACGGCGTGGAGCGAATCGGGAAGGCGGCGGGCCGGCCCCGCGAGGGACGCCGCCTCGCACGGCGCCTCGCGCGGCGGATGCGGGTCGTGTCGGAGCGCGTGTCGGGGCGACCCGCCGCGCGCGTCCTGGCCATCGAATGGCTGGATCCGCCGTTCGCCCCCGGTCATTGGGTGCCGGAGATGATCCGGGCGGCGGGCGGAGCCTGCCTGGTCGGAGCGGCGGGCGAGCGCTCGCGTCAGGTCGCCTGGAGCGAGATCCGGGACCTGGACCCCGACGTGCTCCTCATCATGCCCTGCGGGTACGGCCTGGACGAGTCGCGACGCGATGCGGATCGGTTCGCGAGCCGGCTGCGGGAGGCCGCACCGCGGGCCGTGGCCGAGGGACGCGCCTTCGTCGTGGACGGCTCCGCCTACTTCAACCGCTCCGGTCCCCGGGTCGCCCGCGGCGTGGAGATCCTCGGGGCCCTCCTGCATCCGGAGCCCGGCGAGCCCGTGCCCGAGGGCGCCGAGCGCTGGCAACCCAGCGGCCGGCCGGGCCGGGCCCCCCCGGGCCCCCTGGCCTAGGAAGCCCGGCGGGCGGGATCGAGGCGCGTCCGGTTCACGGCCGACGAGAGGTCCCCCCGGAGCAGGGCGTCGCGAACCCGCTTCGCAATCTCGACCGCCACCTCCCGCTGGGCGGCGGCCGTGGCCGCCCCGAGGTGTGGCGTGAGGATCACGTGGGGGGCCTCGAGCAGGGGATGGTCATTCGGGAGCGGCTCGGCCTCGAACACGTCCACGGCCGCGCCCGCGAGCCGGCCGGCCGCGAGGGCATCCGCGAGCGCGGACTCGTCCACGACGCCGCCCCTCGCCGCGTTCACGAGATACGCGGAGGGCTTCAGCCGGCTCAGCTCTTCCGGTCCGATGAGCCCGATCGTCTCGGGGGTGGCGGGGACGTGGATCGTGAGAAAGTCCGCCTCGGTCAGGAGGGTGTCCAGGTCCACGGGGCGAACGCCGAGCGCCTCCAGGACGTCCGCCGGAAGGTAGGGGTCGTGGACGATGACCCGCATCTCGAACGCGCGCCCGCGACGGGCGACCGCCGAGCCGATCCGTCCGGCGCCGAGGACCCCGAGCGTCCGTCCGCCCAGCTGATCCCCCTGAAGCTCCATTCGCTCCCAGCGACCCGCGCGCAGGGACCGGTCGGCCTCCGGGATGTGCCTCGCGGACGCGAGCAGGAGGCCGAACGTGAGCTCGGCCGTGGACACCGTGTTTCCGGCCGGCGCGTTGAGCACGGCGACCCCCCGTCGGGTGGCCGCATCCACATCCACATTGTCGAGCCCGACCCCCGCCCGGCCGATGACCCGGAGGCCGTCGGTCGCCGCGAGCAGCGCCTCGTCCACGGTCGTGCCACTCCGCACCACGAGACCGGCGGCGCCGGGCAGGGCGGCCAGCAGCTCTTTCCGGGAGCGCCCCACGAGATCGTGGACCTCGATCCCTTCGGCCTCCCGCAGGATCTCGACGCCGTCCGGCGCAAGCCGATCGGCGAGCACCACGCGCCTGGGAGCCTCCGTCCGTCGATCCGGTCTCACGTCACCTCCTCCACGACGCCGTCGAGCGCGGCAAGGAGTCGCTCCAGCTCCTCGGGCGTGTGATCTCCCATGTGGCCGATGCGAAACGTCGCGTCCCGCAGCGGCCCGTAGCCGGCCGCGATCGTGAACCCGCGTGCGGCCATCCCCACCGCCACGTCGGTTCCGCGCACGCCATCGGGCACGCGCACCGCGGTCACGGTCGGCGAGCGGAACCCTTCGGGCGCGAGCACGGAGAACGCCCGGCCGGTCCTCGCGGCCGTTCCCGCGACCCAGGCGTGGGTCCGCGCCGCCATCGCCCCGTGCCGGGCCCAGCGCGCCGCCAGTCCCTCCGCGGCGATCCGCCCGAGCTGCGTCTCGAGCGCGAAGAAGAGGGACATGACCGGCGTGTTCGTCGTTTCATGGCGCGTGGCCCGTCGCTCGAACTCGACGAGGTCGAAGTACAGCCCCCGCCGCGGGACCGTCCTCGCGCGCTCCACGGCGCGTTCCGAGGCGACCGCGAGCGCGAGGCCCGGCGGCAGGGCGAGGGCCTTCTGGGAGCCCGTGAGCAGCAGGTCCAGCCCCCAGTCGTCGAACTCGACCTCGAGCCCGCCGACCGAGCTCACGCCGTCCACCGCGATGAGCACGTCGTCGAACTCCCGCACGGCGGCGGCGATCTCCGCCACCGGATTCAGGACGCCGGTCGACGTCTCCGAGTGCACGACGGTCACCAGATCGTATCGGTCGGGGCTCTCCGCGAGCACCTCCCGCACCCGGTCGGCCTCGTTCGGCTTGCCCCACTCGACGTGGATCGCATCCGCCTCCAGGCCCCGGGCGAGGGCGATGTGGTGGAAGCGCTCGCTGAAGGCGCCGCACACCAGGGAGAGGATCCGCCGGCGGCTCAGGTTGGAGACCGCGGCCTCCATCAGCCCTGTGGCCGAGGATGTGGAGAGATAGATGGGGCGCCTCGTGCCGAAGACCGCCCGGAGTTCCGGCTCCAGTCCCGCGATGAGCGCCCGCATCGCGGCTCCGCGGTGCCCGATCACGGGCCGTGCCATGGCCCGGAGGACCTCGGGACGCACTTCCGTGGGCCCGGGAAGAAAGAATGTGCCGAACGTCTGACCGCCCTCCAGGTTCCGTCCGCTCCGGTGGACACGGAAACGCCGCAAAGATCCCTCGGCGCCTCCCGCCCGGCAAGGCCCCGGCCCATGCGGAACCGGTTGACGCTGACGGGCGGAGCGCCGACTTTGACGGCCGTTCGTCCGGCCCGTCGCCCCGTCGAATCGCGGCGGCCGGGGCGGGACTCGACACGCGGACCGGAGAGATCTCGGCGCATGCGCTACGTCGTCATGACCCACCTCCCGCCCGAGGAGGTCCTCGAACGGGCCCGGCGGTTCTTCCAGGAGCGCGGCGGTCTGGATCTCGTGGAGGAGACGGACGCTACGCTCGCGTTTTCCTCCGGTGACGGGACGGCAAAGATCACGGCCCGCCGCGAGTACGACCACACGAACGTTCGGGCGGAGACGGACCGGGTCGTGGGCCTGGACGTCACGGACGTCACGAAGCGCTTCCTGTATACGCTGGAGCACGTCTAGCCATGAGCCCGGAATCCGCCGCCCCGTCGGACGCCGTGCGCCTTCGCATCGCCATGCCGGATCGCTGGCTCGAGCAGCCGTGCGAGCTGCCCCTGTCCACCACGGTGGCCGAGGCGAAGCGCCTCGGCCTCCGGACGCTTCTCCTCCGCGACTCGGACGACCCCGACGACTTCTTCGTGGAATATGCGGAGCGGAAGATCCGGGACGAGGCCGCGACGCTGGCCGAGATCGGTGCCGAGACGGGGGAGATCCTCTCGATCCGGGCCTACGACCTGGGGCACCTGCGGCCCTTCCGCGGCTGAGCGCAGGCCGGCGCCTCGCCTACGCGGTCTCCCCGCGCGAGAAGTATCGGCGCGTCTCCCGCAGGACCACGCCGGACAGCAGCAGGAGCCCGACCAGGTTCGGGAACGCCATCAGCGCGTTCATGATGTCCGACACCAGCCAGACCACGTCCAGGCGGACGACGGCCGCGATCGCGATGACCGCGATGAAGAGGAGCCGGTACGGCACGATGGCCCGCGCGCCGATCAGGTATTCGAGATTCCGCTCACCGTAGTAGGACCAGCCGAGGATCGTGCTGAAGGCGAAGAAGGAGAGGCAGACGGCCACGATCCAGCCACCGAACTCACCGGACAGGCCGGTGCTGAAGGCGAGCTGTGTCAGGCTCACGCCGTCGAGCCCGCTCTGCCAGGCCCCCGTGCTGAGGATCGCGATCCCCGTGAAGCTGCACACGACGATCGTATCGATGAAGGTCTGCGTCATGGAGATCAGGGCCTGGCGCACGGGCTCGCGCGTCTGGGCCGCGGCGGCGGCGATCGCCCCCGTCCCGAGTCCGGACTCGTTCGAGAACACGCCGCGCGCGACCCCGAAACGTACCGCCTGCGCGACCGTATAGCCCACCGCGCCGCCTGCGACCGCCGACCCGCTGAACGCGCCCTCGAACACGAGGCGAAACGCGCCCGGAACACCCTCCAGGTTCAGGAGGATGACGAGCCCCGCCCCGGCCATGTACAGCACGATCATCAGCGGAACGAACACGCTCGTGAAGCGCCCGATGGACCGGATCCCGCCCAGGATCACGAAGGCGGCCAGGGTCGCGGTCACGAGGCCCACGGCGGCGTGGGGGACGCCCAGCGAGCCGCTCACCGCGTCCGCCACCGCCTGGCTCTGGACCCCGTTTCCGATCCCGAAAGCGGCCAGGGCCGCGAACAGGGCGAACGACACGGCCAGCGTTCGTCCCACCCGCCCCCAGCGAATCCCGTTCTCCAGGTAGTACATCGGTCCGCCCGACTGCTCCCCTCGCGAGTCCGTCTCCCGAAACCGCACACCGAGCACGGCCTCGGAGTACTTCGTCGCCATCCCCACGAGGCCGGTCATCCACATCCAGAACAGGGCGCCCGGCCCCCCCGCGTGGATGGCGGTCGCAACCCCGACGATGTTCCCCGTGCCCACGGTCGCGGCCAGGGCCGTCATCAGGGCCTGGAAATGGGAGATGTCCCCCTCGGCCCCGGCCTCCCGGCGTTTCACGAAGGCGAGGTAGAGCGAGTGGCCGAGCCGACGGAATTGCAGGCCGCGGAGCAGGAGCGTTAGATATAGCCCGGTCCCGGCGAGCAGGAGGATCAGGGGGATGCCCCAGACGGCGGCGTGGATCGTGTCGAGTACCGGCATCAGCCGCTCCGGGACGGGTTCAGGGTCGCTCGGGCAAACTCGCCGCACAGGTTAGGAACCGGGAGGCGGACACGTCAAATCCGGATCGGGGCGGACGGGCCGGTGAGGCCGGACCGCTACTCGGGGGCGAAGGGACGGCGGCCCTGCCGGGGCTCGGCTTCACGGCAGAGCCCGAGATCCTGGCCGAGCTCGGCCAGGCCGTGCGACGTGGCCGCGACGTGGCGGCCATCGCGGCCGAGGGCTCCGGCAAGCGCATCCTGTACGCCTTCGCGGCCCTCGAGCGGGGCGAGAGGGGCGGCGGCCTGCAGGCGCTCGTGCTCTGCCCGACGCGCGAGGAGGCCCTGCGGACGACGGAGGCCGTGCAGGCCCTGGGCGGGCCCAGCGGGGCGCGGGCGCTCGCGTTCCGGGCTCCGGACGAAGGCACCCCGGCCTCCTCGCCGCCGCACGAGGTCCTGGCCGCGCGGCCGGCCGCCCTTCTCCCGGAGATCCGGGCCGGCCGGCTCTCGCTCGATGCCCTGCGGCTCCTCGTCATCGACGGCGTCGCCGTCCTGCGGGCGCTCGGCCAGTGGGCCCCCGTCGAGGCCGTGCTGGACACGCTCGCCTCCGGCACGCAGAAGATCCTCGTCACCGATCGCGTGGATGACGATCTCGCCGACCTCCTGAAGCGTCAGGCGAGTCGGGCGCGACGCTGGCCCGAGGAGCTGTTCGCACACGCATCGGCCGAAGACGCTCCGGCCGAGCCCGTGAGCCTCTCCGTCGGCCTGGGCTCGAGCCGGGCTCGCAGACTCGACCTGCTCGAGGACCTGCTGCGCGGGGAGATGCGCGGTCCGGCGCTCGTCGTGTGCCGGGAGGGCGAGGACCCGCGGAGCCTCCGGGCGACGCTCGAGGCGCGCGGTCTGGATTCCCGGGAGGGCGCGACCACAGAGGCCGGCGAGCTGCGCGTGGCGGCCGAGGGAGAGGAGGCGGAGGTGGACGCGGGCGGCATCGCGAGCCTCGTCCTGTTCGGCCTGCCGGCCCGGCCGGGCCCGGCGGATGCGCTCGTCCGCGCGGCGCGGTCGGCGGCGGCGATCGTGGACACGGCGCACGCTCGACAGCTCGAGCTGCAGGCGGCGCGCCGGGCGTGGCACCTCAGGCCGATCGTGACGCCCCCGCCCGAGGAGGCCCTCGAGCCCATCGCCTCGTACCGCCAGTCCGTTCGCCGCGCCATCGACCTGGCGGAAGCGACGGCCGAGATGCTCGTCCTGGAGCCGCTGTTCGAGGAGTTCGGCGCACCCCGCGTCGCGGCCGCGGTGTCGGCCCTGCACCGCAGATCCGTCCGCGAGCCGGGCGTCGCCCGGCCCTGGGCCGACCTCGAGGCCGCCCTGGACAGGGACGCGCCCGCGGCCCATGGAGGAAGGGACCGGGGCCTCCGGGGCGCCTGGGCGCGCCTGTGGGTGGGCGCCGGGCGCCGGGACGACGTGAGACCCGCCGATCTCGTCGGGGCGATCACCGGCGAGACGGGCGCCGTGGGCGGTCAGATCGGCAAGATCGACATCCGTGGCAGCTTCTCGCTCGTCGATGTCGACGCCGGGATCGCCGAGCGCGTCATCGCGCGTCTCGACGGCGCCTCCATCCGGGGACGACAGGTGCGCGTGCGCCTCGACAGGGAGAGCTGACGGAAGGGGCGATGCGCGAATTCCTGCGCCGCTTCGCGGGCGTGCTCGCCCTCGTCGTCATCCTCGTCGTCGTCGGCACGGCCGGCTTTCAGCGCTTTCCGGGCTGGAGCCTCTCGGACGCCCTCTACATGACCCTGATCACGCTCACGGCCGTGGGCTATCAGGAGGTGCACCCGCTGACGGACGGGGGGCGCATGCTCGCGGGTTTCCTCGTGGCCGGAGGCATCACCGCCATCGGGCTCTGGTTCGCTCTTCTCACGTCCGCGCTCGTCGAGATGGATCTGGCTCACGTCTTCAGGACCCGGCGCACCATGAAAGAGATCGGGAAGCTTCGGAATCACATCCTCGTGTGCGGAGCGGGCCGGACGGGCCGGCAGGTGATCCGCGAGTTCGAGGAGGCGGAGGTGGAGTACGTCGTCATCGAGAACCGTCCGGAGCGCGCGGCTCAGCTGCGCGAGACCTGCCCCCGGGCCCACGTGCTGGAAGCCGACGCGACGCGCGACGAGGCCCTCGTGGACGCCGGGATCAGAGCCGCCCGCGGCCTCGTGGCCTGCCTGAGCGGCGACACGGACAATCTCTTCGTCTGCCTCAGCGCGCGGGATCTCCAGCCCGACCTCACGATCGTGGCCCGGGCGTACGACGAAGAGACCCTGAAGAAGCTCTACAAGGCCGGGGCCGACCACGTCGTGAGCCCCAACCTCACGGGGGGCAGCCGGATGGCTTCGATGCTCCTCCGGCCCGAGGTCATCAGCTTCCTGGACGTGGTGACGCGCGGAGACGGCCTCACGCTGCGGCTCGAGCAGGTCCCGATCGCGGACCCCTCGGAGCTCTCGGGCCGGACGCTGGCCGAGGCTCGGATTCCCCAGCGAACCGGGCTCATCGTGATCGCCGTGCGGCGGGCCGCGGCCCGCGACGGCTTCGAGTACAACCCGGGGCCGGACGAGGTCTTGCGGAGCGGAGACGTCCTCGTCGTGCTCGGGACTCCGGAGCAGGTGGGTCGGCTGAGGGATGTCGCGGCGGGATAGGTCGGGTCAGGCCCCGTCCTCGCCATCCTCCCCTTCGGCGGCCATCCGCCGCTTGAGCTCCTCGAGCTGGAGATCCGCCATCTCGTCGCGATCCAGCGCCGGGCCGTCGTCCGGCTCCACCCAGCCGGGCCCCGGGCCGTCCAGCTCCCGCTCGACGTCGCTGCTCGCCTCCGCGAGGGCCTCCTCGCCCTCGATCTCCCGCTCCAGGCGCTCGAACTCGTCCACGGCATCGGCGCCCTCGGCACGCAGGCTGCGGGTCGCCCGCGCGCGGCGCGCCTGGACGGACAGCGCATCTCGCCGGGCGATCGCGCTCTTGAGCTGGTCCGTCATGTCGGCGACCGTCGCCCTCTGGAGCCGGATCTCGGCGATCGCCGCATCCCGCTTCTGCTCCAGGACCTCGATCCGTGACCTGTGCGTGGCCGCGAAGCGCACGGCGACGTCCACGGTCTCCTCGTCCCCGATCTCGCGGGCCTGCCGCGCGCGTCGACCGCAGGCCTCCAGGCGGGCGCGCTCGGCGTCGAGGCTCTTCTCGAGCTTGCCGAGACCGGCCTCCAGCTCGGGGACCCGGGCCCGGGCCGCCACGAGCTCCTCCCGCATCGCGCGCAGGAGCTCCTCGACGTCTTCCTCGGGGCCTCGCCCGGACTTCTCCTCGAGCGCTCGCAGCGCATCGTCGATCGCCTGCTTGATTCGCCCGAACATGTCGTTAGTCTAACCGGGCCGCCCGGTTTCCGTCCACCGGGCGAGGCCGCGCGGCCCCCGGTTGGAAGCCGTGCGGGGGGATCCCCCGGTGTAGGAAGAGGACGTATGGCGACGGCCGGGGCTCGCGTCGCGGATGCAAGGAGGTGCGGACCATGGACGGCGAGAGCAGAACGCGAACCGTATACCGCGTCGAGGGCATGCACTGCGCCGGCTGCAGCGCGGCGGTGGAGCGCGCCCTGAACGCGCTGGACGGCGTCGAGGCCGCCGTCAGCCTGCCGGCCGAGACGGCGACCGTCACGGTGCGCAGAGACGGGATCGGATACGAGGCTCTCCGGGAAGCGGTTCGGGAGGCGGGCTACGAGCTGGAAGCGCCGGCGACGGACGCGACGGACCGGGCGGCCCGCGAGCGCGAGCGCCTGGAGAAGGACGCGCGACGGCTTCGGCTGGCCCGGCGGCGCATGTGGATCGCCTGGAGCCTGACGACCCCGATCGCCGTGTGGATGGTGCCGGAGATGTTCTTCGGCCTCCGCTGGCCGGGCCCGTTCGCGTTCGATCTCGGGATGCTCGTCCTGGCGCTCCCCGTCCTCCTCGGCCCGGGTCGCGAGACGATGGCGAGCGGACTCGTGTCTCTCAGGCGCCGCGCGCCGAACATGGATGCCCTCATCGCTCTCGGCAGCGGGGCGGCGGTGGCGACCGGGGTCGCCGCCGTGCTCTCGGAGTTCGGACTCCTGCCCGCGCTGATGAACTACGCGGGCATCGGCGCGATGATCATGGCCATCCACCTCACGGGCCGGTACGTCGAATCCCGGGCCCGCGGACGGGCCTCCGCCGCCATCCAGAAGCTCCTGAGCCTGGAGGCGCGAACGGCGCGCATCGAGAGGGACGGAGAGGAGCGGGAGGTGCCGATCGCGGAGGTCGTCGTGGGCGACGTGATGGTCGTTCGGCCCGGGGAGAAGATCCCCACGGATGGTGTCGTGATCTCCGGACGCAGCGCCGTCGACGAGTCCCTCGCCACCGGAGAGTCCCTGCCGGTTCCGAAGGAGGAGGGGGACGCCGTGATCGGGGCCACCGTGAACGGCCGGGGTCTCCTGCGGGTCCGCGCGACGGGAGTCGGAGAGAACACGTTCCTGGCGAACGTCGTCCGCATGGTCGAGGAGGCGCAGGGGAGCAAGGTGCCCATCCAGGAGTTCGCGGATCGGGTCACGGCCGTGTTCGTGCCCGTCGTCCTCGGCATCGCGCTCGCTACGCTCGTGGCCCGGCTCGCGGCGCCCGACGCGTTCCTGCGCGTCGATCGCTGGGCCGCCGGCTTCCTGCCCTGGGTGCAGCCCGACCTCGGTCCCGTCTCGCTCGCCCTGTTCGCGACGCTGGCGGTGCTCGTCATCGCCTGCCCGTGCGCCCTCGGGCTCGCCACGCCCACCGCCCTCATGGTCGGGACGGGCATGGGGGCGGAGACCGGCGTCCTCATCCGGGACGGCGCCGCGATCCAGACGCTGGAGAAGGCGGACGTCGTCGTGTTCGACAAGACGGGCACGGTCACGAAGGGAGAGCCGGAGGTGACGGATGTCCGGACCCTCGACGGGCGCGGGGACGAGGAGCTGCTGGCCCTGGCGGCCTCGCTCGAGACGGCCTCCGAGCACCCCCTCGCCGCCGCCGTCACGCGGGCGGCCGCCGAGCGAGGCCTGCGAGTCGAGCCCGTCGAGGGCTTCGAGGCCCGGCCCGGGCTCGGCGTGACCGGCCGGGTGGGCGGGCGCGACGTGGTCATCGGCAGCGAGCGCCTGTTCGCCGAGGAGGGGATCTCCGCCGCGCACCTGACGTCCGAGGCCGACCGACTGGAGGGGGAGGCGCGCACCGTGATGCGCATCGCCATCGACGGTCGCGAGGCGGGCCTGCTCGCGGTCGCGGACCGGATCAAGGAGGGCAGCGCGGAGGCGATCGCCGAGCTCCGGTCGCTGGGCCTGGAGCCCGCCCTGCTGACGGGCGACAACGAGCGGACGGCGGCCGCCGTCGGCCAGGCGGTGGGCATCGGCCGCGGGCACGCGGGCCTGCTTCCGGAGGGGAAGGTCGAGATCATCCGCGCCCTGCAGGAAGAGGGACACGTCGTGGCCATGGTCGGCGACGGGATCAACGACGCCCCTTCCCTCAAGCAGGCCGATGTGGGGCTGGCGATCGGAACGGGAACGGACATCGCGATCGAGGCGGGCGACATGACCCTGGTACAGGGAAACCTGCGGGCCGTCGTGCGGGCCGTCCGGCTCGCCCGCGCGACGTTCTCGAAGATCCGGCAGAACCTGTTCTGGGCCTACTTCTACAACACGATCGCGATCCCCGTCGCCGTGCTCGGCTTCCTGCACCCCGTCCTCGCGGAGGGGGCGATGGCCGGAAGCTCGATCACGGTCGTGTTCAACGCGAACCGCCTGCGGCGGGCCGATCTGGGGACCCCGCGGGCTCCGGGGGCGTGAGGGGCGTCAGTTCGTCCCCGTGACCTGTCGGGCCCGCTCGGCCTCGCTCTCGAGAAGCGTGTCGTGGGCCTCGTACTCCGGACGGCCCGAGGCGAGCCCCGCCGGCAGGCCGGCGAGGAAGCGGGCGTAGTAGCGCGCGCGTCCCTCCTCGTCCCCCGCCGCCTCGGCGGCCCGGGCGGCCACGATGAGCGCGAGCAGGTGGTCGGGACTCAGCGCGAGCATTGAGTCGGCCGCGCTCCGCGCTCCCTCCAGGTCTCCGAGCTCCAGCCGCAGGAGGCCGACGTGGAAGCGGGCGTCGAGGTCGTAGTCGGCTTCCCCCACCCGGCCGTACGCGTCCGCCGCCATCTTCGCGAAGAACGAGGCCCTCTCCGCATCGCCGGATTCGGAGGCCGTCATCGCCCGATCGAACAGGCGGTCCGCCGCCTCGCGCGGGGACATCGCCGCGAGCTCCGCCGCCGTCGGCATCCCGCCGGCCGGGGCTCCCCCTTCCGCCGTCGGGCTCGGGATGACCCCGCCGGTCGGCGGCATGTCGCCGAAGCGGGGCGCCGCCTGTCCGCGCACGAAGAGGCTGATCGCCACCGCGAACGCGACGAGCGCGAGGCCGGAGAGCACCCAGGGCAGGTAGGCCACGGCGGGCTTCGTCGGTCGCGCGCCGACCGCCGCGCCGCACTCGCCGCAGAAGCGGGCCCCCGGGCTGAGCGCGGACCCGCAGGAGGCGCAGGCCCGCTCTCCGCCGCCGAGCGACTCGCCGCAGTGAGAGCAGTACTTGCCGGAGCTTTCTCTTCCGCACGACGCACACCGCATGCTCTTCGCCTCCTCTCTCCGCTCCAGGTCTGCCGGTCCGGCCTGACGATGAGTCCGTCTACGCGCCATACTTCGAGAGCCGGCCGGCCCGGGCGACCGCGAGCGGCATGAGCTCGCAGCCCCGCACTCGCCCGAGCGACCCGGTCGCGCAGGCCGACTCGCCGAACTCCGTGGCCGTGTCCACCCGTCCCGCCCCGCCATGCAGGAGGAACGGGACGGGATGCCAGCTGTGCCCCCGCAGGCGCGCCGGCGTCGAGTGATCGCCGGTCACGAGGACGATGCCCGGCGACGCGGCGAGAAGCCGCGGAACTTGGCGGTCCACTTCCTCGATGATCGCAACCTTCCGGTCGAAATCGCCGTCCTCGCCCGCCTTGTCCGTCCCCTTCACGTGAAGGAAGACGAAATCGTAGTCGGAGGCGCGCGCCTCCAGCGTGTCGGCGAGCGCGGCGATCGGCTCGGGCACGGCCTCCGCGTCCATGCCGACGAGACGCGCGACCCCGCGGTACATCGGGTACGCCGCGACAGCGAGCGACCGCATGCCGAACACGTCCGGAAATCGGGGCCACTGCGGCCGGGTCGAGAAGCCCCTGAGGAGCACCATGTTCGCGCGCTCCCGTCCGGCGAGGGCGTCCGGAACCCGGGCCACCCATTCCCGCACGATGCGCGCCACGGGCTCGGCCTCGGGAGAGCGCGCGGACGGCGGGAGCGGAGGCAGGCCCGTGCGGCCCGGGTCCGTGTCCGCCACGTCGGCCGACGAACCGCTCTCGGGCCGGACCACGAGGAGGAACCGGTGCTCCTTCACCGGCCGCACGAAGATGGAGCCCCCCTCGACCTCGATGGCCCCGAGCGCCTCGCACACGGGCGCCGCGTCCTCGGTCGCGATCCGACCCGCCCGCCGGTCCGCCACGTCCCCGGCGCCATCCACGGTGCAGAGATTCCCCCGCGCCGCGACGTCGCCGGGACGCAGATCGAAATCGACGCCGAGCGCCTCGAGCACCCCACGGCCGATCCGGTAGCGGAGCGGATCGAATCCGAACAGGGCGAGGTGCCCGGGTCCGCTGCCCGGCGTGACGCCGGGCGCGACGGGCGTGTGCAGGCCGCAGCCGCCCCGGACGAGCGCATCCAGATTCGGCGTGCGAGCCGACTCCAGCTCCGTGCGTCCGCCCCCTTCCGCCGGGAGCCCTCCGAGGCCGTCCAGGACGAGAAGCAGGACCCTCTCCCCGTCGGGAAGGGAAAGATCGGCCAGGTCTTCGAGTCGCACGTTCGCCTCCGCTCCGCTCTGTCGTGGTCGACCGGCGCAAGCTACGTCGGGTCGCGCGCTCGTCCAACCCGCCCGGGATCGGGCGGACGACATCCGGGTATCCGGGGGCCCGGCTTGCGGAGGCGCACGCCGGATGGCATTACCCCCAGCGGTGTCGACCGACGGCCGGCGCCGATATCGACCGGCGAGGTCCGCCTCGTGCGGAGACACACTTTCGGAGGAGTCGCATGAACGCCGCGCGAAGCCGCCTCGCCCTCATCCCCATCCTCGCCCTCGCCCTCGGTTGCGGAGGGGGCATGAGTCCGGGCATCCGTCAGGGACCCTCCGATCAGGCGGTCACCAGTAGCTACGGGGCCACGCCCGACTCCGTCATCACGCGGGTGTGGGAGGTCCTGCGGGGAGATGGCGTCCTGTCGAGGTCGTTCGAGCGATCCCCCTCGGACTCCTCCAACGTCGCCCACCTGGAGTCGGACTGGGTCTTCATCCCCAACGTCCTCGCGTCCGCCACGTTCGGACACCTGTCGGACAACGAGAAATGGGTGAAGCTCCTGTTCTGGGCGATGCCGGAGCGAGGCGGCACGAAGCTGTACATGGACGTCCTCTACAGCCCGCTCGATCCGCCCACCGAGCCCGTGAACTGGACCCGCCTGCGGCCGATCCCCGGCGCTCACCCGGCGTGGGCGTACGTCGAGGTCGTGATGACGGGAATCAATCGCCGGCTCGGCGTGGAGCAGGAGAGCGGGTGAGCCCCGACCCGTCCGCGGATCACGGACCTGCCGTCGCCCTTCGGGGGATCTCGAAGCGCTTCGGCTGGAACTGGGCCCTTCGGGACGTCGGCCTCGTCGTCGAGCGCGGCACGACGGTCGGGCTCGTGGGGCCCAACGGGGCCGGGAAGACGACCCTCCTGAAGCTTCTCGCGACCCTCATCCGCCCGACGGGCGGAGAAGGCGAGGTGCTCGGCCGGGCGCTGCGGCGAGAGGCGGATCGCATCCGGGGGAGCGTCGCCTTCCTCACGGGTCAGGGGTATCTGTACGGGGACCTCACGGCGGCCGAGAATCTCCGTTTCACGGCCCGCATGACGGGCCGGAGCGCCGATCGGGATCGTGATCTGGCCCTGCTCGAGCGCGTGGGGCTCGCGGACGTCGCCGACCGCAGGCTGCGCGCGTTCTCGACCGGGATGCGCAAGCGCCTCGCCCTCGCCCAGCTCCTCCTCCGGGACCGGGAGCTCGTGCTCATGGACGAGCCCTATTCCGGGCTGGACGCCCAGGGCGTCGCGCTCGTCGACGAGATCGTGCGCGAGCTCCACGGCGACGGCAGCACCATCATCATCGCCTCCCACCAGCAGGGGGAGGCGATGCGGAGCGCCGGCCACACGGTCGTCCTTCGGGACGGAATGGCCACCGTCGAGCCGGGGATGGGACGAAACGACCCATGAGCTCTCCGTCCCGCGTCGCCGCGATCGTCTGGAAGGACCTTCTCATCGAGGCCCGGACGAAGCAGAGCTTCAACGCGATGCTGTTCTTCGCCGCGCTCGTGCTGTTCATCTTCAGCTTCGCCATCGGCCCGGACACGGAGCTCCTGCGGCGGGTCGCGGGCGGCCTCCTGTGGGTCGGGATCGCGTTCACGGGCATCCTGTCGCTGAGCCGCACGTACCAGAGCGAGGAGACGAGCGGAGGACTCGAGGGCCTGCGGCTCTACCCGGGCGACGTGCGCGTCGTTTACCTGGGCAAGCTCATCGGAAACCTCATCCTCCTCCTGCTCGTCGAGGCCATCCTGTTTCCCGCCGCCGCGGTCCTCTTCCAGCTCGAGCTCTGGCCTCACGCGGCGCCGCTCGCGGCCATCGCGCTCCTGGGCACGGTGGGCTTCTCCGTCATCGGAACCTTCTACGCCGGTCTCACCGTGCACCTGCGCGCCCGGGAGGTCATGCTTCCCCTCCTCCTGTTCCCGGCGCTGGTCCCGGTCTTGCTTGGCGCTGTGAATGCGACCTCGCTCGTGCTGGGCGGGGACCCGACGGGCCAGATCGGCCCCTGGGTTCGACTCCTGATCGCGTTCGACGTTATCTTTTTCGTCGTGTGCACGTGGATCTTCCCGATCGCACTGGAGGAATAGATGCCGGGATCGAATCGCCGACTCGCCCGCTGGCTCGGCGCCCTCGCGCTGCTGGGCTTCGGGGTCGGCAACGTAGTGGGACTTTTTGTCATTCGTGCCGATTCCAACCAGGGGGACGTGCAACGGCTGATGTACGTGCACGTCCCGGCCGCGTGGCTCTCGATGCTCTCCTTCTTCGTCGTGTTCCTGATGAGCATCCTGTATCTCGTTCAGCGGAAGCGGCGCTGGGATCAGGTCGCCGTGAGCTCGGCCGAGATCGGCGTCGTGTTCACGGCCCTCACGCTGGCCCTCGGCTCGATCTGGGGGAAGCCGACGTGGGGCGTATGGTGGACGTGGGATCCGCGCCTGACGACGACCGCGATCATGCTCGCGATCTACGTCGGCTACCTGGCGATCCGGGCCTTCGCCGAGGACCCGGACCGGCGGGCCCGCTGGTCGGCGATCGTGGGCATCGTCGGGTTCGTGAACGTCCCCATCGTCTACCTCTCCGTCGTGTGGTGGCGCACGCTCCATCAGCCGCCCTCGTCACCGCGGTCGGTGGCGCCGGAGATCCTCTTCACCCTGCTCGGGAACCTGGCCGCCTTCACCCTCGTGTACGCCTACCTCATGGTCAGGCGGGTTCGCCTGGCCGAGATGGAGCATCGACTCGAGAAGCTGGAGGCCCTTCATGGATAACGCGAGATTCGTCATCGCCGGCTACGGGATCACCTGGGTCGTCCTCGCCTGGTATGCGCTCCGCCTGGAGCGGCGAGTGCGAGGCGCCGAGGCGGCGCTCGACGGTCGGCCGGGGGCAGAGTCATGAAGAAGACGAAGCGACTGTGGGCCGGGCTCGGCCTCGCGGCGATCGGCGGCGCGATCGCGCTCCTCGTTCTCGGGGGGTTGAAGGAGAACGTCGTGTACTTCCTGACGCCGAGCGAGCTCGAGGCGAAGGGCGCGAGCATCTACGACACGCCGCTGCGGCTCGGAGGCCAGGTCAAGCCCGGGTCGCTGACCTGGGATGCGGAGTCGCGTGACCTCCGCTTCGTCATCGCGGACAGCCTGGGGGAGGTGAACGTGGCCAGCGTGGGCGCGCCACCGGCCATGTTCCGCGAGGGCATCGGCGTCGTCGTCGAGGGGCGCTATCACCGGAACGGCGTGTTCGAGTCCACGAACCTGATGGTCAAGCACTCGAACGAGTACAAGCCGCCGCACGGTGAGAAGTCCGCCAAAGAGACGTACCGAACCCTCCTGAGCCCCGACGGGGGCGAGTAGGCGCCGCCGTGGTCAGCACGATCGGCCTCGCCGCCGTCCTCGCCGCCGTCATCGGTGCCGCCGTCGTGGCGGTGACCGGGATCGCGGCGGGCTTTCGCCGGAGGGACGACCTCCTCACGGCCGCCCGGTACGGGACGTACTTCGTCCTCGCGGCGATGACCGCCGCGCTCGTGGCGATGGAGGTCGCGCTCCTCGGCCACGACTTCAGCGTGGACTACGTCGCCCGCGTCGGAAGCCGCGCGACGCCGGCGTACTACACCGCGATCTCCCTGTGGAGCAGCCTGGACGGCTCCATCCTGTTCTGGGGCTGGATCCTCGCCGCGTACGCCGCGCTCGTCGTGTTCGTGCACCGGAAATCGCGCTCCCGGCTCGCCCCGTTCGCGCATGGCGTGATGATGCTGGTCGGCCTGTTCTTCTTCGGGCTTCTCGCCGGACCGGCGGACCCGTTCGGTCGGGTGTTTCCCGTGCCCCTCGATGGCCCGGGACCGAACCCCCTGCTTCAGAATCACCCGCTGATGGGCCTGCACCCGCCGATGCTGTACTTCGGCTACGTGGGCCTGGCCGTGCCCTTCTCGTTCGCCGTCGCCGCTCTCCTGAGCGGGAAGCTGGACGAGGAGTGGATCCGGACGACCCGGCGGTGGACCGTGGCGCCGTGGGCCTTCCTGTCCGTCGGCATCGTGGCCGGCGCGTGGTGGTCCTACGAGGTGCTCGGCTGGGGCGGGTACTGGGCCTGGGACCCGGTGGAGAACGCGTCCTTCCTCCCGTGGCTCACGGCGACCGCCTTCCTGCACTCCGTCATGGTCCAGGAGCGCCGCGGGATGCTCAAGACGTGGAACCTGAGCCTGGTCATCGGGACGTTCCTGCTCACGCTGTTCGGCACGTTCCTGACCCGGTCCGGGATCCTGGACTCGGTCCATGCCTTCACCGAGGGCATCATCGGCCCCCTGTTCCTGGCCTACATCTCGTTCTGGGTCCTCGTCTCCCTCGTCCTCATCGCGTGGCGGAGCCGGGACCTGCACGCCCCCGGCTCGCTGGGCGGCTTCGTGTCGCGAGAGAGCGCGTTCATCGTGAACAACCTCCTGTTCGTGGCGTTCACGTTCACGGTCCTCCTCGGGACGACGTTCCCCCTGATCGTCGAGGCCATGAACGGCGAGCGCGTCAGCGTGGGCCCCCCGTACTTCAACATGGTCACCGTGCCCATCGGCCTCGCGCTCCTGTTCCTGATGGGAGTCGGGCCGGCCTTGCCGTGGCGGCGCGCGACGGGTGAGCGTTTGCGGCGAACGTTCTGGCTCCCGGCGGCGGCGGGCCTGCTCACGCTGCTCGTGCCCCTCGCGCTCGGCGTGCGGCGGGTCTATCCGCTCGTGACCTTCGCGTTCGCCGGCTTCGTGATGGCCACGATCGCGGAGGAGTTCCGCAAGGGCATATCCGCGAGGCGCCGGATCACGGGCGCGTCCCGGCTGCGCGCTCTGGGGCAGATCCTCATCCGGAACAACCGCCGGTACGGCGGCTACACCGTCCACGCGGGCATCGTGGTCGTCATCGTCGCCCTCTCGATCTCGGGAACCTGGCGGTTCGAGCGTGAGGTTACGCTCGGGAAGGGTGAGGAGATGGTCGTCGGCGACTACGGCGTGCGGTTCGCCGAGCTGTGGGGACGCGAGGAGGCACAGCGGGTCGTGGTCGGCGGCACGTTCGAGATCTTCCATCGCGGAGACCCGGTGGGCCGGCTTCAGCCCCGCATGAACTTCTATCCGAGCTCGCAGCAGCCGATCGCGACGCCCGCCGTCCGATCCTCCCTGCGCGAGGACCTGTACTTGACGCTGATGGCGTTCGATGAGGAAACGGGCAATCACGCGACCGTGCGGGCCATCGTGAACCCCGCCGTGCCCTGGCTGTGGATCGGGGGCATGATCGTGGCCATCGGCGCCATCCTCGCCCTCATCCCGCAGACCGGAGGGCGCCGGCCGCCGACCCGCGAGCCGGCCGCGGCTCCGTCGCCGTCCGCCCGTGAGGAGGAGCCGGCCGTCGCATGAGAGGCAAGCTGCGCTGGCTATTGCCCCTGGTCGCGATCCCCTTCCTGGGCCTCCTCGCGTACGGGCTCGGGCGGGACACCTACGTGCTGCCGAGCCCGCTCGTCAGCGAGGCCGCGCCGCCGTTCCGGCTCGAGACGCTGGACGGGGACTCCCTGGCCCTGGCGGACTTCGAAGGTCGCATCGTCCTGCTGAACTTCTGGGCCTCCTGGTGCCTCCCCTGCCGGGAGGAGCACGGGGTCCTGCTCCGGACAGCGCAGACGTGGCCGGACTCGGAGGTCGCGGTCGTGGGCGTCGTCTACCAGGACAGCCGGGAGAACGCCGCGCGATTCCTGCGCGAGATGGGCGGCGGATGGACCCAGCTCCTGGATCCGAGCACGCGCGTCGGGATCGACTACGGCGTGTACGGCGTCCCCGAGACCTTCTTCCTGAATCCGAAGGGCGAGATCAGCTTCAAGCAGGTGGGCCCCGTGACCTGGGATCTCGTGCGGACGAAGGTGGACTCGCTCCTGGCCGCCGGGTCGGGCCCCGTCCCGGCGACCCTCCCCGACCCGGACGCGGCCGAGGCTTCCGCGGGAGGAAGCTCGTGAGGCGGCGGCTCGGCGGCGCGCTCGCGGCCGGGCTAGTCGCGTCGGCGGGAAGCCCGGCGACGGCCGTCGCCGCGGCTCTCCAGGAGTCCGACTCCGCGGCCACGATCGCCGCCGACGCGGCGACGTCCCGGGAGGCGGCGGCCGTGGACGCCCGCGCGGCCGAGATCGCGGCCGAGCTCCGGTGCCTCGTCTGCCGGGGACAGTCCGTGCTCGAGTCTTCCTCCGAGCTCGCCCGGCAGATGCACGCGCTCATCCGGGAGCAGGTCGCCGAGGGAAAATCGGAGGAAGAGATCAAGGCCTACTTCGTGAGCCGCTACGGCGAGTGGGTGCTTCTCCAGCCTCCGGCCCGCGGCGTGAATCTGCTCGTGTACGGCCTGCCGCTTGCCGCGATCGTCGGAGGCGCCATCTTCCTGCGCGGACGCTTCCGCCGCTGGACGGGAGGGGGAGAAGGAGCGGACGCGGAGCCGGCGGAGTTCTCGGAGCGGGACGAGGAGTGGTTGCGCGAGGAGCTCAGAAAGGTTTGAGTGGAACACCAGGTCTGATTCGGCATATCATGGGCTCGCCGCGAGGCGGTACGAGATGATGAAAACGAGACGACGAGGGACGCGAGGAGCCATGTTCTTCGATGCACGCGCGCTGGATTCGTTCGACCAGTACCTTCAGGATGTCGAGCGCTATCCGCTCATCGATGATCCGGCCGAGGAGCGAGAGATCGCGCGCCGGGCCCGTCGAGGCGATCGGCAGGCCGCCGAGCGTCTCGTGACGGCGAACCTGCGCTTCGTCATCTCCTACGTGAAGAAGTACCAGGGCCGGGGCCTGAACCTGGCGGAGCTCGTCTGCATCGGAAACGAGGGTCTCCTCAAGGCCGTGAAGAAGTTCGATCCGGACAAGGGCGTGAAGTTCATCTCCTACGCCGTGTGGTGGATCCGGCAGACGGTGCTCCAGGCGCTCGCGGAGCAGACGCGCTCCGTACGGATCCCGCTGAACCAGAACTCCAACCTCGTGAAGCTGTCCCGCACGGAGACCGCCCTCACGCAGAAGCTGGGCCGGTCGCCGACGGACCGGGAGATCGCGGAGGAGATGAAGGAGCCGGTGGAGACCGTGCGCGCCCTCCGGCGCGTGGCGTCCGCCGAGCTGAGCCTCGACGCGCCGCTCGACAAGTCCGACCGCGACAGCGCCTCCTTCGGCGAGCGGTTCTCCGGGGCCGAGGAGGGCGACATCGAGGTCGACGTCGAGGCCCAGGCGCGGCGGGAGTTCCTCGAGAAGATGTTCGAGTCCTACCTGACGGAACGGGAGCGGAAGATCCTGGTCCTGTACTACGGGCTGGACGACGGCGAGGAGATGACGCTCGAGCAGATCGGCGAGCTTCTCGGCGTCACGCGGGAGCGCATCCGGCAGATCCGGAACCGGGCGTTCGACAAGCTGCGCAGCTCACAGCACGGGTCCGCCCTCGAAGGCTTCTGGCGCGCCTCCGCCTGAGGTCCGGCGCCACGGCGCCACGAGCACGAAGATCGCCACCGTGAGGGCCGCGCTTCCCACGCACCAGCGGCAGATCGCGTGGAGGACGAAGAGCTCCACGGCCGTCAGGTAGACCGAGAACCCGAGCCCGGCGGCCGCGAGCCCGCCGAGCACCGGTCCGGCCGTCTTCCCGGTCACCCCACCGGACCCGAGCCTCAGCAGCGCCGCCGAGAGAACCGCTGCGTACCAGGCCGCCCCCCAGCCCGCGATGGGAATCCCCAGAAAGTAGGCGTAGCTGGATGACTGCACGTAGTCGCAGCTCCCCGAGTCGCCGCAGATGAGCTCCCCGTAGAACCCCAGCTTGTACAGGAGGAGGTAGAGCGACAGGAACAGGCCGGCGACGGCGAGAATCGCCGCGGCGCGGAGGCGCAGTGTCGTCACTCCGTCCCCGTCCCCCCGACGGCGGCCGACCGTGCCGCGACCTGGCGGATGGCCCGCTCGAATTCCTCGTACGAGGGAATCCGGTCCAGGCGCTGCCCGTTGATGAACAGCGTGGGCGTCCCTCGCACTCCGAGCTGGTCACCGTAGCGCCGCGACCCCATGATCTCATCCAGGTGGCGGCGCTCCTTCTGGCACGCATCGAAGGCCTCGCCGTCGAGGCCGAGGTCCCGGGCGTACCCCGAGAATCTCCGGGCCGGATTCCCCTCGCGCGCCCAGCTCTGCTGTCTCGCGTACAGGAGGTCGTGCATGGGCCAGAACGCCCCCTGCTCCTCGGCACAGCGACCCGCGATCGCGGCCGGGATCGAGTTCGGGAAGCCTCCGAGCGGGAAGTCATAGGACACCCAGCGCACGGGCCCGCCCTCGCCCGTGAAATTCTGCCGCAGCAGGATGCCGGTGAGGGCGTTGAAGTCGCGGCAGTGCGGACACTGGAAGTCCGAGAACTCCATGATCGTCACCGGGGCGTCTTCCGGACCGAGCGCCACGCCCGCCTCCGGATCCGCCTCGGCGGCGAGCTCCGCCACGCTCAGGGGCGCGACCCCGGACGTCTCCCCATCACCCCGCCGGGCCGCGAACAGCGCCACCACCCCGACCACCGCCACGCCGACGAGGACCAGATAGAACCCCTTTGCCGAGCCGCCCGACTTCGCGGAGGCTCCCCGGGCCTTTCCCTTCTGCCTGCTCGCCACCGACACCTCCCTCCGTCGTTTCCTCCCGGTCAGCGGACGACCAGGAACACGAAGCCCGCCGCGAGGACGAGCGTCACCAGAGCCAGGATCACGAGCTGGGCCCATTCCGGCAAGCGGCGGCGGCGAAGCGCCGCGACCCGGACGAGCCGCGGCAGCAGCGCGGCCGACCACGTGCGCTCGATCTCGTCCGCCAGCTCGCTCCACGCCCTGCCATATGCCCGATCCAGCCGCTCCATCGTATTCCGCCACCCGATCGCGACCTCTCGGACGCCCCCGTCGTCCTCGCCGGGCGGCCCCGCCTCGAAGGCGGCGAGCCGCCCCAGCAGGGCCGCCTCCTGATCCTCGAGCCCGCGGAAGCGGGTCCACAGGTCCTCGAACGGCGCCTGCATGCGAACGACGAGATCGTCCCGCCCCACGACCGTGATGCCGAACTCGCGCCGCTGGCCGGGCGTCAGGCGGCGCGTGGCCGCGAGGCGCTCCAGCTCTCCCTCGTACACCGTGACGAGCCGATCCGCCGCGCGCACGACGGCCGCCCGCGTGTCCTGCTGAAGTCCCGAGGCGTTCAGCGCCTTCACGGCTCGCGCGAGCCCCCCGGCGCTCGCCGCCGCGGACTTGCGGAGCAGGAGCGGCCCGAGGGCGATCTCGCCGACCTCCAGGAAGTGCGTCTCGAAGAAATACGGCGGCGTGAGCGCCCGGGCCTTGAGGTCCTCGGGGAGGCGGGCCGCCGCCGCCTCCGCCGTCTCCTGCAGCGCCCCCGCGGCCACCGAGAACTCGGGGAGCTCCGCCGGCGTCGGCCGGTCCACCTCGCCGCGGGAGAACAGCTCGAGGGGCGCGTCTCCCGAGCGCACGGCGGGCCGCGACCGGGCGACCTTCAGCAGGGCTCCGATCTCCTCGGGGAAGAGATAACGAAGCGTGATCGCGAGGCCGGGGCCGCCGAGCGCCACCACGTCTCCGCCGCTCCCGGATCCCCCTCCGCTCCGCCGCTCGGCCCGCTCGACCGGCCACGCGATGCGCCACGCGTGCCGGCCCGAGACGAGGTGCAGGGCGCGCCTCGTGGCCGCGGCCACGCACAGGCCCCGAACCGGATCGCCCTCGATCGTGCCCGAGACGGCGCTGCCCGCCGCGAACAGGACGCCCTCGTGGCCGAGCTGCCGGAGGAGGCGGCGCAGGCTGGCGGTCTGGTCGATCCGCTCCTCCACCAGGCCCGCGAGGCCGTCGATCTGCGTGTCCCGGCCGCTCAACGCGACGCTCGCGTCGGGAGAGAACAGGAGGAGGAGGCCGGCCCGCCGCGTGACCCAGAAGAGCGACTCGAATTGGAGCTCTGCCCCGTCCAGAGCGAGGCCCTCCGGCCGCACTTCCACCTCAGCATTCCGCCGAACGCCGCGGCCCTCCACGAACACGTCGAGGGTGTAGCTCCGGGTCGCCGCCCCGGTCACGGCGTCCCTCCCAGGATCGCCCGCGCCGCCCGCCCGTCGGCCAGGTCCGGGAGAACGTCGTCCGGCGCGTGCTCGCGGAGCTCCTCGAGCCCGTACCGCCCCGTGGCCACGGCGAGGACCCGGGCGCCGCACGCACGCGCGCACCTGATGTCCTCGGGCGTATCGCCGATGACGACGCAGTCCTCGATGCCCAGCCGCCGGTCGAATCCCTCCGCCGCCCGCGCGAGCGCGAGCGGCGGCAGGTCTTCCCGGAGCTCCGAGTCCGAGCCGAAGGCGCCGAAGCGGAAATGCCCGTCGAGACCGCAGGCGCCGAGCTTGCGCCACGCCCCCCCCTCCACGTTCCCCGTGACGAGCCCGAGCACGACGTCGTCGCGGGCGCCCAGGTCCTCCAGGAGCGCGGGGATGCCCGCGCACGCCGCCAGCTCTCCGTTCCGTCTCTCCAGCTCGCGCTCGAGCTCCCGGCAGTACGGCCCCCACAGGCCCGGCAGGCGGGCGTCGATCCAGCCGTCCGTCTTCCCCGTGGATCGCAGGAGACCCCGCACGATGGCCGGATCCGTGCGCCCGTCGAAGTCGAAGTCGTCGAGAGGCCCCGTCTCCCCGAACACGGCCAGCATCGCCCGGCGCAGGGCCGAGCGTCCCGCGCCCGCCGTCTTCAGCAGCGTGCCGTCGATGTCGAAGAGAAGCAGCCTCGCCACGTCATCCCTCGTGCTCGCTCCCCGGGCCGCCGGGTCGGCGGCCTCGGCGCCCGCGACCCCGCGCCGCGGACGGCCGGGGGGGAAACTACGTCACGGCCCGCTCGATCGCTCGCTCGAGGACGGCCTGCGCCCGCACGCCGATCGCGAGGACCTCGGCCGCGGAGACGGACGGGCCCGCGGGACCTCCGGCTCCGGCCGGGGAGACGGCGAACACGACGTCGCCGTCGTACTGGGTGTTGCTCGGCGAGATCCGGCGGGCAATCGCGTTCATCGCCTGGCGCGCCACGACCGTGAGCGCGGGCCTGTCGAGGGCCGCGTCCGTCGCGACGACCGCCAGCGTCGTGGCCAGGCCAGGCCGGGGATCCGCCCCCGGGCTCTCGCCGCCGAACTCCGGCCCGCGCTCCAGGGCGGCGAGCGCGCGAGCCGTGTCCAGATGCCGTCCCGCCTCGTCCCGCGTACCCGCCAGGATCGAGCCCGCTCCATCCCGCACGTCGCCGAACGCGTTCACGACGGCGAGCGCCGCCACGGCGAATCCCGACCCCGCCTCCGCCCAGCAGCCGAGGCCACCCAGCTCCGCCCCGGCCCGGCCGCGCAGCTTGCCGACCGTCGCCCCCGTGCCTGCCCCGACCCGCCCCTCGGGCACGGGATCGCGCGTCGCGGCCTCGGCCGCGGTGTATCCCATCTCGGCGTCGGGCCGGATCCCGGGCTCGCCCTCGACCAGGTCGTAGATGACCGCCGCGGGGACGATGGGCACCGGCCCTCCCGGAGTCTCGTAGCCGATCCCCCGCTCCTCGAGCCACCGGACGACGCCGTCCGCCGCCGCGAGCCCGAAGGCGGAGCCCCCCGTCAGGAGGATCGCGTCACAGCGCCCCACGAGGTGAAGGGGCGACAGGGTCTCGATCTCCCGCGTCCCGGTCCCCAGCCCGCGCACGTCCGCGCCCGCCGCGAACGGCCCGGTGACGACCGTGCACCCGGTCCCGCCGCGCACGTCCTGCGAATGTCCCACCGCGAGGCCGGGGATGGCCGTCAGGCTCCGGTTCGGCGTCCCGCCGCTCACCCGGCCCCTCCGCCGGAGAGCGCCGCGGGCCCGGCCCCGGATTCCCCCCCGGCCGTCTGTCCCGGCGCCCCGGAAGCGCGCGCCCCCCGCGCGGAGGCGCGGCGGACCTCGGCGCCGAAGCGCTCGAACAGGCGCCGGTTCGTCCCGCTCGCCTCCTCGAGCTTGCGCTCCGGGTGCCACTGGACGCCCGCTGTCCACGCCGGAGCGGCCGTCAGCTCGACGGCTTCCACGAGTCCGTCCGGCGCCCATCCCACGGCCCGCAGGCCCGGAGCCAGGTCGCGAACGCCCTGGTGATGGGCCGAGTTCTGAAGGAAGGTCCGTTCCTCGAACACCCCGGCGAGCCGCTCTTCCCCCTCGACCCGGATCTCGTGGATCCCTTCGTCCACGTCCCGCCAGCGGTCGTGATCGATGTCCGCGTCTCGATCCGTCGCGAGGTCCTGGTACAGAGAGCCTCCGAGGGCCACGTTGAGGAGCTGCATCCCCCGGCAGATCGCCAGAAGCGGGACGCCCGTCTCGATCGCCCGGCGCGCGAGCGCGATCTCCAGCTCATCGCGGGGGGGCGAGGTGCGGCGCGTCCCCTTCAGCTCCTCCCCGTACCTCTCCGGGTGCACGTCCTCCCCGCCCGTGAGGAGAAGGCCGTCCGCCCGGGCGAACATCTCCCCCGCCGTCGGGCCCAGGGCATGCGAGAGGACGAGCGAGTGCCCCCTCGCGATCTCCGCCGCCGCCAGGTAACCCGACTCCAGGACGACCTGCGGAATTCCGAGCTCGCTCTCCTTCACGGGCGCCGTGACGGCGATCAGCGGGCGCATTCGCTCACGCCTCCCCCGCCCACGCGCACAGCAGGCCGGGCTCCAGGTTGCCGCCGGAGACGACGACGACTGTCGCGCCCTCGGCCGGATCGGCCGGAGGCACCCGTCCGGAGAGCAGGGCCGCGACGCCCGCCGCGCCGCTCGGCTCGACCACGAGGCGCCGGTCGTAGCACCACAGGACGGCGCGTCGGATCGCGTCGTCCGCGACCGTGACGACGTCGTCCACGAGGGCCCGGCAATGGGCGAACGTGAGGTCGCCGGGCCGGACCGGCCTGAGCCCGTCGGCGATCGTGTCGATGCTCTCCAGCGTGACCGGGCCTCCCGCATCGAGCGATCGGCGCATCTTCGCCGCCCCTTCGGGCTCGACGCCGACGACCCGCACGCCCGGCTCCAGCGCGCGCAGGGCGGCCGCGACCCCGGACACGAGCCCGCCGCCGCCCACCGGGACGACGACGAGCGCGGGGCGGGCGGGCTCGTCCCCTCGCACCGTCTCCTCGCACTGTTCGCGGATCTCGAGCCCCACCGTGCCCTGGCCCGCGATGATGTCCGGGTGGTCGAACGGCGGGACCATCGTTCCCCCCCGGGTCGCGAGGATCTCCTCGGCCCGCGCCCTGCGCTCCGTCGTCGTGGTGCCCGCGAGCTCGACCTCGGCTCCGAGGGCTCGCGTGCCCTCGAGCTTGATCGAGGGCACGTCCTCGGGCATCACGACCGCGGCCGGCACGCCGAAGGCGCGGGCGGCGTACGCCACCCCCTGGGCATGGTTGCCCGAGGAGTACGTGACGACGCCCCGCTCCCGGTCGGCGGCCGGGAGGGCACACAGGAAGTTGTAGGCTCCCCGGAGCTTGAAGGCGCCTCCGTGCTGGAGGCTCTCGCACTTGAGCCGGATCTCGGGCCCGGGCGCGGCTCCGCCGGCTGCCGGCAGGGGAAGCCGGGCCGCGAGGAGGGGGGTCCGGCGGGCGACGCCGCGCAGACGCGCCGCCGCGACGCGGATCGCCTCCAGGCCCACGAGTTCGCCCGGGGACGCCGAGGTCACGGCGCGGGCTCCGGACGTCTCGGCGTCATCCCTCGCCGTCGTCCTCCGCGGCCTCCCCGCGCCCGCCGGCCACCTCGATCCCGTTGCCGCCGTTCGCCAAGTCCGCCACGACCCGGGAGACGTCCATGAGCTCATCCCCCTCGTCCAGGGACACGAGGCGCACCCCCTGCGTGTTGCGGCCGATGACGCGGATCTCGCGCGCGTGCTGCCGGTTGATGACCCCCTGCCGGGTCACGAACATGAGCTCGTCCTCGTCCGTCACTTCCTTCGCGGCCACGACCTCCCCCGTCCTCTCCGTGATGCGCACGTTGATGAGGCCCTTCCCGCCCCGGTGCTGGGCCCGGTAGCTGTCCACGGCCGAGCGCTTGCCCATGCCGCGGCGGGTGACGGAGAGAAGGCTCGCCTCCCGCCGCACGATGACCATGCCGACGACCGCGTCGCCCTGACCGAGGCGGATCCCCCGCACGCCCTGCGTCGCCCGCCCCATCTCCCGCACGTCCGTGCCGGGAAACCGGATGGACATGCCCGCGCGGGTCGCCAGGATCACGTCGCTCTGGCCGTCCGTGAGCTGCACGTCGATGAGCCGGTCTCCCTCCACGACGTTCATCGCGTTCAGGCCCGTGGACCGCACGTTGCGGTACGCGGAGAGCCGCGTCTTCTTCACGAGACCGTTCCGCGTCGCGAACATCAGGTACTCGTCGTCCCGGAACTCGCGGACGCGGACGATGGCGGCGATCTCCTCCTCCCGATCGATGTTGAGGAGGTTCACGATCGGCTTGCCGCGTGCCGTCCGCTGGGCGGGGGGAATCGCGTGGACCTTCAGCCAGTAGACCTGCCCGGCCGCCGTGAAGAACATCAGGTAGTCGTGCGTGGAGGCGAGGAACAGGTGCTCGACCCAGTCCTCCTCCTTCGTACCCATGCCCGCGATGCCGCGTCCGCCGCGGCGCTGCTGCCGGTAGGCGTCCGGCGTGATCCGCTTCACGTAGCCGTCGTGGCTCACCGTGATGACCATGTCCTCTTCGGCGATCAGGTCCTCGGCCCGGAAGCTCGCCTCCACGTCCACGATCTCCGTTCGCCGATCGTCGCCGTACCGCTCGGCCAGCTCCCGCAGCTCGTCCCGCACGATCCCCATGCGGACCTCGCGCGACCCCAGGATCTCCTCCAGCCGCTTCACCTCCGCGTGGACCTGCTCCAGCTCCGTCTCCAGCTTCTCGATCTCGAGCCCCGTGAGCCGTGACAAGCGCATCGCCAGGATCGACTCCGACTGCCGCTCGGTGAGCTCGAACCGCTCCCGCAGCCGCTTCCCCGCCTGCTCGGCGTCCTTCGACTTCCGGACGATCTTCACGACCTCGTCGATGTTGTCGACCGCGATCTTCAGGCCCTCGAGCACGTGCTCGCGGTCACGGGCCGCCCGCAGGTCGAACTCGCTCCGCCGCACGACGACCTCGTGCCGGTGGTCGAGGAAGTGGGCGAGGATCGTCTTCAGGTCCATCACGCGGGGCACGCCGTCCACGAGCGCGAGCATGATGACGCCGAACGTGGACTGCATCTGCGTGTGCTTGAACAGCTGGTTCATGACGATCTGCGGAATCGCGTCCCGCTTCAGGTCGATGACGATCCGGATCCCGTCCCGGTCGGACTCGTCCCGCAGGTCCGCGATGTCGTCGATCCGCTTGTCGCGCACGAGCTGGGCGATCTGCTCGATGAGCCGGGACTTGTTCACCATGAACGGGATCTCGGTCACGATGATCCGGTCGCCTCCGCGCTCCCGCTCCTCGAAGTGCCCGCGGGCCCGCATCACGACGCGGCCCCGCCCTGTCCTGTAGGCCTCCCGGATCCCGTCGATCCCGTACACGAGGCCGCCCGTCGGGAAGTCCGGTCCCCGCACGTGCTCGAGCAGGTCGGCGATCTCGGCCTCCGGGTTCTCGATCAGGACCTCGCAGGCCTCCACGACCTCCCGGAGGTTGTGGGGCGGGATGTTCGTCGCCATCCCGACCGCGATCCCGGACGAGCCGTTGATGAGCAGGTTCGGCGGCCGCGCCGGGAGCACGCTCGGCTCCTGGAGCCGATCGTCGAAGTTCGGCAGGAAGTCCACCGTCTCCTTGTCGATGTCCGCCAGGAGCTCGGTGGACAGGCGCTCGAGCCGGGCCTCCGTGTACCGGTAGGCGGCGGCGCCGTCGCCGTCGATGGATCCGAAGTTCCCCTGCCCGTCGATGAGCGGGTAGCGGAGCGAGAAGTCCTGCACCATGCGCACGAGCGAGTCGTAGACCGCCGAGTCGCCGTGCGGGTGGTACTTGCCGAGAACGTCTCCGACGACGGTCGCGCTCTTCTTGTAGGGGCGGTTCGGCGCGAGCGACAGCTCGTGCATCGCGTACAGGATCCTCCGGTGCACGGGCTTGAGCCCGTCGCGCACGTCCGGGAGGGCGCGCTGCACGATGACGCTCATCGAGTAGTCGATGAACGACTCGCGCATCTCGTCCTCGAGAAGCCTCTGCTCGATCCGCTCCGCTTCCTGCGTCGTGGCCATTTCGTCGCCGTTTTCCGGGTCTATTGCGGGTCCGCGGCCCGGGTCGATCCGGGGCGGACACAATCAAGAAAATTTAGCGGAATTCGGGGTGCCTCGCGACCCGGGCAGGGCGGGGTCGGATGGCGGCGGCGTCCGGGGGCGGACGGCGGCGGCGTCCGGGGCGGACGGTCTTCCTCCGACGAGCTGGCGGGCGGCTCCCGGCGTTCGGGTCGGGGCCGGGTTCCCTGCTGACGCGCACCTGGACCCGGGGAGCGCGGTCGCCGGCCGCCCGAGGCTCGCTCCGGAAGGCGTCCCGCCACCGGCCGCGGCCACCAGCGTCAGGCGACGGCGCGGAAGTCGGCCACCTCCGTCCGCCCCATGGCCGCGAGCGCCGCCCGGATCTCCCCGCGGGCCCCTGGCGTGCCGACGGCCGCCAGCACGTACGGATCCTCGAGACTGAGGAAGCCGTCCGGATCCAGGACCGGAGCGCCGTGGATCTCCTGCCCGATCTTCCGCGGGTCCAGATCCACGAAGGCCCGGACGTCCAGGCCCTGCGCGAGCATCTCGCGCGCGAACGCCTTCCCCACGCGGCCCGCGCCCCACACGACGGCGGGGCGGCCGGGCGGGAGCAGGCCGTGGCGCAGGAAGTGGACCTTGCAGCGCCGGAAGGCCCCGGGCGAATAGGCCCCGGAGACGTGCGAGTGCCGCGCCGCGCCGAGCCGCCAGCGGAGGAGGACGTCCGGGAGGTTCGCGGCCCGCATGCCCGCCGCGTGGAGGCGAAGGACGAGGTCGTAGTCGTCCGGCCACCCGGCGTCGCGGTAGCCCCCGAGCGCCCGCAGCGCGGAGGCGCGGATCATCAGGGTCGGGTGCGCGATCGGGCACTCCACCAGGAGGTCGCGCAACAGGTCTTCGGGCTCGCGCAGGCCGTTCAGCCAGGCCTCGTAGCGCCGGTAGCCCCCGCGGACGCGGCGACGGGGGATGTACCGGATCCCCGTTCCGCAGGCGGCGAGCTCCCGACGCTCCGCGAGGAGGGCGACCTGGCGCGCGAGCCGCTCCGGGTGGGCCTCGTCGTCCGCATCCATGCGGGCCAGCAGGGCACCCCGCGCCTCCGACGTCGCCCGGCGCAGGGCGGCCACGAGGCCGGCGTCGGCCGCCCGGAAGACTCGGATGCGGGGGTCCGCGGCCGCCCGCTCCTCGAGCAGGGCGCGCGTCCGGTCGCGGGACCCGTCGTCCACCGCGAGGAGCTCGTAATCACCGAGCGTCTGGGCGCGCAGGCTGTCCAGGCAGGCGGGGAGGTGGCGCGCCGCGTCCCGGCACGGGAGGAGGATCGAGACCGGCGGCGGGGCCGCCACGGGCCCGTCCGTCTCAGCCGGTGCGCGGGACGGCGGGACGGGCGGACGTCGGGCGATCCCCGGCCGCCGTGGACCCCGACAGGCGCTCCCGCAGGTAGCGGCCGGTGTGGGAGGCCGGCGCCGCCATCACGTCGGCGGGCGTCCCCGCCGCCACGAGGCGGCCGCCGTCGTCCGCCGCCTCGGGCCCGAGATCCAGGATCCACTGCGCCCGGGCGATGACGTCCAGGTTGTGCTCGATGACGACGACGGTGTGGCCGGCGCGCACGAGATCCTCGAGCACGGTCACCAGGCGGTCGATCTCGCCGAGGCCGAGGCCCACGGTCGGCTCGTCGAGCAGGTAGAGACGGTGGCCCCGGGCGGGGCGGCCCAGCTCGCGCGCGATCTTCAGCCGCTGGGCCTCGCCGCCCGACAGGGTCGTCGCGGGCTGGCCGAGCCGCAGGTAGCCGAGGCCCACGCGCTGGAGCTGCCACAGGGCCTTCCCGAGGCGGTCGCGGCGGATGAAGAAGCGCAGGGCCTCGTCCACGGTCATCCGGAGGACGTCGTGCACGCTCCGATCCCGGTAGCGGACGTCCAGGATCTCCGGCCGGAAGCGCCGCCCTCCGCACGCGTCGCAGGGAACCGCCACGTCCGCCATGAAGACCATCTCCACGATCTCCGCTCCCGCCCCCTTGCACGCCTCGCAGCGTCCGCCCTTCACGTTGAAGCTGAAGTGCCCGGGCCCGTAGCCGCGGCTCCGCGCCAGCGGCTGCTCCGCGAACAGGCGCCGCACCTCGTCCCAGGCCTTGATGTAGGTGACCGGATTCGAGCGCGGGGTGCGGCCGATCGGGCTCTGGTCCACGAGGAGCACGCCATCCAGGGCGGAGGCCCCCTCCAGCGCCTCGACGGTTCCCGCCCGCTCTCCCAGGTGACGCCGGGCGCTGGAGGCGCCTTGCAGCTCCCGCTCCAGGGAGCGGTACAGGATGTCGTGCACGAGCGTGGACTTGCCGGAGCCGGACACGCCGGTCACGACCGTGAGGACGCCGAGGGGGATCTCCACGTCCAGCCCGCGGATGTTGTGAAGTGTCGCGCCGCGCAGCTTCAGCCGGCGGCCGGCCGCCGGGAGCGGCTCGCCGGAGTGCTCCGGCGGCGGGGCGGCGAGCGCCCGGCCCGTCGTCGTGTCCGCCGCGAGCAGGGCGTTCCAGTCCCCCTCGAACACGACCTCGCCGCCGTGCTCGCCCGACCCGGGCCCGAGCTCGACCAGCCGGTCCGCCCGCGCCAGCACCGCCGTCTCGTGCTCCACGACGAGAACCGTGTTTCCCCGGTCCCGCAGGCTCTCGAGGACGTCCAGGAACCGCCGCACGTCGCGGGCGTGGAGGCCGATCGTGGGCTCGTCCAGGACGTACAGGGTGTCGGACAGCCGGCTCCCCAGGCTGCCCGCGAGGCGGATTCGCTGCATCTCGCCGCCCGACAGGCTGCGGGCCTGGCGGTCCAGGGTCAGGTAGCCGAGCCCGACCCGGGCGAGGAAGTCGATCCGGTCGCGGATCTCGCGCAGCACGGTCTCCGCGACGGCGGCCCGGAACGGCGGCAGGGAGAGGTCGTCCAGCCATGGCCCCGCGCGGTCGATCGTGAGGGCCGCGGCCTCCGCGATCGAGAGTCCGCCGACGCGCACGTGGCCGGCCTCGGGCCGCAGGCGCGTCCCCCCGCAGTCCGGGCACTCGTGGGGCCGCTGGTACTGCCGCAGGAACACGCGGATGTACTGCTTGTAGCGCTTTCGCTCGCGCGAGCGGAGGAACGGGATCACCCCGACGAAATCGTCGCAGCCGTGGACGAGCTCCTCTCGCAGTCCCTCCGGGAGGGTGCGCCACGGGCCGGCCGGGTCCGCCCCCCGGCGGCACGCGTACGCGAGGAGCGCCGCGTGCTCGCGATGATAGCGGGGCTTCGTCCACGGATCGATCGCTCCGTCCGCCAGCGAGCGGCCCGGGTCGGGCACGATGAGGTCGAGGTCGTACTCGAGGTTCGCGCCGAACCCGTTGCAGGTCGGGCAGGCCCCGGTCGGATGGTTGAAGCTGAACAGGCCCGGCGTCGGGTCGGGAAACGCGCGGTCGCAGTCCGGGCATCGGAACGACTCCGAGAACTCGATCCGCTCCCGGCCCGGCCCGACGAGCGCGACGGCGGTCCCGTGCCCCTCCGCGAAGGCGGCGGCGAGGGAGTCCGCCACCCGCCCGCGCTCGGCCGAACCCGCCACGACGCGGTCCACGACCACGAGGCGCTCCTTCCCCTCGCCCTCCGGCAGGGCCTCGACCTCGTCGAGGCGGATCTCCGCGCCGCCGGCCAGGACCCGCAGATAGCCCCGCGAGCGCAGGTTGGCGGCCAGGAGCTCGGGCGAGACCCCGGAGGCCTCCATGAGCGGGAAGCCGATGGACAGCCGCGCCTCCGGATCCAGCCCGAGCAGCCGATCCGTGGCCGACTGGACCGTGTCGGGCACGACCGCGCGCCCGCAGTCCGGGCAGATCGTCTCGCCCGCGCGCGCCCACAGCAGGCGCAGGTAATCGTACACCTCCGTCACCGTCCCCACCGTGGAGCGGCTGCTCTGGACCGTGTTCCGCTGGTCGATGGCGACGGACGGGCTCACGCCCTCGATCCCGTCGACCGAGGGCTTCGGCATGCGCTCCAGGAACTGCTTCGCGTACGTCGAGAGCGACTCGACGTACCGCCGCTGGCCTTCCGCGTAGATCGTGTCGAAGGCGAGGCTCGACTTGCCGCTCCCGGAGGGGCCGGTCAGGACGACGAGGGCCCGCCGCGGGATCGAGAGATCGACCCCCTTCAGGTTGTTCTGCCGCGCGCCGCGAACCCGGATCTCCTCGCCCATTCGCCGATGATGCGCGCGGCGCCGGCGGGGCGTCAAACGAGCGGCTGGAAACGGGAGTCGGGGCCGCCTATGTTGGATGAGCGCGCCGATTCGGCCCACCCGACCGGGCGGACGGCGGCGCGCATCGCGGTCCGTGACCAGACCGGAGGCCGACCATCGCCGTAAGCATCGCGCCCGAGGGCCCGATCCAGGAAGAGGAATCGCTCGGCAAGGCGTACGACGCGCGTCTCATGCGCCGCCTGCTCGGGTACCTGCGTCCGTACCGCTGGCGGGTGGCGGCGGCCGTGCTCATGCTCATCGTCGCGTCCGCCCTGGAGCTCATCGGCCCGTGGCTGACGAAGATCGCCATCGACGAGGCGATCCCGGCCGGCGATCGGGGCCGGCTCGCCCTGCTCGGCATCGTCTTCATCGCCTCGCTGCTGCTCGCGGCGGCGCTCGGCTACGCCCGCACGCTCCTCACGACGTGGATCGGGCAGAAGGTCATGTACGACCTGCGGAACCGCATCTTCTCGCACCTCCAGCGCATGGACCTCGCGTTCTTCGACCGGAACCCGGTCGGGCGCCTGATGACCCGCGTGACGAGCGACGTCGAGGTCCTGAACGAGATGTTCACGGCGGGCGTCGTCACCGTGTTCGGCGATCTCTTCACGGTCGCGTTCATCGTGTCGGCGATGCTCCTGCTCGACTGGCGGCTCGCGCTCGTCACCTTCACGGTCCTCCCGCTCGTGTTCGCGGCCGCGTGGCTGTTCCGGCTCAAGGTGCGGCGCGCCTACCGCGACATCCGGGTCCGGCTCGCCCGCATCAACGCGTACCTGCAGGAGCGGATCACGGGGATGGCGATCCTGCAACTGTTCGGACAGGAGGAGCCGAGCCACGAGCGCTTCCGCCGCATCAACGACGACCATCTCCGGGCCCACCTGCGGTCGATCACCTACTACGCCCTGTTCTTCCCGGTCATCGAGCTGCTCGCCGCCGTCGCCCTCGCCCTCATCATCACGTGGGGCGGGCAGGCCGCCCTGGGGGGGACGATGACGATCGGCGTCATCGCGGCGTTCCTCCAGTACGCGCGCCGGTTCTTCCGCCCGATCCAGGACCTGTCCGAGAAGTACAACATCCTCCAGGGCGCGATGGCCAGCTCGGAGCGGATCTTCCGCCTGCTGGACGAGGAGCCCGCCATCCGCGACGGTCCGGGCGCCGACCTCGCCTCCGCCGGCGCGGCCGGACGGATCGAGTTCGACGACGTGTGGTTCCGCTACGACGTCCCCTCCGCGGAGGGCGATGCCGACTGGGTCCTGCGTCGGATCTCGTTCGCGGTCGAGCCGGGCCGCCGGGTCGCGATCGTCGGGGCGACGGGGGCGGGCAAGTCCACGATCATCAGCCTCCTGATGCGCTTCTACGAGCCGCAGCGCGGGCGCATCCTGCTGGACGGAGTCGACATCCGGACGCTTCCCCTCGACCGGCTGCGGGCCCGCATGGGTCTCGTCCTCCAGGACGTGTATCTCTTCTCGGGCAGCGTGCGCCGCAACATCGACCTCGGCCGCGACGAGGTCACGCCGGAGCGCGCGCGCGACGCGGCCCGCCGGGTCGGGGTGGAGCCGTACATCGAGCGCCTTCCCGACGGCTGGGACCAGCCGGTCGGTGAGCGCGGCGGCAGCCTGAGCGTGGGCGAGCGCCAGCTCCTGAGCTTCGCCCGTGCCCTCGCGGCGGATCCGGACATCCTTCTGCTCGACGAGGCCACGAGCTCGGTGGACTCGGAGATCGAGGCGCAGATCGAGAGGGCGCTGGAGGAGCTGATGGCGGGTCGCACGAGCCTCGTCGTCGCCCATCGCCTGTCCACGATCCGGAACGCGGACCGCATCCTCGTCGTCCATCACGGGGAGATCCGAGAGACCGGGTCCCACGAGGAGCTTCTGGCGCTCGGCGGCATCTACTCTCGCCTGCACCGCCTCCAGTTCGACCGCGGCGAGGCGTCGACGGCGGCATGAAGAGCCTGCTCGACCTCGTGACCGGGATGGACACCCGCTGGCTCCTGGTCATCCTGCTCGCGGCCCTGGACATCTGGGCCATCGGGCTCATCGTGCGGGCCTCCGCCCCGCGGCGGGACAAGCTCTGGTGGGGAGGGATCGTGGTCCTCTGCCCCATCATCGGCTGCCTGTTCTGGTACGTGCTGGGCCCGAAGCCGGACCTGCGCGACACCGCCTGAGCGGGTGGCGTGCCGGCGGCGGCTGGCCGGAGCGGCGGGCGCGCCGTTAATTCCCCCTCGATGCGATACCTGGGCAACAAGACGCGGCTCGTCCCGTTCCTCCTCGGAGCGGTGGAGAGGATCGGGATCCGGCCGGGCGTGGCCTGCGATCCGTTCGCCGGCACGGCGAGCGTGGGACGCGCGCTCAAGCGGGCCGGATGGCAGGTGCACTGCGGCGACCTCATGGCCCTCTCCTACGCCCTGCAGGTGGCCCGGGTCGAGCTCGACCGGAGCCCGCGCTTCCCCTCCTCCCTTCTGCCGGATGGCCGCCCCGCCCGCGGACGCGTCGGCTACCCCACGTTCCTTCGCCGCCTGGGGCACCTCCCGCCCGGTGACGGCTTCCTGGCCGCGAACTTCGCCCCTTCCGAGAACGGGAGCGGGCGCGAGGGGCGGATGTACTTCACGCCGGCCAACGCGCGCCGCATCGACGCGATCCGGGACCGGATCGGCCGCTGGACGGCCGAGGGCGCGCTCGACCGGCCGCGGGTCCAGCTCCTGCTCGCCACCCTGATCCTCGCGGCGGACCGGGTCGCGAACACGACCGGGGTGTATGCCTCCTACGTGAAGACCTGGCAGCCCAACGCGCGCCGCCCGCTGGATCTGCGGCCCATTCACCCGACCCGGCCACCCTCCGGCGCGGCGGGCCCCGGCACGGCCTTCCGGGGAGACGCCCGCGACCTCGTCGCCCGAGTGGGCACGATCGATCTCCTGTACCTGGATCCCCCGTACAACCAGCGCCAGTACCCGGCGTACTACCACGTGCCGGAGCTTCTGGCCGTCGGGTGGGACCCGCCTCCGTTGCTGCGGGGCAAGACGGGCCTCATCCCGGACGGCGACCGGCGGTCCGCCTGGTGCCGGAGCGGAGCCTGCGAGGAGGCCCTGCGAGACCTGCTCGACGCGGCCGACGCGCGCCACGTCCTCCTGAGCTACAACGACGAGGGACTGATGCCCCCGGGGAGGATCGAGGAGATCCTTCGCGCGCGGGCCGAGGCCGACAGCTACCGTCGTTTCACCCGCCCGTACCGGCGCTACCGGAGCGACGCGGACGGCCCCGGGCGGACGTATGTGCGGGACCGGGTCCGCGAGGCCCTGCACTACGTCCGATGCTGAGCCGGCGCGGACCCCATCGGCGGCTCCCGGCCGTGGGGCTCGCCGCGTCGCTCGCCGCCTGCTCGCCGGGCTACGTGGCCCGGGCCGGCTGGGAGGAGGCGAAGATCCTCCGCGTCCGGCGCCCGATTCAGGAGGTCGTGCACGACACGGCCGTGGACGCGGTCACCCGCGCGAAGCTGCGTCTCGTGCAGGATGCGCGCGCCTTCGCCGAGCTGGAGCTCGGCCTCGACGCGGGGCGGAGCTTCCTGAGCTATGCGCCGGTCGAGCGCGACACGCTTCTCCTCGTCGTCTCCGCGGCCCCGGAGTTCCGGCTCGAATGGAAGACGTGGTGGTTCCCCATCGTGGGGCGCGTTCCCTACCGCGGCTACTTCGACTTCGAGGCGGCGCACCGGGCGGCCGACCGGCTCGCGGCGGACGGGTGGGACACGTACGTCCGCCCCACGACGGCGTTCAGCACGCTCGGGTGGCTTCCGGACCCTCTCCTGTCCACCGTTCTCGCGGCGGACAGCATTACGCTCGTCGAGACGGTCATCCACGAGATCACGCACACGACGTTCTTCCCTTCCGGCCAGGCCCACTTCAACGAGAGCTTCGCGAATTTCGTGGGCTACCGCGGGGCCATCGAGTTCTTCTGCGGCGCCCTGGCGGCGCCCGACCTGTGCGGGAGCGCCCGGGACCGCTGGCACGACGTGCTCGAGTTCGGCCGATTCTTCCAGTCCATCGTCGAGCCCCTCGAGGCCCTGTACTCGGATGCCTCCGCCGACGAGGCCGCGCTCCGGGCGGGCAAGAGAGAGATCCTCGAGGACGCGGCCCGCCGGTGGCGCGAGGACGTGAAGCCCCGGCTCCGCTCGGGCGAGTACGGAGACCTGGATCCGGCGGATCTCAACAACGCCTGGCTCCTGTCCCGGATCCTGTATTACACGCGGCTCGATGACTTCGAGACCCTGCTCGGAGAGGCCGGCGGCCTGCGCCCGGCCGTAGCCGAGCTCATCGCGGCGGCCGGGGATCGGGATCCGTGGGACGCCCTGGACGGACTCGTCGCGGGCCCGGCCGGTCCCCGTGCGGGCGGCGAAGAGGGTCGATAGCTTCCGCGCCATGTACGAGCGGATCTTCATCGGCGTCGATTTCTCGGAGGACTCGCTGGCCGCGGTCCGCTGGACCGCCTCTCGCTTCCCGGAGGCCGAGCTCACGCTGTTCCACGCCGTGGAGCCGCCGGCGGCGCCGAACTACGCGCTCCGCTCGCTGGACGGGGGAGAGGACCTGGCCCGCGAGAAGGAGCACGACGCGCGCGCGAACCTGGAGCACGCGAGGGACGAGTGCGCGCCGGGGGCCCGGCTCGAGATCTGCCCCGGCTGGCCGCCGCGCGAGCTGAACCGGGCCGCCGTCGCCGCCGGCGCCGAGCTCATGGTCGTCGCGGCGCATCCCGTGCGCGCGGGGCCGTCGGACGAGACCGGCGAGACCTGCGTCGCGATCGTGAAGAAGGCCACGATCCCGGTCCTCGTTTGGCGTCCCACCCGCCGCGATCGGGACCACACGATCCTGGCCGCCGTGGACCTGCGGGAGGGCAGCGTCCCCATCGCGGCGACCGCCGCCCGGTTCGCGGAGCACTTCGACACGCGCCTCGTCCTGTTCCACGTCCTCCCGAGCGGTCTCCAGCCCTACGTGCGCGCGGTGAGCACGCCCGCCAAGGCCGAGGAGACCCAGCGGTCCCTGGAGCAGGCCGCGCGCCTCGCGGCCCTGGAGCGCCTGCCCGAGGCGCTCCGCGACTCGCCCCGCGTGCACGTGCGGATCGGCCGCGGGAAGCCGATCACCGGCCAGATCATCGAGGCCGCCGAGCACGAGGCCGCCGATCTCATCGTGGCGGGGAAGAACCACGCGCCCGCGTTCACGGGCCGTGTCCTTCTCGGCAACATCACGGGCAAGCTCGTGCGCTGGTCCGCTTCCTCCGTCCTCGTCGTGCCCGTCTGATGGAGGCGAGACCGTGACGACCGGGGGTGGAGGATCGGAGGCCGGGGGCGGAGGGTTCCGCTGCACGCGCTGTGAGCGGGCGGACGGGAGCCCCCTGGGGAGCCCCCCGTTTCCCGACGAGCTCGGGTCCCGCATCGGGTCCGAGATCTGCGCCGATTGCTGGGAGGCGTGGAAGAAGCAGCAGATGCTCCTCATCAACCACTACGGGCTGAACGTGCGGGACGCGAACGCCCGGGCGTTCCTTCTCTCGAACCTGCGCGCCTTCCTGTTCGGGGAGGGGGGTGCGAGCGCGCAGATCGATCCGAGCGAGGAGGGGACGATCCACTGGTAGGCGGGGCGGCGGCCCGGCTCAGTCCGTCGGGCCGCTCCACGGGCCGTAGTCCGCCTTCGTCGCGACCTCGATCCGATTCCCGAGACCGATCTTCGCCCGGTACAGGGCCTTGTCGGCGGCATCCAGCAGGTCTCCCATGCTGTTCATGGCCGGATCGTAGGTCGCGATCCCGGCGCTCAGCGTGAGCCGGTCGCCCAGGGGGAGGTTCGCTTTCGCCACGGCCGCCCGGATCCGCTCCGCGAACACGAGCGCCCCGCCACCGTCCTCGCTCGCGAGCAGGGTGAGGAACTCGTCGCCGCCGTACCGGCTGCTCACGTTGTTCGCGCGGGTGTTCCGGGCCAGGATGTCCGCGATGAGGCGCAGCACGTCGTCGCCGGCCCGGTGGCCGTGCCGGTCGTTGTACTCCTTGAACCCGTCCGCGTCGAACAGGACGAGCGAGAGATACTGGCCGCGGCGGGCCGCGGCGAAGTTCTTGCCGAGGAAGTAGTCCAGCACGCGTCGGTTCGGCAGGCCGGTGAGCGGATCGACGTACGCGAGCTCGAGCGCCCGCTCCTTCTCCCGTCGCAGGAGCTCGCTCACGATCCCCACGCCGCTGCTCACCGCGATGAGCACGACGGCGATGGCCCCGGAGACGCGCCAGTCCACGCCCCGGCCGGTCGTGGCGACCGTGACCGCGTCGAGGCCGATGAGCAGCGCCATTCCGCCCGCGAGGCCGATCGCCGCACCCCCCCAGCCCTTGTGGTAGGCCAGAAGGAAGCAGGGGATGAGCGCGAGCAGCCACACGAGGGAGGAGTAGAGCTCGAGCGACTCGGGCCAGACGAGCGAGGCGAGTCCCGCCACGAGGAGGGCGAGGACGCTGATGGCGAGGGCGCGGGGGGGAACCCGGCGGTCCAGGCCGGGAAGCTGCCCGTGGATCGCCTCGCGAGCCGTCAAACCGCCCTCCCGCTGGAGGAATGGAGCCCCGACGTCGAAGTCTCGGCTGCCGCCGGGCCGCCCGTCAAGTGCCGGTGACGAGGTTCAGGAGCCGATCGGGGACGTGCACGGTCTTCCGGATCTCCCGGTCGGCGACGTGCCGGCGCACGTTCTCGTCGGCCAGCGCGGCCTCCCGCACCTCTTCCTCCGAGGCGCCCCGCTCCACCGTGATCGTCGCCCGGAGCCGGCCATCCACCTGCACGGGGATCTCGACCGTGGCCGCGTGCAGGAGGGCCTCGTCGTACTCCGGCCACCGTGCCCCGTCGAACAGGCTCGGCGCCCCCCCGATCCGCGCCCACATCTCCTCCGCCAGGTGCGGCGCGATGGGCCCGAGCATCACGACGAACGGCCGGATCTCGTCCAGGGTCGGCGTTCGTCCGCCCGCCCGCGCGGCGTTCAGGTACTCCATGAGAGCCGCGATCGCGGTGTTGAACGACAGCCGTTCGAAGTCGTCCGTGACCTGCCGGATCGTGCGTTGGAGCTTGCGCCGGACCTCCGGATCCGGGCGGCCGGTCTCGCCGGCCTCCGCCGCCGACTCGACGGCTTCCCAGGCCCGGGCCAGGAAGCGCTGCGGACCCATGATGCTCTCGTCCCGGAAGTCCCCGCCCTCCTCGTAGGGTCCCAGGAACATCAGGTACGTGCGGAAGGTGTCCGCCCCGAAGCGCTCGATGTACTCGTCCGGAATCACGACGTTGCCGCGCGACTTAGACATCTTCGCCCCGTTGCGGATCAGGAGGCCGTGCTTGCGGAAGCGGAGATACGGCTCCTCGAACTCCAGGGCCCCGAGATCGTGCAGCACCATCGTGATGAACCGGGAGTACAGGAGGTGCAGGACCGCGTGCTCCTCGCCTCCGATGTACGTGTCCACGGGGAGCCACTTGCGGGTCCGCTCGGGATCGAAGGCCACCCCGTGCCGGTCCGTGCTCGGATAGCGCAGGAAGTACCACGCGCTGTCCAGAAAGGTGTCCGAGACGTCCGTCTCCCGACGCCCTTCCCCGCCACACGCCGGGCACGGGGCGCGGAGGAACGCCTCGTCCCGCGCCAGGGGAGCCCGACCCGATTCGTCCGGCTTGAAGTCCTCCAGGTAGGGCAGCTCGACCGGAAGATCCTCCTCCGGCACGGGGACGACGCCGCACGCCTCGCAGTAGATGATGGGAATCGGCGGCCCCCAGTAGCGCTGTCGCGAGATGCACCAGTCGTGCAGGCGGTACTGGACGGCGGGCGCCCCGAGTCCGCTTTCGGCCAGCCAGCTCACGATCTCCTCGCCTCCCCGGACGGCGGACAGCCCGCTGAACCGATCCGAGTTGATGAGGATCTCGTCTTCCGAGTGCTCGACGAAGGCGGACTCCCCCGCTCTGGCCGGAACGGCCGAGAGATCCGCCACCGCCTCGACGGCGAACCGCGGCGCGACCACGGGCCGGATCGGGAGCCCGAACGCGCTCGCGAACTCGAAGTCGCGCTCGTCGTGGGCCGGCACGGCCATGATCGCGCCCGTGCCGTACTCCATGAGCACGTAGTCCGCGATCCACACGGGCACGCGCTCGCCCGTCGCCGGATTCCACGCGTAGCCGCCCGTGAACGTCCCCGTCTTCCCCTTCTCGGCCTTGCGCCGCTCCACCAGGTCGAGGGCGGCCGTGGCCGAGCGGTACGCCTCGACGGCCTCTCGCCGCTCCGGCGCCGTGAGCGCATCGACCAGGGGATGCTCCGGCGCGAGGACCATGAACGTCGCCCCGAACACCGTGTCCGGCCGGGTCGTGAACACCTCGATGCACGGGCCCGCGGGCGCGGTCCCGTCGCCCTCGCGACCACCCGGCCTCTCCTCCTCCAGCCGGAACCGGAGCGTGGCCCCCTCGGAGCGGCCGATCCAGTTCCTCTGCGCCGTGCGCGTCGTCTCCGACCAGTCGATCCAGTCCAGGTTCGCCAGCAGGCGAGGCGCGTACTCCGTGATGCGGAAGAACCACTGGCTGAGGAGCCGCTGGCCCACGGGCGAGTCGCAGCGCTCGCACAGGCCGGCGATGACCTGCTCGTTCGCGAGCACCGTGCGGCACGACGGACACCAGTTGACCGGCGCCTCCTTCTTCTCCGCCAGCCCGGCCTTGAAGAGCTGGAGGAAGATCCACTGCGTCCACCGGTAGTAGTCGGGATCGGTCGTCTCGACCGTGTGTGACCAGTCGTACATGATCCCCGCGCGGCGGAGCTGCCGGGTGAAGTTCCGGATGTTGGCCGGGATCAGGTCCAGCGGGTGGGCATCCACCTTCAGGGCGTAGTTCTCCGAGTGGATGCCGAACGCGTCGAACCCGATGGGCTGGAAGACGTCCTCGCCCCGCAGGCGCCGGTAGCGACCGTGGAAGTCCGCGCCCGTGAACGCGTACAGGTTCCCCACGTGGAGGCCTTCCGCGGACGGGTACGGGAACATCATCAGGTTGTAGTAGGGCCGCCCGGCGCCCTCGAGGTCCGGCTCGTTCGTCCGGTTCTCCTCCCAGAACGCCTGCCACTTCGCTTCGATGTCCTGCGGATCGTACATGCGCGCCGTCGGTCTGCGATGAACAGAGGACCGGGCCGCGCCCGGACGGCGCGGCGGGGCGGCGAGCCGTGCTCGCGGCGCGGAATAATGGCGCCTGAGTCCCGGGCCGACAACCGGACCGGAGGCTCCGGGGAGACCGGCCGGCCACCGTCGCGCGCCGGCCGGGCGTCCGTCTCAGTCCGCCAGGGCCCGCGCGAAGTCCTCGAGCAGGTCCTCCGGATCCTCGAGCCCTACGGAGACGCGCAGGAGTCCGGGCCGGATCCCGAGCTCGCGCCTCCGGCTCTCGGGGATCACGACGTGGCTCATCGAGGCGGGGTGCTGGATGAGCGTGTCCAGGGTACCGAGGGTCGCGGCGAGCGTCACGACCTCGAGGCGATCCATGACCCGGCGGGCCGCCGTTTCCCCGCCTTCCACCTCGAAAGCGAGCATGGCGCCGCCCGCGGCGAGCTGGCCGGCGGGAAGGGTTGCGGGGTCAGGGTAATGGACGATCTGCACGGCCGTCTCGCTCCGGAGTGCCTGCGCGAGCGCCGCGGCGGTCCGGCAGTGGCGCTCCATGCGGACGGGCAGCGTCGCGAGTCCGAGCAGCGTGAGCCAGGCCGCGAACGGATCCGGAGAGCCCCCGAGGCCTGTCCGGGCCGGGCGGATCATGTCCGCGATCCGCGCCTCCTCGCCCGAGACGATGCCGCCGATCGCGACCCCGTGCCCGGACACGAACTTCGTCGTGCTGTGGATCGAGAAGTCCGCGCCCCAGCGGAGCGGCCGGAGCAGGGCGGGCGAGGCGAAGGTGGCGTCCACGGCGAGGAGGGCGCCGGCCTCGTGCGCGATGCCGGCCGCCGCCGCGACGTCCGTGAGCTGAAGCCGCGGGTTCGCCGGCGTCTCGACGTACACGAGGGCGGGCAGAGGCCCGGCCCGGACGCTCCGCTCGAGCGCGTCCAGATCCCCGGCCGGCGCGAAGGACACCTCGATCCCGAACCCGTCCAGGCCGCGCAGGAACGTCTCCGACGTTCCGTAGATCCCTTCCTGAGCCACGAGGCGCTTGCCCCCCGCGCACGTGGCGAGGGCGACGGCGCCGATGGCCGCCATCCCGCTGGCGAAGAAGCAGGCGTCCACGGCCCGCGGACCATCGATCCCCGCGGGCTGTCCTCCCGGGTCCGTGACCGGAAACACCTCCAGAAGGGCCATTCGGGACTCGAGCGCGCGGACCGTGGGATTTCCCTGCCGCGTGTAGAGGTAGTCGCCGCTTCCGCGGAAGGCCTCCTGCCCCGTCCGCGCGTCGGGGAACGTGAAGGCCGTGGACTGAAACAGCGGCGTCGCGTGCGACCGGGGAGGGGGCTCCGGGTCCCCGCCCGCTCCGTGGATGGCCGCCGTGCCGAATCGGGCTCCCGGTCGATCCATTCGCGCCTTCCTCCGCTTGCATGCGCCGAGCGGCCCGCGTAGCGTCCGCCACGATGACTACCGATGACCCGTATGGCTTCGAAGGTACCGTCCGTGCGGGCATCGCGCTCGCCATCCTGGAGTCGCTCCGCGATACGGACACGCCCGCGGAGACGCTGGACGACGAGCTGTTTCCCCAGAGTCTGCCCCGCCGCCTGGGCCTCAGCGACGTCGTGCGCAACCAGATCGAGCGCTATGCCGAGGCGAGGCGCCGCGGCGCGCCCGTCCAGGCGCGGGAGTTCGGCGACCTCATCCGCCTCGTCGCCCGGCGCCCCGATGCGCCCGCCGTCCTCGAGGCGGCCGGTCGGGGCCTCGCGCTGGAGACTCTCGACGGCCGCTCCGGCCTGACGCGTGTGGGCCGGCGGCTCGCGCCGGCGGTCATCCGCCGCCTCCTCCTGCTCCGCGCCATGCGAGCCGCCGCGCGGGCCCTGTGCCCCGGTGCGCGCGTGAGCGCGACCCGGAATCCTTTCGCGCTGTCGGTCGAGCGGTGCCTCCCGGCGCGGGCCGCGGGCTCCGATGCCGGGTGCCGGCTCGTCGGCGCCGCGCTCGACGCGTGCGTCGAGCGCTATCTTCCGACCGGTGAGGGATTGCGGCACGCGCGCTGCGAGGGGCGGGGCGACGATGCCTGCGTGTGGGAGCTCGTGGATCAGTCGGACTGAGACGCCGGCCGACGCGCGGCCGTCCCCCGGACTTCCTCCTCCACCGCGTGGGGCTCCACGTGCGCGATCACGTCCGACAGGCCCGCCTCCCGCTGCAGCCGCCGCTCGACTCGATCCGCGATCCGGTGCGCCTCGCCGACGTTGATGTCGGGATCCACCTCGATCGTGAGCTCGGCGAACGCCTCTCCCGGCCGCCCGCGGGAACGGACGGCCTTCGCGCCCCGGACCCCCTCGGTGTCGAGCGCCACGGCACGGATCCGCGCGGCGTCCACGGCCCGGCTGTCCACGAGCACGGGGATCGTCGTCCGCAGGATCTCGACCCCGCTGCGGGCGATGAGGAGGGCGACGAAGATCGCGAGCCAGGCGTCGGCCGAGCCCCAACCCAGTTTCACGAGGCCGAGCCCGCCGAGCACGGAGATCGTGACGAGCACGTCGGCCGCCGTGTGCCGCGCGTCGGCGCTCAGGAGGACGCTCCCGAGCCGGGCGCCCGAGCGTGCCTCCAGGGTCGCGACGGACAGGTTCACGACCATGGCTCCGCCGAGGACTCCGAGCGTGAGCGCGTCCACGGCGGGCGGCACGCCGCCGAGCACGATCCGGCGCACCGAGTTGCTCACGAGCTCGTAGCACGTGACGGACAGGAAGCTCACGACGGCGATCGCCCCCAGGGTCTCGAATTTCGCGTGTCCGTAGGGGTGCTCCTCGTCGGGGGGGCGGGCCGCGACCCGGACGGCGAACAGGCCGACGAGATTGTTCAGGGCGTCCACTCCGGAGTGCGCCGCGTCGCCCAGGACCGCGATGGAGCCGGCGCGGAGCCCCACGAGGACCTTCGCGAGCACGACGGCCAGGTTCGCGGCCAGCACCCACCACAGGACGCGCTTGACGGCCGCGTGCGTCGTGCCGATCCCGGGCGCGGGCGCCCCGCTCATCGGCTCATCGCCTCAGCTTCCGGATGATCCAGTCGAAGAGCATCTCGAACGGCGGCGCGCGCGACGCCCGTCCCGTCTTCTCGTACTTGTCGTAGAGTCCCGGGTAGCCGAATCCCGCCCACAGCCCGAAGGCGAACGCGAGAAGCGCGAGGACGCCGATGATGACCAGCAGCATGCTGTCGCTCAAACCACCCCCTCGATCCGGCGCCCCGACGCGCGCCTTCCCGCCCCCGACCTGCTTGCGCCCTTCCGGAGTCGATTCCTAATCTCCGCGGGATCCGCGCGAACGCAAGCTCACGGAGGCGGTCCCATGGACGAGGCTCGGAAGCGAGAGATCGAGGTCCTGCTGAACGAGGAGCGGAGCTTCGAACCGACCCCGGAGTTTCGCGACGCCGCCCTCGTGTCGGACCGCACACCCTATGAGGAGGCGGCGGCGGATTCGGAGGCCTACTGGGCCGCGCAGGCCGAGAAGCTGGACTGGTTCCGGAAATGGGACCGCGTGCTGGAGTGGGACCTACCCTTCGCCCGCTGGTTCGTGGGCGGGCAGCTCAACGTCGCGCACAACTGCCTCGACCGGCACCTGAACGGATGGCGGGCGAACAAGGCGGCGCTCATCTGGGAGGGCGAGCCCGGCGACCGCCGCGTCTACACCTACCGCCAGCTCCACCGGGAGGTGTGCCAGTTCGCGAGCGCCCTGAAGGGACTCGGGGTCGAGAAGGGAGACCGGGTCGCGATCTACCTCCCGATGATCCCGGAGGCGGCGATCGCGATGCTGGCCTGCGCCCGCATCGGCGCCGCGCATTCGGTCGTGTTCGGCGGCTTCTCGCCCCGGTCCCTGCGTGACCGGATCGTGGACGCGCGGGCGAAGCTGCTCATCACGGCCGACGGCGGCTTCCGGAGGGGCCAGATCGTCCCCCTCAAGCGGAGCGCCGACGAGGCGATCGAGGGGCTGGACTTCGTGGAGAACGTGGTCGTCGTGCGGCGGCGGGCCGGCTCGGACGGCGACGAGGCGTTCGCCCATTTCCAGGAAGGGCGCGACCACTGGTACCACCGGCTCATCGCCGATGCGTCGTCGGACTGCCCCGCCGAGCCGATGGACGCCGAGGACCTTCTCTACATCCTCTACACGTCGGGGACGACGGGGAAGCCGAAGGGGATCATCCACACGACCGGAGGCTACCTGACGCAGGTCACCGCCACGACCCGGTGGGTGTTCGACATCCGCGACGAGGACGTCTTCTGGTGCACGGCGGACGTGGGCTGGGTCACGGGCCACTCCTACATCGTCTACGGGCCGCTCGCGATCGGCGCCACGGTGCTCATGTACGAAGGGGCTCCGGACTGGCCCGACCGCGGCCGGTTCTGGGAGCTGTGCGACCGCTACGGCGTGACGATCCTCTACACGGCGCCGACCGCGATCCGGGCGTTCATGAAGTGGGGGGCCGAGTGGCCCGCGCGCCACGACCTCGGCAGCCTCCGCCTGCTCGGGACGGTGGGCGAGCCCATCAACCCCGAGGCGTGGACCTGGTACCGCGAGCACATCGGGGGCGGACGGTGTCCGATCGTGGACACGTGGTGGCAGACGGAGACCGGCGCGATCATGATCACGCCCCTGCCCGGGGTCACGGCCACGAAGCCCGGGTCCGCGACGGTCCCGTTCCCCGGCGTGTCCGCCACGATCCTCAACGACGGCGGCGAAGAGGCAGAGAGCGGCTACCTCGCGATCACCGCGCCGTGGCCCTCCATGCTCCGCGGGATCTACGGCGACGAGGAGAGATACCGGGAGACCTACTGGTCCCGCTTCGAGGGCGTCTACTTCCCCGGGGACGGGGCCCGCCGCGACGCGGACGGCTACTACTGGATCATGGGGCGGGTGGACGACGTCCTGAACGTGGCGGGACACCGGATCGGGACGATGGAGGTGGAGTCGGCCCTCGTGGACCATCCCGCGGTGGCGGAGGCGGCCGTCGTGGGACGCAGCGACGAGCTGAAGGGCCAGGCGATCGCGGCCTTCGTGTCCGTCCGCGAGGGCTTCGATCCGACGCCCGAGCTCCGTGACGACCTGCGCGAGCACGTGGCGGAGCAGATCGGGGCCATCGCGAAGCCCGCGGACGTGATCTTCTCGGCGGACCTGCCGAAGACGCGAAGCGGCAAGATCATGCGCCGCCTGCTCCGCGACATCGCCGAAGGCCGGGCGCTCGGCGACATGACCACGCTCGCCGACCCCGGCGTGGTGGAGGCGCTGAAGGAGAAGTACGAGGAAGACGGGGAGGGCTGAGCCACAGCTGGCCGGCGCGTGCCCCCGAGGGCGGGGCGCCCGGCCCCGGCGGCTCCCTTTCGTCCCATCCCTCCCGCCGTCGCGGGACGGAACGTCCCGAAGCGTCCACCTCCGGCCCGTTTTTCTGCCCCGAAGCCGCGCTCGCTTCTTGCACGCCGCGTGTCCCGGGATCCCCCGGGCCCCTGGCCGCAGGCGGGCGGGGCGCGGGCGGCGAGGTCTGGCTCCACGATGGAGGTCCCGATGAACCGCACGGGCTGGGGCCGCGGCGCCGGGGTCGCGATCGCGCTCGGACTCGCCCCGATCGCGGTCTCGTGCGCCGACGAGAGCACGATCTTCGGCGAGCGGCCCTTCTTCGACCAGCCGGCGACCACCG
>JBHHZD010000002.1:0-109819 GCA_046757885.1 Gemmatimonadota bacterium
GAGACGGCCCCCAGGGATCGAATGCCGGTGATCACGCACATCCTGTCCTGGAGCGACCCCATCCTCCGGGATGCGATGCGCCGGGAGTTCGATCGGGGGGGACAGGTCTTCTTCGTCCACGACCGGGTCGAGACGATCGATGCCCTGGCCGAGCGGGTGCGTGCGCTCGTGCCGGAGGCCCACCTCGCGATCGCCCACGGACAATTGCCGGAGCGCGAGCTGGCCCGGGCCGTGGAGGCGCTCATGGGCCGGCAGATCGACGTGCTCGTCTCTACGTCGATCATCGAGAACGGGCTCGACGTCGCGGCGGCCAACACGATGATCGTCCACCGGGCCGATCGCTTCGGTCTGGCCCAGCTCTACCAACTTCGCGGCCGCGTGGGACGCTCGAGCCAGCGGGCGTACTGCTACCTTCTCGCGCCCTCGACGGCGCCCAGGGAGTCCCTGCGGCGTCTCCGCGTGCTCGAGCACCACACCGAGCTCGGAAGCGGATACCGGGTCGCCCTCAAGGACCTCGAGCTGCGGGGCGCCGGGAACCTGCTCGGCGTGAGCCAGTCCGGCTTCGCGGGCGCCGTCGGATTCGACACGTATCAACGGCTGCTGGCCCGCACGGTGAGCCGGATGCGCGGCGAGGAGGCGGAGGAGGCGAAGGCGGCCCAGGTATCCGTGGAGGGCGAGGCATTCCTGCCGGACGACTACGTCGCGGCGACGGAGCAGAAGATGCACCTCTACCGGAGGCTTGCGAGGATCCCGGATGCGGACTCCGTCGACGACCTGCGGGAGGAGCTCGCGGACCGGTTCGGCCCGCCACCGCCGCCCGCCGTCCGACTCCTCCTTTCGACGGCGCTCACCCGCCTCGGAGGCGCCCTGGGCATCGAGCGCATGCGGGTGACGGACGGCGAGGCGAGGGTCCAATTCCGGCCGGATGCCGTGCCCCGCATGGCGCGCCTGCGCAACGCGTTCGAGGACCGGCAGATCGCAGTTGAAGTGAAGCGTGCCCAGCCCTTATCGTTGGTGCTTCACCGGGCCGGCGTCGAGCCGCTCGGGCCGATGCTCGTCGATGTGCTGCGGCTGCTGGCCGCGACGCCGACCGGACCGGACCTGTCAACGGAGATGGAATGAGAATAGCGAGCCGCGCCGCGATCGCGGCCCTCGCCGCGCTGGCCGCGGCGTGCGGCCGATTGGACGAGGCGCTCACGGATCACGCGAGGCCGGTGGTGGAGGCGGGCGGCCTGCGCCTGACCGCAGGCGAGGTGGCCCGGCTGTTGTCCGAGTCGCCCTTCCCGGATTCGGCCATCAGCCCGTACTGGGCGGGCCAGGTGGCCCTGCTGTGGTCGGACTACGTGCGTCTCATGGCGGTGTATCGGGAAGCGGACTCGACGCGGGCCCTGGACTACGATCCTCTGCTCGTGGAAGGGCGGTATCTCGATGCGCTCGCCGTCCAGCGCTTCCGCGACAGCGTCGTCCTGCGGGGCGTCGAGCCGACGGAACAGGAGCAGCGCGACTATTTCGAGACGCGCCAGCCCTTCACCCGGCTCGACCTGAGGAGGATCCGGCTCTCGATTCCCGACGAGGCGGACGACGCGGCGCGGGATAGTCTGTACGCCAGGGCCGTCGCCGTGCGGGAGCGCGTCGCGGGCGGCGCGGACTTCCTGGATGTGGCGCGGGCCGAGAGCGACGAGCCGCCCGGGGCGAGAGGACAGGTCCTGGCCTTCCAGGGTCACGATGACCTGCCTCGGGCCGCGGACTCGATCCTGTTCCGGATGTCACCGGGAGAGATCAGCCCCGTCATCCCGACGGACGACGCGCTCCTCATCTATCGCATCGAGAAGGTCCGCCAGCCGGACTTCGAGATGGCGCGCGACCGGAACTACGAGCTCCTGCTCCAGGAGCGCACGGAGGCTCGATCCCGCGCCGTCGTCGACACGCTGGTCGAGAACGCCCGGCGGATGGTCCTGGAGGGGGCGGTCGAGCTCGCGAGGCGCATCGCGCTCGATTCCACCCTGCAGGCCAGAGGCATCGCCCCGGGCGCCCGGCTCGTTCGCTACCGGGACGGCGAGGTGACGGTGGACGAGCTGCGACGGCTGTTCGAGGTGCGGGACGACCTGCGCAAGCAGTTCGCCGAGGCCTCCGATGAGGACATCGAGTTCTTCCTCGGCGAGCTCGCCCGGGACGAAATCCTGACCCGCGCGGCCGTGCGCAGTGGCTCCGGGGCGTCGGAAGCCGAGCGTGAGGTCATGCGCGACGCCCTGGCCCGGCAGCTGGGGAAGATCGCGGAGCAATACGAGATCAGCCGCGCACTGGCCACTTCCCCACTTCTGGACCTCGATCTGGAGAGCCGGGCGTTCGTCCGGCGGGTTCTCGCGGACCAGAAGCCCATCCCCTGGCTGGGAGAGTTCCGCTCCCTGCTGGACCGCCGGTTCCCCATGCGGGTACACGAGCGGGGCGCGGAAGCGGCGGCGCGGATCGCGCTCGATCTCCGGGCCGCCTCGCCCGAGTCCGCCGCCGACAGCGCCGTCGGCGGCACGGAGCCCGAATCCGAGTCGGCCCCGAAACGAGAGCCGGCCGGCACGGCCGGGGAGGAGGGCGGTGTTGAATAGGTCGGGCTGGACGTCGCGTGCGCGGAAGGGCCTGGCCGTTCTGCTGGGCGTCCTCGCGCTCGCGGGGGCGGCCGCGCGGAGCGCCGTGGCTCAGGAGACTCAGCGAATCGGCTCCGTGCCGGCCGACTCCGTGCAGCTCGTCGACCGCGTCGTGGCGGTCGTGGGCGACACGGCGGTCCTGATGTCCGAGCTACTGGAGAAGGTCATCAGCCTCTCCCAGCGCATTCGGATCCCGCCGGCAGGCACGCCGGCGTTCGACTCTCTGCTTGCCCAGACGCTGAACGGCATGACGGACGAGCTCGTCCTGCTGGAGCGCGCCAAGAACTCGGACATCCAGATCACGAAGGAGATGCTCGACCAGGAGTCGGACAACCGATTCCGGGAGATCCGCAACAGTTTCGCCTCGCCCACGGAGTTCCAGCAGGCCGTCACCCGATCGGGCCGCAATCTCGTCCAGTATCGCCAGTTCCTCCGGGCCCAGGCCCGCGCCGACATGCTCATCAACAGCTACGTGGAGCAGAACCGTAAGAATCTGCCGCCCGTGGCCGTGAGCGAGGACGAGATCCGGGAATTCTTCGAGCAGGCGTACGCGGGAGAGACGAGACCGGCGACGATCTCCTTCCAGCAGATCGTCCTGGAGCCGCAGGCCTCCGAGGCCGCGGCGGACAGCGCCCGGATCCTGGCCGAGAAGGCCCTGCAGGAGATCCGGGACGGGACGGACTTCGCCATCGTGGCCAGGCGCTACTCCCAGGATCCCTCGAACCGGGACCAGGGAGGCGACCTCGGATGGGTGCGCCGGAGCCAGCTCGTGCCCGCCTTCGCCGAGGCCGCGTGGCTGGCTCGCACCGGAGAGCCGGTCGGACCCGTGCGCACCCGGTTCGGCTTCCACATCATCAAGGTCGAGAACGTGCGCGGCGGGGAGCGGAAGCTCCGCCACATCCTCATTCGACCCGGCCTGCGCGAGGACGACGTCGAGCGGACGAGGCAGCTCGGCGAGGCGCTCGCTGACAGCCTGCGCGCCGGCGCGGACATCCAGGCTCTGGCCGACGTTCACGGCGTGCCGGAGATTCCGGTACGGGTCGTGGACATGCCCGTGGACGAGATCGGGACGCGCCTCGGGCCCGCGTATCAGCAGGCGCTGCAGAGTTCCCTGCCGGGCCAGGTGATCGGTCCGTTCGACGTCACGGGGCTCGTGCAGGGGAAACCCGGCATCGTCGTGCTTCGCGTGACGGAGGTGAAGGCGCAGGGCCGGTACGAGCTGGAGGGTCCGCTGCGCGAGCAGATTCGCTCGAAGCTTCTGTTCGACAAGGGGTTCCAGAGATTCCTCGAAGAACTCAGGAACGAGACCTACGTGGCGATCCGGCTCTGAGCCGGTCGGGTGCGGCGGTTCGTGGTGAGGCCGTGCGCGAGCGCCCGCGCATCGCGATCACCCTGGGCGATCCGCGCGGCATCGGGCCGGAGATCGTCGCCGCGGCTCTCGCCCGAACGAACGTGCGCCAGTCGGCCGATTTCGTCCTCGTGGGGGCGGAGCCCGCATCCGTCCCCGGGGTGGCGCGGTGCACGGTCGGTCCGTACGACCCGGCCGCCGGCGAGCGCGGGGCGGGCGCTCTGTCCGCCGCGGCGATCGAGCTCGCGATCGACCTCGCTCTCGCCGGCGAGGTCGACGGGCTCGTGACGGGGCCCGTATCGAAGGCCGCGCTCGCCGCCGCCGGATGCGACGCCCCCGGGCACACGGAGCTCCTCCGCGACCGTTGCGGCGTCGCCGAGGTGACGATGATGATGTGTGCGGAACGAACTCCGCTCGGAGGACCGATTCGCATGGCGCTGCTCACGACGCACGTTCCCCTCCGCGAGGTTCCGGGAGCGCTGACGGTCGATCTCGTCGTGGCGCGGGCGGGCATCGCCGCCCGCGCGCTGCGCCGCGACTGGGGCTTCGACCCGCCGCGGCTCGCGTTCGCGGGCCTGAATCCTCACGCGTCCGAGGGAGGCCGGTTCGGCGACGAGGAGGCCCGCGTGCTCGCGCCGGCGGCGGAGCGACTCGAGGCGGAGGGGCGGGCGGTCGTCGCGGGGATATTCCCCGCCGACACCGTGTTCCGCCTCTGCCTGGACCGGACCGTGGACGCCGTCGTCGTGCCCTACCACGACGTCGGCCTCGCCGTTCTGAAGACCGTGGCGGGAGACGCGGGCGTGAACATCACGGCCGGGCTTCCGTTCCCGCGGACGGCGCCCGACCACGGAACTGCCTTCGACATCGCCGGCCGCGGCGTGGCGCGCCCGCACTCCATGGTCGAGGCGATCCGCGTGTGCGCGCGCCTGTGCCGCGTGCGATCGGGGGCGCCGGCGTGATCCGGCTCGAAGCGGTCACGAAGGTGTACGGCAAGCGCGGCGCCGCCGTCTCGGACGTCTCCTTTCACGTTTCGAAGGGCGAGTTCGCGTTCCTGACCGGACCCTCCGGCGCCGGAAAATCCACGCTCCTGAACCTCATCCACATGCAGACGCCTCCGACGAGCGGAGAGGTGCGCGTCAGCCGATTCAGCTCCCGCCGCGTCCGTCGGCGCGACCTTCCGCACCTGCGCCGGAGGGTCGGCTTCGTCTTTCAGGACTTCCGCCTCCTCGAACGGCTCACGGCGGCGGAGAACGTCGCCTTCGCCCTCGAGGTGACGGGCGTGCCGCGCGCGAAGATCGGTCCGCGCGTCCAGCGCCTGCTCGGACACGTCGGCCTCGCGGCGCGGTCGCGTTCCTATCCGAGGGAGCTCTCGGGCGGCGAGCAGCAGCGGGTCGCGATCGCCCGGGCCCTGGCGACGGATCCGCTCGTCCTGTTGGCCGATGAGCCCACGGGCAACCTGGACGAGCGGGCCACGGCGGGCGTGTTCTCGCTGTTCCGACGCATCAACGCGTCCGGTACCTCGATCCTCATGGCCACGCACGACGCCGACCTCATCCGTCGCAACGCGGACCTGCGTGTGCTGGAGCTGGAACGCGGCTCCCTCGTCTTCGACTCCTCCGGAGAGACCCCGTGAGGAGCGTGCGGGAGGCCGCCCTCGGACTTCGCCGGGCCCCGCTCCTGAGCGGGCTCTCCATCGGCGCGATCGGCCTGAGTCTTCTCATCGTCGGGCTCTTCGGCCTCACGGCGTACAACATCGACCGGACCCTGACGGGGGTGGAGCGCCGGGTCGAGGTCGTCGCCTACCTGCGGGATGGCACGCCGAAGGAGAAGATCGATCTCGCCCGTTCGGAGATCCTGAGCTATCCGGAGGTCGAGAGCGTCCGGTACATCTCGAAGGTCGAGGCCCTGTTCAACGCCTCCCGGGAGCTCACCGAGTTCTCCGATGTCTTCTCCGACCTCGAGGTGAATCCCCTCCCCGCCTCCTACGAGATCGGATTGCGGGATGGCGCCCGAAGCCCTGCGGCCGTGCACGCCGTCGGTGACCGGGTCGGCGCGTACGGCTTCGTCGAGGAGGTGCGGTTCGGGGGAGACTGGGTGGATCGAATCTTCGCGCTCCGCCGGGTCGCGTTCGGCGCGGCGGTCGTGCTGGGCGGGGCCTTCGCGGCGGGGGCCGTCCTGCTCATCGCAATCACGGTGCGCATGGCCGTCCTGGCCCGCTCGCGGGAGATCGCGATCATGCGCACGGTGGGGGCGACCGACGGCTACGTCCGGCGCCCGTTCCTCCTCGAGGGCTTCGCCACGGGCCTCGCGGGCGGCTTGCTCGCCCTCGGTCTCACGCGGGGCGTGCACCTGCTCGTCGGCAGGTCCTTCCTCGCCGTGGCGTGGCTTCCCGACGCCTGGATCGCCGGCGGCCTCGTGGCGGGCGCGCTGCTCGGCATGGGCGCGGCCGGCCTGGCCCTGCGGCGTGAGCTTCGCCGGATCTATGCGTTCTGAGCGACCGCACGGTGGGGGGTGGACGGCAGGTCGGCGGTCGAGCCGGGCGGTCCTGGCGCTTCTCGTCGCGCCCACGGTCCTCCTCCCGATCCGGGCGCGGCCCGCGCTCGCACAGAGCGAGATCGATCGACGCATCCAGGAAAGCCAGGAGCGCCTGGGGGAGATCCGGCGGGAGCGGGAGCAGCTGGACCGGCAGGCGAGCGAGCTCTCCGGCCAGGTCCACACGCTGTCGGAGGAGATCCGCAACCTCGAGCGCCAGATCGGAAGCTCCGCCAGCGCGCTCGCCGAGCTCGACATTCAGATCCAGGCGTATGGAGCGCAGATCTCGGAGACGACGGCGGACATGCTGAACACGCGGGACGGGCTCACGGTGCGGAAGACGGAGCTGGCCGAGCGTCTCCGGGAGATCTACCGCCGGGGACCCCTTCACGCGATCCAGGTCCTGCTGGGTGCCCGAAGCTTCGGCGAGCTCATCAGCCGTTACAAGTACCTCCACCTCGTGGCCCGCTACGATCGGGCCCTCGTGTCGCGCGTGCGGAAGCTCGAGGCCCTGCTCGAGGAGCACCGGGCCGAGCTGGACGCGGAGTCCCGGCGTCTCGCCGCCCTGCGATCCGACAAGTCCAGGGAGGTGTCGGAGCTCGAGGACCTGGAGCGCCAGAGGCAGCGAAGGCTATCGGGCGCGAGACAGAGAGAGCGAAAGGCCCGGAGCCGACTGTCCGAGCTCGCGCGGGACGAGGAGCGGCTGATGGACCTCATGGCCGAGCTCGAGCGCGCGCGCCGTGAGGCCGAGCGACTCGCGGGCGCCGCATCGACGTCCACGCTGACGACGGCGGATCTGGGACGGCTCAACTGGCCCGTCGAAGGCGCCGTGGCCTACACGTTCGGTCCGGAGCGGGACGGAAACGTCACGCGCGTTCGCAAGGGCATCGGGATCACGGCACCGGAGGGGACGCCGGTTCGGGCCGTCGAGTCCGGACGCGTGGAGTGGGCCGGGCCCCGTGGCCTCAACGGCCAGACCGTTTTCCTCAGCCACGGGGGCGGATACTGGTCGATCTACCTGTTTCTCGAGGATCTTCGGGTTCGGGTGGGAGAAGACGTGTCGGCGGGCACGATCCTGGGGGCGGTGGGAGGAGATGGGAGCCGGGCGAGCGCGTTCATGGAGCTCCGCATCCTCGAGCCCGGGCCGGAAGGGAAGCCTCGCGAGGTCGATCCGGTCCCCTGGCTGAAGGGCCGCAGTTGAGCCTGCCGCCGATCGTCGGGCACGCGGCGCTCCGGGAGCGGATCCGGCGGACGGCGGGGCTGGGACTCCTGCCCCAGTCGCTTCTGTTTCACGGTCCGGACGGCGTGGGGAAGGAACGCCTCGCCCTGTGGGTCGCGGCCCTGATCCAGTGCGAGCGGCCGGACGGGCCGTGCGGGACGTGCCGAAGCTGCCGGCTCGTGGACGGACTCGCGCACCCTGACGTCCACTGGTTCTTTCCGCTCCCGCGACCCAAGAACGTCCGCAACCGGAAGCTGCGGGAAAAGCTGGAGGAGGCGCGACTCGAGGAGCTCGCGGCGCGGCGCGAGCGGCAGACGCCTCCGCCGCGGGATCCCGCGGCCGCGATCTATCTGCCCGTCGTGGCGGAGATCCGGAGCCGCGCCGCGCGCAGGCCGGCGATGGGCGAGCATTCCGTGTTCGTCATCGGAGATGCGGAGCGCATGGTTCCCCAGGCCGCGAGCCAGGAGGCCGCCAACGCCTTCCTGAAGCTCCTCGAGGAGCCCCCCGATTACACGTTCCTGCTGCTCACATCGAGCCGTCCCTCCGACCTGCTCCCGACGATTCGGTCGCGCGTGCTCGCGGTTCGCGCGGGGCCGCTCCGCGATGAGGAGGTGGCGGGCTTCCTGGAGACGACGATCGACCTGTCGCCCGCCGCCGCGGCCCGGATCGGGTTGCGATCGCGGGGATCGCTCCGCCGCGCCCTCATGCTTGCGGAAGAGGGAGGCGTCGACGCGCGGGAGAGCGCCAGGCGACTCCTCACGGCCGCCGCCCGCGGCTCCCGCGATCAGCGGCTGCGACTCGCCCTGGGCTTCGGCTCGACGGGGGCCAGGGGCCGCCTGACGGCCACCCTCGATCACCTCATCGAGCTTCTGCGGGACCAGCTCGGCCGGACGACGTCGGCCGAAGCCACCGTCTTCGATCCCGAGGCCGCGCGCTCCGTGCTTCCGGACACATCGTCCGTACGCGCCCTGCTCCAGGCCGTCGAGGAGGTCGAGGACGCGCGCACCGCGGCGGGCCGCAACGTGAACCCGCAGGCGATCGTGGCCGCGATGCTCGATGAGCTGGCTGCGTGCCTGCAACAGGTGTAGCGGGAGGCGCGGCTTCGGGAACCGTCGCGCCGTCATCGCGCCTTCCGCGCCGGACCGGGAACCGGTGCGGAGAAACAGGGTATTCCGGTCGATCACGCGCCCGTACACTGCCATTGTGGCAGATCGACGTCGCCGGCCGGCGCGCCGCGGCCAGCTTTCTGCATCGCCCCGCCCGCAAGGAGATCCGCCGTGGACACGAAGGAACCGTCGTTCTCGCATCTGGGGCCTGGCGGCGAGGCCGCCATGGTGAATGTCGGCGGCAAGGCGGTGACGCGTCGGCGCGCGGTCGCGGAGGGCTGGATTCGCATGGACGCCTCGACGCTGGAGCGGATCGAGGCCCGGAGGATTCGGAAGGGGGACGTGCTCGCGGTGGCCCGGATCGCGGCCGTGGGAGGCGCGAAGCGGGCGGCCGAGCTGATTCCGCTCTGTCACCCGCTGCCGATCGACGGCATCGAGGTCGAGATCGAGCTGAGACCCGAGCGGCCCGGCGTTCGTCTTCAGGTGGCGGTGAACGCGGAGGCGCGCACGGGCGTGGAGATGGAGGCCCTGTGCGGCGTGGCGGCCGGGCTGCTCGCCACGTACGACATGTGCAAGAGCGTCGAGCGCGGGATGACGATCGAGGCCATCGAGCTTGTGAGCAAGGAAGGCGGCGCGAGCGGAGCCTGGCGGCGGGAGCCGCGGAACCGGCCCGGGATGTGATTCGTTCCCGGACCCTGACCCCTACCGCCGACGGCGGCGGTGGACCTAGCTTTGGTGAAGCACGAGGACGGTATACATGATGATGATCGATGCGAGGCTCGAGATGGAGAGAAGCCCCGGACCCAGCCTGGGCGAGAAGCTCCGGGCCATCGGCCGGCGGCCGCCGACTCTGACCGGATTCGCGGCCCGGGCCGCGTTGCTGACGCTCGCGGTGGCCGCGACGGCCTGGTACGTCGTGCAGGCGGACGCACGGATCGGCGATCTGCGAATCGCTCTCGGCAGCGCCGAGGCCGACCGCGCCGCGCTGTCGGGCGAGAACGCGCTCCTGAGCGTGCAGCTCGAGCGGCTGCGGAGCATCCAGGAGTACTCGGCGCGGTACGACATCCCGTCCGATCTCGCCGCCGCGATCTACGACATCGCGCTCGGAGACGGCCTCGAGCCCGATCTCGCCTTCCGGCTCGTGGAGACGGAGTCCTCGTTCCGCCAGCGGGCCGTCAGCTCGGCGGGAGCCATCGGCTACACCCAGATCCTGCCGAGCACGGCGAGGTGGCTGGACCCGACGGTGACCGAGGCGGATCTGTTCGAGCGAGACACGAACCTGCGGCTCGGATTCCAGTACCTGAACCTGCTGCTGGGCCTGCACGGACAGGACATGCGGCTCACGCTCCTGGCCTACAATCGAGGCCCGAACCGGGTGCGCGGACTCCTGGCCCTCGGTCAGGACCCGGCGAACGGGTACGCGCGGTCCGTGATGGGCGCGGGTGAGTAGCCGCCCGGATCACGTACCGGATCGACCGCCCGACATGTCCTTCGACTCCGAGCTCCTGAGGCGAATCCAGGCGCACGAGGCGCGCGTCGGCGTCGTGGGACTCGGCTACGTTGGACTGCCTCTTTCGGTCGCCTTCGCCGAGGCCGGATTCCCCACTCTCGGATTCGATGTGAACGCCGAGCTGCTCGCGGAGCTCGCCGCCGGCCGTTCGCACGTGCAGGACGTGTCCTCGGAAAGGGTGGGCGCCCTCGTCGCCGGTGGCCGTCTCGAGGCGACGGGAGACTTCGGACGGCTGGGCGAGGTGGACGCGATCATCATCTGCGTCCCCACGCCGCTCTCGAAGACGGACGACCCGGACGTGTCCTACATCGTGCAGGCGACGGAATCCGTGCGCGAGAACCTGCGTGCGGGCCAGCTCGTGATCCTCGAGTCCACGACCTACCCGGGCACGACTCGAGAGCTCATCCAGGGCCGCCTGGAGGACACGGGCCTGCGGGCCGGAGAGGATTTCTTCGTGGCGTTCAGCCCGGAGAGGGTCGATCCGGGCAATGAGACCTGGCACGTGGAGAACACGCCCAAGATTGTGGGAGGGCTGACGAAGAGATGCCACGCGCTGGCGGTCGCCCTGTACCGGGAGGTCATCGGCACGGTCGTAGAGGTGTCCTCGCCCGAAGCCGCCGAGCTCGCGAAGATCCTCGAGAACACGTTCCGGGCCGTGAACATCGGCCTCGTGAACGAGATCGCCGTGATCTGCGACCGGCTGGGCATCGACGTCTGGGAGGTCATCGACGCGGCGTCCACGAAGCCGTATGGCTTCATGCGGTTCTTCCCGGGCCCCGGGCTCGGAGGGCACTGCATCCCGGTGGATCCGCTGTATCTGGCCTGGAAGATGAAGACCCTGCACTACAAGACCCGCTTCATCGAGCTCGCGGCGGAGATCAACGCCGAGATGCCGCGCTACGTGGTCGAGAAGGTCGGGGAAGCCCTGAACCGGGTCCGGAAGCCGCTGAACGGCAGCCGCGTCCTGCTCCTGGGGGTTTCGTACAAGCCGGACGTGGACGACACGCGGGAGAGTCCGGCCCTGGACATCCTGCAGCTCCTGGTGGACCGCGGCGCGGACGTCCGATACCACGATCCGTACGTGCCGGAGGTGCGCCTGGACGGGGGCACCTACCGCTCGGAGCCGCTCACCGGAGACACCATCGCGGAGGCCGACGCGGTGCTCATCACGACGGACCACTCCTCCGTGGACTACGACCTCGTGCTCGAGAAGGCGTCCATCATCGTCGATCCCCGGAACGCGCTCGAAGCGAAGCGGGGACGGGCCGTCGTGTACCCGATCGCGGGTCCGGCCAGGCCGGCCGAGGCGGAAGAGCCCATCCCGACCTGATCGGAGCCGTCGCGCGCAGGGCGGCCGAGGCCAGGTGCAGGGCCGGGTGCCCCATGGCGCGGCCCACGGCTCTCGCCGCGGGAGCCGCCGCGAGGAAGGAGACCGCATCCGAGAAGGGCGGCATCTCCGTGTACGCCCGGCCGATCTCGTGAGGAAAGTGCGCATCGGAGCCGGCACCCATGGGCAGGCCCGCCAGGGCCGCGTAGCGTGCGGCCCGCCCGTTCCAGGATGGATAGAAGGCGCGGGAGTTGAAGCCCTCGACCATGTCCGCGACCGCTCCCACTCGCCGCCCGTGCCACCCCGGCCGAATCAGGTAGGCGAACGGATGGGGGGCGTACACGACCCCCCCCTGGTCCCTGACCCGCTCGACGGTCTCGTCGACGGAGAGGCCCATGGGGATCCTCCTCGTGAGGAAGAGTCCGATGAGCTCCGTCCGACCGCGGCAGCGGATCTCCTCGCCCACGATGACCCTCGCGGGGTCGAGCGAGCGAGCCTCGAGCGCCCCCTCGATGTCGCCGTGATCCGTGACCGCGATGCGATCCAACCCGACCTCCGCGGCTCGCTCGACGAGCTCGCGAGGGCGGGTCCGGGCGTCGCGGGACCGGTGCGTGTGCGAGTGGAAATCCGCGCGGATCACCGGCGCACCGTCAGCCTGTCGCCCGGCCGGATGAGATCCGTCTGGAGATGGTTCATCGCCTTGAGCTCTCGGGTCGTCGTCCGGTAGCGTCGCGCGATCGTCCACAGCGTGTCTCCCCGGCGCACGGTCACCGTGAGGGGGCCGTCGGCCGGTCCGGCCGGGAGGCCCGCCGTCCTCAGCCCGGCGCCGGCCGGGGCCGCGCGGGGCACGACAAGACGCTGACCGATCTGGAGTCGCCGGGGATTCACGTTGCGGTTCGCGGCGCGGATCGCCGTCACCGTGGTTCCGTAGCGCATCGCGATGTGCGAGAGGGTCTGCCCTCTCGTGACGGTGTGGACGAGCCACGTCACCCGCTCCGAGGCCGGGATCTTCCCGTAGGCGACCGCGAACCGGTCGCCCCGTCCCCGGGGCACGCGGACGTCCGAGCGCCGGCCGGGAGGGGTGACGTTGCGCAGGAACTGCGGGTTCAGCCGGCGCACTTCGCTCTCCGAGGCGCCCGACGCCCTGGCAATCACGTCGAAGCTCGTCGCATCCGGCACCTCGACGACGTCGTAGGTCATCGGCTCCTCGGGCACGATCCCTTCGAATCCATACGCCCCCGGGTCGCGGGCGATGATCGCGGCCGCGATGAGCTTGGGCACGTAGTTGCGCGTCTCGCGGCGCAGGACGCGGGCGTCGGCCAGATCCCAGAAGTCGCGCGAGCCCGTGCGGCGGATCCCCCTCCGGACCCGGCCGAGCCCTCCATTGTAGGCTGCGGCGGCGAGATACCACGAGCCGAGCTCGTCGTGAAGATCGGAAAGATGGCGGATGGCCGCGTCCGTGGACTTGATCGGATCCCGGCGCTCGTCGACCCAGTAGGAGACCTCCAGATCGTAGCGCCGGGCGGTGCCGCTGATGAACTGCCACATCCCGACCGCGTGCGCGCGGCTGTAGGCGCTGGGATTCATGCCGCTCTCGATCATGGCCAGATAGAGCAGGTCCCCCGGAAGCCTCGCCTCCCGGAGCTTCGAGCGGATCATCGACTCGTAGCGCCCAGCTCTCGTCAGGTACGTCGCGAAGCGGTCGGGAACCCGGTGCTGGAAGTAGTCGATCCAGCGGTCCACCGAGTCGTTGATCTCGAGCGGGATCTCGTAGCGGGCCGCGTTCGCGGGCCGGCTCTCCAGCCCGAGCGGATCGGAACCGAACAGCTCCAGGAACTCGCGGCGCGCCTGCTCGTCCAGCCGCTCGACTCTCGTGAGCGCCTCGCGCGCGGCCACGTCCAGGCGTCGCGCGTCCACGCCTTCCCGCTCCGCCTCCTCCATCGCGGCCGCGCCCCGCGCGTCGGCCGCGGGCGAGGTGTCGGCCGGGGCGGAAGACGGATCGGCGGTCGACGACGCGCTCGTCGTCGGGCTCTCCGCCGCCGCCGGGACTCCGGTCCCGGGCGCCGCCGGCACGGGCGAGCGGGCGGCTCCGCACGCCGCGAGGACCGCCACCGCCAGGACGCGCGCCGCGAGCCAGCCGTCGCTCCCCATCGTCCGGACCCGCCTCACCGGAGCTCCCCCTCGTCCATCGCTCGACCTCCTGTCTCCGCCTAGAGCCTGTAGTTCGGCGCTTCCCTCGTGATCACGACGTCGTGCGGATGCGACTCGCGCAGTCCCCCCGACGTGATGCGGACGAACTCCGCCTCCGCTTGAAGCCGCTCGATCGATTCCACGCCGCAGTATCCCATCCCGCTGCGTAGACCGCCGACGAGCTGAAAAAGTGTGTCGGCAACCGGACCTTTGTACGGAACCCGACCTTCTATGCCCTCCGGCACGAGCTTGTGCCTTTCCGTCCCCGCTTCCTGAAAGTACCGATCCGCCGAGCCCTCCTCCATCGCGGAGAGCGAGCCCATGCCACGGATGACCTTGAAGCGCCGGCCCTCGAGAAGGAACACCTCCCCGGGGCTCTCATCCGTCCCTGCAAGCATCGAGCCCATCATGCAGGTGGCGGCCCCGGCGGCGAACGCCTTGACGATATCGCCCGAATGCTTGATTCCGCCGTCCGCGATGATCGGAATCTCGTCCTCCACGCCCTCGACCGCGTCCATGATTGCGGTGATTTGCGGCACTCCGACCCCGGTCACGACCCGCGTCGTGCAGATGGATCCCGGCCCGATTCCGACCTTCACCGCGTCCACGCCCCGCTCGTGAAGGGCGGACGCGCCCTCCCGCGTTCCCACGTTCCCCGCCACGAGCTGGACATCGGGGAACGCCTCCCGCGTCCGCTCGACGGCATCGAGCACGCCCTGCGAGTGGCCGTGGGCGGTGTCGATGACGAGGACATCGCACCCGGCGCTCACGAGCTCGCGCGCCCGGTCCAGGTCCGAGCGTGAGGCGCCCACCGCCGCGCCCGCCAGGAGCCGACCGTGGGCATCCTTCGACGCGTTCGGGTGGAGCCTCCGCTTGATGATGTCCTTCACGGTGATGAGCCCGCGCAGAAGCCCCTCCTCGTCGACGACGGGGAGCTTCTCGATCCGGTGCCGCCGGAGGATGTCCTCGGCCTCCTCCAGCGACGTGCCGACGGGCGCCGTGTAGAGTGGGTCCGTCACCATCGCCTCGCCGATCCGGCGGTCCAGATCCCGCTCGAATACGAGGTCCCGATTCGTGATGATCCCGACGAGCCGCCCTTCGGGATCGACGATCGGGACGCCGCTGATGGAGAACTCCTTCATCAGGGCGGTCGCCTGGCGCAGGCTGGCCTCGGGTCCGAGGGTGATCGGATCCATGATCATCCCGCTCTCCGAGCGCTTCACGCGGTCGACCTGCGCGCACTGGGACTCGATGGACATGTTCTTGTGGATGATCCCGATCCCGCCGTCCCGGGCCATCGCGATGGCCATCTGGTGCTCGGTCACGGTGTCCATGGCCGCCGAGACGAGCGGCATGGCGAGGCGGATGCCCCGGGTGAGCCGCGTGGAGACGTCGACCTCGGCCGGGTGAACCGTCGCGTGTCGGGGAACGAGGAGGACGTCGTCGAAGGTCACGCCGTCGCGGAACGTTCTCTCAGTCATGCCGTGCGTGGGCGAAAGATGAGTCGGGCCTCTCCGGGAAGCGACAGAGCCGCGCCGACGCGCGGGCGTCGGCCGCGGCTCGTGACTCCGGAGACGGGCCTTGGTCCATCCGGCACGCTACGGAGCGAAGAGGCTCGGGTCAACCTCGAGACGGCGCCTACCCGACGACGATCTCGTGGTTCGGGGGCGGGGGATCCTTTTGCTCGGGGGGCGGCTCGGGCCGTCCCTTCTCGACCTCCTTCAGGAACTCGCGGCCGGCGTCCCGGAATGCCCCGAGGACGCGGTCCGCCGCCCCCAGCACCTTCATCGTCTCGCGCATGGCGGAGGCCGGCACCCTCCGCTTTCGCATCGTGTCCTGAAAGATCTCGCCGAATCGTTGGAAGGCCGACGTCCGGCTCCCGCCCTCTCCGTACTGCGACTCGAGGAACCGGATGTAGTCCAGGACCTGGTAGGCCTTGTCGTCCGGAAGCGACTCCAGCTTCCGCCACAGCTCCTTGCGCAGAATCTCGTTCATCGGACCCCTCCCCGTTTGGCCCTCGCTTCTACTCCGGAATCGGAGAAAGGAGCCACGGAGATCGCCGCCCGGCCCGGCGCTTGTCTCCGTGCGGCCCTCGCGATCGCCCCCACGTGGGCCACGACGGCCACGGCGAAGAGCAGGCCGCTCGCGATGTGAAGCAGGGCGAGGAGGCGGAGGATCAGATCTCCCGTCACGATCTGGACGAGATAGCCGCTCGCGACCATGGGGCCGAGGCTGCCGACGAGCAGGAGCCCCGTCCTTCGGCCGGACCGCACGCCGTTCCGCACGTGCTCCCATACGTGGCGCACCGCGATGAGGCCGATGGCGAACACGAGGAGCGGAGCCGTGAGGACGTGAATCTTCAGGAACCAGGGTTCCAGCGGGTGATTCACCACCGCCCACGGATCCGGCGAGGAGAGAAGGTACTTCGTCCACAGGTAGCCGAGTCCGGACAGGGCGGTCAGCCCGGAGGTGATGCGGACGGTCCAGCGCTCGAACGGGCTCATGGTGCGGGCCGATCCCCGACCCGGCCGGAGATGACCGAGTACAGGGCCATCGTGCGTCGCGCGGCCCGGGTTACGGCCCTCGAGGTGAGGGACGCTCCCGTCATGTTCACGATGCGGCCCTTGAGCGACAGCTCGGGTCCCGGGCCCAAGCCCACGAACTGTCCGAGCCAGCCCGCGGGAGGAGCATACTTTCGCGGCTCCCCGAACTTCAGGATCTCGATGCGCGCGAGCCTGCCATCGGGCGCCGCGACGATCATCAGGACCTCGGGGACCGTGCGCACGCGGTGCACGTCGAAGAAGGCCGACCCCAGCGTCTCGCCGGTCGGGGTGCGTCCGACGTAGTAGGTCACGACCCGCCGCTCGATCGCGACGCCGGGGCCCGCGAGATCCCGCGCCCGGGCCAGCTGGTCCTCGTCCAGGAAGGCCGTCCGGCGCTCGATCGTGGCCGGCTCGGGGAACGCGAGCCGGAGCGCCTCGTCCTGCGTGAGGAACACCTGCGCCGCGAGGACGCCGGGCTGGAGGGCGAGGAGCGCGGCGGCCAGCAGGCCGGCCGCGACGCGTCGAGGGTCGGAACCCATCAGAAGATGTATCCGAGCGCGAGGTGGAAGCGGTCCACGCCGCGGTCCGCTTCGTCGTGGTGGCTCTCGTAGTCCGCCTTGAACACGATGTTGCCGATCGGCTTCCACGCGGCGCCCACCGTGAGGATCTCCCGATCGGTGGAGGGGTCGGCGAAGAACCCCGAGGGGACCCGGTCCTGCGTGTTCAGCTTCTCGAACCGCACGAACGGCGTGAGGGTGGCCTGCGTGTCCATGGTCCGAAGCACGTCGTACCCGGCCTGGGCATACCAGCCGAACATGCGCTCGCCGATGGAGGCCGTGCCCGTCAGCCCCCTGGCGGCGTTCAGCTCCGGGACGTCGTTCACGTCGGCGATGGCCAGCAGACCCCGCAGGTCCAGCCCGTGGGCGCGGTACTCCGCATGGCCCTCCCAGATCAGGGTTCGCGCACCGACCGTGCGGGACGGGTCGGTCGGCGAGGTGCGGCCCTGTCCCGCATCGCCGGCGTACAGGGACGAGCCGACCGTCAGGCCGGACGGATCCACGTAGTCCACGCGGCCCACACCCGCCAGACTCTCGGCGACCGCCTTCGAGCCGTTCTGGCGCCCGCCACGCAGGCCGGCAGCGCTGAAACCCGCCGCCTTCGAGCTGCCCCCGCCGACGGCGTCGAACCCGTTCACGAGGTAGGCCCGGAATCGGAACCGGTCCGTCTCACCGAACAATCCGAGACCGTTCTCTCGCCACGTCGACGGGATGATGGCCCGTTCCGTCTCCGGCCTGGCCGCGCCGAGGAACGTCGTCGGCTCGTGCTGCTCGTTGATGAATCCCATCGGGGGGAGGACGAGCCCGGCCCGCAGGCCCAGATGCGATGACAGCAGCACATCGAGGTACGCGAACTCGACCGAGACGCTGCCCGCCTGATCCGTCGTCGCATGCTCGAACTCGATCTCCGAGTTGAACACGAAGCGCTCGTCGAACTTGTAGCCGGCGTACAGGATGGCTCGGAGGAAGTCGAGGCGATCGGTGAGCCCGGCGGACGATCCATCCTCCCGATCACGGGCGAAGTTCTCGTACAGCATCTCCCCGTACCCGCCGAGCGACACGCCCTCGGCGGCCCGATACACCTTGGAGGCCGCCGGGCCGAGCCCGCGCTCGCTCGAGTCCGCCCGGACCGTGAGCTCCTTCCCCAGCCGGAGCTCCTCGATCTCGCGGGTGAGGATCGCGATCCGCCGTCTGAGCTCGGCGATCCCCGACGCATCCCGCGCGGCGAGCGCGCTGTCCAGCGCCGCCACCCGGCGCTCGAGCCGCTCGACGCGCGACGCGGAGACCTCCTGGGCCGGCGCCGCGGCCGGCCAGGCGGAGGCCGCGAGAACGAGCAGCGCGGCGGACGTTCGTCTCTTCATCTTCATCTTCCTCCTCGTTCGACATCGGGACCCAGCTCCAGGATCCCGTCCAGGGACTCGCTCCACCGCGCCTGCAGCCCTTTCTCGCTCGCGATGAGGAAAAGGGCGCCGACATCCGGATGCGCCCGCGCCCACGCGAGCCCGTCCTCGGGGCCCAGGACGAGGAGAGCCGTCGAGAGCACGTCAGCCACGAACGGGTCGTCCGCGACGACGGTCACGCCTCCCCAAGCGGGGACGGGTCGTCCGGACCGCGGGTCCAGCACGTGGCCCAGCCGTTCGCCGTCCACGTCCACGAACCGCTCGGACTGGGCGCTCGTCGCCGCGGACGCGTCCCGAAGCCGAAGCGTGGCGACCGGTCGGTCGCGCTTCCGCGGATCGGCGATGCCGACCACGACGCCCCGTCCCCGGCCGGCGTTCCCGAAGGCCAGCACCTGCCCCCCGAAGTCCAGGACGCCGCCTCTCGCATCCGCCGCCCGCAGGACCCGCCGCGCCGCATCGAGGGCCGCCCCTTTGCCGAAGCCCCCCGCGTCGATCCAGGCCCGGCCCTCCGCGCGAACCGCCTCCGTCCCGCCGGCAGTGACCCGGACGGTCCCCGATCCGGACGCCGCGAGCGCGGCCTCGATCTCCCGCGGGGAGGGATGTCGCCCCCGGCCGCGCAGGTCCCAAGCATCCACGAGCGCACCGATCGCCGGATCGAAGGCCCCGTCCGTCGCCCGTCGCCAGCGGAACGCCCGGGCCAGCATCGATCCGAGCTCCGCCGGGATCCGGACCGCCGTGCCCGGCGCGGCCCGGTTCAGGCGCGAAATAGCGCTTTCGCGCCGCCAGCTGCTGAGCACGCCCTCCAGGCGTGCAACCTCTTCGAATGCCCGGTCGATGGCCTCGATGCCGGCGTGGCGGCTGCTCGCGGACACCCGAATCCGGAGTCGGGTGCCCATGCGGATCGTCTCCCGCTCCACGACGATGGGCGAGACGGGTGGCGGGACCTCGACGGTGGATGGCCTCTCCCTCGCTCCCGCCCGACGTCCTCCCGGCGTCGCCAGGAAGAGTCCGAGCCCGGTCGCGAGCGCAACCCGCGCCATAGGCCGCACATCCTTGCGGTTGATACTCATTCTCATCGAGCGCCGAAGCTACGGCCCCGAAGGCCGGCCGTCAAACGGCGCACGGAGGCCGGTTTGACATGGCTGCCGAGACCCGTCCACCTTGGGACATGACCGTCCCCCGGGAGGAGATCCGATGAAGCTGCGGCCGCTGCGTCCCCTCCAGCCCTCGGAGGAGGCGACGACGCTCTACGACGCCTGGCTGGAGGAGCTGGAGGGCAGGCTCGCCGACCCCGGATGTGACCGCGATGAGCTGTGCTTGGAGGTCCTGCGCCAGATCTACTTCCCCGGCCTCTCCGCGGACGCGGACCCCGGCTCCCTGCCGCTGGGGACCCGCGCCGTGCTGGCGAACCTCGACCCCCGCAACGTGACCCTCGAGCCGGAGTACTATCACGAGATCGACGAGGATGCGTACCGTCCGCGCAAGCCGCTCGTCTGGATGTGGCAGATGTTCGACCGCTCGCCGCTCGGGGGGAACGTGCATCTCGGGGTCCGTTTCCGCCGGCTGCTCGCGCCCCACGTGTTCAAGCGAGTGGGAAGGAACTTCAAGGCCTTCCATTTCGTGGAGGTCTCTTTCGGCTACAACCTCGAGGTCGGAGACGATGTCGTCGTCCACCGCAACGTGCTTCTGGACGACCGGGGCGGGATCGTCATCGGCAACAACGTGTCCATCTCGGATCACGCGGCCGTGTTCAGCCACACGCACTCGATCGACGACATCCGGCAGGTCGCGAATCTCCCGACCGTCCTCGAGGACAACGTGCGCATCACGTACGGCGCCACGGTGCTGGCCGGGGTGAGGGTCGGCGTGCAGGGGATGGTGGGAGCCCGGGCCCTCGCGACGCGCGACGTGCGCCCCTATCACGTCAACGTGGGGATTCCCGCGAAATCGGTCCGCGTGAAGTCGATCGCGCCCCCGGAGGCGTTCAACCCTCCGGACGAGGCTTCGTGATCCGCCGCCTGGCCTGCGCCGCCGCCTCGAGCACCGGCCGGAGGTCTCCCGAGAGCTGATCCTCCAGGCGGCCCACGAATCCGCCGAGCCCTTCCTGAAATCGCCGCACCTCGTCGCGGACGTACGCCCAGTTCGTGCGGAGGATGTCCGCCATCACCTGCGGCCGGCTGGCGGCGAGGCGTGTCATGTCGCGCAGGCCCGGTCCCGCAAGCGCGAGGGCGGCCTCTTCGTCGCCGAAGTCGCCCACGTGCCGGGCGAGGGCGGCGGCGAGCAGGTACGGGAGGTGGCTCGTGGCGGCCGTCGCCCGATCATGCCTCTCCGCCTCCGTCCAGAAGGGCTCCGCGCCCACGGCGCCGAGGATCGCGCGCACGGCCTCGCGGGCGCGGTCCCCCGTACGGCGCGACGCGACGAGGGCCCAGGTCGATCCGAAGAACAGATCGGGTCGCGCCGCCCCCATGCCACTCAACTCGGAGCCGGCCATAGGGTGCGCTCCCACGGCCTCCACGTGAGGCGGCAATGCGTCCATCGCGCCGATCAGCGACCGCTTCGTGCTCGCGACATCCACGAGGACCGTGCCGTCTCGCAGGCTCGGACCGACCTCCTCGACCCAGTCGAGAGCCGCTGTCACGGGCAGGGCGAGGAGGACGACCTCGGCACGCTCGAGGGCCGGGGCGAGGTCGGATTCGTCCGCCGAGATCGCCCCGGCCCGAACGGCCAGCTTTCGCGCCTCCGGATCGAGGTCCCACCCGCGCACGTCCGCGAACAGGCCCGATCTCCGCACGGCGAGGGCGACCGAGCCGCCGATGAGGCCGAGGCCGACGACGAGGAAGGGGCCGAACTCCGGCTCGGCGGGCAGGGACGCTTCCGCCCCTTCCGCCTCCGGATCCGCCAGGTCCGGACGCATGGCGGCCGCATCGCCGAGATAGACGTGACGTCCGGGACCTTCGCCCTCCACGTGAACGAGCACGCGGACCATCCGATCCAGGGCTCCGGGGACGGCCGTCTCCTGGGCCCCCAGCATCGGGACGTCGATCCACCCCATCTCCCGGGCGGCGTACGCGGGAAAGTCGGCGTTCAGATCGGGCGTCATGGTGAAGAAGGCCGACACGATCCGGGATCGATCGAGACCGTTCCGCCTCACGATCTCGTCCAGGAGTCTCTGCGTGTCGTGATAGATCTCGGAGCGTTCGTTGCTCTGGACGCGGATCGCGCCTCGGATCGCGAACATGGCGGGCCTCTGTCATGGGTCTCGGTTCGGGCGCCCTCGCAATCGAGCCCTCGGCGGGGTCGCGGGGCAAGGGGGAAACGTGCGAACCGGCCGATCGAGTTCCGTTCCTCGGGCTTTGACTCGCGGGCGTCCGCATGTACGTTGACCGCGATCTGGCCGCAGCCCGCGCGCCGCGGGCCGCGCGGGAGGGGAGCCCATGTTCGACCGCATCCTCGTTGGCCTCGACGGCTCGGAGGGAGCCTGGAGGGCGGGAGATCTCGCCCTCGACCTCGCCGGGGAGCTGGGTTCTAGGATCACGGCGGTGTTCGTGGCGGACGCCAGGGTGGTCGAGGGGCCGGCGGTGGAGACGCTCGCCCCGCTGTGGGGCGAGGTGAGCGCGCGGCCCTTTCAGCCCGAGGTCGTGCGAGCCTACCGGGAGCGCGGCTCCGAGATCCTCGCCGAGTACGCGCGCCGCGCCGAAGACCGATCGCTCGCGCCTCCGCGCGCGATCCTCGAGTTCGGGGTGGCCGAGGAGGTCCTTCTCGAGGAAGCCGCGAGCGCCGATCTCGTCGTCCTGGGCCTGCGCGGAGAGCACGCGGCCGCCGGCCTGCGGGGACTCGGCGCAACGCTGTCACGCGTGCTGCGCCGGTGCTCCCACCCGGTCCTCGTCGCTCAGGGGGACGCCGGGGCCTTCCGGCTTCCCCTCGTCGCCTACGACGGCTCGGAAGCCGCCATCCACGCCCTCGACCTCGCCGTTCGCTATGCGCGAGCGTCCGGACGGGCGCTGCGGCTCGTGCACGCGGGCGGAGAGGAGGCCGAGCCCGTCCTGGACCGTGCCGCCGCGGTCCTTCGCGACCATCAGGTCGAGTGGGAGGCGGCGCGCCTCGATTCGGAGCCGGAGGACGCCGTACGCGAAGCGCTGCGGCGCTGGGGCGCGGATACCCTGTTCATGGGCGCGTCCGGGCGCGGGCGCGTTCGCGATCTGCTGTTCGGCTCGCGGACGGGCACGATCCTGGAGTCGGCCGGAGTCCCGACCTTCCTCACGCGCTGAGGGCGCCGTACCCTCAGAGACGGGGAAACGGGAGATCGACGCGGAAGCACGTACCCTCCCGGGCGACGCTCTCCACCGCGATCTCACCACCCGCCGCCCGCACGAGCCGAGCGCTGATGGAGAGTCCGAGTCCGTGCGTCCAGCCGCGGGTCTCGCCCGCGCGCTCTCCCTTCGGGATCGGAGCGATCATGCGCCTGAGGCGCTCCACATCCGTTCCGACACCATCGTCGGTCACCTCGATCCGCAGCCACCCGTCACGCGGGTCCGTGACGACGACGGCGACCCTTCCCCCCTCGTCCACGGCCTGAACGGCGTTTGAAACCAGGTTCAGAACGACCCGGCTCAGCAGCTGCGGATCGCCGGACCGGGGTGTCGAGGGCTCGATCCGAACGTCGAGTCGAACGTTCCGATGGTCGATGAGGGGCGCCACGAGCCGGCGCACATCGCCGATGACCGATTCCACCGAGAAGGTCGTGGACGCGACGCGGATCTCGCGTCCCTCGCCCAACCTGGCGAAGTCGATGAGGTCGTTCACGAGCTTCACGAGCGTGACGGCCGCCGTGTAGAGCACATTGACCTGGCGCGTCTGGATGGCGCCGAGGCCGGCTTTCTCCGCGTTGCGCAGGGCATCGGCCAAGAACAGGATCGAGTTCAGCGGCGACCGGATGTCGTGCGACACGTCCTCCAGGAAGCGCGCCTGACCTTCCGTCTTCGCGGCGAGCGCGAACCGGGCGAGGGCGAAGGCCTGCTCGTCCAGGCGGGCGTGGATCTCCTGTACCCGGAGGGGTGGTGCCCCCCGGGCCGCCGCGAGCCCGGCGGCCCGACGCACGGCCGCGATGATCTGGGCGCCCGCTTCCAGCCCGGACGCGGGAATCCAATCGTCCCGGACCGCTTCCTTCGCGTCGTCCCCGGCGATGACCAGGTCCGCCAGACGCTCGGCGGCGGGTCGCAGGTTCTCGGGAAGGGGGGCCAAGGACGGCTCCGGATGCCACCATGCCGGCGTGGAAGGGCGACGGGCGGGCCGCTCTCGCGCCTCCTCGGAGGAATCGGGCCAGGGGATCACGTTGTCCGTCATGAGCTCACGAGGCGAACGCTTCCCTCGCCAGATTGTGCTTGTCCATCAGTCGGTACAGCGTCGTGCGGTCGATCCCGGCCTGACGGGCCGCCTCCGACATGTTGCCGGACGTGCGGGCGACGAGCTGGGCCAGGTACTCGCGCTCGAAGCGATCCACGAGGTCCTGCTTCGCATCGTGGAACGGCAGGCGGGTGTTCACGACGGGCCCTCCGACGGACGCCGCCCCGCCACCCGCCGCGGGCTCGCTGAGGATGGACAGGCGCTCGGGCACGATCTCCTCGTCCGGCTCGGACAGCACCACGAGGTTCTCGATCACGTTCTGGAGCTCCCTCACGTTGCCGGGCCACGGGTAGCGAATGAGGGCGTCCAGGGCCTGCGGCGACAGCCGGGGCGGCTCCTTGCCCGGCAGCTGGTGGCGGCGCCAGAAGTGGTCGATGAAATGGCGGATGAGCACCGGGATGTCCTCCGCGCGCTCCCGGAGCGCCGGCAGGTGGATGGGAACCACCCGGAGCCGGTAGTACAGGTCGTGTCGAAGGACACGGTCCTCCAGAGCATCCTCCGGGTCCCGATTCGTGGCGGAGATGAAACGGACGTCCACGACCGCGTCGTCTTTCTCGCTCCCGACCCGCCGCAGCACCCCGTCCTGGAGAACCCGCAGGAGCTTCGGCTGGAGGGGCATCGGCATCTCGGCCAGCTCGTCGAGGAAGAAGGTCCCCTGGTGCGCGATCTCCAGCAGCCCGGCCTTGTCCCGCACGGCGCCCGTGAACGCCCCCCGGCGATGGCCGAACATCTCGGACTCGAGCAGCTCGCCGGGCAGGGCGGCGCAGTTCACGGCCACGAACGCGCGACGCGCGCGCCGGCTCTCGCGGTGAATGTACTGCGCGAACAGCTCCTTTCCTGTCCCGCTCTCGCCGGTGATGAAGACCGACGCGTCGGTCGGCGCGACCTTGAGGGCCTTGTTCACCGCCTCCCGCATGGACCCCGAGACGCCCAGGATCGTGGATCCGCGCTCCACGAGGACGCCCTCGCGCTCCGCCGGGCTCGCGACGCGCTGGGTTCGGAGCAGCGTGTACGCGGCGCGGCCCACGAGCACGAGGAGCTGTGTGGCCGTGAACGGCTTCGGGAGGTAATCCCAGGCGCCCGCCTGCATCGCCTTCACGCTCGCCTCGGTGGTCGCGTGCCCCGTCATCATGACGGCGAGCGCATCCGGCTGCCTCTGGCGCACCTCGTCCAAGATCTCCAGTCCGTGCACCTGGGGCATGTTCTGGTCGATGAGCACGACGTCGAACGGCTGCCCGCGCAGGCGCTTGAGCCCCTCGTCTGCCCGGCGCTCGACCTCGCAGGTGTACCCCTCGGCCGACAGTACGCTCTCGCAGCTCTCCAGGATGCTCGGCTCGTCATCGATGACGAGGATCCGTACCCGCGCCCTCGCGTCCGGACCGAGAAGAAACGGCTCGGCGTCGTCGTCGAGAGGCGAGTCCGACGGGGACGTCCCGTCCAGCTCTTCGATGAGCTCGGAGGATTCCGTGACCATTCTCGCTCCCGGATTTCATCGATTCGCGCGGCAGTCCACCTTGCGGACTCCACGCCATGTTGCGCGGACGACACGAGCAAGTCCCGGGCCGCCTGAGGCCCGGCGGACGGGAACGCGCGGCATGGAGGCGTGAATCGACCGAGAATGAAGGCGTTGCGCCGATGAAACAGTCCTCCGGGGCGGGGCGGGGACGTCGAGAAGCCGCGGGTCCCGGTCGCGGCCCCCCGTCCCCGGCCGGGGCAAGGGAGGACGGCCGTGGACGTGATGCCTGCGCATTTCTCCCGATGGCGTGGCTTTTCGCCCCGGGACGGACGATCCGCGGGCCCTAGATGCGGACCGGACCCCTCTCCGCCGGGCTCTGGCTCAGGATTACGCGCGCGATCCGCTGGGCGGCCCGTCCGTCCCACAGCGGCGGCCGCCGCTCCGTCCGGTCGTAGCGCAGGGCCGAGAGCACGAGCTCGGGGAGCACGGAGGCGTCGTCTCCCAGCAGCCGGTTCGTCCCGCTCGTCACGGTGACGGGGCGCTCCGTCGTCGCGCGCAGCGTGATGCACGGGGTGCCGAGGACGCTCGTCTCCTCCTGCACGCCGCCCGAGTCCGTGATGGCCACCCCCGCGTCCCCCATCAGGCTCACGAAGTCCAGGTAGGGAAGGGGCTCGACGACCTGGAGAGGGGCGAGGAGCCGGCCGAGGCGGTGAGCACGAATCCGCTCCGCCGTTCGCGGATGCATCGGGAAGATGACCGGGCACCCGCAGGACGCCGGGAGCTCGCCCAGCCCCTCGAGGAGCTCCGTGAGGCGGGTCGCGTCGTCCACGTTGCCGGGCCGGTGGATCGTGGCGAGCGCGAACCGTCTCGCCTCGAGTCCCATCGCCTCGTGCACTCCGAGATTCCGGGCCCGATCGTGGAACCGGTCCAGCGTGTCGATGAGGACGTTGCCGACCGGGTGGATGCGGTGCTCGGGCACCCCCTCGAGACGCAAGTTCTCCCGGGCCGCCGGCTCCGATGCGAACAGCGCGTCGCTCAGCCGATCCGTGAGGATCCGGTTCACCTCCTCGGGCGTCCTCCACTCGCCGGAGCGCATCCCGGCCCCGATGTGGGCCAGCTTCGCGGGGAGCTTCGCCGTCACGAGAGCCGCGGCGAGCGTCGAGTTCACGTCCCCCACGGCGACCACCCAGTCGGGCGCGTGGCGTCGGAGGAAGGGCTCGAACGCCATCATCACGCGGGCCGTCTGCACGGCGTGCGTGGCCGAGCCCACCCCGAGGTTGATGTCGGGACGCGGGAGGCCGAGGTCCCGGAACTGGTGGCGGGACAGCGTCTCGTCGTAGTGCTGGCCGGTGTGCACGAGCTGCTGCTCGACGGACCCCGTGCGCGCGAACGCCGCCATGACGGGAGCGATCTTCACGAAGTCCGGCCGCGTTCCGACGACGTGAACGATCCGAAGCGGCGCCTGGCCGGCCGTCATTCGACCGTCACGGCCTTGGCCAGATTCCGGGGCTTGTCCACGTCGCAACGCCGGAGGCGGCCGATGTGGTAGGCCAGGAGCTGCAGCGGTATGCTCGTGAGCACCGGGAGGAGAGGATCCAGGGTCGGCGGCACGAGGACGACCTCGTCCGCGAGCGTCTCCAGGCCGGTCGGCTCGGTCGCGATCGCGATGATCCGGCCGCCGCGCGCCTTCACCTCCTGCATACCGCTGAGGACCTTCGGATAAACCGCGTCCCGGGGCGCCACGACGACCACGGGCATGTCCGAGTCCATGAGGGCGATCGGGCCGTGCTTCATCTCCGCGGCGCTGAAGCCCTCGGCGTGCACGTAGCTGATCTCCTTCAGCTTGAGGGCGCCCTCGAGCGCGACGGGGAAGCTGTAACCGCGACCCAGATAGAGGAAGTTGTCGTGATCCGCGAAGCGAGCCGCGAGGCGCGCCACGGAGTCGGCCCGTGCGAGCACGTCCGCGGCCTGCTCGGGAAGCCGCCGCAGGGCCTCCAGGAACTCCCGGCTTCGCGCGTCCTCCAGGCCCCGCTGGCGACCCAGGTAGACCGCGAGCAACGCGAGCGCCACGATCTGCGACGTGAAGGCCTTCGTCGACGCCACCCCGATCTCCGGGCCGGCGTGGAGGTACAGGCCCGCGTCCGTCTCCCGGGCGATCGTGCTGCCCACGACGTTCACGACCCCGATCGTCGTGCACCCCCGAGCCGCCGCCAGGCGAAGGGCCGCGAGCGTGTCCGCCGTCTCACCCGACTGGGACACGCCGACGACGACCGTGTTCGGTTCGAGGACGGGGTCGCGATAACGCCACTCCGACGCGTACTCCACGTCGGCCTGCACCCGGGCGAGCTCCTCGATCATGGACTTGCCGATGAGGGCCGCGTGCCGCGAGGTGCCGCAGGCCGTGAACACGATGCGCCGGGCGCTGGACAGGGGCCCGGCGACGTCGCAGAGGCCGCCGAGACGGGCCGCCGGCGGATCGTCCAGGACCCGGCCGCGCAGGGTGCGCTCGATCGTGGCGGGCTGCTCGTGGATCTCCTTGAGCATGTAGTGCTCGTAGCCGGCCCGTTCCACCTCCGCGAGCTCCCACTCGATGTTCTGGATCGGCTTCTCGATTCGCGCCATCGCGTCCATGCGGACGAGATCGCAGCCGTCGGCGTCGATGATCGCGAGCTCGCCATCGTCCAGGTAGATCACGCGGCGGGTGTGGGGGAGGACGGCCGCCACGTCGGACGCGGCGAAGTTCGCGCCCTGTCCGAGCCCGACGAGCAGGGGCGAGCCACGGCGCGCACACACGATGCGGCCGGGCTCCCGGCTCGTCATCACCGCGAGCCCGTAGGTGCCCTGCACGTGCTCCAGGGCCCGCACGACCGCGAGGTGCAGCGGAGGCACCCAATGCTCCTCGATCAGGTGCGCCAGGACCTCGGAGTCGGTTCCCGATCGAAACGTGTGGCCCTGCCGCTCGAGCACGGCCCGAAGCGCGTCCGCGTTCTCGATGATCCCGTTGTGCGCGACGGCGATGTCGCCCGAGCAGTCCAGGTGCGGGTGGGCGTTCTCCGTGCACGGCGGCCCGTGCGTGGCCCAGCGCGTGTGCGCGATCCCCGAGTCGCCCAGGATGCCCTCGCCGGCAACGAGACGAGCGAGCGCCTCCAGCTTCCCGACGGCGCGCCTCGTCACGAGCCCGGCCCCGTTCTGGACCGTGAGTCCGGCCGAGTCGTAGCCGCGGTATTCCAGCCTGGCCAGCGCCTGGAGCAGGATCGGCGAGGCATCCTCGGATCCGGCGTAGGCGACGATTCCGCACATGATTCTCATCCACCGTTTTGGGAGTGACGTCGAGACGCCGCTACGCGGCGGAGGAACCCTTCCTTCAAGGGCCGCGCCAGGCCGCGCCCCCGAGCGTGTGACCGCACGCCCCCCGGCCCGGAAGGGGCGTCCGGGTGGCGAGAACCTCGTTCGCGCCCGGGCCGGTGCGGTTGCCTCCCGACCACCCATGGGCCCAGATTGTTGCGGCGTCCCTACACCCGCGTCCGGCCCCGTGACGCGCCGGGTGCCAAACTCCGCGCCGGACCGACCCTCTCCCGCGGCACCGGTCTTGCCTGTGGGGGTATCGATCGTCCACGCGGGCGCCTCATTCCCGGCCCGGACGCGGGCGGGAAAGGCTGTCGGGCGGGTATCGCCTCGCACGGATGGGAGACACAGGACGTGACTGAAGAAAGACACGAGACGGCCCTCGTTCCGGCTGAACCGTCCGCGCACTACGCCGTCGCGCCGCACGAGTATTACGCGATCGGGGGCGGGGACTCCGGAGAGACGGACTGGCGCCACCTCGGAAACCTCGTCTGGTCGAAGAAGTGGTGGATCGTGGCCGCCGGGCTGCTCGGGGCCGCCGGAGGCGTCGTCGGGACCCGCTTCATCTCGCCCGAGTACGTGACGCGCGCCTCCATCTGGATCGACCAGTCGAAAAAGGGCGGAGGCCCCATCCGGGCGGCGGACGTCTTCCAGGGCGAGGGCTGGATCAACGTGCTGAACAGCCGGGCCGTGCTCCGACCCGTCGTCGACGAGCTTCAGCTGTACGTGCGGCCCGAGGCCGGCCCCGCGGACTCGGCGCTGTTCAAGGGCTTCGAGCTCGCGACCCGCACGCTCCCGGGCACGTACACGCTCGACGTGGGGGCCCGCGGAGACTGGATCCTGTCTCGCGAGGGAAGCGGGGAGGTCGAGCGAGGGCAGGCGGGAGCCTCGATCGGAGAGTCCGTCGGCTTCGTGTGGACGCCGACCGGGCTCGCGTCGAGGAGCAACTCGGTCATCAAGTTTCACGTGAGCAGTCCGCAGCAGGCCGTCGCCCGTCTTCGCAAGGCCCTGCGGACGACGTTCAACGAGGACGCGAGCCTCATCGACGCTCGCATCACCTGGTCGGACCCGGAGCGGGCCGCCCAGGTCCTGAACGTGATCCTCGACAACTTCATGCGGACGGCCACGGACCTGAAGAATCAGCGGATGCGGGAGCAGATCCGGATCCTGCGCGAGCAGACGCGGGTCGCGGAGGAGCGGCTCCGCAACGCGGAGCTTGCGCTCCAGAATTTCAAGGTGAACACGATCACGCTCCCGACGGAGAGCCAGGCGAACCCGATTCCGGGTGGGCTGTCGACGCAGGGCACGGTATTCGGGGCGTATTTCCAGAAGAAGATCGAGGCTGACAACCTCGAGTCCGACTTGGACCAGATCATCGGACTCATCCGAAGGGCGCGCACGGAGGATTCCGTGGACGTGATGGCGCTCCAGCTCATCCCGTCCATCGCCACCTCGCCGGGCATCCAGGCCGCGATCCAGGAGTACAACTCGAAGAAGGCCCAGATCCGGACGCTCCTGTACACGTACACCGAGGAGTACGAGGGTGTGCGGACGTTCCGCGAAGAGCTGGCCATCCTGGGCCGGCAGACCCTCCCGGCCCTGCTTCAGCAGCTCGCGGAACAGCTCACGACGCGGCTGGCCACGGTGAACGAGCAGATCCAGGCGCAGGGCCGCGAGCTTCAGGAGATCCCCTACCGGACGATCGAGGAGACGCGGCTCACGCGGGAGCTGTCGGCCGCCGCCTCCCTGCACGGGAATCTCCAGGGCAACCTCAAGCAGGTCGAGCTCGCGGAAGCGACGAGCTTTCCCGACATGCAGATCCTCGATGCTGCCGTGCCGCCGACGAGGCCGCAGCGCACGGAGGCCGGGCGCATCGTGCTCATGGCCAGCCTCGGCGGACTCGGCATCGGGCTGGCCGGCGTGCTGCTGTTCAACCTGCTCGACCGGCGGATCCGCTACCCCACGCAGATCACGAGCAAGCTCGGCCTTCCGGTCCTCGGAATCGTCCCACGCCTCGAGACGCGGGCCGGCAAGAGCGAGTACGACGCGCACGTGGCGATCGAGTCCTTCCGGAGCATCCGGACCCAGCTGAGCCACGCGGGCGGCAACGGCAAGGGCGTGACCATGATCACGAGTCCCGCCCCGCGGGACGGGAAGTCGATGGTGGCCGCAAACCTGGCGATCTCGCACGCATCGGCCGGCCACCGGACCCTGCTTCTCGACGCGGACACGCGCCGGGGACGGGCGCAGGAGATGTTCGGTCTCCCGTCCAGCCCCGGCCTTGCGGACGTGCTCATCGGCCGCGCGTCCCTGGAGGAGGTCCAGCAGGAGACGTCCGTCGACAATCTCGCGCTCCTGGCCCGCGGGAGCTCGGCGGGATTCAGCGCCGACCTCCTGGAAGGCGAGGCGATGAGCGAGCTCATGGATGAGCTCAGGGCCCGCTACGAGGTCATCGTCATCGACGCGCCGCCCCTCGTCGCCGGGGCCGATGCCGTCATCCTGGGCGGCCGCTGCGACGCGGCCGTGCTCGTCGTCCGGGCGGGAGAGACGGACCAGGAGCTCGCGCGCACGAAGCTCGCGATGCTCGGCAACTGCCCGATGCCGCTCGTGGGGGCGATCCTGAACGCGGTCCCGAACACGGCCAGCTATTACTACCACTACGCCAGCCAGTACTACGCCGAGATCGAAACCGTCTCGTGAGCCGGAGCAGGGGTGGAGCGGGCGCCGAGGGCGTCCGCGCTCGTGAGGGGGGAAGAGCGCTCCGGATCCTCGTGACGGGAGCCGCCGGCTTCATCGGCTCTCACCTGTGCGAGCGCCTCCTGGCAGGGGGCTATCGCGTGTGGGGACTCGACAACTTCGACGACTTCTATTCCCCCGACGTGAAGCGTCGTAACCTGCGCGAGGCGGAAGCGCAGGCCCACATGCAGGTCGTCGAAGGCGACATCCGGGACCCCGTCCTGCTAGGCGGACTGCTCCGGGATGTGCCGTTCGACCTCGTGGTGCACCTGGCCGCCAGGCCGGGGGTCCGGCCATCCATCGAGGATCCGGTCCTGTGCTACGACGTGAACGTGAACGGGACCCTCGCGCTCCTCGAGGCCATGCGCGAGCACCACGCGGGCCGCCTCGTGTTCGGCTCGTCGTCGTCGGTCTACGGGGACCGGCACGAGACCCCGTTCGAGGAGACGGCAGCGGTCGGCCGGCCGATCTCGCCCTATGCCGCCTCGAAGTGCGCCGGGGAACAGCTCTGCTTCACGTTCCACCACCTGCACGGGCTCCACGTGCACTGCCTTCGTTTCTTCACGGTGTTCGGGCCGCGGCAGAGGCCGGACCTGGCGATTCACAAGTTCACCCGCCTGATGACCCGGGGAGAGCCCCTGCCCCTGTTCGGAGACGGGACGACGGCGCGCGATTACACGTACGTCGACGACACTGTCGATGGGGTCCTCCGGTCCATCGAAGCGCTGACCGGGGCGGACGTCCACGAGCCCGCCTTCGAGATCATCAATCTCGGCCGCAGCGATGCCGTCAGCCTGCGGCGGCTGGTCGAGGAGCTGGCCGCCGCCCTCGGACTGCAGCCGGAGATCGAGTGGCTCCCGTCGCAGCCCGGCGACGTGACGATCACGTGCGCGAGCGGCGTGAAGGCCCGTGAGCTGCTCGGGTTCGAACCCCGGGTCTCGCTCTCGGAGGGCCTCGCGCGCTTCGCCGCCTGGTACCGCGAGGCCGTGGAGCCGACGGAATCCGCCGGGGCGGGTAGCGCCTAGCGAGCCGTTCCCCGGGTGCCGCCTCGGCGCGTCGGCTCCCAGATGGGGTTCCTCTCCCCACCCAGCGACTTCGACCACGCGAGCATGCCGGCCAGGACGCCCGCCACGACATAGGCGCTCAACGCCAGGATGCGCGGGAGGCGCCGGGTTTCCGCCCGGGCGAGAGCGAGCCCCCCCGCCGCGGCGAGGCCGAGCACGAGGAGCGTGAGGACCGCGAACGGCGCGGACCGCAGGCCCAGGAGGGCCAGGCCCAGGAGCGCGAGGGGCACGAGCGGGGGGACGAGCCACCGGCAGAGCTTGTGGCTGAAGAGCATGAAGCTGAATCCACCGTAACGAAGGGGGTTCAGCAGGTGCCGCTTGAAGAAGAGGGTGTCGAGCCCCCGGGCCATCGTCCGGACCTTGCGCCGAAACTCCCTCCGGAGCGAGGCGGTCCGCGGCACGAGGCAGACCGCCTCGTCCACCGACACGGCCCGGTACCCGTTCTCCCGCGCGACCAGGGCGCTCGCGAAGTCGCGGCTGAGCGGGTCGGGCACGGGCTTCAGGTGGAGCTCGCGGCGGATGGCGTAGAAGCATCCGCTCGCCCCCACGATCGATCCGAGCCGCGTCTCCAGCCGACGGACTCTCATCTCGTAGCTCACGTAGCCCGACTCGCCTCGATTCGCCCCCGGGCCCTCGTCGCCCACGCTGACGTCCCGGCCCGACGCGACGCCCACCGACGGGTCGTCGAGTGCGCGCACGAGCGGCTTCAGGGAATCGGGCAGGATGCGAATCGTCGCATCCGTGTTCACGACGATCTCTCCCGTCAACAGGGGCGCGGCCGCGTTCTCCGCCGCCGTCTTGCCCCCGCGCTCCGGGATCCGGAGAAGCTCCACCCCCCGCGGGGCGTACGACTCGACGATCTCGTCCGTCCCGTCCGTGGACGCGTCGGAGACGACGAGGATCTGGCGCCGATCCGGCGGGTAGTCGATCGCCAGCAGGCTCTCCAGCGTGTCCCGAATCGTCTCCGCCTCGTTGTACGCCGGGAGGCAGATGCTCACGGTCGGCCAGCGTTCGCCGGCAGGCCGGGCGACCCGGCGCCGGCGCAGCCCCCCCGCCAGCGCGAGGATCAGGGGATACCCGGCATAGGCGTACGCGAACAGCCCGAGCGGGATTCCGATGAGGATCCAGGGAGTCATGGACCCGTTCCCGACCGCGAGCTCGCGACGGCGCGGTACAGCCGCTCGTGCGCTGCGAGCCACGGCGCGATGCCGAACTCCTCCTCTAGCCGCCGGCGCGCGGCCGCGGCCCTCTCCCGGGCGGCTCCCCGATCCGCGTGGAGAGCCCGCAGGGCCTCCGCCAGCGCGTCCGGATCACGCGGCGGCACGAGCAGCGCCTCCCGGTCCGTCACGACGTCCGGCACGCCACCCACCCGGGTCGCGACGATGGGTACGCCGGCCGCCATCGCTTCGAAGAGCGCGATGGGCGTGCCCTCGGTGCGCGAGCTCAGAACGAACGCGTCGAAGGCGCGGTAGAGCCGTGCGGCCCCGGGAACGATGCCGTGCAGGCGAACGCGGCCCGCCAGCTCCGGTCCCGCGACCCCCGCTTCGAGCGCCCGGCGGTCCACCCCACCGCCGAGGATCGAGGCGACGAGGTCCGGGAGATCGTGGAGCCGCCGAACGGCCTCCAGCAGGAGCGCCGGGTCCTTCTCCGGGCTCAGACGGCCGACCCAACCCACGACGAAGTCATCGAAGGAGAGGCCCAGGAACCGGCGGGCCGCCTCGCGCTCCAGGACCCGGGCACTCGCATCGAAGGCGTTTCGGATCAGGTGGATGCGGGATTCCAGCACGCCGCGCGCCGCGAGCGTGGTCCCGAGCGGCCGCGACACGACCACGACGGCGGAGGCCCGTCGGATGGCGCGGATCTGGAGCCTCTGATACAGCCGGTTCTTCCAGTCCCCACCCGTGAATCCGTGCTGGGTGGAGACGGTCGGGATGCCGAGGCGGCGCGCGGCGCCACCGGCGAGCACGTCGGCCCGATAGCCGTGCGTGTGAACCACGTCCGGGCGGAAGCGAAGCATCTCCCGCCGGGCGAAAGCCCGCTCGCGGACGTAGGCACGGGGGGGAAGCTCCTCGCCCCGGAGATCCGGCCCGTTCGAGCCGGTCCGGTTCACGAGCGACTCGCCTTGGTCCGCTCCCCGATCGACGACCGCCGCGATGCCCACCCGATGTCCCCGGCGGGCGAGCCCGCCCGCGAGGGCGCGCACGACGCTCTCCAGACCCCCTGCGGGGCCCGGCGTGAGCACGTGCAGCACCGCGAGGGACGTCTCAGGCTCCGTCTCGATCGTTCTCTCCATCATGCATGCGCCACGGAAACGGCCACGGCCGCGGGGACCCTTGCATTTCGCGTGCCCACCGGGCGCCGGACGCCCGTGGGCCGTCGGCATGATTCTACGGCGGCGTGGCCGCGGCCGAACAGGCCGGGGCCCGCGGCATGGCGGTTGCAGCAGGGAGCAGGATCGTCGTGCGTCGCGGGGGTGCCACGCTTCGGCGGACCCGGGAATTGCGTTCGGAGGCGCCGCGAGGGTAAGTCAATCGTGTCCGGGCCGGCCCCGCATCCCGGAGCGGAGAGCAGAGAACCGCGCCCGACCTAAGGAAGGCGACCGTGAACAGACACCGCCTGCCGATCTCGATCCTCGCCGCCGTCCTCATCGGCGGCAGCGCCGTGCGCCTCGTCGACCTGGGGCAGGCGAGCTTCAACGGCGACGAGCTCGACCACGTCTACGCCGCACGATCGATCCAGCAGGGCGCAGGAGCGATCCTCCCCTCCGGGAACGAGTACCGGCGGGGATCGGACATCACGCGCATCGTCTCGTTCACTCTCGGCGATGCGGGCTCCGCGGAGACGGCCGCCCGGCTCCCCTCGGCCATCCTCGGCATCGCGGGCCTCCTCCTGATCGCATGGGTGGGCTGGCGGCTCGGCGGACCGTGGACGGCCGTGTGGACGGCGCTGCTGTTGGGCATCTATCCGCAGGCGATCATCCAGAGCCGGATGACCAGGTTCTACACGTATCAGCTGCTCTTCGGCCTCGTCGCCCTGTACGCCGGCTGGCGACCCCTGAGACGGGCCGGCGCGAGGGAGGAGCCCTCCGCCTCGGAGTGGCGGGCCGACTGGGCCTGGGCCGTCGTCGCCGTCGCGGCGCTGCTTCTCGCCCTCCGCGTTCAGCTCACGACCCTGACGATCGGGCTCGCGTGGGCTGCCTGCGTCGTCCTCGCGGCGATCGCCGACGGCGTTGCCGGCGGACTCGGCCGGTGGCGGCGCAGCGTCCCGATGCAGCTCACGGGCCTCGGGTTCCTGGGCCTGCTGGCGTTCGCGGCCGTCCGGCCGGGCGTCGTGGGCCATCTCATCGTGCGGGCCGTGTACGTGCCCGCCTGGACGAATCCGGGGGCGATCCTCAGCTACTACTGGTGGCTCGCGGACGTCTTCCCCGTCCTCATGTCCCTGCTCCCCCTCGCCCTGCTGGCCGTGTACCTGCGCGACCGGCGGCTGGCCGTGTACCTGGGCGTGTGGTTCGCCCTGCCCGTGCTCCTGCACAGTCTCGTGTTTCCCTGGAAGGGCGAGCGGTACATCCTCCTCGCCGTCCCGGCGCTGTTTCTGGCCGGCGCCATCGGGGCGTCCGACGGCCTCGGGGCCCTGCGCCGAGAGCTCGCGGCCCGGCTTCCGGCGGGAGCCGGGGCGGGCCGGCTCTCCACCGCCGTCGTCGCCGCCATCGCCCTGTTCGCGCTCGCGACCACGCCGGCCTTCAATCGGGCGCGCCGGATTCCCGCCATCCCCAAGGCCATCGACTGGCCCGCGGCCCTCGAGCGCATCGAGGCGTTGCCCGGGGCGCGCGAGCTGCCCCTGGGCAGCTCGATCGGCCTCCCCGCGCTGTACTACTGGGGACGCGTGGACTTCGTGGTCGGCTCGGACTTCCTCCAGCAGCCCGGGAATCGGGACGGGCGGCCGGACATGTCCGGCGCGCTGTCGCCACAGGGAACGCCCGACTGGTACTCCGGGGCCCCCGTCCTGACGACGCCGGACGCGATTCGGGCCCGTTATCCGGAGGCTCCGGGCATCGTCTTCGCGATCGATACGGACCGCTGGACGTACGACAACATCGACCCGGACCTGAGGGAGATCCTGCGAACGGAAGGCCGTGAGCTCTGCGGCGGACGGTGCGGCTCCCTGCTCCTCTATCTGTGGACGCCCGAGAGATCGTGACGCGAGAGTCCGCGGGGACGGCCGGGCCCGAACCCGGACGGGGATTCGCCAGAGTCGAGGCATCCCGCCGCTGGCAGTCGATCTGGATGAGCGCCGCGCGCATGACGGCGGCGGTCATCGCGATGGCGATCCCCATCGTCCTGGTCCGGGTCTTGGACCAGACCACGTTCGGCCACTACAAGCAGCTCTTCCTCGTCGCGAACACGGCCCTCGCCCTGCTCACCCTGGGCATGCCCGCGAGCCTGTACTACTTCGTGCCGCGCTCGCCGAAGGCCGCCCAGCGCATTCACGTCCAGTCCGCCCTCCTGCTGGGCGTCGTGGGGGTCGGTGCGGGCGTCGCCCTGGCATTCAGCGGCCCGTTGCTGGAGCGCTACTTTCACGCCCCCCTCCGTCCGTACGCCCTCTGGATCGGCCTCTTCACGGCGCTGTCGATCCCGGGCATGCTCATTCCCGTGAGCCCGATGGTGGACCGCCGGGCCCGCCTGGCTGCCACCCTGACCGCATCGTTGGACATCCTGCGGGCCCTGCTCCTCGTGTCCGTCGCCGTGATCACACGCGACCTGGTGGCCATCCTCGTGGCGGCCTGCACGATCGCCTTCCTGCGGGTGGCGTCGCTCGTGACCTATCTGGGCTGGAGGGGACGGCGGGAGCCCGGTGAGCGGCGGGAGCCGGGTCTCCTGCGCAAGCAGCTCGGCTACGCGCTCCCCTTCGCGGCGGCCGCCTTCGTGGGTCTGATCCGGGAGAAGCTCCACGCCTACTACGTGGCGGCTTCGTTCAGCGCGGCCGAATTCGCCGTGTACGCTATTGCGACGCTGAACATTCCGCTCATCGGGCTGTTCACCCGGACCGTCGGCGAGGTCGTGATCCTGGCGAACGCCGAGAACTACGCGGCGGATCGGAAGGAGGAGATGCGACGCGTGTGGCATCGGGCAACCTACAGCCTCGCTCTCGTCCTGCTGCCGATCTTCGTGATCTGCGAGGTGTTCGCGAGCGACCTCATCACCGTGCTGTTCGGGCCATCCTACGCGGGCGCGGCGCCGATCTTCCGCGTCTACATCCTCATCGTGCCTCTCTCGATTCTCCTCGCGTCGCCGATGCTGCGGGCGACGGCGGATCTGAAGGTGATGTTCGCGGCCGACTCCACCGCCCTGCTCATCACGATCCTCACGCTCGTTCTCCTCGTCGGCACCCTGGGGCCGCTGGGGGCGGTGACGAGCCTTGTGGCGGGCAAGGCCGCTTTCATGCTCTTCGCCTCCCGGCGCACCGCCGCGCGCCTCGAGCTCGGGGCGCGCGAGTTCCTCCCGTGGAAGGGGCTCTTTCTCGTCCTGGCGCTGGCGGCGGGGGCCGCCTTCGGAGGGCTCGCTCTGACCTCGCGCCTCGGTCCGGCGGCGAGACTCCTCGTCGGAGGCGGACTCGCCGGTGCCGCCTACCTTTCCGTCGCCCTGGCGACGGGGCTCGTGCCGGAGCCCGAGCGGGCGCTCCTGCGCCGCGCGCTCAGAGGAAGGCGGGGTCACGCGGGCCCGCGAGACGACGCGTGAGCGAGCGTCCCCGCCTGCTCGCGGTTGCGGCCGCGCCTCCGTGGCCGATCCGGCACGGGTACTCGCTTCGCGTCCATCACCTGGTCCGCGAGCTCGCGACGCGCTGGAACCTCCGCCTGGTGGCGCCGCCCGTCGATTCCGGCCACGGGGCGTGGCCGTGCGACGGCGTGCGGCATGTCGAGGTCGGCCTCCGGGCCCGTTGGGCCGGGGTCGCGTTCACGGCCTCCGACCACCCGGCTCTGCGATCCGCGGTTCGACGGCAGGTGGCGGAGTTCGGGCCGCAGGCCGTGCTCCTGTGGAGCGGAACCGAGTGGATGGCTTTCGACCCGCAGTTTCCCGCCGCGGTCGGCGACCGAATCGACTCGGGGACGTTGATCGCCTGGCGCGACATCCGGGCCGCCGGGACGATGCGTGCCCGCCTCCGCATCGCGCGCCGCGTCCTGCGCTTCGCCCGCTACGAGCGGGACATGGTTCGAGTCCTGGGGGCCACGATCGCCGTGGCCGAGGACGATGCGCGCGTGCTGGCCCGCCTCGGCGGCCGCCCCGTGGAGGTCGTCGCGAACGGCGTGGCCGTGCCCGAGCACAAGCCCGAAGCCGCGGAGGCGGAGACTCCGACCGTCGTGTTCTCGGGCGTGATGAACTACGGGCCGAACGTGGAGGCGGTCCGTCATTTCGTCCGCGACGTCTGGCCCCGGGTCCTTGCAGAGCTCCCGGCCGCGACCTTCATCATCGCGGGCCGGGCTCCCACCCGGTCCGTGGGCGCGCTCGCGGACGAGGCGGGTGTCCGCGTGACGGGAGAGGTCGAGGACATGGGGGTGGTCCTCCGGGAGGCCTGGCTCGCCGTGGCTCCCATGGTGAGCGGCGCCGGCATGAAGAACAAGGTGCTCGAGGCGTGGGCGGAGGGTCGGCCCGTCGTCCTCTCCCGCCTCGCGGCCCGGGGACTCGCGCTGGACGACGAGACGCGCAGCCTCGTCGCGGCCGACGCCGGCCGGATGGCGGACCTCATCGTGCGACTGCTGCGGGATCGGACGGAAAGGATGCGGCGAGGCGAAGCCGGCCGGCGACTCGTCGTGCGCGAGCACGGATGGGGCGCCGCGGCCGACAGGGTCTCGGAGCTGCTGGAGCGCGTGTGCCTGTGAGCGGGGCGCGGCCCGGAGAGGAGCCGGTGGGGACGATGTGCGGTCCCGTGTTCGTCGTCGGGGCGCCCCGATCCGGCACGACCCTCGTGTACTCCATCCTGCTGGCTTCCGGGGAGTTCCCCCTGTACCGGGCCGAATCGCGGATCGTGGAGTGCTCCACGCGCTACGGGCCGCTGCGGCGGGACGCAAATTTCCGGCGATTCCTGCGGGATTACAGGTCGTCGAGACAGTTTGCCCGGTCGGGGCTCACGATCCGGGACCTGGAGGCCGCACCCCCCGATAGCCGATCCTCCTACGCCGCGTTCCTCGGCTACTTCATGGGCCTCATCGCGCAGCGCCAGGGCAGAGGCCGCTGGGCGGAGAAGACGCCGAATCATCTGTTCCACATGTCCGAGCTCGAGGCGGAGTTCCCGGCCGCGCGCTTCATCCACGTGGTCCGGGACGGCCGGGACGTGGCCCTCTCCCAGCGCCGGCTTCGCATGGACCGGAGCCCGAGCCGCGACCCGGTCATCCGGCTCCTGTGGGCGGGACGGATCTGGGAGCGGATCGCGCGCGCGGGGAGAAGATCGGGAGCCCGTCTCGGAAAGCGCTACTTGGAGATCCGCTACGAGGACGTCATCGAGGATCTGGACGGCGCCCTCGCCCGTCTGGCGGACTTCACCGGTCTGGAGCTTTCGCGCGCCGCCGTGGAAGCCAGCGAGGTCGCGGCGCTCGGCGAGGCGAACACCGCCTTCGGCGTGGGCATGGGCGGGGTGTCCGCCCGGGCGCTCCAGCGCTGGCGCTCGGCCCTGTCGCCGGAGGAGATCGACGTCCTCCACTGGTCGATCGGCCGGACGCTGCGAGCGTTCGGGTACGAGGCGGAGGCGGGATCGCCCGGCCGGGGTCCCGTGGCCCTGCGCCGGAAGATCCACCATCACCTGAGCGCATCCGCGATCGGAGGAAAGCGGTTCCTGAACCGGCACACGCCCCTCGGCCGGCTCGCCAGGAAGCCTCTCGAGATCGGTCTCACCTGAGCCCGTAGAGACTCGTGTCCCGGATCAGCTCCGTCCCTTCCGGTAGAGCCGCTCGTAGGCGTCGGTCATGACCTCGACGTGGTAGTCGCGCTCCGCCCGCCGGCGCGCCGCCGCGGCGAGGCGGTCTCGAAGAGCCGGATCTCCGAGCAGCCGGGAGAGAGCGGCCGCGAGATCCCCCGGATCCTGCGGCTCCACGAGAAGGCCTTCGCGATCCGCGCCGACCGCCTCCGGGATCCCGCCCACACGGGTCGCCACGATCGGCAGGCCCGCGAACATCGCCTCCAGGACAGCCAGGGGCAGGCCTTCCGAGCGCGAGGACATCACGTACACGTCCGCAGCGGCCATCAGATCGGGGACGTCGTCGCGGTACCCGAGCCATCGCACCCGGGGCGCGAGGCCGAGCCGTCCGGCGAGATCCCGCAGGGCTGCCTCCTCCTCCCCACGTCCCACGACGGCCAATCGCCAGGGCGCGCTCACCGTCCCGGCGGCCATCGCCAGCGCCCGCAGGAGCACGTCGTATCCCTTCACCGGGTACAGGTTGCCGACGGCAATCGCGAGGACCTCGTCTTCCCCCAGGCCGAGTGCGGCGCGGGTCTCCATCCGGTCGCCAGGCGCCGGTCGGATCCCGTTCCGGATGACCTCGATGGCGTCCGCCGGCAGGCCGAGCGAGGTCCGGATCCTCTCCCCCGTCGCCCCGGAGACCGCGACGGCGGCCGCGCTGCGGCGGAACGCCCAGCGCAGCGCGATGCGGCGCCGGAGGCGGTCCGCGTAGTACGTGCTCCCGTGAAGCGTGATCACGTGCGGGATGCCGACGGCGCGGGCGGCCGACGCTCCGTACAGGGCCATCGCGAACTCGTGGCTGTGCATCACGTCGATGCCTCGGCGGCGGAGCACCTCGACGAGCCCGCGCCGACAGCCCGGATCGAGGGCGCGGCGAAGCGTAAACGTCTCCGGGACGAACCCCCGGGAGCGGAACTGCTCGGCGAGCCATCCGCAGCCGTCCGACGGCCCGATGGGACACACCTCGTGCCCGCGCCGCCGGAGCTCCTCGCCCAGCTCGAGCAGCACGCGCTCCGCGCCGCCCGGTCCGTCGGACTGCAGGGCGAGCGCGATCCCTAGTCCGCTCATCGGGACCGGCCGCGGACCGTTCGCTTCATCACGTGCAGTCCGCGCAGGAGACCCACCGGAAGAAGCGAAGCGAGGAAGATCCCGGCGGCACGGGGACTCCGCCCGACGCCCTCACGCCAGGCGCGCACGACCGCCCCCCGCGCTTCCAGGCGCTCGAGCTCCGTCAGATGCGCGTAGCCCAGGCGCAGGAGGAGCCGCTCGCGTCCCCGGCGGTGCGCCTCGGCCTCCCCTGGGGACAGCGGCCGGATGCGCGCGGCGCGATCCACGCTTCGGAGGGCGTTCCGGACGAGCTCGACCGTGCGGTGCGGCGCGATGAGCGAATCGTATTCCGCCACCCGCCGACCGATGAGCGGCGTCATCAGAACTCCGAGGGAGGCCCGCGCGGCCAGCCGGTGACAGAACTCCATCTCCTCGGCCACCCGGAAGCCTTCGTCGAACAGCTCGAGGCCGTGTAACGCCCCGGGGGAGATCATGAGGGACGACGGGTACGTGAAGTTGCCGTGGAAGTACGCCTCGAACGCATCTCCGACGAAAACGCGGTGCTCCCGGCCCGCCGCGCGGAGGATCTCCGCATCGAAGCGCTCCCCAAAGAAGTCGTCGGGATCGAGATCGAGATCGCGAAAGATGGGGAACTCCCAACGAAAGCCCTGGCGTCCGCCCCGGACCCGCCCCTGGAGATCGATGACCTCGCAGTTCGTGATCGACCAGCCGATCTCCGGATGGACCCGATGCAGGGCGAGCTGGACCTCGAGCTTTTCGGGTCTCCACTCATCGTCGGAGTCGAGAAACGCGAGGCAGACCCCGCTCGCCTCCCGGATGCCCCGATTCCGGGCGGCCGACACCCCCGCGTTCTCCTGGTGGATGTAGCGGACGACGGCCGGCAGGTCGCGGCACATCTCGCGCGTGCCGTCGGTCGAGCCGTCGTCCACGATGAGGATCTCATCGGCCGGCCGGGTCTGCGCCAGCACGGACTCGACGGCCCGCCGGAGAAGCTCGACCCGATTGTACGTGGGGATGATGACGCTGACTCGCTCGGTTCCCCTCATCGGCCGCGCCACCAGTCGAGCGTCTCCCGCAAGAAAGGGCGCGGATCCGACATGCGCAGGATCTCGGCGCGGTCCCGGCCCGGACGGGCCGCCAGAAAGGCGGCCACCGCCCCCAACCTCCCATCCTTCGCCTGCGTCGGCCCGCCGCCCGCGGTGGTGCCTCGCGTCCTGAGCCTCGCGATCAAGTGGTCGACCTCACCCCAGAACCAGCGGCTGCGGATGCCTGTGCGGTACTCCATGACCGGAGCCGGACGTCCCCCGGTCGCCGCCTCCACCAGCAGGCGCGGAAAATCCACCCCGGCGTCGATCGCGAGCTGTAGGGATCCCCAGAATCGGCCGTTCACTTCCATGAGCACGGGAACGCCCGTCGCCCCGTCGACCTTGTACTCGACCATGGCCACGCCCTGCCAGTCGTGGTGTCGCAGGAGCTCCAGGGATTTCTCGAACAGCGCTGGTTCCAGGGGGATGCTCTCCCGGTTCACGCTCACGCCGCCCGACGGGGGCTTCTCGCGGATTCGCCGGTGCGCGAAGCGGGCCAAGCACGTGTCCTTCCACAGAAGAAGGAACACCCCGATCCCGGGCCCGGAGATCCTCCGCTGAAGCATCACAGGATAGGCCTCCCGGGGGAGTCGATCGAGCGCCTCGCAAAGGTCGCCTGGATCCGTCACATGCCGCACGGACAGCTTCCGGGCCCGACCCGAGTCCGTCCGGTGCACGGAGCGGGCCGGCTTGACGACCGCGGGAAACTCGAGTCCCTCGACCTCGGCCTCATCGGGCTCCGGACCGGTCAGGAGCACCCGCTCCGGCGTCGCGATTCCGATCGCATCGGCCCGGTCGAGCAGCGCGACCTTGTCCGAGACTCTTCGGAACGCGTCCGGTTCGGGCCCGGGAACGACGACCCCGGAACCGCACGTCCGGCCTTCCTGGATGCTGAGCCAGGCGGCGTCCGTGACCGGAACCAGGACGTCCACGCCCCACGCTTTCACGCGCCGCGCGAGCGTTTCGTCGTGCCCCACCGGATCGTCCAGCGGATCCGGCGTGACGGCCACGTCCGACGCCCACCGGGACGAGCCGGCCAGGCAAGGCGTCCGGCGAGCCGCCACGTACACGCGATGGCCGGCCGCCCCGAGGGACCGGACGATCGCGAGGCTCGCCCGTTGCTCTCCGTCGGTCACGAGGACGGTGGGCTTCACGCGAGCAGTCCCGCGAGCCTGAGCTCGAGCCCGCGCGGCGAGAGGCCCGCGGGGACGTTCAGGCGCGGAAGGTCGAGCTCCGCATCACGACGCCGCACGCGCCCTCCGTCGATCCGGAATCCGGCCCGGTAGCCGGCATCTCGCGCCGCCCGGCGGACGGACGGCGACGACAGGCCGTACGGATAGGAGATCCAGGGCTCCACCTGCGAGTAACGCTCGGCGAGCCAGGCCAGAGGCCGTGCGAGCTCGTCGCCGAGCTCACGGGGCCCCAGGCGGGTCAGGTTCGGGTGGCTCCAGGTGTGCGAGGCGAGCCGAACCAGGGAACACGAAGCGGCCGCCCGCAGCTCTTCCTCCGTCGCCGACCTCGCGTGCGATGGGATGGCCGGCTCTCCCTCCGCCGACGTCGGCTCCGTGGTCCCCGGTCCCACGGCGGCCCGGATCTCCGCCTCCCGTCCCCGCCACTGCCCCAGCGCCCGATCCCTCAGGGACGGCTCCAGGCCGCCCCCCCCCGGCCGGGCGAGCACATCCCACCAGAACGCATGTCGACCGAGGAGGCCCGGAGACACGAACACGGTGACGGGAAGGCCGCGCCGCGCGAGCTCCGCCAGGCCCAGGGTGAGAGCGCCGGAATAGGCGTCGTCGAACGTGAGCGCGACCCGCACCGGGCCCGCAGCGGCACCCGGATCCTGGATGATCTGCCCGAGATCGACGATGTCCGCTCGATGCTGGAGCACATCGATCAGGGCACGGAAGCGACCGAGCGGGAGGTGGAGAGAAGCGTCGCCGACGGACGGAACGTCGTCCGGCACGACGTCGTGGAATGCGAGAACGAGCGGCCGCGGCCGGGAGAGGGAGCGGGCGACGGTCGCGACGCCGAGGCGCACGAGCGCCGCTTCCCCGAGAGCTTTCGGCGTCGTCCTCATGCCGGGTGGGCTAGCCGCGGGTGCCGGATCTCGCGTTCAGCTGCCGCCGCCACGCGGGCACCAGCTGAGGGCGGGGCCGGGGGCCCGCAACGCCCCGCCGCCCGCCGACGCCGGGCACCACGAAGGCGGCGGCGTCTTCCCTCATCCGTCGCTCGACGGACACGTACATCCCGGTCACGAAGGCGGCGAGCATGTAGATCGGGTCGAGATACGCAAAGGACAGAAAGACGCTCGTCGAGATGAACCCGATGATGGCGACCGGAAAGTACGTCGTCGCGTGATACAGAAAGCGCTGCTCGGGGTCCCCACGCGCCCAGGTGGTGGGCAATCTCCGTCTCATGCGCAGCATGCTGAACAGCGAGCCGAACACGAGCGAGGACCAGAGGATCAGGCCGGGGAAGCCGAGCTCTGCCCCGACCTGGAGAAACGAGTTGTGGGCGGCGCTCCACTTGATGTGCCAGCCCGTTCGATCCTGGAAATCTCTTACCACGGAGGACATCTGGCTCCCCTCCGCGCGAGGGAAGTTGTCGATGCCGATCCCGAAGAACGGGTGACCCATCATGTACCCGAACCCGCGCTTCGTCACCTCACGCCGGCCGTACTTGGACGTCCAGTTGTAGTCCTCCTTCGGCTTCGTGATCGTCATCATCTGGTCCCAGTAACCGACGGGCGCCGTCGCGACGAGCGTGATCCCGACGACGAGAAGGAACGCCACCCGCTTCACGACCGAGACGTTCGTGGCCAGGAACAGGAGCGCCAGGCCGACGGCCACGGCACCGACGAACGCGCCCCGAGAGCCCGTTCGGGCCACGGTCGCCCCGATCGCCCCGAGGACGATCGCGCAGAAGATCTTGCCCTTCGTCCTCGCGACCTGGAACGCCAGCAGCGTGAGCGGCAGGGCGATCATCAGGATGAGCCCGAGGTCGTTCGCGTCGTACGTGTAGAGGTGGCTCAGTCGGGCCGCGGCGCCCCCGCGCGGCTTGCTGATCCCGAACACGAAGAGCGCCATCCAGCACAGGATGGCGGCGCTGATGACGTAGGCCCAGACGAAGCGATACAGGTCCCTTCCGCTGCGGATGGCCGCGATGAGCAGGAAGGCGAGGATGAGCACCTTCGAGTACTCGGTCAGGATGTACATGGCCGAGCCCCCGATCGAGATCCCGAATGCCGTGGACAGGCAGGCCATCACGGCCAGGGCCACGATGACGCGGGGCGGCCAGAAGCGAAGCAGCTTCCCCGTGTTCAGCTGTTTCGGGTGCGTCATCGCGTACAGAAGCGTGAGGAGCGCGAGCAGCAGCGCGGGACGCAGGGGGGCCAGAAAGCGAAAGTGCTGATGGATGCGGCTCACCGTCACGAGAATGAGGAGGAACAGCAGTGCCCGGAGACCATCCATGCCGAACCAGCTCCGGGTCGCCTCTCGAGCCCGCGCGCGAGCCGCAAACGGCCCACCTGGCTCGCCCGTGCGGAACGACGAAGGCCTCGGACTACCTGCTGCCCTCATCGGTGCCAAGGAATCCTCCCTCATTCCCGCCGGATTCGCGGCGCTCGATCCGAAACCGCTCGGGCCTCACGTGCAAGATCGAGGCCTGCAGCCGCTCACCGCGACGGCGCTGCCGCCGCAGGGCATCCGCGGGTCCGGAGCCCCTCCAGGGGGCGCGACGGGCACCGACTGTTGCCTCGCCGCATCAGGTCCGCGATGATGCCTTTCAACCTAGGGGACCGCACGCTCCGTGTCACGATGGCGCGGTCTTCGGGAGCGCCGACGACGCCGTCCCAACTGGCTTGCATGTTGCAGGGCCGGGAGACGTTCGGGTCCGGTGAAGAGGAACGGCTCACGAAGCGTGGGCGCCGGCGCGGTTGCGTCGGAGTCATCCAATCTGCACTTGCGAGCACGCCACATGGGTGAGAGGGAAACCGAGGACGGAGTCGAGGCCGGGCGCCCGGTGGTGGCGGAGCGTACGCTCACGACGGCGGTCGTGGGCGCCGGTCCGATGGCGCAGCACCACCTGAGGGCGATCCTCCGGATTCCACAACGCCCTCGGGTGCTCGGAGTCGTGGATCCGACGCCGGCGGCCCGCGAGCGTCTGAGGCAGGCGTTTCCCGACCTCGATACGTTCGAGAGCCTGGAGGATCTCCTAGCCGTGTCCGTCCCGGACGTGCTCCATGTGTGCACGCCGCCCGAGGCCCACGAACGGGCGGCCGAGATGGCCCTGCGGTCGGGCTGCCATGCCTACGTCGAGAAGCCCGTGTGCGAAACGGCGGCGGGCGCCCGCCGGCTCGTGGACCTCGCCCGGGAGAGAGGCCGGATCCTATGCCCGGGCCACCAGCTCCTGTTCGAGCCGGCCGCACGTCGTCTCACGGCCCTCGCCGGCACCATCGGCCACCTGCAGCACGTCGAGAGCTACTTCTCGTTCCGAACCGTGCGAACGGCTGCGGGCGGTCGGACGCCCATCCGGGACGACATGCAGTTGCTCGACGTCCTCCCGCACCCGGTGTACCTGCTCCTTCACTGGCTGGGTGGAGAGTACGGTGAGCCCGCCAGGATCTCGTCCATCGAGCGCGGGCCCGGCGGGACGATTCACGCCCTGGTCAGCAGGGGGCAGACGACGGGTGTGCTCGTCGTCACCCTGGACGGCAGGCCTGTCGAAAGCTACGTGCGCCTGGTCGGAACCAACGGGACCCTGCACGCCGACTTCGTGCGCGGGACGGTGCAGCGCCTAGTGGGCCCGGGCGTCTCGACGATCGACAAGCTGTTGAATCCCTATCGGCTGGCGCGCCAGCTCGGCTTCGGAACGACGGCGAGCCTGGGGCGGCGGCTCGCGAGGCGACAGCGCAGCTACCCGGGCCTCGTGGAGATCTTCACGGCCTTCTATCGGGCGGTGCTGGGAAACGGAAGTGCCCCCATCGAGGACGACGAGATCGTCGAGACGGTGGCCCTGTGTGAGGAGGTGGCGGCCGTGCTCCGGTCTCCGGGGGCCGCGCCATCTCAGGGATTCGCCGGCCGGAAAGATCGCATCCTCGTCACCGGCGGGACGGGCTTCTTCGGCCGCTCGGTCGTCCAGGCCCTGACGTCGCGCGGTCGCGCGGTGAGGGTCGTGGCCCGCCGATCCCCCCCTCCCTGGGAGCGACTCGCCGGCGTCGAGTACGTGGAGGCGGATCTCGCGGAAGGAGTTTCGGGCAGGATCCTCGAGGGGTGCGCGCAGGTGATCCACTGCGCCGCGGCGACGAGCGGAGGTTGGGCGGAGCACCAGCGCAATTCCCTGGACGCGACGGAGAATCTCGTTCGCGCGGCGGCAGCCGCGGGGGTCGGCGACTTCGTCCACGTGAGCAGTCTCGCCGTCGTCGAGGCCGAGCCGGGTCGTCCTGTCCGGGAGGACTCCCCGTTGCTGTCGGAGGCCCGCGGAAGCGGCCCGTATGCCTGGGGTAAACTGGCGTCGGAGGAGATCGTGACCCGACTCGGCGCGGAGACGGGGATCCGGACCATCATCTTGAGGCCCGGCGCCATCATCGACTTCGACGATCTCGATCCCCCCGGCCGGCTGGGCCGGCGGATGGGCAACCTCTTCGTGGCCGTCGGCTCGCGGTCGGAGCCGCTGGGCGTCGTCGATCGGCGCTTCGCGGCCGCGGTCGTGGCGACGGTCGTCGAGAACCCGGACCGGGCCCCGGCCGTGTTGCACGTTCTGGCTCCCCGTCTCCCCACGAAGCGGGAGCTCGTGGGCCGTCTTCGAGAGCGCAATCCGGACCTGAGGGTGGTGTGGCTTCCATGGCTCCTTCTCGGTCCACTCTCCCTCACGGCGTCTCTCCTGCAGCGGATTCTCCGGCCCGGGAGCCCACCCGTGAGCCTGGTCAGGGTCTTCAGGCGCGAGACCTTCGATACGGAGGCTGTGCGTCGCCTCACCTCCCCGACGACCGGCTAGGCCGGAGGCGAACGGCGTCCGTGGATCTCCTGCTCGCCGGCATCGTCGGAGTCTTCGCGCTGCTCCTGCTCGCCCCGTGCGTCGTCGACCTCGGAGCCCTCGTGCGGCGGACCCGGCAACGAAGGAGGAAGGAGGAAGGCGCTCGCTTCACGGGCCTCGAGCGACTCCTGTTCCTCGTCCCCGCCCGAAACGAAGCCGACGTTCTGGACTCGTGCCTGCAGAGCCTTCTCGAGCTGCGCTACCCCGAGGAACGGAGAGGCATCCTTGTGGTGGCCGACGGGTGTGACGACGACACCGCTGCCGTCGCCCGGAGGTTGGGGGTCCGCGTCCAAGAGCGCGCGGCGGTGGGAGACGCTGGGAAGGGGGCGGCGATCGGGTGGGCCCTGCGTCACATCGCGCTTCAGGACTGGGATGCCATCGTCGTCGTCGATGCGGACTCCATCGTCGATCCCGAGTTCGGAATTCGGCTGTCCGCCTGCGGTCCACTCCGCGACAAGGCCCTGCAGGCGACTTTCCTGCCCCGGAACCCCGCGGATAGCCCGCTCACTCGCATGGCTGAGCTCCTTTCCGTCGTCTACTACGGGCTCCTCTATCCGCTGAAGCGGGCGGGCGGCCTGAACGTGCCGCTTACGGGGAACGGCATGAGCCTGGGAACGAGTGTACTCGACCGGTTGGGGTGGAAGACCTCCACGCTCTGTGAGGATACGGAGATGTACGTGATCCTCACTCTGGGCGGCGTCCGGATCTTAACCGCGCCCGGGGCCGTCGTGAGGGCCTACGAGGCGCGAACTCTGCGTGAGAGCGGTGATCAGCGAAGGCGATGGCGATCGGGACGAATTCGAGTTCTCTCCCGGTATGGCAGGAACGTCCTGCTGCACCGCGACCTGGGACTGCTGCAGAAGGCGGATGTTCTCGCCGAGCTCCTCCTTCCGGGTCCGGTCGTGCAGGCGTGTTCCGCAGCGGCGCTGGGGTTGCTCGCCGTGCTCGCCGGCCTCCCGGGGAACGGGATCCTGGTCGGTGCGCTCGCCCTGTCCCCCGCTCGCTTCGCGTTGCTCTGCCTGCTCGCGCTTCGCCGGGTGCCCGAGCCCGCCAGGACGGCTGCTGCGTTACTCCACCTCCCGGCGTACGCCGCCTGGCGAGTGGGTGCGGAATGGCGGTCCATAGCCCGTCCCGGCGACATCGGGTGGGGTTCTCGGCGGGGCGGCGCGGACTGAGCCGGGCCCTGTAGACCAGGCCCGGCCTCACCTCGGGCCCGGCGAGCGCTCGCGGGAGGTCTTCCGCCATTCTCGTTCTCCGCGCCCCAGCAGGGTCCCCCCTGCGACGAGGACCCGCCAGAGTGCGTAGCCCGGGAGGCGGAGAAAGGCGAGCATGGCGGAACCCGGGCGCGGGTGCCGAAGGAGCACGACGACCACGGCGACGACCTCGGGCGCCAGGCTGACAAGGGCCAGCACCGCGAGAAGAACCGATAGGCCTCCGTCGAGGAGCCACAACGAAAGCACGCCGGCGATCGTCGCGAGGACCAGGTGCAGTACGGGACTCGCCCCGCCGAGCTCCGCGAGGCCGTCGATCTTCTGCCGGAAACTCACGTGCGAGCCTAGGAGACGGGGTGTCCAGATCCTGAAGACCCGTGAGCGGCCCGCGAGCCAGCGCCTCCGCTGGGTCCTGCCCTGAGCGGGCGTCGCCGCTTCCTCCGACAGCAGACGGGCGCCCGGGACGTAGTCAATCTCGATGCCGGCGACGGTGTACTCGGCGTACAGTTCCCAGTTCTCGGTCAGCGAGAACGAGCTCCAGCCCCTCCCGGCGAGCAGGTCGGCCCCGATGCACATTCCGTTTCCCGTCAGGGGACAATTCAGGCCCGCCGCTCGCTTGAGGGGATACCCGACCTCGTATCGCATGCGGGTCAGCAGGCCCGCCAGTCGAGTGAGCCAGGACTCCCATTCGTTGCGGATGCCGAAGTAGGCCTGGCAGGCCTTGCTCCGAAGTGGAGCCGCCGCGGCGAGAGCGCGTCCGAAGTCGGGTGCGACGACAGAGTCGGCATCGAGGATGATGCACGCGTCCCACTCGGAGAGAGGAACCCGCTCGAGCGCCCATGCCAGGGCCCATGGCTTGCCCCGGCGGGAAGGGTCGTGACGCTCCAGCACCGTCGCTCCGGCCCGTCGGGCCATCTCCGGCGTCCCATCCTCACAGTTGTCCGCCACGACGACGACGCCGACCGCGTCGGACGGATAATCCAGATCCGTGACGGAGCGGACGCAAGAGTCTATGAGAAGCTCCTCGTCATGCGCCGGAATCAGGAAGAGGAGCCGTGGTGGGGAAGCCGAAGCTCGTACCTCCGCAGGCTCGGCACGCACGCCACGTCGGAAAGAGAGGACGGACAGGATGACCGAAAGGAGGGGGAGGGACAGATACAGAAGACCGACGGAGAGAATCAGGGCGACGGGCAGGCTTCCGTTCACCGGCGGGCCGGCGCAGTCTGTCGCGGCGGCCCGTCCCCGGTGGTCAGCGACCGCTCACGTAGGCGTGGTCGATGCGCAGGTACTGATCCTGAGGCACCGTCTGGCCGGTTCCACCCCATACCGCGTCGAACTTCACCACGCTCCATACCTTCGAATCGTTTCCCGTCGAGAGCTGAACGTTCGAATAGTCGCCGGCCGGGGACCCATCGAGCCAGAAGCGGACGACTCCGTCGCTGTTCGATCCGCTGTTGAATCTGGCGTACACCTCGATCTGGTGCCAGCTACCTCGGCGGATTCGGCCCGTTCCCCGATTCACGCTGAGGTTCCGGTTGCGGAAGCGCGGGTCCTGGGTCCGTACCTGGAGGGTGAGCGGCCCGGATTTCGTTCCCTCGGCGATCACGTACAGAGGATTCGACGCGAACCCGGCCTGAGGGATGTAGACCATCTTGTTGACGCCGCTCTTCGGGTGCCCGTACCAGTTGGACGAAAACTGGATCCAGTAGGAGACGTAGATCTCCTTCCACCGATGACCCCGCACGCTCTTCCCGAAGTGTCTGTAGGGCGACTTCCCCCCGCCGAAGCCGGCCGGATAGCGGATCTGCAGAACGCTCGGGGCACTGACCGGGGCCGTCGGATCGGAGAGAATCTTCAGGTTGCCGCTCGGATTCCCGTTGGATCCGTTCCACCACCACCCGTCCTCGATCATGGCATCGAAGGACCGCTCCGTCGCCGGCGTCATCCCCGCCGGCTCGTTCGGGTGCCCCGTACTCTGCGACGGCGGCGGGGGCGCGGATGGCGGCGGAGGTTGTGCCGGACTGCTCGCGCTCGAGACCCGGACCGTCGCCTCGTCCCGCAGCACGAGTCCGCTGCCCTCACCCTGCGCTTCGACCGTCACCTCGGCCGAGCCGGCTCTCCGCCCCTCCGCGAGTCCTCCGGCCGAGACGGTGACGATCTCGGGATCCGTGCTGCTCCAGGCGAACGTGTAGCCGCTGACGGGTCGACCGCGTTCGTCGCGGACGGATGCCGTGAGCTGGCTGCGCGATCCGGGGGCGAGCACGATGTCCGACGGCGAGACGACGATGACGGCCGCTGTCGGAGCGCCGGTGGGGGCAGGGGACGGATCCGGCCCCGTGACGCCGGACGCGCCGGACTGACAGGCGAGAAGGGGAAGCAGCAGGCTGCCGAGACTCATGAGTCGCCACCCTGTCGGGCTTCTTCGTGGCCGGTGCGGAGCCCGAGACTCCGCGACTCCGGTTCGTACACCGCAAGGTCGGACCGGGTTCGGCCGGACCGCAAGGCCGGCCGGATCTCGACGTGCTGGATTCCTGTTGCGTCTGGACGCATCCATCTCGCGGTGTCTCGCTCCCTCGTCGACTCGCATCCGGGCGACGGTTCGTCGCGGCTCGGGCGAATCCGGGATCGAGATGCGTGCCTCGATGGCAAGGCACGGTTTGACAACATGTTATGGATTTTCATATCGGGGTCTTGGGGAGATTTTCTAGCCAGGTCCGCTACTTATTGCGCCTTCCGGCGAGGCCCCCGGCCTCTCGCGCCCGGTGGGAGGAGATCAGAAAGCGGGCGCCCGCTCGCGCAGCCACGCCTCGAGCCGCCGGCAGTCCCCCTCCGTCAACCGCCCGTGCGTCGGCAGGGTGAGGAGACGCTCGGCCAGCGCCCGGGCGCCGGGGACGTCGCCGTGCGACGAGGGGGTCAGGGCGTCCCGGAGCGGCGGCAGCCGGCTCAGGGGCATCGGGTACCCGGGCATCACCCCGAGATCCCGACCCGCATCACGGGCGAGGTCGCGGACCCCGGACTCACGGCTCAGGAGGGGGAGACGGAGGTAGCCCGGGGTGGCCCCGGTCGGGACGGGAAACGGCCGCAACGGGGCCTCCGCGGCCGAGAGCGCGGCGAGCAGCCGGCCCGCGTGTCGCCGGCGGGTCTCCGCTTCCGCCTCCACGCTCATCGTCGTCCTCGACAGGACGCCGTGCATCGCGGCCGTCCCGAGCCGCGGTACGTGCGGTCGCCGGTACACGGTGTCTCCCAGGCGCAGCAGCGGGATCGCCGTCGGCACCCGGTAGAGCTCGGGCCGACCCAGGATCCAGGTCGCGGTCGCCCGCGCGAGATCCGCCCAGCCCCGGCGGCCGGCCCCCGGAACCGGCCTCGCGCGCTCCAGAAGGCGTCGCCCGAGCTCGTTGTTCGCGAGCAGGAGACCACCCGCCCCTCCGGTCAGCCCCTTGCCCCGCCCGAAGCTCAGCACTCCGACATCTCCCAGCGTGCCCAGGGGACGACCCCGGAACGCGCCGCCGATGCCCTGCGCCGCGTCCTCGATGACGGCCGCGTCCGACTCGCGGGCCAGCTCGCGTACCGGGGAGAGGTCCACGGGAAGGCCGTACAGGTGGGCCACCACGATCGCGATCGCCCCGTCCCGGATCACCGACCGCAGGGAGTCGAGGTCCGGCCCGAGGGTCTCCGGGCTCACGTCGTACAGCGCGACCCGCGCCCCTGCGCCGATGGCCGCGGTCGCCACGTCGTAGCACGAGTACGCGGGGAGCGCGACGGGGCCGTCGCGCTCCTCCAGCGCCGTCCGAATGGCGAGCGAGAGGGCCGTCGTGCCCGAGTCGGCGGCCAGGTGGTCCAGAGGGCCGAAGCGGGTCCGGACCCAGGCCGACAGCCGGTGCTCGTAGGGACCCGGCCCCACGGCCGCGGCCCGGACGCCAGCCAGAATCGCCCGGGCACCAAGGGGCGAAGAGGCCGGAAGCTGGCGGCGCACGCTCACCGGCTACCCGTTCCGTCCGGTCTCGGCCCCGTACCCGAGGCGGCTCGCCACGGGCTCGACGGCGCGTCGGAGGATCCTCCGCTCCGAGCGGGGGATCGGGTCCAGAGCTCCCCGCGCCCGGCCGGGTACGCGGCGGTCGAGCACGCCGCGGTCCAGCTCCAGCTCCAGGAAATTCTCCAGCGTCTCGACCGGGAGACGGCCGGAGCACAGGTCCTCGTAGGGCACCAGGAGTCCGCCCACCGCCTCCGCGCCGGAGAGGAACCCCTCGACCAGGGCCCGCCAGTGTCTCCCGAAGTGACCCGGTGTCAGGACGGGCTGCGCGGGCCATCGGTCGTACCAGTTCCGGAAGACCCGGTAGGACCGATAGGCACGGTACGGGTTCCGGTACAGGAACAGGAACCGGGCCTCGGGGAAGAGCCACCGGAGCCAGGCGGCGTGATCGATGTCGAGCCGCACCTCCTTCAGGCCCCAGCGCGGATACCCTTCCCTCTCGGCGGGCGTGGCGAACAGACTCATCATGAAGGCCCGGTGCGCCCTCAGCACGTGGACCGGATGCGGATACAGGTTCGCGATCCACTCCCGGCTCGCCTCGGTCGCCTCGCGTGCCTTGAGGTCCTCCAGGAAGAAGTGATCCGGGGGATCGCCGGGACGGAACGCTCTCAGGGATTCGGCGAGGCGGCGTATGAAGTCGGAATGGGCGAACGGCTCGCCCCAGATCATCACGCCCTCCGCCGAGGTGATGAGCCGCTGGAGGAGGGTGGAGCCGGACCTCCAGCCCGCGGACAGGATGAAGATCGGACGGTCCGGCGGGGCGTCTGCCGGCATCTCCCAGCGGCTCTCGATGATCTCTATGGCCTCCGGGATGCTGGGCACCGACCTCAGCAGCTTCCGGTGGCGGCGCCGGTGCACGATCGCCCCGGTCCGCGCCTCGATGGGCACCTTCACGGGCCTGCCCAGCCGCTTGAGCCGTTCCTTCCAGTTCCTCATGAACCCCTCATGGGATGAAGCGCACGAGTCGCGGACCGAGCCGATTCGCGAGAGGAAGCGGCAACCGTCGCCACAGCCGGGTCGCCAGCGCATACCGGGGCGACTCGGGCGAGGGCGTGCCGGCCTGACCGGCGTTCGATCGCTGGTACCACCAGAGAGTCTCGTCCTCGCCGCCCCACTGTCGCTTGAAACGGTGCGTCCCGCCGCCCGGCGTGCAGCGGCCGAAGTTGAACAGCGTCGCTCCCTCCCGCGTCATCTCCTCCATGAACCGCCAGTAGAGGAGCATGTTCGGGGCGATGCGATTGTAGGGGCGGAGGGACGAGGCCCAGGTCAGCTCGAACTCGTGGGCCCAGCGGAAGCCGCAGCCCCCCGCGACGGGCCGACCTCCCAGCCACGCGCACCCGACCCGAAACTCGGTCGGAAACGCCCGTGCGATGGAGGCGAACAGCTCGCGGGGCAGGACGGGCGTTCCCAGGTCGCGCATGTGCCGCGCGAACACCCGATAGAAGGGCCCGATCTGATCCTCTCCGAACCGGACCTCGACGCCTTCCTTCCGGGGTCGCCGCACCTGGCTCCGTACCTTCGCCGCGAGTCCGTCCCAGAGGACCTCGGGCGCCTCCGCGGGCAGCGGCATCGTGACCGTGACCTTCCGGTGCGAGACCGGCAGGTCGATGGGCAGTGGCCGTCGCGAGCGAAGCTCCAGCAGATCGGCGCCGCTTTCCTCGGACAGCCGGACCGCGGCCCCGGCGAGTCGTCGCACCGCCTTCTCCTCACCCAGCGGCCCCCCGTAGTTCAGGAACGGCATGGAGACGAGGTAGTGCCCGAACAGCGCGCTCCGGACGCGCACGAGCGGAAGCACGCCCACCAGCGATCCCGACTCGTCGCGACAGGCCAGGTACGGGCATTCGTGCCCAAATCCGTCCTCGAGGATCGCCTTCCACCCGTACAGATGGAAGGGCGTCCAGAAGGGCCGGTCGCGGACGAACGCGTCCCACTCGGGCCCTGCACCGTCGTAGGGACCGAGCGTCAAGAGTCCGGCCCGCCGTTCTCGGGAGGGGTGCCGTCACGAACCTTGAAGCAGCGGTCCACCGAGGTGAACCGGAATTCCGACAGAAGCCGCTCGAGCCGCTCGCCCACGGTGGCGAGTCCGCCGTAGTGGCGCCGGCGCGTGAGCCAGGGAGCCCGGACGCGAGGCTGGTCGGGATCCAGCTCCCACGGGTGCACGTAGAACACGGCCGGCGTCCCGTTCTCGGCTCTCTGGCGAAAGGCGTGGCGTGAGATCCGGTACGGGAGCTGGCGGAAGTACCCGCCGCCCGAGGCCGGAATCCGAATCCCGCGCCACGTCGCCAGCGTCATCGGGAGCTCCAGGATCACGCCCGCCTCGCGGGCGATGAGATGCGGCTCCGGCAGGGCCCCGGGATAGCCGTAATTCGCCCGGCGGATCGGAAACAGGCTCGAGTCATACCGGTAGCCCTCCTCGAGGAGGACGTCGAAGGCCCACTCGCAGCCGGGGAGCAGCGAGAAGCTCGGCGCCCGGTACCCGATCACCGCCCGTCCCGCGAGATCTCCCAGCAGGGCCCGGGAGTCCCGCACTTCCTCCCGGAACGCCTCCCGACGGAGCTCGCTGACCCGCCGATGGCTCCACCCGTGCGAAGCGATCTCGTGCCCCTCGGCCGCGATGCGCCGCACGAGATCGGGGTGGCGGCGACCGATCCAGCCGAGAACGAAGAACGTGGCTCTCGCATCGTGCCGGTCCAGCAGCCCGAGGAGGGCGTCCACGCCCCTCTCCACCCGGCTCGGCATCGACTCCCACTCGTCCCTCGCGATGCGGGACTCGAACGCGTGCACCTGGAAGTACTCCTCGACGTCCACCGAGAAGACGTGCGTGCCCGAGGCCACGCCGCTCGCGATCACGGCGCTTCCGTCCGTTCCGGCTCCAGGACGCGGTAGGTCTTCCGGTACGGAGCCTGGAGGTGGACGATGATCTCACCCACCAGACCCAGCCCGAACATCTGGAGCCCCAGCGTGACGAGAAGGATGCCCACGAGGAGCAGGGGTCGGTTCGCGATGCCCTGGCCGCCGATCCGCTGGACGAACATGATGGCCAGGATCACGCCTCCGGCGATCCCCAGTCCGCTCCCCATGAGACCGAAGAAGCGGAGCGGCTTGAACGTGAACCGCAGGAGGAAGAAGAGGTTGAGCAGATCGAGCATGCGTCGCAGGTAGACCCCGGGCGCGTACAACCGTGTCGCCGTATCGTCCGGGTGCTGGGGGCAGGCAAGCTCCTCCACCCGAAACCCCTCCCGCATCGCCAGCAGGGGGAGGAAACGCACGAAGTCTCCGTACAGCGGCAGGTCTTCGAGGACGGGTCGTCGGAGGGCCCTCACGCCGCAAGCGATGTCGTTCACCCGCCCGCCCGCGAGCTTTCCGAGAAGATAGTGGAAGACGCGTGTCTGCATCCGGTTGATCCACGAGTCGGCGCGGGGCCAGCGCCGGGCGACGACGAAGTCCTTGCCCTCTCTCACCCGTCCCACGAGCTGCGGCAGGGCGGAGGCGGCCACGCGCCGGTAGGCTGGAAGCGTGACGAGAACGTCGCCCGTGCTCTGGTCCAGGCCCAGCCGGAGCAGCGACGCCTCGTCCGTCCCGTGCGCGGCCTCGATGACCCGCACCGGCTCGCCCCGCGCCGCGACATCCAGCAGCTCCGAGGTGAGCGGGATCCGCCACGGCTCGGTCACGAACAGGAACTCGAAGGCGAGGCCCGTCTCCCGGAGGGGAGCCGCGTACTCCTCGTACAGCGCCCCCAGGGGCTGCGGTCGCTCCGTGACGGGGACGAGGACGCTGACGTCCACCGTGCCCCGGCCTCCGGTCTCCTTCATCGGGCGAGCCTCGCCCGCCACCGCACTCCGTCAACGGCGACCTCGGCGATGAGCCCTAGCATGAGCAGATAGAAGGCGAGTCCGAGCCACAGAAGGGCGGCGCCCGAGAAGACGACGGCGCTCCCGTGCGCCGTATGGAGAGCGAGTGGCAGATCGACGAACATCGCGATGAAGAACGCGGCCCCGAGCACCGCGGCCCCCAACGCCCCGATCCCGAACAGGCCGAGGGGTCGCTCACGAAACGAGCGGATCATCGAGAGCACGACGAGGTCCAGGAGGACCCGCCAGATCCGGGAGAGCCCGTACTTGCTCTCGCCGTGCAGCCGCGGCGCGTGCCGGACGGGCACCTCCGAGATCCGCGCGCCCGCGGTCGCGACCGCGACGGCGGGGATGAACCGGTGCATGTCGGAGTACAGGTGGACGCGACGTAGCACGGACGTCCGGTAGGCCTTCAGGGAGCATCCGTTGTCACGCACGGCCACCCCGGTGATCCACCCGATGAGGCGGTTCGCCACCCAGGAGGGCACGCGCCGGGTCATGAGACGATCCCGGCGGTGCACCCGGAAGCCCGCCACGAGATCGAAGCCCTCCTCCAGCCGCGCGACCAGCGCCGGAATGTCGTTCGGATCGTTCTGCAGATCGCCATCCATCGAGATCACGATGTCCCCACGCACGTGGTCGAATCCGGCTTGCATCGCGGTCGTTTGCCCGTAGTTTCGTGCGAGCCGCAGCACGCGCACGCGTGGATCCGTCGCGGCCAGCTCGAGCCCGATTCGCGCGGTCCCGTCCGTGCTGCCATCGTCCACGAGCAGAAGCTCCCACTCGCCGCTGTCGGCCAGCGCGCGGCGGACGGCGTCCACGAGCGGACGGACGTTCTCCTCTTCGTTGAAGACGGGAACGACGATCGAGAGAGGTGAGTTTTCGCCCATATCACGCTTGATCTGCGCAACGTCTGTGCCGGCCGGCGACGTCGGGGAGCGCGTCCGGAAGCCGGCGGCCGCGGCGGCCGTACCGCCCCTCGGCCACGGGACCGGGGCCCGAACGGCACCGGGTGTCGCGCGCGCGCGACACTCACAATGGACCATTTCCCCGCTCGGAACTCAAGAGGCGCGTGAAACGGGACCCGGCCGCTCTCGTGAACGGACCCTTCGACGTCGTCGTCGTGGGAGGAGGCTTCGTGGGCGCCTGCGTCGCGTGGGATGCCGCCTTGCGCGGCTGGCGCGTCGCCCTGCTGGAGCGAACCGACTTCGGCGCCGGGGTGTCGGCGAACAGCCTGAAGATCCTACACGGGGGCCTGCGCTACCTGCAGCGCCTCGACGTCCGGAGGATGCGCGAATCGATCGCCGAGCGGGCCACCTGGCTCCGCATCGCGCCCCACCTCGTCGAGCCGCTGCCCGTCCTCGTCCCGACCCGCGCGCGCGGCCTGCAGCGCAAGGCCACTCTGGGAGCCGCCGTGCGCGTGGCCGACGGCTTCTTCCCGGGCCGCAATCGAGGGCTTCACCCGGATCGACGTCTCCCGGCCGGCCGGCTTCTGAGCCGGGCGGAGGCCCTGGAGACCGTCCCGGAGCTCGCGCACGGGCTCCCGGATCTCGACGGCGCCGTGCTGTTCCACGACGCCCAGCTCTACAGCGCCGAGCGACTCGTGCTCGAGATCGTCCGGGCGGCCGCGGAGGGCGGGGCGACCGTCGTGAATCACCTCGCGGTTCGGGACGCCCTGATGGAGCCCGGCCGCATCGCGGGCGTCCGCGCGCGAGACGAGCTCACGGGCGACGAGCTCTCGATCCGCGGCCGCGCGGTGGTCGTGGCCGCCGGCGACAGCTCGGCGGAGCTGTCGGCTCGCCTCACGGGGGCGGCGACGGTCACGAGTCCCGCCTGCGTCGGCGTGAACCTCGTGCTGAATCGGGATCCGCCGCCGTGCGCGGTCGGGGTCTCGTCGGGCGTGCCGGACCCTTCGCGGCGGCTCGGCCTGCCGGGGCGTCAGCTCTTCGTCGTCCCGTGGCGCGGCCGCACGATGGTCGGCACGGGCTACTACCCCGTCGAAAGGCCGATCCGGCCCGGACCCGCTGACGCGGACGAGCTCGCGGCACGCTTCCTCGGCGAGGTGAGGCGGGCCTGGCCCGCGCTGTCGGACGCGCGACTCCGTGACGTCGTGCGCGTCCACCGCGGGCGGCTGCCCGCGCGCAGGGCCCGACGGGCCGGAGAGTGCCGCCTCGAGCAGGCCGCGAGGATCACGGATCACGGGAGAGACGGGGCGGCGGGCCTGTTCAGCGTCACGGCCGTGAAGCTGACGACGGCCCGGGCCCTGGCCGAGCGCGTGGTGGACCTCGTGGGGCGGGCGTTGGGTCGCCCGGGGACCCCGTGCCGCACCCCCTCGACGCTCCTGCCGGGGTCGTCCCGGACGAGCACGGACGAGCTGAGGCGGGAGGCCGGCCGGCGGCTCGAGAGGATCCTGCCCCCGGAGGTCGTGGACCACCTCGTCCGGTGCTACGGCCGGGACTACGCGGCCGTGGCCGCGGCGGCGGAAGCCGACGCGCGGATGCGGGAGCGCGTGCAGGACGATTCGCCCGTCATCCGGGCCCAGCTTCGGCACGCGGTCTCCGAGGAGATGGCCTGCACGCCGGACGACCTCTTGCTGCGCCGCACGGAGATCGGGGCGAGAGGCCGGGTCTCGGAGACGAGCCGGCGGGCCGCGGCCGAAGCTCTCGCGGGGCCACGGCCGGCCGGGGGGGGCCATGCGTGACGTCCGGCGGGTGGCGTCCGTCGGCGGCCGCGCCGGTGTCTCGCTCGTCCTCATCGGATGGATCCTGGGACGCTCCAACCTTCACGGCGTGTGGGACGCCCTGAGCTCCGCGGACCCCTTCCCGCTTCTCTTCGCCTGGGGGCTCCTGGCGCTCGGCTATCTCCTGCGGATCACGAGGTGGCGCTACCTTCTGCGCGCTCTGGAGGTCCGGGCGTCGCTCGGCTACCTCTTCCGGTCGTTCATGGTGGGGGTGTTCTTCAACCAGCTGCTCCCCTCGACGATAGGGGGCGACACCGTGCGCGGCTACGACTCCTGGAGGGCGGGCACCTCGAAGCCCGGAGCCGTGGCCGTCATCTTCGTGGATCGGTTCCTGGGCCTGTTCGCCCTCGTGGGCTTCGCGGTAGCGGCCGTCTTCGTCGCGGACACCGAGCTCGCCGGACGGCTCGGACGGTTCCCGACGATCGTGGCGGGCCTGGCCATCCTCATGCTGCTCGTCGCGTGGGTCGCGTTCCTGTCTCCCGCCTCTCTTCTCCCGCGGAGCGGCGTCAAGCGCCTCCTCCCAGGCCCCCGCCTGCGCCGGTGGCTGAAGGGAGGGAAGGAGGCGTTCGCGATGTTCCGGCGCGAGAAGCGCATCCTGCTCGGGGGGCTCCTGGTCTCGATCTGCGTGCAGGGCCTCGTCATCGCGTTTCACATGACCATCGCGCGATCCCTGGGCCTCGCGATCCCGGCGCGCGAGTTCTTCCTCATCATCCCGGTCGCCACGCTCGTGATGATGCTCCCCATCTCCATCAACGCCATCGGAATCCGGGAAAACGTGTACGCCTTCCTCTTCGGCTTCTACGGCCTCGGCGAGGAGCAGGCCCTCGCGTTCGCCTGGCTCGTCCTGGGCATCGTGCTCCTGAACGCGGTTCTCGGAGGCCTGTTCTTCCTGGCAAGGCGGAGGGCGGGCGAGGGAGTCACGGCATGAGGATCCTCTTCCTCGCCCCGCATCCGTTCTTTCAGCCCCGCGGCACGCCGCTCTCCGACCTCCACCTCGTGGAGGAGATGTGCGAGGCCGGACACGAGGTGGACGTGCTCACGTTCCACGAGGGCGACGACGTGTCCATTCCGGGTTGTCGGATCCTTCGCATTCGTCCCGTCCCCGGCGTTCACGACGTGCGGCCCGGGTTCTCGCTCAAGAAGGTCATCTGCGACACTCGCCTCCACGCACTCGCCCGGGAGAGGCTCCGCGCGGGGGGATACGACTACGTGCATGCCGTCGAGGAGTCGGCGTTCATCGCCCGGAGCCTGGGACGTCGCTTCGGTCTGCCCTACGTGTTCGACATGGATTCCTCGATGCCGGAGCAGATCTGCGATCGGCGACCGTTCCTCGCACCGCTGCGTCCTCTGCTTCGCCGATTCGAGCAGGGCGCGATGAGGGACGCCGTCGCCGTGGTCGCCGTGTGCCGGGACCTCGAGGAGAAGGCGACGGCCGTGCTGCCGCCGGGCCGCGTCTTCCGGATCGAGGACACGACCCTGCTATCGAGTGGCCCGACGGGCAGAGGGACGACGGTGAGGCTCGACCGCGGAGAGGGGCTCGCCATGTACGTGGGAAACCTCGAGAGCTACCAGGGCATCGACCTTCTTCTCGACGCGTTCGCCGTCGCGACGAAGACGCACCCGGGCCTGCGGCTCGCCATCGTCGGCGGCATCCCGGAGCACATCGAAGCCCACCGGGCCCGGGCCGCTGGCCTCGGCATCCAGGACGCCGTCCGTTTCGTGGGACCGCGACCCGTGGAAGAGCTCCGATCCCTTCTGGAGCAGGCGGATGTCCTCGTCTCCCCCCGCACGCAGGGGACGAACACCCCGATGAAGATCTTCTCCTATCTCGATTCGGGCGTGCCGGTCCTCGCGACGCGGCGGCTCACGCACACGCAGGTCCTGGACGACGAGATCGCCTGCCTCGTGGAGACCCGCCCGGACGCCCTGGCGGCAGGCCTGCTGCGGCTGCTCGAGGATCCGGACTACGCGGCGGACATCGGACGGCGGGCCAGGGAGCGGGCGCGCCGCGAGTTCAGCCGCGAGGCGTACGGGCGGAAGGTGCGCCGGTTCCTCCAGTCGGTCGAGGCGGAGATCGGCCGGGATCGGAACCCGTGACCCCGGGCGCGCCGGACGATCGACCGCGGGCGTGGGCACACGCGCTGTTTCGCCGATCTCTCATCAAGCAGGCGAAGCTGCGCGAGATCCTGCGCCTCGCGGGCGCGACCGAGGGAAAGGCGTGCCTCGACATCGGGGGCGACAACGGCGTCATCAGCCTCCTCCTCCGGGAGCGCGGCGGAACCTGGACCAGCGCGGAGATGGACGGGGTCGCGGTGGAAGCCATCCGCCGGCTCGTCGGGGAGCGCGTGGTTCTCATCGATGGCCGGAGGACGGGGTTCGAGCCCCGGAGCTTCGATCTCGTCGTCATCGTGGATTTCCTCGAGCACACGGAGACGGACCGCGCGTTCGTCCGGGACGTGCGGCGGATTCTGAAGCCGGACGGCCGCCTCATCGTGAACGTCCCGCACCTGCGCCCGGGCTCGCCGCTCCCGTGGCTGCGGCGGCGGCTCGGCCTCACGGACGAGGCGCACGGGCACGTGCGCCCCGGATACGACGTCCAGGGCCTCGCCGCGGTGCTCGGCGACGGCTTCCGGATCGAGGTGGCTCGGACCTACTCCCGCTTCTTCTCCGAGCTCCTGGACATCCTGATCAACGCGGTGGTGGCGTCCCGATCCGGTCGGGCGGGCGCGCGGCCCGGAAGAAAGGGCCGTCTCGTGACCGAGGCCGACGTCGGCCGGCGGACGCCCGGGTTTCGGGCCCTCGGGATCGCGTATCCCCTGCTGTGGCTGTGGACGAAGCTCGATCTGCTCTGCCTCGGTACGGCCGGGCACCGGCTGATCGTGAGAGCCGCGCCCCGCGAGGCCTCACCCCCGGGCGCCGGCGAGAACCCGGTCCGCCCGGACGATGACCGGCGAGCCGAAGGCGGCGGTGAGGCGCGTGGCCCGTAGCGGCGCCTCCAGCGCCCGGGCGAGCGTCGCGGAGCGAAGCGCCCGGTGCAGGGCCATCGGAAGGGCGAACTGGCCCCGGCTGCCCACGACGGCGAACCCCTCCCCCTCGAACAGCGCCCGGACGCTCGCAGGCCGGAAGACGCGAAACCGCCGGGTGTTCGTCTCGACCCCGCTCTTGAGACCATAGAGCAGGCCCGCCATCAGGTTCACGCTCCGCAGGGACGGATAGTCCACGATGACGGCGCGGCGGGCGACCCGGCAGAGCTCGGAGACGAGCCGGGCGGGGTCCTCCACGTGGGCGAGGAGCCGGAAACTCAGGGCGACGTCGAACGCGCGATCCGGATAGGGCAGATCGTACAGATCCGCCACGTCGAACCGGCACCGGCCCTGCCCGACATCGTCGGCCACGCGCGCTCCGCAGATCGGTGCGCTGCCGACGACCGTGAGGTCGAAACCGGCGGCATGAAGCGGCCGGACGAGCTGCCCGTGGCCTCCCCCCACGTCCACGACCCGGCCGCCGGCCGGCATGCCCGCGAGGAGCTCCAGGGTGAGTTCGGACTGGATCTCGAGAAACCAGGCGCCGACCTCGCCGGCGAACCGCTCGGCGTACCGGTCCGAGGAGCTCGCGACATCGGCGTCCTCGCGGCTCACGCGTCAGCCCCTCGCCGGCAGGCGTCCCGTCTCGCGGTACCAGGCCGCGGTGCGGGCGAGCCCGGTCGGGAGATCCACGGACGGCGCGTAGCCGATCTCCGACCTCGCCCGCGAGATGTCGAACGCGCGGTTCTGGCGGAACCAGTCCACCCGCCTCGGGAAGATGGGCGGCGCGATCCGGAACGGGCGGCACGCCTTCTCGACCACGTGGCCGGCGATGACGAGCGGCGTGATCGGATAGTGCCGGATCCGGACGTCGACCCCCAGGGCGACCCCGACCTGCCGGACGATCTCCTCGATGGTGTGGTACCGCGCGTCCGCGATCAGGTAGGTGCGGCCGTCGCCGACGCCCGGCTCCGCGCACGCGACAAACGCGTCCACCAGGTTGTCGATGTAGAGCGGGTGGTAGAGCGTACGGCCGCTGCCGAACATGGGAAAGCTCCCGCGCGCGACCCGCCGGTAGATCATGAAGAAGCGCTCCGGATCGCCGGGGCCGTAGATCGCGGCCGGTCGAATCACGACACAGGCCATCCCGTCGCCGGCTCCTTCCCACGCGGCGAGCTCTGACTCGTACTTCGTCAGCTGGTAGACGTCGGCCGGCGCGATCGGCGCATCCTCGTTCGCGGGCGGCGCCTCGACGTTCCCGTGCACCCCGCAGGTGCTGCAGTGGACGAGCTTCCGTACCCCGGCGCGCCGGGCGGCCTCCGCGACCGTGCGGGTGCCGTCCACGTTCACCGTCCGGTAGTGCTTCGGCGTCACCTGGAGCTCGCGAAAGGCGGCGGCCAGGTGGAACACGACCTCGACATCCTCCACACAGCGCTCGACCGTCTCCGGATCCGTCACGGAGCCGAGGACGACGGTGGCCCCCGCGGCTTCCAGCGACCCGGCCTCGAGCCCGGGTGAGACGTCGAGCGCCACGACGTCGTGGCCGTCCGCCAGCAGACGCTTCACGAGGGCGGTGCCGCTGAAGCCGAGGCCTCCCGTGACCAGGGTCTTCATTCACCCTCCCCGAAGTTGATCCCAGGGCACGCGATCCGTGCCGGCGGCGGGTGCCGCATCCTGACCGCCCGGTCTCCTTCGTGCAAGTCCGGAGCCGCCGGACCGGGCCCCTTTCGAGGGCCGATCGAGTCGACTACCCTGTGTGCATGAGGCCGACCTCCCGTCGTGTCGGAATCTGGCTCCTCATCGCCAGCGTTCTTCTCATCGCCGTAGCCACGCTCACCCCCGCGAACTCGAACACGCTCGACTTCTGGAGCTTCTGCCTCGTGTGCGGCGAGCAGGGCGTGGCCGACGTGATCTCGAACCTCATCCTGTTTCTTCCACTCGGCGTCGCGCTCGGACTCCTCGGCCGAAGTCGGCTCAAGCCCTATGCGCTCGGGCTTCTCCTCTCGACCGCGATCGAGCTGATTCAGGTCTTCATCCCAGGCCGCGACGCGAACCTCGCGGATGTGGTGTGGAACGGGGCCGGGACGCTCCTGGGCGTGTTCCTGGCCCATTCCGCGGGCCGGTTCCTCGACGTGCGGGAGCGGACAGCCGCCCGCCTGTCGCTGGCCTCGGCGGTCGCCGCGATCGGGGCGTGGACGGCCACGGCGGTTCTCCTGGCACCGGCGTTTCCGTCGGACATGCCCTACTGGGGAGAGCATCAACCCGTGCTCGACCACCTCGGGCGCTATCGAGGCGTCCTGCTCGAGGCGTCGCTCGGAGGACAGATCGTGCCGGAGGCGCAGCTCCCGGACGCCGAGCGGATCCGCGGGCTGCTCCACGAGAGCGCCCCCATTACGGTGCGCGCGATCGCCGGGCCGCCGCCCGGGAAGCTCGCCCCCGTCTTCTCGATCGACGGGTATCAGACGGGGCTCGTGCGCGTGGCGATCGACAGGCAGGACGTCGTGTATCATCACCGGATGCGGGCGGAGGCCCTGCGGCTCGACCGGCCCGTGTTCCGACTGCCGGACGGGATGCGAGACGTGGCCGAGGGGGACACCTTCCGCATCGAGGTGCTCGGGCGAGGGGGACGGACGTGCATCGCCGTGAACGGGACGGGCTCGTGTCGATTCGGCTTCACGGTCGCCGACGGCTGGCGTCTGCTCAGCGACTTCGATCCCTTCCCGCTCTGGGCGGCGCTCCTCATCGGGGCGATCTGGATGGCGGCGCTGATGTTCCCGAGCGGCTACTGGGCCCGGCCGGGCTGGGAGACGCCCCTCGGACTCGTCCTCGCCGTCGCGGCGCTGGCAGCCATCCCCGCCGCCTCTCCCCTCCTCGCGACGCCGCCGTTCGCCGTGACCGGGGCTGCGAGCGGCTTCGTCGCCGGCACGCTCGCGGGCCGCCTCCGCCGCCGGGCGATGGCACCCCGCCCGGATCAGGCGAGCACCACCTTCCGCCCGGAGCGAGCGGACTCGTAGCAGGCGGCCACGACGGCGAGGGCCGCCCGGCCGGCCTCGCCGTCGGCCGGCGCGGGGCCTCCGGTCCGGAACGCCTCGAGCGTCCGGCCGATGAGGTCACGCGTGGCCCGCATGGCCGGATTCGACGGATTCCGGGCCAGGGCGACCCGCCGATCGGCGACCTCCCGCCACGCGACGCCGGCCCTTCCGTTCTCGAGCCGCACGTGGGGCCGCACGCTCCGCAGCAGGCCGAGGCTCAGGCGCACCCGTCCCCCGAACGAAGCGCGCAGCGAGGCCCGCTCGGCGTCCGCCCGCACGTCGAAGTACTGCGTGTCGCCCTTGCACAGGCGGTTCTGGACGATGTGGGCGAGCCGTCCGCGCGAGAACTCCAGCGTGACGAGGGCGACCGAATCGGAGTCCGTGTCGCGCACGCCGCACGTGGACGTGGTCGCGGAGACCGTGACCGGGCTCTCGCCGAACAGGAACAGCGCATAGTCGACGAGGTGGATGCCCGCCTCGAAGAGCGTTCCGTTCAGGAGCTCTCCCCGCCAGCCGGGCTCGGCCCACGGGGGAAGATCCATGCTCTGCCACGCCTGGAGGAACACGAGCTCGCCCGTCTCCGCGGCGCCCAGCTCGTCCGCCAGGGCCTCGAAGATCGGCATGACCCTGAACTCGTGATTCACGGCGAGCCGCCGGCCGTTCCGTGCGGCGCTCGCGAGCATGCGATCCGCCGCCTCGACCGTCGGCGCGATCGGCTTCTCGCAGATCACGTCGGCGCCCGCCTCCAGAGCCTGAAGAGCCGCGTCCTCGTGCGTCGCCGGCGGCGTGCCCACGATGACGGCGTCGGGCGCCGCGGACGACAGGAGCGCTCCGAAATCCTCGTGGACGGGGATCCCGAACTTCCTGCCCGCTCTTTCCCGGTGCTGCGGATCCGTGTCGCACCCGCCCACGATCTCGACGCCCGGCAGGGCGCGGAGCGCCGGAAGGTGCAGGGTCGTCCCCGCGTTGCCCAGTCCCAGGACCGCGATTCTCTTCATCGATGGCCTCTATCCGTTGCTCAACGCCGGTCAGCGGACGCGTCGAAGGGCGTCGCCGGCCCCGGCCCAGTATCCGACGACCTCCCCGGCGGCCCAGGACGTCACGAACAGCCCGATGAGGGGCAGGGAGCGCGCGAGCTCCGCACGATGCCGGCCGGCTTCCAGAACCTTGCGCACGGTGCGGCCGAACAGAAGGGGGGGAAGCGGGAAGGCGGCGAAGCCCCAGGCGAGGCGGCGGATTCTTCCCTGCCCCCGGACCCGCATCCCCGCGTAGGAGCGCGCGTAGAGGTACCTCTGCGACAGGTACTCGCGGACCGTGTAGTGCTTCTTGTGACCCACGCGGATGTCCGGGCGGCTCAGGAGCTCCACGCCGTCGGCGCGGAGGGCGTCGTGGAGGCGGTTCTCCCACCGGCCCTCGTCGATGACCCCCGCGTACGCCTCCAGAATCCGCCGTCGGTAGGTCACGTTGTTGCCGGTGAGCCAGTCCGAGACCCCGACCGGGGGAGACAGGCAGTGGCTGTACTCACACAGGAAGGCCGCCCAGTCCACGAGACGCTCCCGGGCGGCGTTCTCCACGCTTCCACCGACGACGACCGCCCCGCGGCCGTGGGCTTCCAGCATGCGCTCCGCCCAGTCGGGTGGCACGATGACGTGATCCTCGATCACGCCGACGATCTCCGCGTCCGCCGCCTTGAACGCCCGAGCCCGCATGCGTGGAATCGTCTCCGTCGGCGGCGCCTCGAGCAGGACGACGCCCGGGTGCGCGGTCCGCAGCGGACCGCGGACGGAGGACCCCACGCGATCGACCACGATGACCTGGACCCGGACTCCGCCCGTCTGGCCGGCCAGGGCGTCGAGGACGCCTTCCAGGTCCGACCAGCCGTTGACGGACGGCACGACCACGGAAAGCTCCGGCGCCCTCCCCGTCACGATCCCCCCCCCGACAGGGCGGGCCCGGCGAGGTAGCCGGCCGCCTCACCCAGCGCCCACGCGGACAGGAAGGCGAGCGTGAGCGGGCCGGCCCTCAGGAACGGGCCGCGATGGCTCCGCCTCGCCCGGCGCGCCACGCGACTCAGCAGGAGAAACGGCAGCACGGGCGTCCCGGCCGCGAGCAGCCATCGCGAGACCGTCGAGCCCTCTGCGAGACGCCTGCGGGCGTAGGCCCGTCCGTGCGTGAAGCGATCCCGGCAGAAGGCCCCGAAGCGATAGGTGTGGTTCTGGAGCACGATCGCGTCGGCCCGGAAGGCGAAGCCGACCCCGCGCGCCCGCAGCCGGTCGTGCACGACGTTCTCCCACAGGCCCGAGCGCGTCCAGGCCGCGATGGCCGGTACGATGGCCCCCGCGTAGGCGACGTTCGCCTCGGTCGGCGACGGCGGCGTTCCGGAGTCGTCGCACCCCGCGAAGAGCCCGTATTCCGCGAAATAGGCGGCCCAGTCCACGAGGCGCTCGGTGCGCGCGTTCCCCATCGCGCCGCCGACAACGGGAGCCCCCGCCCGCACGGTCTCCGCCAGGCGCTCCAGCCACCCGGAGGCCGCCACGCAATGGTCCTCGGTGAGCGCCACGACGGCGCCGCTCGCCGCGGCCAGCGCGACCCCCCGCAGGACCGGGATCGAGCTTCCGGGGGGAGCCGCGAGGAAGCGCACGGTCGGGAACTCCTCCCGCCAGGCCTCCAGGTCCCCGGGATCGCCGGCGCGCGCGACGACGAGCTCCGCGCCGACGCTCTCGCACTGTGGGAGCACGGAGCCGATGCAGGCGCGGAGAAGCCGCGCCTCCCGGAAGGAGGCGATGGCCGCGGAAAGACCCCCGTCCGGCACCTCGCGCGCCGAAGCCGCTGCCCCGCGCGATCCGTCCCTGTCGTCGCTGTCTCTCACCCGTCTTCCTTCGCTCGATGCCGCTGTGCCGGGAATGGCCGGCCTGCCCGTTCGCGCACGGGAGTGGTCGTCGCACCGCACGGACCCTGCCACGTGCGGGAGAGCCGCGCGCCGCGGCTTTTTCGCCCGCCCCCGGAGGCGATTGCAGAATGTGTGGCGTACGCTCAACATACAGGGGTCCGGACCCGTGGCTCAAGCGCCGAATCGCCCCGCGAGCGCGTACCGGGAGCCCTTGTCATAGAATAACTTACGCCTTCCAACCCCACGCGCGGCGGGCGCTAGCGCACACCTTGCTCCGATGCGGCGACATGCGGCCACCGACGACGAACAGGAACGGCGGACTCTGGGACCTGCCCCTGGACCCACGCGTCGCCTGGACCGTGGCGATCTCCCTCATCCTCGCTCACATCGCGCTGGCGTGGATCGGCCGGCCCGTGGGGATCACGACGATTCAGGATGACGCGCACTACGTCCTCCTGGGCCAGAGCCTCCGATCGTTTCACTACCGGGATCTCTTCCTGCCGGGCGCTCCGCCCCACGCGAAGTATCCCCCGGGCTACCCGGCGGTGCTGGCGGCGTGGGGAGGGGTGGGAGGCGACGGCTACGGCTGGCTCGTGCTGCCGAGCCTGGCCGCCATGGGCGGCGCGCTCGCTCTCGTCTTCGCGGGCCTGAAGAGGACCGTGTCGCCCGCGTTCGCCCTCCTCGTGCTGGCCCCGCTGTCCATGAATCCGTGGCTCGTGCACCGGTCGGCCACGCTGTTCTCCGAGCCGGTCTTCATGCTGCTGGTCTTTCTCGGCCTCTGGATGGCGAGCGGATCCCGCGGATCCCTCCGGGCGGCCGCGGTGGCCGGGGCCGCCATCGTGGCCGCCTCGCTCACGCGCGCGATCGGCCTCACGCTCGTGCTCGCGGTGGCCGTCCACTGGGCGCTCGATGGAAGGGTGCGCCGGGCCGTCGTCCTCGCCGGCGCCGCCGCCCTCGTCGTCGGACTCTGGCTCGCATGGACGAGCCTCGCTCCCACGGCAGCCGTGGGCAGCTCCTACCTCGCCGACGCCGTCGCCGGCCGCGGCCGGCCGTCGGACCTGCCGTACGTTCTGGCGCTCGCCCAGCGCGTGGCGATCCGCATCTGGCAGTACCTGACGACGAACCTTCCGCTGCGGCTCGCCATTCCCACGATTCCGGGCACGCCCATCGACAACGGATTGGCGGCCGGGCTCATGGTCGTGGGTCTCGGACCCGGGTTCGTGCTGCTGACTCGCCGGTGGCGGGCCGGGGCCCTCTACCTCTTCCTCTACCTGGGGCTCCTGCTTCTCTGGCCGTGGCAGCGGGGACGCTTCGTGGAGCCGATCCTGCCGCTTCTCGCGGCGGCCCTCCTGCTCGGCGTCGGCCGGGTGGCCGGCCTCCTCGGACGCCGATGGGGGCTCGCGACCGCCGCCGTCCTTTCCGTCGCCCTGACGGTCGCCGGCGGCGTGAAGAGCGTGCGGGCGGCCGCGCGGGAGGCGGGTTGTGAGCGCCTGGAGCTCGAGGGATCCCGGGACTGCCTGTCCAAGGACCACGCGAGCTTCTTCGACGCGCTCGCGTTCGCCCGCCGCGGGCTCGGGCCGGGGACGAGGCTGCTCACAGTCGTGCCGGAGCCCGTGTATCTGTACACGGGCCTGCCCAGCGTCGTCGCGAAGCCGGCCCTGCGCGCGGACCCCGGCGCGTTCCTCGACTACCTGCGGAGCGCCGGGGCCACCCATATTCTCCTCGGACGGCTGCGGAGCAGCGAGGTCCACGACCTCGAGGTCCGGATCGAGGCGAACTGCCGGGAGTTGGACGTCGCCTACGCGGACGCGCCGCGCACGTTCATCTTCTCGATCCCGGACTCCGGGACGGCCGCGGGAGATGGCGGCGCCTGCCGGGCGATCGAGAGCTATCGGGCCTTCAACGAGGGCGGTCCTCTGCCCGTGTGGTTGAGGGAGCCGTGACCGGCGCCAGGCGGGAGAGGGGCGCCACGCCCCCCGGCCGGGAGAGCGTTCGGTTCCGAAGGGGGCCGGCCATCTCCGTCGTGGTCGTCTCGACCGGAGACGCGACGCGCCTCCGGTCGTGCATCGGGGGACTGCGGCCCCAGTGCGAGGAGCACGACGCCGAGCTCATCGTCGTGACGACCGCCCCGGGGAGCGAGGTCGAGGCGCTCGTCCGCTCGCATCCGTGGGTCCGGTTCGTCAGCGCGGAGGCGGGAAGGACGCTGGAGGACCTGAAGTCGGACGGGATGGCGGCCACGACGGGCGACGTCGTCGGCATCCGGACGGACGAAACGGACGTGCCGGACAACTACGTGCTCTGCCTCACCGGGGCCCCGAGGGCGGCCCGGCGGGCCGACGCGGAAACGCTGCATCAGGAAGGCGGGTGACGCGTGGAGGCTCGAGACCTGTGAGGAGCATACGGCACCTTGAGAAGGGCGACCGCGTCGTCGTCATCGGGGGCGGGCCGGCCGGGCTCACGGCCGCCTACCTCCTGGCCGAGCGGGGCATCGACGTCACCGTCCTCGAGGGCGACGACGTCGTGGGCGGCATCTCGCGGACGGCGGAGTACAAAGGGTTCCGGTTCGACATCGGCGGACACCGGTTCTTCACGAAGATCGAGCCCGTGGAGCGGATGTGGCACGAGGTTCTCGGAGACCAGATGATCCGCGTACCCCGCCTGTCGCGCATCTACTACGATGGAAAGTTCTTCGACTATCCCCTCAAGCCGCTGAACGCGCTGCGCGGCCTCGGGCCCTGGAACGCGATCCGGATCGGGCTCAGCTACCTGTACGCCCACTTCCGACCGTCCCCGGTCGAGGAGAACTTCGAGCAGTGGGTGTCGAACCGGTTCGGGAAGCGGCTGTACGAGATCTTCTTCAAGACGTACACGGAAAAGGTGTGGGGGATTCCCTGCACGGAGATTCGCGCCGAGTGGGCCGCGCAGCGGATCAAGGGCCTGTCGCTGGCCCGTGCAATTCTCTCGGCCGCATCTCTGAACAAGCGCTCGACCACGATCAAGACGCTGATCAACGAGTTCCAGTATCCCCGCCTCGGCCCGGGGCAGATGTGGGAGATGTGCCGGGACCGGATCGTGGAGCGGGGCGGACGGGTCCTGATGCGGCACCGCGTGGTCGGCCTCGAGACCCGGGGCGAGGAGGTCTCGGCGGCCATCGTGCAGACGCCCGACGGTGACAGGCGCTTCGAGGCCGAGCACTTCATCTCGTCGATGCCGGTCCGATCGCTCGTCCGGTCGCTGCGGCCGTCGCCCCCGGTGGAGGTGCGGGGAGCGGGCGAGGGACTGAACTACCGCGACTTCTTCGTCGTGACCCTCATCGTGGACCAACCCGACCTGTTCCCGGACAACTGGATCTACATTCACAGCCCCGGGGTGAGGGTCGGGCGCATCCAGAACTTCGGGAACTGGAGCGCGGATCTCGTCCCCGATCCGACGAAGTCCTCCCTCGGGATGGAGTACTTCTGCTTCGAGGGCGACGGGATGTGGACCAGCGCGGATGAAGACCTGATCGCCCTCGCGACGCGCGAGCTCGGCGAGCTCGGCCTCGCGGATCCCGACCTCGTGTCCGACGGATCCGTCGTCCGGATGCCGAAGGCCTACCCCATCTACGACTTCGCATACCGGGCCCATCTGGAGAATGTCCGCGCGCACCTCGATCCGATCCGGAACCTTCACCTCGTGGGCCGGAACGGGCTGCACAAGTACAACAACCAGGACCACTCCATGCTCACGGCCATGATGACCGTGTGGAACATGGAGGGCGCCGAGCACGACATCTGGGCCGTGAACACCGACTTCGAGTACCACGAAGAGCAGAAGCTCGATTCCGGACGGGACGCCGAGGACCCCGTCGCCGTCCGGTCCGCGGTCTGAGGCTCGACGGATGCGGATCGGAGTCGACGCGACCTGCTGGGCCAATCGGAGAGGGTACGGCCGGTTCACGCGCGAGCTCCTGCGCGCGTGCGTCGAGCTCGCCCCCGACGATCGGTTCGTCTGCCTCCTCGATCCGGCGTCGGCCGGGAGCTTCGACCTGGAGGGCGAGAACGTGGAAGTCGTGTCCGTCCACCAGCGGGTGTCGCCGACGGAGGCCGCCGCCGCCGACGGGAACCGGTCGCCGCGCGACATGCTTCGCCTCGCGTCGGCCGCGGCACGCACGCGGGTGGACGTGTTCTTCTGCCCTTCCGTGTACACGTTCTTTCCTCTTCCGCGCCGCATGGCCGCCGTGGTGACGATCCACGACACCATCGCGGAGAGGTTTCCGGAGCTCACGCTCCCGTCCCGGCGGGCCCGACTGTTCTGGACGCTGAAGGTGCGGCTCGCCATTCGGCAGGCGCGGCTCATCCTCACCGTGTCCGAGTACTCGGCGCGGGAGATCGCGCGGCGCCTGCGCGTGCCCGGGTCGCGGATCCGGGTCGCCGGGGAAGCCCCGGCCCCCGCCTTCCATCCGAGCGAGTCCGCGGAGCGGGTGGCGGCCGAGGCGGCGACCCTCGGCCTGCCGGTCGGCGCCCGCTGGTTCACCTACGTGGGCGGATTCAACCCGCACAAGAACGTGCAGGACATCGTCCGGGCGCACGCGGAGCTCGTGGCCGAGCATCCGCGGAATCCTCCGCACCTCCTCCTCGTGGGAGCGACCCGGGGCGACGTGTTCCACGGAAACCAGGGGGAGATCCGGCGGCTCATCGAGAGCCTCGGCACCGCGCCGTACGTGGTCTGGACCGGCTTTCTGCCCGACGATCGGCTCCGCCATCTCCATTCCGGAGCGCTGGCGCTCCTGTTGCCGTCCGAGGCGGAGGGGTTCGGCCTCCCTGCCGTCGAGGCCGCGGCGTGCGGCGCTCCCGTCGTCGCGACGACCGAGAGCCCGCTTCCCGAGATTCTGGCGGGGGGAGGCATCTTCGTGCGGCCTTCGGACGCGGACGCCCTCAAGACGGCGATGCGGCGGCTTCTCGAGGATCGCGCGCTTCGAGAGGAGCTGGGGAGCGGCGCACGGGCCCGGGCCGGCGCCCTGAGCTGGGAGCGGGCCGCCGGGCGGGCCATGGCCGCGCTCCGGGAGGCGGCCGCGTGACGAAGCCGCGCCGATTCTGCATGCTCACGACTTTCTACCCGCCCTGCAACTTCGGCGGCGACGGGATGGGCGTCCGTCGGCTCGCGCGCGCTCTCGTGCGGGCCGGGCACGAGGTGTCCGTTGTGCACGACGTGAACGCCTATCGTGTCCTGGGGGGACGGGAGACTCCGTCTCCGGGCATCGGGGAGGACGGCGTGGAGATCCTCCCGCTCGAGAGCGGCCTCGGCTTCCTGTCGCCACTCCTCACGCAGCAGACGGGCCGGCCGATCGTGCAGAGGCGGCGCCTCCGCGCCATCCTGGACCGGGGATTCGACGTCATCAACTACCACAACGTCTCCCTCGTGGGCGGGCCGGGCATCCTGTCGCTGGGGGAGGGCGTGAAGATCTACACGGCCCACGAGCACTGGCTCGTGTGTCCCACGCACGTGCTGTGGAGGCACGGCCGCGAGCCGTGCGATGCCCGCGAATGCCTGCGCTGCGTGCTCCGGCACCGCCGCCCGCCCCAGGCCTGGCGGTACACGGGCTTCCTCCGCCGCCAGCTGGCGCACGTGGACGCCTTCATCGCGAAGAGCGAGTTCAGTCGCGCCAAGCACCGGGAGTTCGGATTCCCGCGAGACATGGAGGTCATGCCCTACTTCCTGCCGGACCGGGAGCCCGTGGACGCAGCGCCGGAGGCGGAGGCGCCGCACGACAGACCGTACTTCCTGTTCGTGGGCCGGCTCGAGAAGATCAAGGGTCTGCAGGACGTGATCCCCGCCTTCCGGGGCGTTCCCGGGGCCGACCTGCTCGTGGCGGGCGCGGGCGAGCACGGCGAGGCGCTGCGCCGCCAGGCGAGCGACGCGGAGGGCGTGCGCTTCCTCGGTCGCGTGGACCCGGCGCGCCTCCGGGCCTATTACCGCCACGCCCTGGCCCTCATCGTCCCTTCGGTGTGCTACGAGACGTTCGGCATCATCCTCATCGAAGCGCTCCGCGAGGGAACGCCGGTCATCGCGCGCCGGATCGGCCCGTTTCCGGAGATCGTGGCCCGTTGCGGCGAGGCGGGGCGCCTGTTCGACGACACCGCCGAGCTCGTCCGGGCGCTGCGGTCCGTGCCGACGGAGGGCGCCGAGCGGGAGCGGGTGCGGACGGTCGCACGGCGGGCGTTCGACGTGAACTGGTCGGAAGGAGCGGTCCTGCCGCAGTATCTGGACATCGTGAGGCGAGCGGGAGGCCGGGCGCGGCCCCGCGCCGTCACGGACCTCAACGTGGAGCGCATGGCATGAAGGTGTTCATCACCGGCGGGGCCGGCTTCATCGGCTCCCATCTCGCGGAGCGCCTGCTGACGGACGGTCACGAGGTCATGATCCTCGACGATCTGTCGACCGGAGCCATGGACAATCTGGATCCGATCATCGAGCACCCAGGCTTCCGCTACCACATCGGCTCGGTGCTCGACGCACCTCTCGTCGCGGAGCTCGTGGACCGGTGCGACGTGACCGTGCACCTGGCCGCGGCCGTCGGCGTGCGCCTCATCGTCGAGCGGCCCGTCCACACGATCGAGACGAACGTGCAGGGAACCGAGGTCGTCCTCCAGGCGGCGGCGCGGAAGAACAAGCTCGCCGTCGTCGCGTCCACGTCCGAGGTCTACGGCAAGGCGTCGAAGATCCCGTTCTCCGAGGCGGACGACCTCGTGCTCGGGCCGACCGTGAACTCGCGCTGGGCCTACGCGTGCTCCAAGGCCCTGGACGAGTGGCTCGCGCTGGCCTACGCCCGGCAGAAGGACGTGCCGATCATCATCACCCGACTGTTCAACACCGTCGGACCTCGCCAGACCGGGCGCTACGGGATGGTCGTTCCCACCTTCGTCTCGCAGGCGCTGGCCGGCGAGCCGATCACCGTGTTCGGGTCCGGGGACCAGTCCCGCTGCTTCTCGCACGTGGCCGACGTCGTCGAGTCGCTCGTGCGGCTCATCGGCGAGCCGTCGGCCGTCGGAGAGGTCTTCAACATCGGATCCGACCGGGAGATCTCGATCAACGATCTCGCCGAGCTCGTGCGCGAGGCCGCGGGCTCGGAGTCGCCGATCGTTCACATCCCGTATTCCGAGGCGTACGCCGAGGGCTTCGAGGACACGCAGCGGCGGGTGCCGGACGTGACGAAGCTGGCGCGAACGATCGGCTATCGTCCCGAGACTCCCCTCGAGCGGATCATCGCCGACGTGATCGAGGAGAGGCGAGCCGCGCTGGCGCGGACGGGGTGAGGCGGACACCGTGCGCGCGATCCTCATGTATCATTCGATCGACTCCTCCGGCTCGCCCATCTCCGTGGACGTGGCCGCTCTGCGGCGCCACGCGGAGTGGCTCGCCGCCGCGCCCGTACGCGTGACCGGCCTGGCGGACCTGGTGGAGGGCCCGGCCGAGGAGGACGCCATCGCCATCACGTTCGATGACGGTTTCGAGAACTTCCGGAGCGTCGCGTGGCCGATCCTGCGCGGCCACGGGATCCCGGTCACCCTGTTCATCGTCACGGACCACGTGGGGAGCGACAATCGGTGGGGAGGCCGGCGTCAGCACGGGATCCCCACGCTGCCCCTCCTGGGCTGGGACGCGCTCGGCGAACTGGCCGAGGAGGGCGTCCGCCTCGGGTCGCACACCCGCTCGCACCCGCATCTGCCGGCCCTCCCCCCCGAGGCTCTCCAGGAAGAGCTGGCGGGCTCGGCCGACCGGCTGGCCATGGAGACCGGCCGGCGGCCGGAGGCGTTCGCCTATCCGTACGGATCCGTGGACGGTCGGTCGGCGCGGGCCGTGCGCACCCTCTACCGGTACGGATGCACGACGGAGCTGCGCTGCGTCGAGCGATCGGAGTCCGCGGAGCGGCTCCCGCGCCTCGACATGATCTACTTCCGGTACCCGGGCCGGCTCGAGACCTGGGGCGGGAAGGCGTTCGCTCGCCGGCTGCGGTTTCGCCGCGCGGCCAGGCGAGTGCGACGCGCCGTGCTCGGAGGCGGAACGTGAGCCCGGCGCCCCTGCTGTCCGTCGTGGTACCGAGCCATCAGGGAGCCGACATCCTCCCGGATACGCTCGCGGCCCTCCGCCGGAGCGATCTGGACGTGCATCGATGGGAACTCATCGTCGTGGACGACGCGAGCACGGACGACACGTCCCTCGTCGCGGCCCGCTACGCGGACACGGTCCTCCGCCTGCCCGGACGGCCCCACGGCCCGGCCTACGCCCGCAACCGGGGCTTCGAGGTCTCGCGAGGCGATGCCGTCGTGTTCATCGACGCCGACGTGCGGGTCCACCCGGACACCCTCCGTCGGTTCGCCACCGTCCTCGAACGGGAGCCCGAGATCAGCGCCGTGTTCGGCTCGTACGACGCCGAACCCGCGGCGCCCGGGCTCGTATCGCAGTATCGCAACCTGCTCCACCACTACGTTCACCAGCAGAGCGCCGGCGAGGCCGAGACGTTCTGGGCGGGCTGCGGGGCCATCCGCGCCGATGTCTTCCGAAGCGTCGGCATGTACGACGAGTGGCACTTCCCCGCCCCGCAGATCGAGGACATCGAGCTGGGTCGGAGACTCCGGCTTCAGGGCCACCGCATCGTCCTGCGGCCGGAGATCCAGGCGACACACCTGAAGAAGTGGTCTCTGCGGAACGTGCTCACGACGGACTTCGTGAGCCGCGGCGTGCCGTGGACGCGGCTCATCATCCAGGAAGGGCCGTCCGCGGCCGGCAACACGCTGAACGTGCAAAGCGCGCAGAAGTGGTGCACGGCGCTCGTGGGCCTCGGGGCCATCGGACTCATCGTCTCGGCGCTCGGACGTTCCTGGTGGCCCCTTCTCGCGACCGCCGCCTCGGCGGGAGCCGTCCTCGGAATCAACTTCGGCTTCTATCAGCTCCTCCGCCGGCAGAAGGGCGCGTGGTTCGCGCTCGCCTCGCTGCCGCTGCATCTCATCTATTACGTGAGCGCCGGCCTGTCCGCGGTCATCGGCTGGCTCGCCCACACCCTGTTCGGGGCGCCCACGCCGCCCCCGGACGTCGCGGCCTTCTCGGAGGTCGGCATCGAGACCTGGCCGCCCATCCCGTCGCGGCCGAGACAGAGCATTTGGAACACGCATGAGGGATGAAGCCATGAACGGCATCGATCGAGAGACGGAGGAGGCCCTGTCGGGGCAGCTCGCGCTCGCATTCGGCCCTCTTCACAAGCGGGCCCTCGGACTCGCGGTGGGCACGGCGAGCGGTGCGATCGTCTTCCTCCTGACCGTCTTCCACGTGGTCGTGCGGCCCGACCCGGCGCCGCAGATCGGCCTGTTGCGGGAGTACTTCACGGGCTACACCGTGTCCTGGCCCGGCGCCGTCGTCGGAGGCCTGTGGGCGTTCACGGTCGGGTTCTTCGTGGGCTGGTTCATCGCCTTCGCGCGGAACCTCGTCATCGCGACCTCGATCTTCATCACCCGAACCCGTCAGGAGCTCGCCGCCACCCGCGACTTTCTGGACCACATCTGACCGACCTGGAGGCCGAACCGATGAGAGAGCGAGAAGAGGAGCTCCAGACCGCGATCCGGAGGCTGAACGCGCGGGCCTGGGGCATCGCGATGGGATGCCTCCTGGGAGGGGGGCTGTTCGTCGCGACGAACGTGCTCGTGTTGAAGGGCGGGCCGCGGGTCGGGGCGCATCTCGGACTCCTGGCCGCCTACTTCCCGGGCTATCGGGTGAGCTTCGTCGGGAGCCTGATCGGCTTCGTCTACCTGTTCGTCATCGGGTACGCGATCGGCAGGCTCATCGGCACGGTCTACAACCGGCTCGTGTGAGCGAAACCGTGGCAGACTGGCTGAGGCTCCTCCGCCCGCGGCAGTGGGTGAAGAACTTCTTCGTCCTCGCGCCGCTCCTGTTCTCGGGCCGCGCGACCCGGGCGGAGGCCGTCGTTCCGGCCCTTCTCGCGTTCGCCGCGTTCTGTCTCCTGGCGAGCGGCGTGTACGCCCTCAACGACGTCGCCGATCGGGAGGCGGATCGGCTTCACCCCACGAAGCGTCTGCGGCCCGTCGCCTCCGGGCGCATCTCCCCGCGGGCCGCGGCCTCGGCCGGCATCCTCCTGCTCCTGATCGCCCTCGGCATCGCCTGGAGCGTGCACGCCACCGTGGCTCTCATCGCGGCCGCCTACGTGGTCCTGAACGCCGCGTACACGATGAAGCTCAAGGATCTCGTCATCCTGGACGTGTTCTCCATCGCCGCCTTCTTCCTCCTCCGGCTGCTCGCGGGGGCCGCGAGCGTGGACGTGCGGCCGTCGATCTGGCTTCTCCTCTGCGGCGGACTCCTGGCCCTCTATCTCGGGTTCGCGAAGCGAAGGCACGAGATCGTCCTGCTCGGCGATGAGTCGGCGGACCACCGGAGCGTGCTCGTCCACTACAGCCCCGTCTTTCTCGATCAGATGTCCGTGGTCCTGCTGTCGGTCACGATCGTCTCCTACATCATGTATTCCATCTCCTCGGAGACCGCGGCCGCCGTGGGTTCCGAGGCGCTCGCCTACAGCACGGTCTTCGTCCTGTACGGCGTCTTCCGGTACCTGTTTCTCGTCCATCAGCACGACGCGGGCAGCCCCACCGAGACCCTGCTCACGGATCGGGCCCTGATCGCGAACGTGCTCCTGTGGCTCCTCTACTGCGGCTGGGTGCTCTATCGGCCGTTCTGACCGCCTCGTGACGCGGAACTTCCTCGCCCTCGGATCGGGCGAGGCGGCGGCGCGAATCGTCGCCTTCGCGGCGACCGTGTACATCGCGCGCGTGCTCGGAAGCGAGGCGTTCGGCATCATCGGGTTCGCCCTGGCCGTCATCCTGTACCTGAACCGGATCGCGGACGCGGGACTGGAGCTCGGGCTCGGCGTCCAGCTCATCGCGGAAGATCCGGACCGCATCGAGTCGATCGCCCCGTCCCTCCTCACGGCCCGCGTGCTTCTGGCCGCCCTGCTCGCGGCCGGCCTCGCGGTCCTCGGGCTCGTGGTGTTCCCCGGCGCGGAGGGGAGCGTGCTCGCGCTGTACGGGCTCACCCTGCTCGCCGTGGGCGCGGGGTCCCGATGGATCCTGTTCGGGCTCGAGCGGACGCGATTCGTCGCGGGGGCCCGGACGGCCGGCGAGCTCGTCATGGTCGGGCTCGTGTTCTGGCTCGTCCGGACCCCCGAGGACCTGAAGGCGGTTCCCCTGGCCCAGTTCGCGGGCGACGCGCTGGCGGCGCTCGCCTTCCTGTGGTGGCTCGGCCGGCTCGGGCATCGACTGCGTCCGCGGCTGGATGCGGCGGCGATCCGTCCGCTCCTCCGGCGGGCGGCGCCCCTCGTGGGGTCCGCGCTCCTGGGCCTGATGATCTACAACTCGGACCTCATCTTCCTGCGGGCATTCCGCGGGCTGAGAGCGGTCGGACTCTACGCGGCCGCCTACGCGCTCATCAGCTTCCTGAGCAACCTGGGGACCGCCTACAGCATGAGCCTCCTGCCCACCCTGACGCGGCTCGGCGGCGAGCCCCGGGACCGGCTCGATCTGTACCGGACCGCCACCGTCCACGTCTTCGCGGCCGGTTTCCCGATCGCGGTGGGCACCACGGTCCTCGCGCCGGGGATCATCCGCCTCGTGTTCGGGGACGGCTACGCGGGCTCGGCCCTGCCCCTCCAGATCCTCATCTGGTCCGTGACCCTGGCCCTCCTGCGGGACGTCCCGGTCGTGGCGCTCATGTCCGAGGGTCGGGAGGACAGGGTGCTGCGGCTCACGGCCTGGGCCACGGCCGCGAACCTCACCCTGAACGTGGCCGTGATCCCCGCCTTCGGCCTCGTCGGAGCCGCGGCGGCCACCGTGGCCACGGAAGGGACCCGGATGGCCCTGGCGCGCCGCGACGCGACCCGTCTCGGATTCACGGCGCCGGGGGCGGGCCGCCTGGCGCCTCCGGCGATCGCGGGGCTCGTGATGGGAGGCGCGCTGGTGCTCGGGCCGGCGGCGCCCGTGTGGCTCGCGGTACCCGCGGGCGTCGTCGTCTACGCGCTGGGCCTCCTGGCCCTGGGGGGTGTGCGTGTCCGGCGGGGCGGGCGCCCGAGCCTCGAGTTGTGAGACCGGAGGTGTGGCACCGGCGCCACGCCGCGACGGGCGGGGGCGGGCCGCGGCGCAACGGGGACCGGATGGGCCGCATTCTGGCGCGGTCCGGCACGGGCCGTCAGATTGTCCGGCGGCACCGCACTTGCGCAGCCGGTTTCCGTCCGGACGCTGTGACAGGACTCGGGAAAGGTTCCGGCCGTGCCGGCTAGCTACCAGCGGACGTTCAATCGCTTCGAGGTGAAGTATCTCCTGCCCCAGGCGGAGATCCGGAGTCTCCTGTCCGAGCTGGACGGGTACCTGCTGCCCGACCCGCACGGCGACGGGGTCTGGGGATATCCCGTGCACTCGGTGTACTGGGACTCGGCGGACCTCACGATGTTCTGGGAGAAGATCGAAGGGATCAAGTTCCGCCGGAAGCTGCGATTCCGCTCGTACGGCGACGGAGAGCCCTTCGTCGAGATCAAGCAGCGCCTGGATCGGACGATCCAGAAGCGGCGGGCGCGCCTGCCCCTGGACCGGATGCGATCCGTGTTCGGCTGGGGCCGGGACCCGGAGCCGGCCGCGGACGCGGACATCGACGACCCGATCGTCGCGGAGGCCGTCCTTCTGCGGCATTCCTACCGGCTGGAGCCCCGGGTCGCGATCCGATACCGGCGACGGGCCTTCTTCGGCGCGTACGAGCCGGATCTCCGGCTCACGTTCGACACGCGCGTCCAGTACTCCACGACGCGGCTCGAGCCGGCTCCGCCCCTCGAGACGGGAAAGTATCTCGTGGACCCGCGGCTGGCCGTGATGGAGATCAAGTTCAACGAGCGCGTGCCGCTGTGGCTCCTTCGGCTCGTCGCGAGGCGCGGCCTGTCGCTCGTCCGGCTCTCGAAGTACTGCGGCGCGGTGGATCGGGAATTCTTCGGATCCGAGCTCACCTGAGGCAGCCGGGTAACCCCCAACCGTGAGGGCAAGGTGGACGAACTGATTCGCGAGATGATGCAGACCTCTTCGATCGGCGGGGGGTTCGAGCTGTGGGAGGCCATCGTGGCCCTGTCGCTCAGCTTCTTTCTCTGCCTCCTCGTCGCCTATTTCTACCGCGAGACCCATCGTGGGCTTTCGTACTCGGTCGCCTTCGTGCACACGATGATCCTGATGGGCGTGACGGTGTCGATCATCATGCTCATCATCGGGAGCAACATCGCCCGCGCCTTCGCGCTGGTCGGAGCCCTGTCGATCATCCGCTTCCGGAACGCCGTCAAGGAATCCCGGGACGTCGCCTTCATCTTCCTCACGATGGCCATCGGCATGGCGACGGGAACCGGCTTCTATCTGTCCGCGATCGTGTTCACCCTCTTCATGTGCGCCATCATCTACTTCCTCCACCGGTTCGACATCGGGGCCATGAAGACGCGGGAGATCCTCCTCAAGCTCCACCTGGCGGGGTCGGAGGACTACCACGCGGTGTACAACGACGTGTTCTTCCGCTACCTGCGCGAACAGTCCCTGCTGAGCGTGGAGACGCTCGGAGCCGACGACCGGACCGAGCTCGTATACTCGATCCAGTTCAAGCGCGGGGCGGACGAGAAGGCCTTCCTCGACGAGGTGCGGGGCGTGAGCGGGACGAGCAAGGTCGCGCTCCTGCCCGGACAGGAGAACATCAACGTCTGATCCGGAGGGCCCCGACGTGCTCGGACGGCTGCGCCGATTCGTGATGCTGCGGGAGAGGGGGCTCACCCTGTCCCTCGGGGCCGCCCTCGCCGTGGCGGTCGGGATCCTCGCGGTCCCGCCGGCCCGGGCGGCCGTCCTGCGAGCCGCCGAGCGGGCCGCCGACGCGTGGGAGGCCCGCTGGACCCGCCGGCTCGAGGCGGGCGAGCGGCTCGTGGCACGGGGCGAGTACGAGCGCGCCGCGAGGTACCTCGCGGCCCTCGACCGGCGCTTTCCCGCGGTCACGGTCAAGCACGCGAGGGACCGCGAGCGCGAGCGCCTGCTCGCGGCGCTCGGCCGCAGCTACACGGAGCTCGGCCGGAAGCGGCTCGCGCTGGACGCCTTCCGTCGTCTCGTCGACTTCGATCCGCGCAACGTGGCGAACCACGCCGCGCTCGCCCGGGCGAGCCTTCGCTTCGACGAGCCCGAGGCGGCGCGCGACGAGTTCGCCGCGATCCTGCGCGTGGACCCGATGCATTTCGAGGCGCTCACGGGCTACATCGGATACTTCTTCGATCGCGGGGAGTACGGGCGGGCCGTGGAGGCCTTCCGGACGTATCTGGACGCGCTCGTCCCCACCCGGATCCTGGCCGGGTTCGGAGGGACGGAGACCGCGGTCTACGTGCCCGCGGACGGCCGGGTCCGGCCCGTGTCGCTGGCCCTGCTCGCTCCCGGCGGACGGGGCCGCCTCTCGCTGGGGACGGACGGCTTCTCGGTGGAGATCGGGAGCCTCGAGGCGATCGGGCCTCTGCTGGGCGGGCGGCCCGGCAGAACCGACGCGTCCGCGGCCCTGCCCCGGGTGGCGTGGAACGCCGTGGGCTTCCGCCCCGTCTCGGACCGGAGGTTCCTCGCCCGGGACGCGGACCCCGTGCTGCGGGGGCCGGAGGTCCGGCTCCCCCACGGGATCGAGCGTGTGGAGCTCAGGATCCGGGTGCTCAAGCCCGTCCCGCCGCGGCTCTGGGAGTCGGTGCGCGCCAGCTATCGCAACACGCTGGACTTCGAGGGACTCGCGGACGCGCGGGCCCGCTCCGCCCTCTGTCCGGCCGCGGCGGGAGAGGATCCTCCCTGCTCGAGCGTGAGGTGGCCCGGTGACCTCTAGGACCGGGGCGCGGCGCCGGCGGCGCGTGCGGCTGCGGGACGTCGTCCTGCTGTCCCTGCCCCTGGACTTCCTCCTCGGGTTGCTCCTCGCGGGATCCGTGCTCGACTACGTCCGCGCCCGCCAGTTCGACGACTGGTGGTCCCGCGGGTTCAGCGTGCCGGAGCTGTTCGCCGACCGGATCTGGGCCGCCGCCACGCTGCCGCGCGCGCTCAGCCTCGAGCGCCGGACGGATCCGGAGGGGGCGGACCCCGGCATCGTGCGCCTGCGCGTGACCGGGGAGGGATGGCAGGGCCTCACCGGAGACGCTCTGGCCCGCTGGAGCGAGTGGACCGACGCCGTCCTCCTGGAGCCGGGAGACGCCCGGGCCGTCGAGCTCCGCAAGAGGGGGGACACGAGCGTGCACTGGCTCACGCCGAAGAAGTCCTTCACGCTGAAGACGTCGAGAACGGGTCTGTTCAAGGGCTACCGGCGACTCGCCTTCTCCGTGAAGGACGTCCTGCCGCTGTACGTGTCGAATCGGCTCGCCGCGGAGTTCGGCCTCCTGGCCCCGAGCACCGGGGTCGCCCCCGTCTTCCTCAACGATCGATTCTACGGGATGTTCCGCTGGGTCGAGCCCGTGGACGAGTCCTTCCTCCGACGCCACGGCCGGATGCCGGGGAACCTCTGGGAGGGCGAGGTCGCCGAGCGGGGCGAGAACTTCAAGGGGCTCCCGCGGGGCCTGTTCCACTACCCGTACATCTGGGAGCGGACGGCCATCAACGACCGTCCGGGCGCGGACACGACGGATGCCCTGCGGGGGCTCATCGAGGACCTTCAGGGCGGCTCCTTCGCGTCGCACCTCGCGCTCATGGGACGGCTGGATCGCGAGGAGATCGCCCGCTTCGTCGCCTACCTGCTCGCGGTCGGCGACCCGTACCACATGGACAACCTGCACAACCAGGTCTGGTACGAGGATCCGTCGACGGGCCTCCTTCACCCGATTCCCTGGGACGTGCGTTTGCTCGACCTCCGGGATCCGCCGATCTGGGTGAACCATTTCCTGCAGTCCGTCCTCCGCGATCCGTTCGTCGTGGACCGGGCGCTGGAGATTCTGCGCGACGAGCTCGCCGACGAAGCCCTCGCGCGGAAGGCGGAGGACCTCACCCGTTCGGCCTGGGACCGGTACCGCTCGCACTTCGCGTACGACAGGGCCCGTCGGCGGATCGTCCCCGACGTCGGAACCCCGGCGCAGGTCATCGGGCGTCTGCGGACGAATCTGGACGTGCTCCGGACCTGGATGGAGGATTCGCGCGTGGCCGTGGCCGTGGGCGCCGGGGTCCGGCCCGACGGCACGACCATCGTGGATCTGGAGACCCGGGGATACGCGGGAGCCGATCTCGTCGGGCTCGACGTGGCAGGGGGCGGGAGCATCCGGCCCCGCGTCGTCGCGGATCGAAACGGAAACGGGCTGCCGGACGCGGGGGACCGGACCGTGGACGGGGCGTGGACCCGGGCGGCCGACACCCTTCGGTTCGTGCCGGTGGAGCCGGTGGCGCTCCTCCCGGGCTGGGACACCCGCGAGCGCGGCATCCGCCCGGGGGCCGTGCACTACCGGCTCTTTCTCGTGCCTCCGCGTCGCTCGGGCCGGCTTTCTGCGCCGGCGGCCGTCGTCCCCCGGCTGCGGAACCGGATCGGCGCCTCTCCGACGCGCATCGAGCGATGGAGCGATGGGGATCCGCCGACCCCGACCCGCTCCTTCAGCCCGTGGTCCTTCCCCGCGCCGCGGGGCGCCAGCCGGATCTGGCGCGGCGGCGTGCGCGTCGGACACACGCTGCGGGTGGGTCGGGCCGACACCCTCATCATCGAGGCCGGCACGACCGTGGTGCTGGATCCGGAAGTCTCCCTCGTGGTGCGCGGCCATCTCGAGGTGCGCGGCGCACCGGATCGGCCCGTCCGCTTCCAGGCCTCCGATGCGCGGCATCCATGGGGAGCCCTCGCGCTCCAGGGACCGGGCGCGGGCGGGAGCGTGATCCGCCACGCCCGCTTCTCCGGCGGCGGCGGTGCCACGATCGACCGGATCGAGTACACCGGGATGGTGAACGTGCACGGGGCCGACGACGTGCGGCTCGAGCACGTCGAGCTCCTCGACAACCTCCGCAGCGACGATGCGCTGCACGTCCTTCACGCCCGCGTCTTCCTCAGCGACTGCCGGTTCCGGAACGCGAACGGGGACGCCGTGGATCTGGACTATGCCACGGGACGGATCGAGCGCTGCCGCTTCGAGGGATCCCGGAACGACGCGGTCGACCTGATGACGTCGAGCCCGGCCATCATCGCCAGCGTGATGACCGGGTCCGGTGACAAGGGGATCTCGATCGGCGAGCGGAGCCGCCCGCTGCTCGTGGCGGACACGATCACCGGATCGACGCGCGGCATCGAGGTGAAGGACGGATCGGAGCCGGTCGCGCTCGGCGGACTCGTGACCGGCAACGGAGTCGGTCTCCTCGAGAACGTGAAGAACTGGCGGTACGGAGCCGGCGGCCGGGCCCGCCTCGTGGGGCTCGCCATCCGGGAGAACGCCGTCGATACGGCGCGGGATCAAGCGTCACGCGTCACGCTGCCCGCAGATTCCTCGCGGCTCGCGGACGAGGAGACGAGGCGCCTCCTCGCGATCCACGGCGTGGCGGATGACCCCGAGCTCGCGGCCACGGCGGCGGCCGGCCGCGCGGTCCGCCTCGTCGCGCGGGAGGCCTTCGTCGACGACTTCGCGCCCATCGCCGGGTGGCGGGGAACGGCGGGCGTGCGCCGACTCGTCCGTCGCTCGGACGATCTCGTCGTCACGTTGGATCGACGGGGCGGGATGGCGGAGCGCGAGGTGGACTGGGACCTCACCGACACCGGTCGCTCGTACTGGATCGTGCTCGAGCTCACCACCCGGGCCGTGGCCGACGGGCGCATCACGATCCGCGGCGAGCGGGACACGGTCCAGGTGCCGACACCGCCGGAAGAGGTTCCGGGGGTGTACCGGTCCGTGGTCGTCGAACTGCCGCCGGACCGGTACACGGCCCTCGTGCTTTCCGGGCTTCCCGGAGCCGGGGCACGGCGGGTGGACCCGCGGACGGGCCTCGTGGAGCTGGACGGCGCCCGCATCCGGCTGCATTCCTGGGGGGTGTATGCGATCCCGAGGACCTGACGCGCGGCGCGCGATCGCGGGGGCGCTCCTCCTCGCGACGCTCCCTCCCGGTCCGTACCGGCCGGTCCGGGCGCAGGAACCGGCGAGTCCGGCGGCGGACGAGTTCACGTTCGTGGTCCTCGGCCACGTGCGCGGGAACGAGTCGGGCCCTCACTATCTTCTCGGCTCGCTCGTGGCGGAAGTGCGGGCCCTTCATCCGGACCTCGTCTTCCTGACCGGAGACATCATCTGGGGCGACGTGCGGACGAATCCGGCCGATTCCGCCTCCGTCGAGCGCGAGTGGGACGTCGTCGATTCCGCCTTCGCGGCGATCGGGGCCCCCGTCTACCGCGTTCCCGGGAACCATGACATCAACGATCTCGTGACGCGGGACATCTACGCCCGCCGGTACGGCCTCCCGCCCGCCTTCGTGGACTACGGGGGCTACCGGTTCCTTCTCCTGAGCAGCAGCTGGATCCCGGCGGACGGAGATACCCGCAAGCGCCTGTTCATCCGGGGCAAGGACCTGGACGAGGCTCAGATCGCATTCCTGCGCCGGGCGCTCGCGCCGGACGAGGCCCGGCGGGGCGCCTTCGTCCTCATGCATCACCTCCTGTGGTGGGAGGAGGACGCGCCGTGGTGGCGGGATGTCCACCCCCTTCTGCGGGAGGGCGGAGTGCGGGCCGTGTTCGGCGGCGACTACGGTCCGATGAAGTTCTCGCACATGCGCCGTGACGGGATCGACTACTTCCAGAGCTCGATCGAGGGAGATGTCCGCATCCCGATCCTGCGCGCCCGCGAGGAGAGCCGACTCCTCTCGGCCCAGTTCGACAACTACCTCGTCGTCCGGGTCCGGGGGGCCGACGTGAGCGTGGACGTGCGCCCGTTCGCGGCCGTCGAATCCGGGCACTTCACCCCGCAGCGGTGGAGAGAGATCCACGCGGACGAACTCGCGGACGCGGGGGCGGCCGCCCGGCTGCGCCGGCGCCTGGCGTCGGTGTGGGGGACGATCAACAGCCCGAAGCGGCTGCTGGCTCTCGGGGTCGTGGTCGCCCTGATCTTCGGCGCCGGATTCGCGGCCGCCTCGCTGTGGAGCCGGCGCCTGGGCCGATAGAGGCCGCCCTCACGCCTCGGGCGGCGCCGCGGACGCGCCGTCCTCGATCGGAAGGCCCTCGCCGTCGATGCGAATCGGGACGTGGTCGGCGGGATCCAGCGGACGCGGCCGCCTCCAGACCCTTCCCCCGACCATGGCGCGCGCCGCCCAGCCCGGATTGTAGGCGATGCTCGACCACAGGAAGACCTCGGTCGTGCAGTGGCATCGCCTCGCGGCCACGTGGGCCCGCAGCTCGTCGGTCCGGGGGGAGTTCCAGATCTCGGGGAAGGTCTGCTCGCGCAGGTTGCCGAGCGGCGTGTGCATCTCGCACAGCGACACGTCTCCGTTCGCGTACACCACGCCCGTGAGCCGACCCGCCCGGCAGGGAACGACCTGGCGGTTCTCCTTCATCGTCCTGACCTTCGCCCACTGGAGCATCGGCTCCACGGCCGCGCCGTAGCGACCCTCCTCGCGAGGGGCCCACAGACGGCGGATGTACGCGTACAGCTCCTCGTAGCGGTGCTGGAGGGGGGCCTCGAGCCCGGGATTCTTCCGGTCGCCCCGGATCACGGCCAGGTTGTGGTGGTCCATCTTCGGACACCGCTCGTACAGGTAGGTCGTGAGGCGGCGGATCTCGTCCATGTTCACGTCGGTGGCGGTCGAGATCGCGTGGATCCGGAGCCGGGCATCGCTCTCCTGAAGCGTCGCCAGCGCATCGTAGGACTCCATGGCGCGTCGGAACGAGTTCCGCGCGACCCGGAACGTGTCGTGAAACTCGGGCATGCCGTCCAGCGAGAGCTCGACGACGAACAGGTCGAGACCCGGTTCCTCCAGCGTCTCGCCCACCTGCTTCACGATGCGGTCCGGAAAGTACCCGTTCGTCGGCACGTAGATCTGGCCGACCCCGTTGTGGCGGATGAACTGGCGGCAGATCTCCGAGAACTCCTTGCGCAGGAACGGCTCGCCGCCCGAGAGGTTCAGGTTCTCGACCGGCCCGAGAGAGCGGGAGAGCTCGAAGATCTCGTCCTTCGTCAGGTCGTCCTTGCCGTTCAGGCTTCGCCAGTAGAAGCAGTGCTCGCACTTCATGTTGCAGAGCGAGTTGATGAACAGGATGAGGAAGGGCGGCGTCGGAGGCGTCTGATAGCCCTTCCGAAGGATCCGGAGCCTGCGGCGGGTGCTCTCCAGCCTGTTCGGCATGCGGCGAAACCTCATCCCCGCGCACGCGGGGGGACGTCGGGTGCTCCGATACCAGCCTACATCAACGTCGTATCAACCTGCAACTGTCGTGCCGGGCGTGTCCCCGTCGGCCGATGCGGGCCAGCCGCGCCACAGGAGCCACAGGAGGACGCCCACGACGGCGAACACGGGGAGCGGGGAGGCCCCGTCCGCCAGGTACGGCGCGTAGGCGCCGGCCGTCTTCCGCAGGACGGTGAGCCAGGGAAGCTCGAACCCGCCGAGCAGCACGTGCGCGAGGGAGGTGGGCACGGATTCCCGCGCCATCGCGACGCTCCACGAGATGACGACGGTCGGCAGGACGACGAGGACCCTGAGAACCCCGGGCGTCCGAAGAAGGACGGGCACGAGCGCCAGGTACAGCAGGGGGACGGCCGGGACCAGGTAGCGCACACCCGTGTTGAACTGGAGCCGGGCGAACTGGATCGAGCTCGCGAACACGAGGAGCGCGCCCGTCGCCACGAGGGCGAAAGCCACCCCCGCCGGGCCGGGATCGCCGGGACGGCGCCGCAGCCACGGCGCCGCGACGGCCAGCGCGAGCATCGGACAGAACGCGAGGAGCCCGAACCGGGGATCCAGGAGATTCCGCCACAGGAGGTCGGGTGCCGGCGCCGTGATCCCGTGCCAGCCACGGACGCTGAACGGCGTCGCGGGCATGTAGCTCTGCGCGGGCAGCCACGGATTCCCGAACGCCCGCCACTGGTATCCGAACAGGAGGAGAAGGGGGCCCGCCGCTCCCAGCGCGAACCAGGCAGCCGAGCGCAGGGCCCGGCGCGGGCCGCCGGCCCGCCAGCCGTCGGCCATCGTCCACACGCCGAATGCTGCCGCGAGCGGCGCGGCGCTGTAGTCCGTCAGCAGGGCCAGGCCCAGGAGCGCCCCGACGCCCGCGAGCCTCCGCGGTCCCCGGGCACCCGCCCGCCTCTCCGGATCGACGCCCAGCATCGCCACGAAGGCGAACAGCACGAGGTGCGCCACGATCGCATTCTGGTTCAGGAACGCGGACCGGAAGAAGATCGGCGTGCCGAAGGCGTACAGAAGCGCCAGCCAGAGGGCACGCCTCTCCCCGACACGGGCGCGCAGGAACAGGAAGACGAGAACGGCCGCCAGGCCTCCGAGGGGCGCCATGAGCCCGACCTGCATGCTCGCCGCCGCGAGCCCGAGCTTCACGTCCAGCCCCCGCGCTCGCGCCTCGTTGAAGAAGCGCGTCCGGTTGGGGCGCGGATCGTCGTAGGTGCCGGGCGGCTTCGGCCGCGCGAGCTCCGGCCGGGCCGCGAACAGGATCGCGACGAACGGCCGCGAGAGGGCGTACGGGACCGCGCCGAGCAGCGAGGCGCCCGGATTGTTGTTGACGTAGACGCCGCGCCCCGGGACGCGGAACAGGTCCGGGTGGAGGCCCTCGTAGGCGTCCACGCGCAGGGACGGCCCGTCACCGAGCGCCACGGCGAGATACGTCTCGCGCACGACGTTGGACGCGAAGTGCGCCCCGTACACGAGCCACACGGTCAGGAACAGGCGTCTCGCGGTTCCCGTCACGCTCAGTCCTCCACCACGTGGGTGTCGAAGATCGCACGGCGTGCCGCCCACAGCGCCGGATCCACGCGGCCATCGCGCAGGCACTCGACCGCGCTGTAGGCCATGAACAGCGCGTGGTGCGTGTTGTCGTGTGCGAACAGCCCCTGCCGCCCGAAGGTGAGGAGGCCGGGGAGGTCCGTGGCCCACGCGTCGAGGCGCGCGAAGGAAGCCTCGTATCCCCTCCCGTAGATCGGGTAGGCGTGGCGGAGGCGCCGGACCGTGACGCCGATGGGTGGATCCGGCGGCCCGATCCCTGCCCGCTCCAGGTCCGCCATCACCCGGTCTCCGAGGGCCTCGTCCTCGAGGCTCCACACGTCGTCGTCCGGGGCGCACGGGAGCTCCGCGCACAGGGTCGTCCGGCCCCGCGGCTCGTCGAGATTCGCGTAGTTCTTCGTCTCGGAGAGCCGGGTGACCGTCACGTCGGGGCCCGGGAAATAGTGGGCGTCGTATTCCGTGAACCGGTCCACGGGGAGCGTCAGATAGACGAGGAGCATCGCCCGGTAGTCGATGCTCGCGGCCGCCTGCCGGACCTCCTCGGGGGGCTCCGGCCGGGTGATCCCCGCCAGGGCGGTGATCGGAATCGTGGACCACACGGCGTCGGCCTCGATCTCCCGCGGACCGCCCTCCCCCTCGGCGCGAACCCGCCACACGCCCCCGCCGTCGGGCCGCTCGAGCGCCGTGACCCGCTCGCCGAGCCGGATCTCCGCCCCCACCTGCCTCGCCGCCTCCGCATAGGCCTCGCAGATCGCCCCGAAGCCGCGCCTCGGATAGAAGAAATGGCTGAATCCCACGGCCGGGACGCCCGGAATCCGGCCCAGGACCTTGCGGGCGAGCTTGCCGGGGGAGTTCGCCGCGACGCGCCGGTGCGCCTGCGTGGCGGAGAGCTCCTCGGGCGCCCTGCCCCAGATCTTCCGCGCGTACGGGAAGTAGAAGCGCTCGCAGATCGTCGGCCCGAGGCGCGCCAGGAGCACCGAGGCGAAGGACTCCTCGGGTCCGCGTCCCTGACCCACCAGGCGCCCGACCGCGTCCCGCGCCGCCCCGAGGGCGAACGAGGGATCCAGCCGGAGGAGGAGGTCCAGGGGGCGGAGGGGAAACCGGATCCACCGCCCGTCGAGCCGGATCCGGCCGTGTCGGGGCCGCGTCAGCAGCTCCCCGCCCAGCAGCTCGCGGATGTCCGCCATGATCCCCGGCTCGCAGGCCGGGTGGAGCCGGTGGCTCCCGAAGTCCACTCGCTGGCCGGCCACGTCGAACGAGCCGGCGTTCCCGCCGACCACGGTCTTCTGCTCCAGGACCGTCACGGCCGCGCGGTTTCCGGTCCTCAGCCGGAAGGCCGCGCCCAGTCCGGCCGGCCCCGCGCCGAGGATGACGATGCGGGGCTCAGACATAGCGGCGTCGGGCCCGACCGAGCGCCCGGAGGGACGTCGGCTCCCCGGCGCGATCAGCGGCTCCGCTCCACCGTCCGAGCGCGAGCCACAGCCCTCCCGCGATCAGGCCCCCGGCGATGAGAATCGACTGCCAGACGAGGGAAGCGACGACACCGGTGGCCATCGGCACGCCGAGCGGCACGAGGATCGCTCCGAGCGTCGCGTCCCGCACCCCGAGGCCTCCGAGGCTCACCGGGAGGAGTCCGGCGGCCTTGGCGAGCGGCCAGGCGAGGAACCAGGCCCCCAGCGGCACGTCGATCCCGAGAGAGCGGCCGATCCACGCGTTCAGGAGGACGAAGCCCGACTGCATGGTCAGCGAGATCGCGAGCGCGGCGAGCGCCGTGGACGGGCTCCGGGCGAGACGTCTTGCGCCGACGAGCGCCCGGCCGATCGGCCGGCGCAGGCGGGCGGGCCATCGGCGCAGCGGCCTGCGGGCCGCGAGGATCAGCGTGAGCGACGCCGCGGCGACGCCGGCCAGGAGGGCGAGGGTGACCGCGCTCGCTACCTTGGCCGGCAGGGCGCCCCTGGCGAGGATCCCGCCCGACGCGATGAGCAGGGCGAGGACGGCGACATCGACGAGCCGGTCCCCGATCCCCCCCAGCACGGCGGCCTCCGCCCGGCGGGTCTCTCGGGCCGCGAGCGCCGCCCTCAGGACGTCGCCGCCCACGATGCTCGGGAGGCAGAGATTCGCGAACAGGCCCGCGGCGTAGAAGCGGATCGCCTGCACCGGGGTGAGGAGGCAGCGGCCGGCGCGAAGGAGCATGCGCCACTTCGCGGCCCCGAGCCTGTGACCGGCCAGGAAGGCCGCCAGCGCCCCGAGCCACACCCAGGGCCGCATCCGTCCGGCCGCGTCCCGCACGTCGCTCCAGGGCAGGAGGAGGACGAGGGCGGCCAGCACCGCGAGGGTCACGAGGACCCGGACGATCACGCGGACCCTCATCGGTGCATCGCGATCCTGGCGTTCTGGTCCGCGAGCAGGCCCACGGCCCAGATGATGAGAGCCCCGAGGAACGCGAGGACCGCGCTCTCGGACAGGTTGTCCCGGGTCACGTCGTAGACGAACTTCGCCGCCCCGGCCACGGCCAGGACCCCTCCGATCGGGATGAACACCTTGAGGGGATTGAAGAACACGATCGTGCGCAGGATGAGCAGCGTGAACTCATACGCGTGCCACGGCCGGATCTTCGAGGCCCCCAGGCGGGCGTGGTAGTCGATGGGCACATACGCGACGGGGTGGCCGTTGCACGCGGCCGAGAGCGTGATCGTCGTCGTGAACGAGAAGCCGGACGGCAGGAGGTGCACGTAGCGCTCGATGAGATCGCGGCGCATGAGACGCAGGCCGGAATTCAGGTCGGGCAGCGCCTGCCCGGCCAGGTAGCTCGCGAGCCAGCGCAGGAAGCTCTTGGCCGGACGTCGGAGCAACGGGATCTTCACGGACTCCCCCGTGCGGGCCCCCACAACCATGTCGTGGTCTGCGGCGCGCTCGAGGAGGGCGGGGATCGACTCGGCGGGATAGGTTCCGTCCGCGTCGGTGATGAGGATCCAGTCGTACCGGGCAGCCTCGATCCCCCGCTTCAGGGCGGCCCCGTACCCCAGGTTCCTTCGGTGGCGAAGGACGCGCACGCCCGCCGCGGCGGCGGCCTCTCCCGTTCCGTCGGACGAGCCGTCGTCCACGACGATGACCTCGTACCGCCACGGGCAACCGTCCAGCACGTTCCGGACCGCCTCGATCCCGGCCGCGACGTGCGTCGCCTCGTCGTACGCCGGGATCACGACGGAAACGGCTCGCTCGTATCGCGGACCCTCCGTCTCCGCCACGAGCTCCACATCCGGCTTCGCGACCTCTCTCTCCATGGGCTCCGCCTCGGTTCCGGTCACGTGCGCTCCTTCAGGAGTACGACGATCGAGCCCCCCCGGACAGTCCCCGGGAATTCCGCCGCCGGACGATACTCGCCCTCCAGACGCCTCCAGAGGTCGGGGTGGACGGCGGCGAGCCGTGTGGGGAACGTGTACAGGACCCACGTCCGGGCATGGGCTGCCTCGAGACGATCGAGGTCGGCGGCGTCCCGAATCGACGCCCAGCCCGCGCGCAGGTAGGCCCGGTAGGGCAGATCGGTCATGTCGACGGTGGCGACCGCGTCTTCGGGCCTGCGCCTGGCCTCCACCCAGGCCCGGGCTCCGTCGTAGTCCTGCTTCGGCCGCCAGGCCCCGGGAAGCGCGGGGAGGCTCGCGGCGATCAGGGCCACGCCCGCCCACGTGACGATCGTCGCCCGGCGGCGGTCGCCGGCTCGGCCCGGGACCAGGGCGCCGAGGACGAACAGGCCCCGCATCACGATGAGCGCCGCGGCGCCCGCCGAGAAGAAGAAGAAGCGGGGCCACAGATTGTGGCCCGTCGCCAGGATGGCGGCCGCCGTCGCGACCGCCGGGAGGACGAGGACCGCCGTCACGGCGCGTCCGCGGCGCCAGAATCCGGCCAGTCCGGCCGCGCCGACGATCCCCGCGGCGGCCAGGCCCACGAGCCCTCCCGGAAGCGCCGCCGCGAGGCCGCGCGCCGTCTCCGCCAGGAGCCAGGCCGGATTCTGCCAGACCACGTTCACGTCCGCCATCGTGGGCTCGGTCAGCGTCCCGACGAGCTGAGGCAGCACGAGGGCGTACAGCTGAAGCGACAGCGTGGCGGCGAGACCCAGGCCGACGCCGGTGCGGACGAAGGCACGACGGGCCGGCGGATCCGCCCCCCGCCCGGCCGCCGTTCCGAGCCAGATGAGGCCGTGCGCGAGCACGACGAGCACGGCCGTGAGGTGCGTGTAGACCGCGAGGGCCATCGTGACGGCGTACCCGACCGCCGGTCCCCAGCCGCTCGGCTCACGCGCCTCCAGCAGGCGAACGAACAGCCCGGAGCCGACGAGGGTGAAGAACAGCAGGCCGGTGTATCCGCGGGCGTTCTGGGAGAACCACACGTGGTGGTACGAGAACGTGAGGAACGCGGCTGCGAGTAGCGCCTCGCGCCGTCCGGCCACGATCCGGCCGAACCACCAGACCGCCCAGATGCTCGCCACCCCGAACGCGGCGGCCGGCAGGCGCAGCGAGGACGCCCCCTCCCCCAGCGCCGAGACCGAGCCCCGGGCGAGAAGCGAGAACAGGACGTGCTGGTTCTGGCTGTCCAGGGTGGAGATCAGGCGTCCGAGCGGAAGCCGCACGTGTTGCGCGAGGGTCGCGATCTCGTCGAACCACAACCCGTCCCCGAGGTCGTGGAGTCGGAGGGCCGCCGCGGCCACGAGCAGCGCCGCGACCAGCAGTCGCTCGGCCACGTGGCCGACCTCCGGCACGGCTACGGGGCGGCGGAGTCGAGGGCCTTCCTCTCCGAGCTGCACCCGGCCCAGCACGGCGAGGATCCCGGCGTGCACGAGAAGGAGGGCCTTGAACAGCCACAGCCCCGTGACGAGGTTGGGTGGGGCCCCCGGATCCGACCCGGCGAGGAGGTCCGCCGTTCCCCGGACGGGGAGCAGGAGCGCGAGCGCCGCGACGGCGACCGCCGCGTACGATGTCCTTCGGGTCACGCGGGATTCCCTCGTCTCTCCGGCCTTCGCGCGGCCGGGTTGCTCTCTGGAACAACGATCGGAGTGACGGGAGGTCATCAGGCAATGTCCGTTCCAGAACTCTCCGCCGGGCGGGGCGCCCTTCGATGGCGCGGAATCCGGGTGACGCCGGGCGGGCGAGCCGTCTGGAGGGCCCGCGCGCCGGGGCCGCGGGCCCACGTGTTGCGTCCGCGCCACAAGGTGCGCACCCGGCGCTCGAGCCGGCAACACGCGGCCCGCTCGTGAGCACCCTCGTCGGACTGCTCGCGGGCAGCGTGTCCATCCTCCTGACGTGGATCGCGATCGGAGCGCTCCTGGCCGGGATCGGCGTTCCGGTGCTCGCCCGCTTCGGCGCGCGCAGACCCGGGGTCGAAGGATGGCTGGACGGGGCCTGGATGGGCCTCGTGATCGTCGTCCTCGTCCTCCAGGTCTGGCACACTTTCCTCCCGATCGGTGCGATCCCGACGCTCGCGCTGGGCCTCGCGGGCGTCATCGGGCTCGCGGGGCACGCCCGGGGCCTCGGAGCGTCGCTGCGCCGCGGGTGGAGCGACCGGGGACGGCGCTGGGCGGGCGTGGCCTTCCTCATCGCGGCTCTCTGGGCGGCGAACCAGCTGACGGGCCCGCCCACGCAGTATGACACGGGGATGTACCACGCGCCCATGGTCCGCTGGATCCGCAGCTTCCCGCTCGTGCCCGGCCTGGGCAACCTGCACGGACGGCTCGCCTTCAACAACGCGAACCTGCTGTTCGCCGCCCTCATCGACGGAACGGTGTGGCGCGGTGGGGCCACGCACGTCGTGAACGGCGTGCTCATCTTCCTGCTCCTCGCGCAGGTCTCCGCCGCCCTGGCGGGGCTGGTCTCCGCTCGGGCCGGTGGGCCCAGGGGACGCCTCGTGTTCGACGGGCTCCTGCTGGCCCCGGTGCTCGCGAAGGTCATCCACGAAGATGCCCGCAGTCATTCGCCTGATCTCGCGGTCGCCGTCGTCCTGCTGGCCGCCGCCTCCCGCCTCTACGCCCTGCTCGTGGAGCGCGACGGGCGGTCGCGAGGAGGCGAGGTGGCCCTCGTCGTCGCCCTGTTCGCGCTCGCGGTGTGCTTCAAGCTGAGCGCCGCCGCCTTCGCGGGGATCGGGACCGTGATCGCGCTCTCCCTGGGTTCCGCCCCCGGGAGAGACGGGCCGGGGCGGCTTCGCTTCGCGGCGTCCACTCTCGTCCTGCCGGCGCTCCTGGTCGGGCCGTGGCTCGCGCGGGGCGCCGTGCTGAGCGGCTATCCCCTGTATCCGATCCGGGCGGTCGCCGTGGCCGCCGACTGGCGGGTGCCCGGTGAGCAGGCCGACGCGGAGCTGGCGTACATCCGGCACAGCGCCCGGTGGGTGGACAACGAGCCGGGAGAGGGATGGGACTGGGTGGGCCCCTGGCTGCGAACGATGACGAACCCCTACCGCCGGGTCCGCATCCTGCTTCCGCTCGTTCTCGCGGCGGCGGGTTCGCTCCTGTGGCTCCTCCGGGCGGGGGCCGGTCGCGGCGCCGCCCGGCCGCCGACGGGCGGGCTCCTGCTGGTGCCCACCGCGGCGGGTATGGCGTTCTGGTTCGTGACGGCGCCGCATCCGCGGTTCGGCTACTTCCTGTTCTGGGTGGCCGCGGCCACCGTCGTCGCCGAGCTCGTCGGGCGAGCTCCCCGGACGGTCCCCCGGCCCGGGCGCCGGATCGCCCTGGCGCTCCTGTTCCTGGGGAGCCTCCCGCTTCTGGACGACCCGCTCATGCAATTCGTCCGGCACGGCAGGAACCCCGCGAGGACGCTCGTGGACCGGATGATCCGGGCGCCCGGGCCGGACCGGGGCCTGCACCCGATGCCGGAGGCGGAGCTCACGACCTTCCGCACGGAGTCCGGCCTCCGTCTCTGGACGCCCGTCTCCAGCAATCACTGCTGGGACACGCCGGCGCTGCCGTGCACGCCGCATCCCGCCCGCAACCTGGAGCTGCGACGCGCCGGCGACCTGCGGCACGGGTTCAGGATCGACGGATCCTGGCGTCCCGAGAGCTGGCCGAACCGGCACTCGGCCTTTCTCGAAGAATGGCGTCAGGGACGGAGCCGCTCGACGACGACGCCCTCCTCGGACTCGCCGACCCGGTAGGCCGACCGCTCCGGAAAAGCCGCCATCAGCACGGCGTTCCTCTCTCCGAGATCCCTGGCGAAGATCACGTCTCCCGTCCCGATCGGAAGCGAGTTCAGCGGGAAGGCGGACTTCCATGACCAGTTCCCGGGCTCGACGAAGACGAGCGCGTCGTGGATCCCCCGCTCCCGCACGGCATCCCGCACCCAGCCCGACGCCCCCCGGTACCGGTGGCCGTACTCACGCAGAAGGGGCGGATAGGCGATGAGCGCCGACGTGAGGACGAGCGCCGCGAGTGCGGAGCGGCCCATCGCCCGCTCGGCGTCCGGCCGGCCGTCCATGAGGCGGGAGATGGGACCGGAGAGAGCGAGAACGGCGGCCGGCAGAGCCAGGTAGTAGTGGCGCGAGCCGTACGCGATCCCGTGGTAGAAGTGAAAGACGTACACGCCGACGAGCGCGAGGGCCGACGCGGCCACGAGTCGCTTCCAGCGCGACCGTTCGCGCGGCAGACGGGCCAGGCCGAGCGCCAGCGCCGCGAGCATCACGAGGGGAACCCCGTGCACGTCGCGCAGGAACTGGATGAATCGGTGAGCCGTGACCTTCACCGCATCCAGCGGATAGAAGCCGGGCCACTCGCTGCCGTGAATCGAGGTGCCCATGTCGGCCCCGAATCCGAGGCCGAACCGCTCGGCTGGATTCCGGAGCTGGAAGTACTTCGTCACCGGAAACAGCAACGGATCGCCCGTCAGGCGCTGATTGTAGACGAGCGTGAGCGCGATGCCCGCGACCGCGAACAGCCCCACGACGACGAGGGGGACCGCGTACTTCCGGTCGCGGATCGCGCGGTAGGCCAGGTGCAGTCCGAGCGGGGCCGCGACGGCCGCCGCGTCCACGGGCCGGATGAGCATCCCGGCCACGAGTGCCAGGCCCGCTCCGATGGACGCCGCCGCGCCCGCGCCGTCCAGCACGCGAGCCCAGAAGAGCAGGAGGAGGACGAACGCCAGCAACGAGGCGGCGTGCGACATGTACGACGCGGAGAGGAAGAGCGCGAACGGCGAGATGGCCAGCAGCACGACGGCGACCCGGCCATCCGTCTCGCCGAATCCGGCACGCCGGAGAAATGCGTGGAGCGCCAGCAGGGTCAGGCCGCCCAGCACGGGGTTCACGAGCCAGGGGGCTCCGACGAGGTACCCGATCGCCAGGATCGCGGGCCAGCCGGGATTCATGATCCCATACCAGCGCGTCCCGTCCAGGAGGGTGTGCGTGAAGCCGAAGAACTCCGGATGGTCGGGCGCCGCGATGGACAGCGACCCTCCGGCCATCGCCTTCGCCTGGAGCTGGTAGGCCACCGCGTCGCTGATGTGGGGGACGCCGTCGAGCACGAGCCATCCGGCCGCGACGGCCGCCGCGACGAACAGGGCGGCGAGCAGCATCACCGGCATCCGCACCAGGCCGCGGCAGATCCCGTCGGCCACCCGCCGGAACCGGAGGAGCAGCAGGTAGAGCGATGCGAACGCCACGGCGCTCGCGCCGAGGTCGAGCGCGTAGTCCGTCGCGTCGACGTACCGGTACGCCGCCACCGGCAGGAGCACCGCCACGAGACCGACCGCGGCCAGGAGTCGGCGGCGCCCTCGCAGGAGCGCGACCGTCCGACGCGCGCCGTCGTCCCGGTCCCGGCGCCAGAGCGAGGCGGCCGCGAGAAGGGCCAGGACCAGCGCCGCGGTCGGCACCCAGCCGGGCCTCACGGGATGGTCTCCGGGGCTTCCAGGGCGGCCTCCGTCTCCATGTGGAAGCGATGGGCGGAGCCCCCGTGGAGAACCATGTCACCGAGCAGCGGAAGGTCCCTCGCCCACGCCACGGCGACGAACCCGAGCGACGCCGCGAGGAGCACCCGCCGGGAGACCGGCCGACCTGACCACCCGAGCCGCAGCCTGGCCCGCGGACTCGCCAGCAGCCACGCGGCCGGAAGGGCCAGCACGGCGTGCAGCGGCACCGCGTAGCGCGAGAGCGCGTACGTGAGCCCGAACAGGACGGTGGAGTGCGCCGCGAGCAGGAGCGCGAGGCCTCGCAGGCCGGAGCGGGGCATGCCGGCGAGGCCCGCGAAGCCCGCGACGACGAGCCCGACCCAGAATCCCGCGCTAGCGAGCGTGATCAGCGCCACGCCCCAGCCCGGCGGAGACCGCCGCGTCCAGCCGTTCCGGAGGTGTCGCAGGGCGAACGAGTCGAGCGTCCACAGGTGGCCCGCTTCCCAGAGCGTCTTTCGCACGAAGAGCCCGGGAGCGTGCCGGATGTTCGCGAGGGCCGCGTCCACGGCGGCCCTCTGGGCCCCCTTCGCGTCCTCGAGGACCCGATCCTTGTACGCCACCCCATCCACCCGCCCGTACCGGGCACTCCAGAAGTCATCCTTGTCCACGAACGCCGCCGCCGGCTGGGTGCCGACGAGGAAGTTGAACGGCCCGTTGCTGTCCACGAGCACGAACCCGCCCGTGACCCGGGCGTTCCGCGCCGTCCACGGCAGGACGACGGCCGCGCAGGCGACGGCGAGCAGGACGAAGCGACCGGGCCAGCCCGAGTCGCGCGTGTCCTTGCGCGCCTGCCACCAGGCCCACGGAAGCAGAAGAGGGGCGAACGTGAGGATCATAGGGCGCGTGAGGCCGGCGAGGCCCAGCGAGAGCCCGGCCGCGGCCCACGCGAGCCCGCGGCGGCGCGGGCGCGCCGTCAGCAGGTCCAGGACGGCGAGCAGGAAGAAGAGGAAGACCGTCTCCGACCAGAGACGGTGCGTGAAGCTCACGAGGACGGGATCGAAGGCGAAGATCAGGGCCGCGATCCGCCCCGTGCGGGGGGCGTCGAGCCGGGCCCCGATCCGATAGATGAAGACGGTCGAGACCGTGCTCAGAATCGCCTGCCCGGCCCACACCCCGGCCGTCCCGAGGCCGGCCGCGAGCATGGCGGCGAGAAACGCCGGGTACAGCGGCGGCCGGAACGTGTCCAAATACGGTCGTCCCTCCGCGAGCCCCCGGGCCAGCGCCAGGTAGGCGCGCTCGTCGAGGACGGCCGCGGCGCCGTGCTCGATCGCCGCCAGGACCAGCTTCAGGACGAGCGAGCCGCCGAGGATGAGCCACAGGGCCCGGTCCCGGTGCCACGGACCCGGACGGGACCCGCCGGCCGCGCCCCCGGGTCCCCTCACGGCTGCGCCTCCCCCTCGACGCGCCTCAGCGCCTCCCGCAGTCCGGCCCGCAGCTCGGCCCCACCCGGGCCGGCGGCGAGATCCGTCGCCTCGCGCGGATCCGTCTTCCAGTCGTACAGCTCCTCGCGTCCGTCGCCGTTCCGGATCAGGTGGCCGTCCGCGGTGAGGATCGAGCTCATGTCGCCCTTCGAGACCGGATAGAACGCGGGAAGGCGCACACCCTTGCGCACCTCCGCGATGACGGGTGACCCCGCCGGCCCCCGCTCGCCGGGGCTCCAGCGGGCCTCCAGGCTCACGCCGGGAAACGCCGGCCCGCGGCCGAGATCGGCCAGGTCCACGATCGTGGCCGCCAGGTCACGCAGGCTCACCGGCTCGACGACCCGGACGCCCTCCGGGACCCGTGCCGGGTACCGGATGAGCAGCGGCACGTGGAGCGTCGGCAGGTAGAGGCCGTTGCCGTGGAAGAAAAGGCCGTTCTCGCCGAACTGCTCGCCGTGATCGGATGCGATGACCACGATCGTGCGGTCCAGATCCCCCGTCCGCTCGAGCTCGGCCAGCAGGCGTCCGACCTCCGCGTCCACGTACGCAATCGCTCCATCGTACGCCGCCATCTCCTCCCGGATGTCCCGCCGGGTCACCCGCCGGGCCAGGACGGCGGGGGCGTGGCGCCGGAACGGGCTGAGCCGGCCCGACGTCCGGTCGGGATCGAATCGGCGCAGGTACTCGTCCGGCGGCAGGTACGGGTCGTGGGCGTCGAAGTAGTTCAGGAACGCGAAGAGGGGTCGGCCCTCGGCTCCCGCCTTCCGCCGCCACGCGAGGAAGTCGTCCGTGAGCCGTGCCGCGTCCTTGTGGCCCAGCTGGTCGTCGGTGCCGATGAGGGGCCGCAGGCTCCGCGCGTCCGCCAGGCGGCGGCCGAGTCCCGCGCTCCTCAGGATCTGGCCCGGGGAGACCCGATAGTCCTCGTAGTGCGCGAACCCCCTATCGAGGCCGTGCTCGTACGTGGCGTAGGACCGGTTCGCCACGAACCCGGCCGTGAGATAGCCACGGGCCGCAAAGGCCTCCGCCAGCGTAGGCGTCGCCGCGCCGAGCGGGACGAGCCAGTCCGCGTCCAGCTCGTGCGGATAGCGGCCCGTGAACATCGTCCCGTGTGAGGGGAGCGTCCAGGGAGACGTGGAGAACGCGGCGTCGAAGACGACCGATTCGCGAGCGCGTCGCTCCAGCAGCGGCGTCGTCGCGCGCGCGTATCCGTACAGGCTCATGTTCTGCGCCCGCACGGTGTCGAGGATGACGAGCAGGACGTCGGGCGCCTCTCCGGGGGGCGGCGGCAGCGAGCCGCGGGCCCTCGCCTCGCGCCAGGTTTCGAGGCCCGTGACGAGCAGGGCCGTCGCGGGGACCGCCAGCGCCATCCACGGGAGAGCGCGCCGGACGAGCGCTCGGAATCCGGCCGCGCGGCGATGCGCGGCGACGCCCGTCCGGTACGCGCCCCCGGCCGCCACGAGCCCGAGCGCGACCGCGTGCAGCCCACGGAAAGGCGGCAGGGTCAGGAGGCTCCCCAGGCCCAGGAGAGCGAGGAGGGCGGCCGCCGGGCCGACGCCGACCCCCGACCGCCTGCGGCCCAGCAGGAACAGGAGGAGGCCCGCGGGGGCGAACAGTCCGACGTAGGCGACGGGGATCGTCCACCAGAAGTGGACGCTCCGGTGGATCACGTGCCCCAGCACCTGCTGACGGAAGCCCTGGATGAGCACGTCCGCGAAACCCGTCGCGAGGGCGAACCACAGCGCGAGGCCGAGCGCGCCCAACCCCCGCAGCCGCCTGCCGCTCGTCTCCGCCCCCCCGGGCCCGCTCACGGCCCCTCCTCCCTGGCGGGGTCCCCGGCACCCGTCGCGGACGGCGGCTCGACGCCCGCCGCCGCTCGCAGCGCCTCGCGGAACGCCACCACCAGGGGTCTCGACGACGGCTCCGCCGACCGATCGCGCTCGGCCGCCGGGTCCGCCCGCCAGTCGTAGAGCTCTTCGGTTCCCGATTCGAGTCGGATGTACAGCCAATCGCCGTCCACGAGCGCCTTCACCCAGCCCCGCGAGCTCGGCCAGTCCGCGGGCACGAGCGAGCGCCGGCTCACTTCCGCCAGAACGGGATCGAATCGCTCATCGGGCCGGGGGCCGAGCGACTCGAGGAGCGACGGGCCCGGGAACGGGCTCGCGAGGCCGAGGAGATCCGCGACCGTCGCCGGCACGCGATCGATCCCGACGGCGCGCCCGGCGACCGTCCCCGCCCGCCGCGCGCCGGGGAGGCGAACGATGAGCGGGGCCCGGATCTGGTCCGGATAGAGGCTGTGGCCGTGATACAGGAAGCCGTGCTCGCCCCAGCTCTCTCCGTGGTCGGAGGTCACGATGACGATCGTCTCGTCCAGGAGTCCCCGCTCGCGAAGGCCGTCGAACAGGCGACCCAGCTCCGAATCCAGATACAGGAGCGACTCATCGTACGCGTCCCTCATCGCCCGGAGCTCCTCCGGCGCGGGGAGGGTGATGTCGCCGGTCAGGGCCCCGATCCGGATCTCGCGGGCGCGTCGGCGAGCGGTCTCGGCCCCGCCCGAGAAGAGGCCCGCCGTGGACGGCGGGGGCAGATAGGGCCCGTGCACGTCGAAGTAGTTCAGGAAGGCGAAGAAGGGCCGGCCGTCGAGTCCATCGATCCAGGCCAAGGCGTCCCGGCCGATGGTCTCGGCCCGCTTCCGGCCCGGGATGTCCACCAGCCAGCCGAGCCGGGGCAGGACCTCGTACGCCAGGCGGCGTCCGAGGACCGTGCGGGCGAGTGCGTCGCCCACGCTACCGTAGAAATCCTCGTACCGTATGAATCCCCGGTCCAGCCTCGTCTGGCGGCCGCACCAGAAGGTGTTCGCGACGAAGCCGCCCGTCGCGTAGCCGTTTCGCCGCAGAAATCCGGCCAGGGTCGGAAACCGTCCGTCCAGATAGGGTCGGCGCATGTCTCCGGCCCGGTGCTCGTGGGGCGGGCGTCCCGTGAACAGGGACGCGTGGGTCGGAAGCGTCCAGGAGGACGTCGCCCAGGCGCTCTCGAACCGGATCCCCTCCGCCGCGAGGGCATCCAGGCGCGGCGTCGTGGGTCGCCCGTAGCCGTAGGAGGACAGGTGGTCCGCGCGCTGCGTATCCAGCACGATGAGGAGCACGTTCGGACGGTCCGTCGTCCCGTGAAGGGACCCCATCGCGAGCCGCTCCCGTACGCCGTAGCCCGCGTAGACGGAGAGGGCGGCGGCGGCCACGAGCCCCGCGAGCCACGGCAGGGACCGGCGTGCGTCCGTCGCCAGACGGGGTCTCGCGCGCAGGAACCGGACCCCGACGGCCCCGAATCCGATGGCGAGGACGAGAGCGCTCAGGTCGGAGAGGATCCGCCCGAGCAGGGTCGCGCCGAGGAACGCCGAGAACGTGACGAGAAGGAAAGTCTGGGGCAGCTCCCAGCGCACGCCCCGCCTCACCCGGGCGAGCGCGGCGAACGGTAGCGAGAAGGCCGCGTACCCGACTCCGTACACGATGGGCGCGACCCAGAGCACCTGCAGGGAGTTCCCCGTCCGCCACGAGAGGGCGCCGGGAATCGCCCCCAGCACCGTGAACTCGAGCCCCTCGAGAAGGCCGTACGCGAGGCCCAACCACAGACCCAGCGCGAGGACGGCCCCCGCCGGCGCACCTCTCCGCGACGGCGTCATGGGCCGATCCCGCCGGTGCCGCCCCGTCCCGACTTCGGGGGGAGCCCCTCGATCGCCCGTCGGAGTCCCGCGAGCACGGTATCGGCCGCGGGAGTCATCGAGATGTCGTGTGTCTCCTCGATGTCGGATCCGAGGTCATACAGCTCCTCGCGTCCCCGCCCATCCCGGATGTAGTGGAAGCGACCCGACACGAGAGACACCATGTCGCCTCCGGAGACGGGGAACCAGGCGGGAAGGCGCGGAGCGTACGACACTTCGGACAGCACCGCGCCGTTCGTTCCGGCGGGCGGCGCCCCGCCGTCGGACGCGGCCAGGCCGCCGGGGGCCGCGGGCAGCAGGACCCGTCCCGGAAGGCGTGGCGTGTCCGACGGATCGAGCAGGGAGAGGATCGTGGCCGGAAGGTCCGTCAGGCTCACGGGTGTGCGGACTCGGGCCCCCTCCGGCACGCGGCCCGGGAAGACGAGAAGAAGCGGAACGCGGAGTCCGGGCAGGTAGAGGCTGTTGCCGTGGTCGAACACGCCGTGCTCGCCGAACTCCTCGCCGTGGTCCGAGGCGATGACCACGAGCGTGTGGTCCAGGTGCCCTTCCTCGTCCAGGCGCTCGAACAGCCGGCCGAGCTCCGAGTCCAGGTACGCGATCGCGCCCGCGTACGCCCGCCGCTCCTTCTCGATGACGTCCGGCGGCGGCGGCGGCCCGTCCGGGTGGCCGTTCCACCGGTGCAGTGGACTCATCCCGCCTCGCGGCCCGTCAGGGCCCGCGAACTCCGACCGGAACGGCTCCGGCGGCATGTAGGGCCCGTGGGCGTCGAAGTAGTTCAGGAAGGCGAAGAACGGCCGGCCGTCTTCCCGGGGGAGCCAGTCCAGGAACTCCTCGCCCACCTGCCGGGCTCCCTTCCGGGCCACGTTCTCGTCCGTTCTCACGAGTCGCCTCAGGACGCCGTTCCGGGTGAGCCAGCGCCCGAGGGGCGAGCTGCTCGCGACCTGCCCGATCGTGATCGGATAATCCTCGAAATGGGCGAAGCCGCGCTGCAGGCCGGACTCCCAGCCCGCGTAGCCCGTGTTCGCGACAAAGCCGGCCGTGCGATATCCCCTGGCCGCGAGGATCTCGGCCAGTGTGGGCTCGGCATCGTCCAGCGGCGTTCGCCAGTCGGCGCTCAGCTCCCTCGCGTGCCGCCCCGTGAACATGGACGCGTGCGAGGGCAGGGTCCACGGCGCCGGCGCGATCGCCATGTCGAACGTCGTCCCGCGCCTCGCGAGGCGTTCCAGGTCGGGCGTCGTCGCCTCCGCCGCCCCGTACAGGCTCAGGCTCCGCGCCCGCACGGTGTCCAGGATGATGAACAGGAGGCTCGGCGCATCCGCCCGCGGTGTCGGGAGACGCCGCACGGCCGCCCTCTCCGCCAGGGCCATCCCGGTGTTCAGGCTCACGGCCGCGGCCGCCACGACTCCCGCCAGCCACGGCGCGGAGGCCGCGAGGCGAGTCGCGAGGCGCGGGCGTCGCGAGGCGATGCGCGAGGCCTGAACGCCGATCCCCGCGGCGAGTACGGCCCGCGCGGCCATGTGGAGAGGCGGATAGAGAAGCAGGACGCTCAGGGTGCCCAGGAAGACGAACGTGAAGATGCCCGCCGCGTCGGAGCGGACGGCCGGCCGGACGCGTCCGAGGGCGAGCAGCAGACAGGCCGCCACGAGGGCGATGCCCGCTTCGGCCACGGGCGTCATCCACAGTGCCTGGCGGCTGTAGAAGATCATGCGCCCGAGGGCGAGCTTCTCCGTCGCGAGCAGGAGGACCTCTAGCAGCCCGCTCGCGAGGCCGATCGCGATCGCGAGGCGAAGGAAGCGGGAGGTGGGACCCCGACGCCCCACCGGCCGGGCTCGGCTCACGGTTTCGGCTCCACCGGTGCCCTGCCTCTGATCTCCGCATACGGGCGCGTGATCGAGGCCACGACCCGCCGCATGCGGCGCAATGCTCCCAGGTGCCTCCCGGTCTTCGAGAGGTCCACGTGCTCGAGCGGATCGAGGCTCACGTCGAAGAGGCTCTCCCCGCCCGTGCCGTCCCGGATGTAATGCAGGTAGCCCTCGAACACCGAGTGCATGTCTCCGCGGCTGATCGGGTTTCGCGCCTTCACCCAGTCCTTGCCGCTCGTCTCGGCGACGACCGGTTCGTCCCGGACGCCGTCCCGGTTCCCCCCGGTCACCCAGTAGCGCTCGAGAGACGGTCCGCGGAAGGGGTGAGCCTCGGGCCGCGCTCCCAGGAGACCCATCACGGTCGCCGGAATCTCGCGCAAGCTCACGACCTGCGAAATCCGGGTCCCTCCAGCCGTCGCGGCGGGAGTCCGGACGATGAGCGGAACGTGCAGAGACGGGTAATACAGGCTGTTGCCGTGGAAGTACACGTCGTTCTCGCCGAACTCCTCCCCGTGGTCCGCCGTCACGATGACGATCGTGCGCTCGAGCACCCCTCGCGCCTCGAGCTCGTCGAGGAGCCGACCGACCTGGGCATCCACGTACGCGATCGATCCATCGTAGCCGTCGATCCACTCCCGGACGGTCGCTTTGTGGAAAGCGCCTCCCAGCGAGTCCTTCGGCGACCAGGGCGCGTCCCGCGTGTGGAACCCGCCGCGGAACGCGGTCGGAGGAGCATAGGGATCGTGCGCATCGAAGAGATTGAGGAAGGCGAAGAACGGACGCTCGCCCACGCCGGGAAGCCAGTCCAGGAACTCGTCCACGACGTCGCCGCCCTTTTTCCTGAGGTGTGAGCGAGCCCAGGCGTTGCCGAGGATGCGACGGCCCAGCGAGGAGCGCCCGGCCACCTGGGCGAGCGAGAGGTCGTCGGCGTCATAATGGAGGAATCCCCTGTCCAGCCCCGTGTTGCGACCGGCATAGCGGTCATTCGCCACGAAACCGCCCGTCGCGTACCCGCGATCCCGCAGCACCTCCGCCAGGGTCGGCGGGCCTCTCTCGAGCGGCGCCTGCCAGTCCGCGGCCATCTCGAACGGATGCAGGCCCGTGAAGACGCCGGCATGCGAGACGAGCGTCCACGGAGCCGTGGACACCGCGTTCTCGAACACGACCCCCTCTCGTGCGAAGTCCTCCAGTCGCGGCGTCGTCGGGCGTGGGTATCCGTACAGGCTCGAGTTCGTCGCGCGGACCGTGTCCAGGATGAGGAGCAGGACGTTCGGGGCCCCGGGCGGCGCCGACGTCAGCCCGGCACGAGCGCGCGACTCGGCGAGACGCCGGCCCCCGGCGACGGCGCCCGCCCATACGACCGCAACGACGGCAAGCAGAAGGCCCGCCGAGCGAGCCCGGCGGCCGGAGCGCGAGCTCCCGGCCGCCGAAGCCGCCGACCGGGCGGCGATCCCGCATGCGAGGACGACGATCGCCACGGGATGGAGCTCGGGGTGATAGACGTACAGAACGCCGTAGAGCGCGGCGAACCCCATCACGAAGACCGCGAGTCGCCGCGAGCCCACCCGCTGGAAGCCGAGCCGCCGGAGAACGGCGAACAGGAGTCCCAGCGGGACCAGGTAGAGCGCGTACGACGAGGGGAGCAGCCACGGCGCGGCGTCGGGGACGTGCGAGAAGCGTTGGCCGAGCAGATTCTGGACCCGGACGAGGAGAAGTTGCCCGAGGCCGGCCACGAGGGCGAACAGCAGGGCGATCCAGATCGGGCCCAGCGGGGCGTCGGGCACTTCGTCGAAACCGATCGTCTGGCGCAGCACGAGCGCGGTGGCGAGGAGCACGAGTCCCAGGTTCAGCAGCTTCACCTGAGACTCGCCGAACCCTGGTTCGCCGCCAGCGACGTCCGCGAGCAGGGAGGCGGCGACGGCGCCCGCCGCCAGGACCACGAGAAGCAGCGCGAGGATCCGGGCCGTCCACTCGTCGATCCGCCGAACCGGATTCATCGGCGCGGCGCCGTCGCGGGGAGCAGGGCTCGAACCTCGTCCAGACGCGACCGCCACGAGCGCTCCGCGGCCAGATCCCGCAGCTCCTCGGGATCGGCGTCGAGATCGTAGAGTTCCTCGACCCCGTCTCCGTTCAGGATGTAGTGCAGGGGACCCGCGATGATCGAGAACATCTCGCCCCGCGACACGGGCTCCGAGGGAGGAGTCCGTACGCCCTTTCCGAGGTGGGCGCGGACCGGGCTCGTCTCGACCCGTGCGCCCGACAGGACCGGAACCAGGGACCGGCCCGGGAGGCCGGCATCGGTGACACCGGCGAGCTGGGCGATCGTGGCCGGGAGGTCGCGCAGGCTCACGGGCCGCTCGACCCGTCGGCCGGTCATCCCCCTCACGCCGTGCACGATGAGCGGGACGTGCAGCACGGCCCGGTACAGGCTGTTTCCGTGCCCGCCGAGCCCGTGCTCGCCGAACTGCTCTCCATGGTCGGCCGTGATGATGACGATCGTGGAATCGAGCAGGCCACGCGCGGCGAGCCCGTCGAGGATGAGCCCGACCTGATCGTCGATGTAGGCGATGGCCGCATCGTACCGGTCGCGCGATCGATCGGCTTTCCGGAACCGGTTCCGGTACTCCGCGGGCGCCCAGTAGGGCTGGTGCGCGTCGAAGAAGTTCAGGAACGC
>JBHHZD010000003.1:0-109650 GCA_046757885.1 Gemmatimonadota bacterium
ACCCGCGACCTTCGGGTTATGAGCCCGACGAGCTACCAGACTGCTCCACCCCGCATCGCTGGCCGCAAAGCTAGAAAGACCTCACGGCACCGTCAAGCTTTGGGCCGTGTCCCGAGCGCCCGCTCCCTCCCCTTCCGCCGGCTCGAAAAAGAACACTCGCTCTCCGTCCCGCAGGAGGCCGTATTCGTTCCGCGCCGTGCGCTCGATCGCCGCGGGGTCGGTCTCCAGGCTGTCGGCCCGCAGCCCGAGCGAATCGACGACCGCCGACAGGGAGTCGAGCCGGGCCCTGGCGGCCCGCTCTTCCCGCCCGAGCTCGCGCAGGCCGAGCGCGCTGATCCCTCCTCCGAACAGCAGGTAGTAGCCCGCGACGATCCACAGGCCCCCGATGAGGGCCCGGAATCCGAGCCGCCGCCAGGGCTCACGCACGGAGCTTCCTTCCGTCGTACCGCGCGGTCGCGCCGAGCTCCTCCTCGATCCGAAGCAGGCGATTGTACTTCGCGACCCGCTCCGAGCGGCACGCGGAGCCTGTCTTGATCTGGCCCGCGCCCGTCGCGACGGCGAGATCCGCGATGAACGTATCGGCCGTCTCGCCGGAACGATGCGAGATCACGGTCGTGTAGCCGGCCTCGCGGGCGACCCGCATCGTGTCGAGCGTCTCCGTCACGGTGCCGATCTGGTTCAGCTTGATGAGGATCGAGTTCGCGACGCCGCTCTCGATTCCGCGACGCAGCCGCACGGGGTTCGTGACGAAGATGTCGTCTCCGACGAGCTGAATCCGCTCGCCGAGAGCGGCCGTGAGCTCCGACCACCCGTCCCAGTCGTCCTCGTCCAGCCCGTCCTCGATGGACAGGATCGGGTAGAAGTCCAGCCACTCGCCGTACATCGCGGTCATCTGCTCCGCCGTCCGTCCCGCGCCCCCCCCGTCCGTCTCGAAGGCGTACGTACCCGTCTCCCGGTCGAAGAACTCCGAGGCGGCGCTGTCGATCGCGAGCGCGACATCCCGCCCCGGCTCGTACTCGGCGTCCTCGATCGCCCCGACGATGAGATCCAGGGCCTCGCGGTTCGAGCGGAGGTCGGGGGCGACGCCGCCCTCGTCCCCCACCCCGGTGGCGTGGCCCATCGAGGTGAGTCGGCGGCGCAGGGCATGGAAGACCTCGGCGCCCGCCCGGAGTCCTTCCCGGAACGTCGGGGCTCCGACCGGGGCGACCATGAACTCCTGGATGTCCACGTTGTTCGCCGCGTGCGCGCCCCCGTTCAGGATGTTCATGAGGGGCACGGGCAGGAGCGAGGCGTCGCCACCGCCCAGGTGGCGGTAGAGCGGCCGGTCGGTGGCCGCGGCGGCGGCGCGCGAGGCCGCCATCGAGGCGGCGAGAACGGCGTTCGCCCCGAGCCGGCCCTTGTTCGAGGTTCCGTCCAGCTCCACGAGGCGTCCATCCAGCGCCTCCTGGTCCGCGGCATCCATCCCCAGCAGCGCGTCCCGAATCTCGCCGTTCACGTTCCCCACCGCCGTGAGGACGCCCTTGCCTCCGTAGCGCTTCGCGTCCCCGTCGCGCAGCTCCACCGCCTCGTATCGGCCCGTCGAGGCGCCGCTCGGCACGCCGGCCCGGCCACACGCCCCGCCCGCGAGGCGCACCTCCGCTTCGAGCGTCGGATTCCCTCTCGAGTCGAGAATCTCGCGTGCGTGGACGTCCCGAATCGATGTCATCTCAGGTCCTCGTGGAGGTGGGGTGGTTCCGCCGGCCGGCTCGCGAGCGCAAATTGCTCCCGCACACCGGCGGAGACAAGACGCCGCCGACGCCGCGCCGCGCCGCCCGCGCGGCGCCATTCCTCGATACAGAACGAGGTGCCTCATGCGAAAGCTACTCCAGCAGGCCGGGGTGATCGGCTTCGGGCTCGCGGCCGTCCTCGCGATCGGTCTCATCTTCTTCGGCTTCAACCGCGTCGATGAGTTCGAGGTCGCCGTCCGCAAGAACCCCGTGACCGGCGGCGTGAGCCGGACGCCGTTCCGGCAGGGCCTGTACCACTCCATCCTCCGCTCCTGGACGAACTACTCGGCGCGCGAGGTCCAGTATCCGCGCGAAGGGGGCAGCGAGCGCCTCACCGCGCTCACGTCCGATCAGCTGCAGATCGGGATCGACGCGGCCTATCGGTACCGGATCGACCCGGACTCCGCCGTGAGTCTCTATCTCACGATCGGCAACTCGCAGGACATCCATGCCTTCGTGTACAACACGTATCGGTCCGCGGTGCGCGACGCGATTTCCGAGGTGAATGCGGCGGACATCCTCTCCCGGGAGCGTGCGGGCATCGGGAACCGGATCCGGGAGCTGATGGCGGCGCGCCTGGATCCGCGGGGGCTGCGGGTGACGGACTTCTTCGTCCGCGAGATCGAGCCGCCCGAGGCGATCCGGACGGCCATCGAGCAGAAGCTGGCCCGCGAGCAGCAGGTCCAGGCGGAGGGCTTCCAGACGCAGGTCGTCGAGGAGCAGGCGAACCAGAAGCGGGCGGAGGCGGAGGGGATCCGCGACGCCCAGGACATCATCGCGACGAGCCTCACGGGCACGGCGGGACAGCGCTACCTGTACTGGCGCTACCTCGAGGCCCTGGGCGAGATCGGCCAGGGACAGAACAACATGGTCATCGCCCCCACGGAGGGAGGCGTGCCCATCTTCTTCACGCCGGGTCAGTAGGGCTGAGGGGAGGAGCGGCGCCACCGGCCCCTGCCGCGGCGTCCGCTCCTCCGTTCTCCTCCCCTTCGCCGGGCAGGAGCCCGACGACGGCCTCTCGCATCGCCACCACGACCTCATCCCGGTCGTCGATCGTGAGACCCGCGGTGGGGAACGGCTCGCCGACCCGCAGGACCATGGGTCCCGGCGTGATGCGCCGGCGCCCCGGACGGAGGATGCGCCGACCTCCGTCCATCCCGACGGGCACGAGATCGGCCTGCGTCTGGATCGCGAGCACGAACGTGCCCTTCTTGAACGGGCCGAGCCTCCCGCTTCGCGAGCGGGTCCCTTCGGGAAACAGCGCGAGGCAGAGAGTCTCGCGATCCATCCGACGGCCGGCCGCCCGCATGACCTCGATGGCGGCCCGACGGTCCTTGCGGTCGATGAACACGTGACCCGCCGCCCTCATCGCCTGGGCGAAGATCGGGATCCGGCTCAATTCCTTCTTGGCGACGAACCGGATCGAGACGGGCAGGGCCGCGAACAGCGCGAAGATGTCGAAGATGGACTGGTGGTTGGAGACGAAGATCTGCGGCCGGTCGCGGCGCACCTTCTCCAGCCCCTCGACCCGTACGGAAATCCCGGCCGCGAGCAGCAGGGACCCTGCCCACCGCCGGTGGATCCAGTCGTAGTACCCGCGCGGCGCCCGCACCAGGGCACCGGCGAGAGCGCACACCGAGAAGAACGTGGTCGAAAGGACACCCACGACTCCGAACATCAACGTCCGCATCAGGAAGGTCCGTTCGCCGATCCGGCCGGGTCCGGCGGGAAGTGGTCGAAGCCCCGGCCGGGCGGCTCGACCGGGCGCCCCCGCGCGTCCACCCACATCACCCCCTCTCCCATCTCCACGGTGCCGATGCGCGTGAGCTCCGCGCCCCACGCCGCTCGGAAGTCCGCCCGCAGGGGCTCGATCTCGCCCGGCGACGCCGCGAACAGAAGCTCGTAGTCCTCCCCCCCCGCGGCGGCGACGTGCAGGGCCGCGCTGCGGTCCGTCCACGACCCCAGTCCGTGGGGAAGCGGCAGCGCCTCGAGCTCCATGCGGAGCTGCGCCCCGGAGGCGGCCGCCACCTGCCCCGCATCTCCCGCGAGCCCATCCGAGAGATCGATCATCGCGTGAATGTCGACCCGTGTGGCGAGCCACCCCGCCTCGGCCGTGCGCGGGCGCGGACGCTCGAAGGCCCGCCTCGACTCGCCGTCCGGCTCGAGGCCGCTCTCCCAGGCCATCGTCGCGGTTGCCGCCGCGCCGAGCACGCCCGTCACCCACAGCTCGTCACCGGGGCGCGCCCCGTCCCTGGGCACGGGAGCCGCGCAGGACCCAACCGCCACGACGTCGATGAAGACGGGGCCAGGCGACCGGCAGAAGTCTCCGCCCAGGAGATCCGCGTCCAGGGACCGCAGACACTCGCCGATCCCGGTCGCGAGACCCTCTTCCACCGCGCGGTCGTGCTCCGGGGCCAAGGCGAGAGACACGAGCGCGCCGACGGGGCGCGCCGCCATCGCGGCGAGATCGCTCATCGCCGCGGCCGCCGCCCGGTAGCCGATCGCCTCCCACGTGAGCCATTCGCGGCGAAAGTGCACCCCTTCCACGGACGCATCCGTGCTCACCACCAGGACCTCGCCCGCGGGACAGCGCACGCCGGCCGCGTCATCCCCCGGCCCGATCACGATGCCCCCCCGGCCGGCCGACGCGCCCGCCAGCTCCAGGAAGCGCGCGATTCGCCGGAACTCCCCCGACGGCTCGACGCCTTGCACGTCCGCCTCCGCTCAGAAATCCGCCCGCAGGCGCAGCGCACCTGCCGGCGTCGCGATCCACGCCTCCCGCCGCGAGATGGGCGCGATCCCGGTGATCCCGCGCCCCTCTCGCCCGGACGGCAGGTCGCCCGAGGCGAAGGCGATCCGGTTCACCTCATTCTCTCGCGCGTCCCACCGCACGAGCCCCTCGGCGCTGCCGGCCCAGAGGACGCCGTCCGACACGGCCAGGGCGCTCACGGTCCCGCCCAGCCGGCCGACGGCCTCGACGCGGGACCAGATCCCGCCCGGCTCCCGACGCCAGACCTCGGGCCCGAGTCCCGCGAACAGGGTATCCAGGCTCGCGGCGAGAGCGCCCACGTAACCCGCCAGAGGGCCGGGGCCCGGTTCCAGTTCCAGTCCCTCGCCGTTCGGAACGGAGGCCGAATAGAGGCCGCGGCGTGTTCCGATCCAGACCCGGTCCCCGACCGCGAGGATCGCGGAGATCCTGTCGGCGGGAAGGAGGCTCGCCACTCGTGCCGAGCCGTCGGGCCCGAGGCGGGCGGCTCCTCGATCCGTTCCGATCCAGACGCCTCCCTCTCCCGCATCCGCGAGAGCCTCCACGCGGGCCGACGCGACGCCCGCCGGCCGGATCTCGCGCCACGTCCCCGACGGCTCCGAGAAGCGATAGAGCCCGTCCTCCCCACCGACCCACAGGCCCCGTGCGGAGGCGACGACGGCCCGCATGCGGCCGCCGGGCACGGCGCGCGAGGAATCCGCATCCCAGCGCTCCCAGTGCTGAAGCTCGGCGTCCGCGCGTGCGACCCCGTACCGCCCGTTCTCGGGCGTCCGGGGAACGATCCACAGGCGTCCAGCCCGCAGCACGACGCCGGCCGCGCCGCTGCCCAGCGGACCGTACACCACGGCATCCCAGCGCCGGGCGTATCGATCGTACCGGAACAGGAAGTTCCCCGCGGTCGCGACCCAGGCCGTGGAGGCATCGACGGCCGGCATCACGTCCGTCACCGGGTAGGCGCGGGCGCCGACGCCCATCCCCATCAGATCGCGCACGGCCTGGAACCCCGGATCGCCGATGAGCTCGTCGCGGGCTCGAAGATCGGGGTTCCGCTCCCTGGCGGCCGCGACGTCCGCGGGCGCAGCGGGGCGGAATCGACGTCGAAACGGATCGAAGCGCAGCCACCCCCGCCGCGTGCGCGCGAACAGGTCCGCCCCTCCGGCCCCGGCCGGTACGAGGGCGGTGATCCGCTCCGAGATGACGAGGTTCTCGCGAAACCGCCGGGCCCGCGGATCGAACTGGAGCAATCGTCCGTCCGCCGACGCGAGCCACAGGCTCCCGTCGCGCTCGTCGTAGACCATCGCCGTGACGGGCCGCTCGGGATACCCGTCCTCCCGGGTCAGGGGAAGGTCGAAGCGCCCGAAACGATCGTCGTACGCGATGAGGCCGCCGTCCGTGGCCGCGTACAGGCGGTCGAAGCTGCGGGCCAGCGCACGCACTTCCGACACGTCCGCGATGAGGACTCGCTCGTCCGCGCGCCACCGGCCCGATCCGGTCTGGGCCCCGGCGCCGGATGCGCAGGCGGCTCCCGAGAGCAGGACGGTGACCACACCGGCCGCGCGGGCGGGCCAGCGCGACATCAGCGTCGGGCCGCCGATCCGACCGGGCCCTGCGCGACGGGCCGCCCGGCGGCCTCGAGCGCGAACAGGACCGGCCCCCCAACCGGAGCCCCGAGCCCGGAGACGGCCACGCGCGCCTCCGGCAGACGATCAGGCAGATCTTCGGCGATGTGTCCCACGGGCTCCGCCGACTCGGCCGCCGCGAGTCCGGAGAGGAAGAGGGCGGCCGTGGCGGCATCCATCGCCTCCATCCCCGCGGCGAGGCCGGCGCCCACGAGCCCCGTCAGCACGTCTCCCGTTCCACCCGCCGCGAGGGCGCCGCCTCCCAGCGTGGCGACTCGCAGCGGCTCCCCGGACCTCGCGAGAAGCGAGGGAGCGCCCTTGAGCAGCACGGCACAGCCCAGCCGGTTCGCCGCGCTCCGCGCCTGCCCGCGCGGATCGGCGGTCACCTCGGGGACCGGGATGTCCAGGACGCGCCCGAGCTCACCGGGGTGCGGCGTGACCACGTCGCCCCCCGCGAGGCAGTCGGCCAGATCCCCTGCCCGTCCGGCCCACACGCTCAGACCGTCCGCGTCCAGCACGATCGGCCGCTCCTCCCGCAGCGCGAAGACCGCCTCCACGAGCTCGCGGGCCGCAGCCTGGCGGCCGAGCCCCGGCCCCATCGCGATCGCGTCCGCCCAGCGAATCGAGGCCTCCACCTCGGATCCGTCGTCCCAAGCGACGAAGATCGCGCCCGGCACGGCACGCTGGAGGATCTCCCGGTTGCGCGGGTCCGACACGACTCGCAGGATGCCCACCCCCCCGCGCAGCGCGGCGCGAGCGGCGAGCACGGCGGCGCCCGCCATCCCTTCCCGTCCCGCGACGAGCGTGAGATACCCGGCGTCGCGCTTGTGCGCGTCCGGAGCCCGCGCCGGGAGCATCGCCTTCACCCAGCGCGCGGTGATGGCGCGCGCGCCGAAGGACTCTCGCGGCGGAGGAAAGCCGATCTCCACGGCTTCGATGTCTCCGGCGAACTCGCGGGCCGGGTAGCACAGGAGGCCGAGCTTCGGCCAGCCCAGGCACACGGTGAGCGACGCGCGCACGCAGGCGCCCGCCACCGCGCCCGTGGACAGGTCGGCCCCGCTGGGCCCGTCCACGGCCACGACCGGCCGCCCGGACGCGATGACGGCCTCGATGACCGCCGCCTGAGGATCGCGCGGCGGCCCCGAGAGGCCCGTCCCGAGGATCCCATCGATGAGGACCGTGGCGTTCGCGGCGAGACTCGGCAGCGCCTCCACGCCGACCATCCTCAGGGCCCACCCGGCGAGTACGTCCGGCTCGGGGAGCGTGGGCCCGGCCTGAACCGCGACCACCTCGCGACCCCAGGCCGCAAGGCAGCGAAGCGCCACGAGGGCGTCCGCGCCGTTGTGCCCGCGACCGGCGATCGCCACGACCCGTCCCTCGGGCCAGCGCGCCGCGATGCGGTGGGCGACTTCCCGGCCCGCGGCCTCGATGAGGGCCCGCTCCGTCGTCGCCCCCCCGGCCGTGGCCGCCCGGTCCAGGGTGGCCATCTCGTCGGCCGTCGGAAGCCACACGACTTCCGCGGCCCCGCGCCACGCCGGGCGCACGGGGACGCTCACGAGCCTCGACCCCGGGATGCGGCCCTAGCGGGGAGGCCGGCGAGCGGAGAGTCCGGTTCGGGGGCTCCGGACATCGGAAGGCAGCGCGAACTACTTGTAGGACTGGGTGACCGGCCGGCCGAAGCTGATCTCGCCGTTGTCGATCCGCAGGTTGAAGCCGCACTCGGGGTTCGAGCACACCCATGCCTTGTAGCGGATGGCCGCACCCTCCCGTCCGTAGTCGGACAACGGGATCAGCAGCCCGTTGTCACACTTCTGACATCTCGGGAACCGCTCCGAGCTCTCCACGCGTTCACCCCCTCCCGGATGCGGATGCCCAGGCCCGCCGGCCGTGGTCCGCGCTAGAAGCGGCGGGCAGGTCCGGATCCGGGACCTCCCGCGGATGGAACCAACGAATCAGCGACCCCAGGGGTACTCCAGCTCGAACGCTTCCTCGAACGAGAACAACCCCTCGAAGTCCTCCCGCCGATCGCTCTCCTGCTTCGTCAGCACTCCGTGGTCCACGAGCAGGAAGACCATGTCTCCGAGGTCCGACGTCGAATACACGCCCCAGTGCTCCAGAACCGTCTTCGCCAGCGGCCCGAAGCGGTCTATCGCCAGCCCACGGACGGCATCGGCCAGCTCCGAGCCGCTGATGTGGCGAGGCTCCGGCAGCCCTTCGAGACAATAGTGCAGCGCGGCGAGGACGAAGACGTACGCGGGCTCCGCGAAACGCGGATTCCGCCGCGCGAGCTGCGCCAGCGTCTCCCCCACCATCATCTCGTTCATCGTCTCGCGTTCCCTCGCACCGTCACGGGTCTCGACGTCCTCCCCGGCGGGCCCGCAAAGTAGGAAAGCCACGAAAAGACAGTCAAGACCTCGCCCGCACGAGCACCCGTGCCTCGCCGCGGCGAATCCGGATCCGGCCCGCCGTGGCGTCCATCACCTTCCGTTCGACGTCCGGCCACGCATCGCACGGTACGGCGACGTCCATCTCCGTCCGCTCGCCGAACCGCCTCGCATCGGCCTCCAGACGAGCGGCCTCGAGAACGCGGGCCACCGCCCCCGTGTCCTCGTAGCCGAAGGACAGCGTGACGGAGAAGGCCTCGATGACCCGCCGCGCCGCCACGCTCCGGATCGCGGCCGTGGCCGCCTCGCCGTAAGCCCGAGCGAGCCCGCCCGTTCCGAGCTTCACGCCGCCGAACCAGCGGGTGACGACGGCCGTCGCGTCGACGAGGCCGGCGCCCGCCAGAGCCGCGAGCACGGGGCGACCGCCCGTTCCGGATGGCTCTCCGTCGTCGTCGCTGCGCGTGCGGCCATCGGCCAGGCGAACGGCGAACACGTGGTGGGTGGCGTCGTGGTGGAGACGTCGCTCCGCTTCGCGGATCGCGAGCGCCGACTCCAGCGTGGGGCAAGGCCGGACGACGGCCAGGAAGCGGGAGCCCCTGACCCTGTGCTCGGCTCTCCCCTCTCCGGTGGGCACGCGGAGATCGGGCCCGTCGCCGGGATCCGTCGTCAGGCCCTTCCTGCGTCCGGAGATGCGGTCTCTCCTCCGGCGAGGGCCTCGGAGCCCGCGTCATCCGCGAACGAGACGAGCGGAAACGCCGCCGACATCTCCGACACTTCCTCCCGGACCCGCCGCACGACCGCTTCGTCTCCGGCCGACCGGAGCACCCGGTCGATCATGTCCGCGATCGTCTGCATCTCGGCCGTGCCCATGCCCCGCGTCGTGAGCGCCGGCGTCCCGATGCGGATGCCGGAGGTGACGAACGGAGACCGGGTCTCGAACGGGACCGTGTTCTTGTTGACCGTGATGCCGGCCCGACCCAGAAACTCCTCCGCGTCCTTGCCCGACAGATCCGTCTCCCGCAGGTCCACCAGGAGCAGGTGCGTGTCCGTGCCGCCGGCGACCAGCGTGTAGCCCTGGCGCCCGAGGGCGGCGGCCAGCGCGCGTGCGTTCTCGACGACCCGGCCGGCGTATCGCCGGAACCGCTCGCCCCGTGCCTCGTGGAGGGCGACGGCCTTCGCCGCGATGACGTGCATCAACGGGCCGCCCTGCATCCCCGGAAAGACGGCCTTGTCGATCGCCTTCGCGTGCTCTTCGCGGCACAGGATGAGCCCGCCGCGCGGGCCCCGGAGCGTCTTGTGTGTGGTCGTCGTCACGACGTCGGCGTGCGGGACGGGAGAGGGATGGACGCCGGCGGCCACGAGCCCCGCGATGTGGGCCATGTCCACGAGCAGCCGGGCGCCGCAGTCGGCCGCGATCTCCGCGAACCGATCGAAGGGCAGGGTGCGAGGGTAGGCGCTCGCGCCGGCCACGATGAGCGCGGGTTTCTCGTCCCGCGCCCGGGCGGCCAGGGCATCGAGGTCCACCCGTCCATCCTCGGCGCTCACGCCGTACGAGACGACGCGGTACAGGTGCCCGCTGAAGTTCACCGGCGACCCGTGGGTGAGGTGCCCCCCGTGCGAGAGATCCATGCCCAGGATCGTGTCGCCGGGTTCGATGAGTGCGAAGTAGGCGGCCATGTTCGCCTGGGCTCCGCTGTGCGGCTGGACGTTCGCGTGGTCCGCGCCGAAGAGCCGGGTGGCCCGGTCGCGGGCGAGGTTTTCCACGACGTCCACGACCTCGCAGCCGCCGTAGTAGCGGCGGCCCGGATACCCCTCGGCGTACTTGTTCGTGAGCACCGAGCCCATCGCCTCGAGGACCGCTCCCGAGACGAAGTTCTCGCTCGCGATGAGCTCCAAACCCTCCCGCTGCCGCCTCGCTTCGGCCCGCACGGCCTCGTAGATCTCGGGGTCCATGCAGGCCAGCCACTCGCACGAGGGGTCCACGTCATCCACGTCCGGCGGGATCGTCGGATCGTCAGGGCGCATCGCCCCCTCCGGCTTCACAGGGTCGTCCGGTGCAGCCTCGTGACCCGCTCCACGCGGCGAATGGCGATCTGGTCCGCCGCCTCCGCCGTCGTGATCCCCGACTTCTCGGCCAGCTCGAAGATCTGCAGAAGCGTGTGGTAGATCTCGCCCGCCTTTCGCTTCGATCGCTCCAGGCTCCAGCCCGCGAGCTCCGAGTAGACGTTGATGAGTCCGCCCGCGTTGATCACGTAGTCGGGGGCGTAGGTGATGTCGTATTCCTGCAGGAGCCGCGCGTGGCGACTGCGCTCGAGCTGGTTGTTCGCGGAGCCCGCGACGATGTCCACCCGCAACGCCGGAATCGATTCGTCGTTGAGGACCGCCCCGAGCGCGCACGGCGCGAAGACGTCCGCCTCGGCCGTCAGCACCTCGTCCGGATCCAACGCTTCCACGTCCAGCTCCGCGACGAGCGCCTCGACCTTGGCCTCGTCGAGGTCCGCCACGAACACCTTCGCGCCCTCTCCGACCAGGAGCTCGCACAGGCTCACGCCCACGTGCCCCACCCCCTGGACGACGACCGACCGGCCCGCCAGCTCGTCCGAGCCGTATCGCTTCAGCGCACAGGCCTTGATTCCGCGGTACACGCCGAACGCGGTCACGGGCGATGGATCGCCCGAGCGGCCCGCCATGCCCACGACGTACTCCGTCTCCATGTGGACGAAGTCCATGTCGTCGACGGATGTGCCCACGTCTTCGGCCGTGATGTAGCGGCCCCCGAGCGACTCCACGGCGCGTCCGTGCGCCCGCATGATCATCTCCCGGTCGCGGGTCCGGCTGTCGCCGATGACCACGGCCTTGCCGCCGCCGAGGTTCAGGCCCGCCACCGCCGCCTTGTACGTCATCCCTCGCGCCAGGCGGAGCGCGTCGATGAGCGCCTCGCGGTCCGTGGCGTAGTTCCAGAATCGCGTGCCGCCGAGGGCGGGTCCGAGGCGCGTGTCGTGAATCGCGATGATCCCTCTGTATCCGCACGACGGGTCGTAGGTGAACAGGACCTGCTCGTGCTCGTGCTCGGCCAGCAGGTCGAACAGCCCCGCCGTCGCCTCCGCCGCGACTTCCTCGACCTGCGCGAGGCCTTCCACGCCCGTTTGGCTCACTGATCCGTTCCTCTCTCCAGGTAGAGTTCGCGCGAGATGATGATACGGTGAATCTCGCTCGTCCCCTCGTAAATCTCCGTCACCTTCGCATCGCGGAAAAGTCTTTCGACGGGGTACTCGCGGCTGTAGCCGTATCCCCCGTGGATCTGAACCGCCTGGCGCGTGATCCACATCGCCGCCTCGCTCGCGTACAGCTTGGCCATGCTCGACAGCTTCCGGCGCCTCGGCTCGCCCGCCATGTAGGCCTGCGCCGCACGATAGAGCAATCCCCGCCCTGCCTCCAGGCGCATCGCCATATCGGCGAGCATGAACTGGATACCCTGAAACTCGCGCAGGGTCCGGCCGAACTGACTCCGCTCCTCCGCGTAGGCGATCGAGTGGTCCAGCGCCGCCTCCCCGATCCCGATCGCCTGGGCGGCGATCCCCAGCCGTCCACCCTCGAGCGCCTCCAGAGCGTAGCGGAAGCCCTCCTCCGGCTCTCCGATCAGGTGCTCCGGGCCGAGGCGCACGTCCTCCAGCGTGACGGCGACGGTCTCCGATCCCCGGAGACCGCTCTTCTTTTCCTTCGCCCCGGGAACGTAGCCCGGTACGTCCGTGGGCACGAGAAACGCACCGATGCCGCGCGAGCCCTTCCGATCGTCCGGGTCGTCCGTGCGCGCCATCAGGAGCACGAGGTCGGCGGAGGCGCCGTTCGTCACCCACATCTTGGACCCCCGGAGCCTCCAGCCGTCGTCCTCGCGCACGGCCTGCGTCACGAGGCTCGCCGCATCGCTGCCGGAGCCGGCCTCCGAGAGCGAGAACGCCCCGAGGATCTCTCCCCTCGCCATCGGCTGCAGCCAGCGCTCCTTCTGTTCGTCCGAGCCGTGGTGAAGGAGAACCTGCGTCGGCAGGGAGTTGTGCACGCTCATCGACACCGCGACGGACGGATCGCCCCACGCGATCTCCTCCAGCGCGTACAGGTAGGTGAGCATGTCGAGCCCGAGCCCGTCGTACTCCGGCGGGATGAGCATGCCGAGGAAGCCGAGCTCGCCGAGCCGGTTCACGGGCTCCCTGTCGAATCGATCCTCCCGCTCGTCCCTCTCCTCCGCGCCCGGCCGGAGCTCCTCGAGCGCGAACGTCCGCGCGAGGGCGCAGATCTCCCGCTGCTCCTCCGTCAGGCTCGTCCCGCCGTACGACCTACGCATCGCCGTACTCGTAGAAGCCCCGGCCGCTCTTCCGGCCCAGCCGCCCCGCGGCGACATATTTTCGGAGCAGCGGACAGGGCCGGTACTTGTCGTCGCCGAGGTCGCGCTGCAGGACCTCGCACACGCTCAGGCAGGTATCCAGGCCGATGAGGTCGGCCAGCGCGAGGGGCCCCATCGGATGGTTCATCCCCAGCCGCATCACGGTATCGATCGACTCCGGGTCCGCGACCCCTTCCATGAGGCAGAACGCGGCCTCGTTGATCATCGGCATCAGGATTCGGTTCGATACGAATCCGGGGTAGTCGTTCACCTCCACCGGCGTCTTCCCGCACCGGCGACACAGCTCCAGGGTCGTCTCCGTCGCCTCGTCCGAGGTCTCGAGTCCGCGGATCACCTCCACGAGCTCCATCACGGGAACGGGGTTCATGAAGTGCATCCCGATGAACCGGGCGGGCTCCGGGACGGATGCGGCGAGCTCCGTGATCGAGATCGAGCTCGTGTTCGAGGCCAGGAGCGTCGTCGGATCGCACAGCGAGCCGATCTCCTCGAACAGCCGGAGCTTCACGTCCCGCTCCTCCGTGACGGCCTCGACGACGACCTCCGCGTCGGACAGGACGGCCAGCTCCGTCCCGGTCGACACCCGGTCCAGCGCCGCCTTGGCCTCTGCGGCGTCGATCCGGGCCTTCGAGAGCTGGCGGGCCAGGTTCTTCTCGATCGTCTTCCCCGCCCGCTCGAGCGCTGCCCGGTCCGCATCAACGAGACTCACGCGCAGACCCGCGAGCGCGAGGACGTGTGCGATGCCGTTTCCCATCGTGCCGGCGCCGACGACTCCGGCCCGGCTCATGTCCGCTGCTTTCATGCTCCGCTCGCTCGCGTTCGATCCCGACCATGCCGGTCCACCCCGGGGGCCCGCGGACGGAGGACCCAGCCCACGGCGAGCAGCGTCGCGACCGTGAGCGCCAGCCCTCCCTCGGGACCGAATGTCCCACCCGTGAACAGATCCGGACCGCTGACGAGGGCCCGGTAGCCCGGAGCGTCCAGTACGACGCCGCTCACCGGAAGGTGCGCGGCGAAGCCCATGGACCAGTTCCAGGCGAAGTGGAGTCCCGTCACGGCCCACAGGCTGCCCGTGCGATGCATGAGCACCCCGAGCAAGATTCCGGCCAGCGCAGTGTTCGCCAGGCCGAGCCACACGACGTGGGGATTGCCGCCGTGGGCGGCGGCGAACGCGACCGCCGTCACCCCCACGCCCCACACGGCGCCGAACCTCTCGGTGAGCACCCGAAGGAGGTAGCCCCGAAAGAGAAGCTCCTCCCACAGGGCGGCCAGGAAGAGGAAGGCCGTGAGCGAGAGCCCCACGCGCCCCCAGCGCGCCGGATCCATGCCTGTTGATTCCCACCGGATCCAGCCGGCGAGCGCGACGGCGCCGACCGAGACCGCGACGACGGCGAGGCCGATGCCGATCCCTCCGAAGAGCCGGCGGGCCGCCCCCGGGGTCAGCACGAGCCCGAGCGCCGAAAACCCATCCCCGTCGAGGCGGGACATCGGAATCCAGGTCGCGACGAGGGCCGCGGCCACGAGCGGGAGCGCGGCCCAGGGAGTCGGACAGCCGTCCCGGATGCCCGGAAGATCGGCCGCGCGCGCCGCCCATCCGAAACCGACCGTCAGGGCTCCGAGAGCGAGAGCGAACAGCCCCAGCCGGACATACCAGGGCGATCGGCGTGCCGTGGCGCGGGCTCTCATGGGGCGCGCGGCTCCGGCGTCCGGACCCGGCGGCCCGGGGCGGCGCTCAGCCCAGGAATCGCCCCACCGGCACGCGAAGCCGGGTTCCCACGAGGAGGGCGAGCCCGATCTTCAGCGCATCCCCTCCCAGGAATGGAAGGACGCCCGTCTCGAGGGCGACCCGCGCGTCCGTGAGGATCGCCAGCCACGCGAGCCCACCCGCATGGATCACGGTGGTCGCGACCACCAGCATGCCGGCCACGGACCAGAGGCCCCGCAGCCTGTCGCCGCCGAAGCCCGCGAGCGCGGCCGCCAGCGGGTAGGCGAGCAGGTATCCTCCGGTCGGTCCGAGGAGGTAGCCGAGTCCGCCGCCCGCCGCGAAGACCGGGAGTCCAGCCACTCCCGCCGCGAGATACACGAGCTGGCTCGCCGCCCCGAGCGAGCGGCCGAGCGCGAGGCCGGACAGGAGGACCGCGAGCACCTGGAGCGTGAAGGGCACCTGCGTGCCCGGCAGGGGCACGGCGATCCTCGCCGCCACGGCGGTCAGCGTCGCGAAGCCCAGGACGGCGACGGCCTTCCGGGCGAGCGGGGCGGCCGGGACGCGGACGCCGTCCGCGACGGAGGTCGGTGTGGTCACGTCTCGAGTCATGCTCTCTCCACGCTCATCGCGACGGCGTTGCCGCCGCCCAGACACAGGGTCGCCATCCCCTTCTCGGCGTCCCGATCGCGCATCGCGTACAGCAGAGTCGTCAGGATGCGGGCCCCGGAGGCCCCGATCGGGTGGCCGAGGGCGATCGCCCCTCCTCGTACGTTCACTCTCTCCAGATCCATCTCGAGAGCGCGCGCGTCCGCGATCGCCTGCACGGCGAACGCCTCGTTCACCTCGATGAGGTCGTAGTCCCCGATCGAGGTCCCCTCCCGCTCCATCAGCCGGCGCACCGCATCGATCGGCGCGAAGAACAGGTCTCGCGGGGCCGTGGCGCCGACCGAATATGCGGAGATCCGCGCGAGGATGTCCAGACCGTTCGCGCGAGCGAACGCCTCGGAGACGACGACCGTCGCCGCGGCTCCGTCGTTCAGGCCCGGCGCGTTTCCGGCCGTGACGGACGGCTCGACGACCTCGGGCGGGGCGTCGCCGGCGAACGCGGGCCGGAGGGCCGCGAGCGCCTCGAGCGTGGTGTCCCGGCGGGGCGGCTCGTCCGTGTCGACCCGGACCGTGCCCTTCCGACCCGCGATCTCCACGGGCACGATCTCCGCCTCGAATTCCCCCGCGTCGATCGCCGCGATCGCCTTCCGGTGGCTCTCGAGCGCGAACCGGTCCTGCTCCTCCCGCGACACGCCCGCCTCGAGCGCCGTGTACTCGGCGTGGCCTCCCATGTGGCAGGCACCGAACGAGCACCACAGGCCGTCGTGGACGAGACCGTCCACCAGCGTGCGATCGCCGAGCTTCATCCCCTTCCTCGCATCGCGAAGCAGGAAGGGGGCGTTCGACATCGATTCCATCCCCCCGGCGACGACGACTTCGGCATCGCCCGCGCGGATGGCCTGGGCCGCGAGCATGACCGCCTTCAATCCGGAGCCGCAGACCTTGTTGATCGTGACCGCCGGGATCGTTTCCGGAAGGCCCGCACGGACGGCCGCCTGGCGGGCCGGCGCCTGCCCGACGCCCGCCTGCACGACGTTGCCCATGATCACATCCTCGATCCGGCCGGCGTCCACGCCGGATCTCTCGACCGCCGCCGCGATCGCTCTCGCCCCGAGCTCCGGCGCCGCGAGGGGCGACAGCGCCCCCAGGAAGCGACCCGTCGGAAGCCGGGCCGCGCCCACGATGACCGCGGTTCGTTCCTCTGCGTTCATTGTGACCTCTATGTCGTTGTTCGCAATTCGACTAGCTAGGTATAGCTAATGTCATGTCGCATGTCTGATCGGCCCGGGGGCCCGCCTCAACCCGCGACCTCCTCCGCCAGACCGGCCCCTTCCCGATCGCCGTCTGGCGGGACGGCCCGTCCCCAGGCGGTCTCGGGGTCGTGCTCGAACGCGAGCAGCCAGCCTTCCCTGGCCGCCCGTCCGAGGACGAGCCGCTTCGTCTCCATCGTGACGAGCGGCTCCAGGTCGTACCCCATGATCCAAGGCAGCGGGAGATGGGCCCGGGTCGGCACGAGATCGGCCAGATAACACAGAACCTCGCCTCCGAGGTCCACGAGCACCGACTGGTGATGGGGCGTGTGGCCCGGCGTGTGGAGAAGCCGGACACCGGGAGCGACCTCCTCGTCTCCCTCCACGAGCTCGAGCCGCCCCTCGGCCTCCAGCGGAACGAAGTTCTCCGGCGGATAGCTCGCGCGCACCCGCTCGTTCGCCGAGCGCGCGAACTCCCACTCGCCCCGTCGGATGATGTACTTCGCGTTCGGAAACGCGGCGCGGATCCTCCCGTCCTCGTCCCGCACCGTGTTCCCGCCCGCGTGGTCGAAGTGGAGGTGGGTGGAGATCACGATGTCGATGTCGGTCGGATCGAGCCCGGCCTCGCGGAGCGAGTCCTCCAGCCGCGTCGGCCGGCCCGCGTTGTCGACTCCGTAGATGTCGCGGAACTTCTCATCCTCTTTCGCGCCGAGTCCGGTGTCCACGAGCACGCTCATCCCCGACGTCTCGATGAGAAGGCAGCGCATGGCGAGCGGAATGCGGTTCCGCGCGTCCGCCGGGATCCGGCGCTCCCACAACGGCTTCGGAACGACGCCGAACATCGCCCCGCCATCCAGCCGCAGCCTGCCCGCGTCCATGCTCCGGACCCGAACCCCACCCTTTTCGATCTGCGCCATCAGGTGCGCCCCTTCCCTCGTCTCCGCCGGGCGAAGAGCCAGTCCTGCAACTCCCCCCAGCGCTGAATCCCCTGCCGGCTCGCCTCCTCGAGCATCCGCACGAGGACCTCGGCCGTGGCCCTCGCGTCGCCACCGGCCCGGTGCCGTCCGCGGATCTCGATTCCGTAGTACGCGGCCACCGAATCGAGGCCCCGGCGCCGCAGTCCCGGCAGCACGCGCCGCGCGAGCCGCAACGTGCACAGCCGCGGACCCTCGGGCAGGACGGACCGGGAGAGACGCATCTCCTCGGACACGAAGCGCCAGTCGAACTGCACGTTGTGGGCGACGAACACCCGCCCCTCGAGCCGCTCGCGCACCGCCTCGCTCACGGCCCCGAAGCGGGGGGCCCGGGCGAGCATAGGGGCCGAGATCCCGGTCAGCCTCGTGATCCCGGGCGGAATCCCGCAGCCCGGGTTCACGAGCGTCTCGTACGTCGGTCCCGGGCGACCCGCGATGACCGGGACGGCCGCGAACTCGATCACCCGATCTCCGGCGGAGGGCCGGCTCCCGGTCGTCTCCACGTCCACGACGACGTAGTCCAGTCCGTCGAGCGGCCGGGCGTCCAGGCTCGGCGTCTCCCGGACCAGGCTCCAGCATCCGGACGCGTCCACCTGCATCCGCCCGTCTCCGCGCAGAAGCTCGTACACGAGCCGGGCGGCCACCCCTTCGGGCGCGTTCCGGAGCCCGAACACCTCCCGCGCCAGGTCCGCCGTGGGGCGGGGCCCCCGGCCCACGGCCGCGAGGGCACGCGCGACGAGCACGGAATCGGCGGCGAACCGGAGGCCGCCTGCGGAGCCCGCCGCGCCCGGGCCCTCAGGCATCGTCGTCTCGCAGGACCGGCAACGTCATGCACCGTGGGCCGCCCCCGCCCCGCACGAGCTCTGCCCCCTCGAACGTGATGACAAACCGCTCCCCGGGATCCGGGATGTCGTCTCCGGTCAGGAAGTCCACGCCCGCCAGGATCCTGAATCCTCCCCGCTCGGCCAGCGCCTCCAGCGTGTGCTCGTTGCGCTCGTACGCGAGAACCTGGCCCGGCCCCACGGCGAAGAAATTGCACCCGCTCGCCCACTGCTCGCGCTCCTGGAGCGTGCGCCGGCTTCCGCCACAGGGCATCGGCGTGAGCGGCAGCGACAGCTCCGCGAGCGCCGCGAACAGGTCGACGGCCTCGCGGGCGCCCGCCCGGTCCCGATTCACGTGCAGGACGGGGAGGCGCGTCGGGCCCAGGAAGAAGGGGGGATACACGCAACACAGATCCCGCGCGATCATCGTGAACACCATGTCCAGGTGGATCGACGTGCGGTGCGGCGGGAGGATGACGACGAGGACGTCCCGCACGTCCGTGCCGCGGAACAGCGCCTCCGTGAGCGCATCGATCCCGGCCGCGGTCGTCCGCTCCGACAGCCCCAAGAGCAGGAGATCCCGGCGCAGAACGTGCACGTCGCCTCCCTCGAGGCGCGTGTTCATGCGGCTCTCTGCGGCGCCGTCGAACACCAGGCCCTCGTTGGTCAGGGCCGGATGGTGGCGGAACAGCGTGCGCATGAGCAGCTCTTCGCTCCACCGGACCTCGTGCTTCATGGACGCGATCGCGACCCGGTTCCCCACCACGGCCGCCGAGTCCCGCGTGAAGAACAGGTTCGGCAACGGCGGCAGCGAGTAGCACGCCTCGTTCACGAGATCCGCGAGCGAGCCGCCGGGCGTCTCCTCGCCCTCGATGAAGAGCCGCGCGACCTCCTCGGCCGAGGCGTTCGCGGCCCGCGCCCGGATCGCGTCCCGGGCGTGATCCACCAGGTATGCCCTCGCCTCGGGGATCTCCAGAACCTCGCGAAGCAAATCCGAGACCTCGTACACCTCGGCGAACCGGCCCAGGATCGCCAGGAAACGGCTGTGCTCGCGGCGCGCGAGCTCCAGATCCAGGAGGTCGTCGAAGAGATAATCGGCCCGGTTGCTCGGCGTGACGACGCCGAGCTCGGGTCCGGGGGCATGGCAGATGACCCGGCGCAGGGTCCCGATCTCGCTCCGGACCGCGACCGAGCTCACCCGGCTCATGAATCCCGGCCGGCGGCTCGCCCGGCCGCGGTGAGGTCGAAGCTGAGTCCTTCCAGCTCGAGAGCGACGTCCATCGTTCGCACGGTCACGCGTGACGGCACGTCGAGCTTCGTGGGGGCGAAGTTCAGAATCCCTGAGACTCCGGCGTCGACCAGGCGTTCGGCCGTCTCCTGCGCCGCTTCCGGCGGGGTGGCGATGATCCCCATCGACACGGCCTCCCGGACCACGACGCGGGGGAGATCGGCGACGGGAAAGACCATCGTTCCGAACACTTCCCTCCCCACCTTTCTCGGGTTCGAATCGAAGGCCGCGACGAGGTCGAAGCCCCTCGCCTCCAGGTCCCCGTAGCCGAGGAGCGCGGAGCCGATCTTCCCCACCCCGACGAGCCCGACCCTCCACCGCCGTTTCAGCCCGAGGATGCCCTCCAGGGCCGCCGCGAGCGCCGCCGCCCGGTATCCGGATCCCCTCTTTCCGAACGAGCCGAACAGGCTCAGGTCCTTGCGCACCTGCGCCGAAGTCGTGCCGCTCCGCTCCGCGAGCTCCCGGCTGGACACGACGGCTCCGTCACCAGCGGCGTCGAGCTCCCGCAGGAGGCGCAGGTAGAGCGACAACCGGCGGACCGTCGAATCCGGGATTCTGCGTGTGGTCATCGTCCTCGCTTGTGAATGGCTTCACAAGGAACATAGGCGGGGCACCGGCCTCAGGCGAGGGAGCGGAGCGCCCTCGCAAGTCGGACGAAGTCCTCGGGCGTCAGACGCTCCGGACGCAGGTCGTGTCGAAGCCCGAGATGGGAGAGCAGGCGCTCCGCGCCCTCCCGCGACAGCCCGTATTCGGCCGCGCCCCGCAGGATCCCCCCCAGCTGCTTGCGGCGCTGGCCGAACGCGATCCGGGTGAGACGGCGCAGATCCTCGAGATCCTCACCCCCGACGGGCGCGGCGAGGGGCTCCAGAACGACCGCGGCCGACTCGACCCGGGGCGCCGGCCGGAAGGCGTGTCGCCCGATCGGGAACGCGATCCGCGGGCGGGCCCGCGTCTGTACCCCGACGCTCAGGGCCCCGTAGGCGCGCGAGCCCGGGCCCGCCGCGATCCGGCGGGCGACCTCCCTCTGCACGGTGACGACGATGCGATCGGCCGCCGGCTCGATCGCCAGCAACCGGAACAGGAGCGGCGACGTGATCGCGTAGGGGATGTTCGACAGGACGCGGAGCGGACGCCCCGGACCCGCGATGCGTCCCAGGTCCACCCGCAGCGCATCCGCGGGGACGACCGCCACGTCCTCCCTCCCTCCGAGTCGATCCGCGAGATCCCGGGCCAGATCGTCGTCCTTCTCCACGAGGATCAGGCGCCGGACCCGACCCACGAGCCGGTCGCTCAGCTCTCCGTGTCCGGGGCCGATCTCGAGCACCGTGTCCCCGGCGCCCGCGCCCAGCTCATCCACGATCTTCCGCTGGAGATTCGGGTCCACGAGGAAGTTCTGGCTCAGCGAGCGCTTCGCCCGCCTCCGCCCGGGCCGCGGGACCTCGCGCGGCGCGCTCACAGCCGCACGACGAGGGCGGTTCGATCGTCGGCCGGAAGGTCGGTGGGAGGACAGGCGAGCTCGAAGAGTGTGTCCAGCACCCAGCGCGAGCTCGCCTCGGGATTCTGGAGGGCCACCCCCGTCAGCCGCTCGTCCGACCACAGGGTGTCGGGACGCAGGCAGTCGCTGAGGCCGTCGGTGAACATGAGCAGAGTCTGCCTGCCCTTCCGCCACTCGAGCACCCGCTGGGAGTAGGCATCGAACTCCGCGATCCCCAGCGGCGGATTCAGGGCCTCGAGGCGCTGCGTCTCGTCGCGGCCGATGAGGTAGGCGTGCGGGTGCCCGGCGTTCGCCCACCGGATCTGACCGGCAGAGGGATCCACGACGGCGTAGCAGACCGTCATGTACATGTCCGTGGATTCCAGTTTCCGCACGAGCTCGTGGTGGATGCCCCGCAGGACGGCCGCAGGTTCCTCCTGCTCGCGCGCCACGATGGAGGCCGCGCTCATCGTGAGGGCCATGATGAGCCCGGCAGAGTACCCGTGCGAGCTCACATCACCCAGCATGACGCCGAGCCGGCCTTCCGGCAGGCGGATGAGGTGATAGAAATCGCCCCCAACGGATTCGGCGGGCTCGCAGCGCGCGGCGACGTCGGCGAGATCCGAGAAGTCTTCGAGCTCCGGCAGGAGCTTGAGCTGCAGCTGATGGGCGAGCTGAAGCTCGGCGAGCATCCGTTCCCTCTGCAGGCTCTCGCGCACGAGCCGGCCGTTCTCGATCGCCGCCCCGACCTGGCTCGCGATGGCACCCATCAGCTTCACGTCGCTCGTCGTGAACGGGCCCCGGCCCCGTCGGCCGCGCAGCGTGAGAACCCCCACGATCCGGGACTCCCCGCTCGTGCGCGTGTGGCGGACGGGCACGGCGAGCAGGGCGGACAGGCACTCGTCTCCGCGGGCTTCCTCGTCCGCCGGCTCGAGGACGAGCGGCTCGCGGTCCCGCTGCACCCGTGCGATCGGGGAGTCCGGATCGTTCACCGGGACGACGGGCGGACCCTCGGGCGCTCGGCCCTCGAAGGCCAGCAGCGCGATCCCACCCCGCTCCTCGTCCATGACCCACAGCCCGGCGTGCAGGGCACCCATGACCGCGACGATCCGGGACAGGAGCGCCTCGGCGGCCCGCTCGAGGTGTACGATGGAGCCGACGGACTCGCCGATGGAGGTCAGGAGCGCGATCTCCTCGTGGCGCTCTGCAAGCTCACGGGCCCGGAGCTCGGTCTCGGCCGTGAACGCGACGAGGCTCCGCGCGCAGGACCCGAGCAGGTCGATCATCGGGGCGGCGGCGCGCCCGCGGCGTGCGTCGAACAGGGCCACGAGAGACCGGCCATCGGGCAGCTCCCAGCGCTCCTCGCGCAGGTCGGCCGGCGCATCGCCGAGCGCGTCGTGCACGAGCTCCACCCGGCCGCCTCCCTCGATCTGGAGGCGGAACGGCAGGTCTGTCGCGCTCCCGAACGCCTGGAGGAAGTCGCCGAGGCGACCGTCCGGGACGGGGGGCCTCTCGCGCCGGCCCGCGGATCTGTCGGCGGCGGCCCTCTCCGAGTCGGGCGCCTCGCCGGACCCGAGGATCAGGGTGACCGCGTTTCCCGCCTCGTTGAAGCGGACCTCGTCGGCCAGGCTCTTGAGCAGGAACAGCCCGCGCCCGTGGCTCCTCCCGCGATTCTCGGGCCTCGTCGGATCATCGACCCCCGCCGGGTCGAAGCCTTCGCCCTCGTCCGCCACGGTCACGCAGGCGCAGCCGGGCTCGAACTCCGCCGCGATGCAGACGTGCTTGTCCGGATCTTCCCGGTTCCCGTACAGGATCGCGTTCGCCACCGCCTCCCCGAGCGCGACCCGGAGGTTGAGGCGCGCCCGCGGGCCCGAGAAGGCCTGGCGCTCGCACGCCCGCACGACCTGCTCGACGACCTCACGCGCATACCGCACGCTGGACGGGAACGTGAGCTCCAGCCGTCCGCGCAGGCCCTCGAGCGCCGGGAAGCGATCGGCCTCTCCGGCATCGACGTGGCGCCGCCACCGGAGTCCGAGCTCGGCCGGATTGATGGGATAGAAGAGATAATCCCCGCACCCCGCCGCGAGCGCCGCCGTGAGCCGGCCGGCCGATTCGTTGTCCACGAGGGCGATGATCTCCGCCTCCCGACCGAACCGGTCGCGTGCCTCCCGAACGGGCGGGTCGTCCCCCGCGAGGTCCAGGATCACGAGCGACGGCGTCAGGCCGTCCCATCCGTCCGCGCCGTCGACGAAGTCCGCCTCCACGCCGATCGCCGCGAGCTCGCGCGCGAGAGCTTCGGCGACCGGCGGTCGCCTCGTGCAGACGAGGATTCGGGGCTCGGCGCTCACGACTCAGAAATCGGCGAGCGCGCCGCCCCTGTCGTCGGAGATGTGGAACAGCGTGTCGAGCTTCGTCAGCTCGAACAGGGTTCGCAGATCCTCGTTCAGACCCGCGAGGCGCAGCTCTCCCCCCATCTCGCGGATCTTCTTCGACAGGCTCACGAGCACGCCCAGCCCGGAGGAGTCGATGTAGCTGGACTGGGCGAAGTCGATGAGGAACTTCCGCGAGCCGCCCTCCAGGCGCTCCAGCACCCGATCCTTCAGGTCCTGACGGTTCCCCACGATGAGCTCGCCATCCACGGCGACGATCGCGATGTCACGCTCTTCGACGATCTCGAAACTCATGGTCGCTCCTTCATGCGGGATCGGGGTCGACCGCCGGCACGGGGTCGGCCGCCATCAGGGCGGTGATGCAGGCCACGTGAACGATCTCCTCGACCGCGGCGCCACGGGACAGGTCGTTCAACGGCCGGTCGAGTCCCTGCAGGATGGGTCCGAGCGCCGGAACGCCGGCCAGGTGCTGGACGAGCTTGTACGCGATGTTGCCCGCGTCCAGGTCGGGGAACACGAGCACGTTCGCCCGACCGGCCAGGACCGAGGAGGGCGACTTTCGACGCCCGATGGCCGGGACGAGGGCCGCGTCCGCCTGGAGCTCGCCGTCCGCCACGATGCCCGGGCACCGCTTGCGGAAGATCTCCATCCCCGCCCGCACTCTCGTGACCGACTCGCCGCCGGCCGATCCGCACGTCGAGTAGGAGAGGAAGGCGACTCGCGGCTCGTCGCCGACGATTCGCGTCCGCGCCTGGCACGCGGCCTCGGCGATCTCCGCGAGTTGCAGCGCCGTGGGCCGGGGAACGACCGCCGCGTCCGTGAATGTGAGCACCCGCTCGGGTCCCTCCTCGTCCGGGGCGATGAGATAGAACGAGCCGGACACCGTCCGGGTCGCGGGGGCCGTTCCCAGAATCCGGAGCCCGGCGCGGAGCACCTCGGCCGTGGGTCGAAACGCTCCGGCAACGACTCCGTCCAGGAGGTCGGCGGCGAGCACGGCCACGGCGAATCCGAGACTGTCGCCTCCGCCCGGCGGCGGCAGGTCGGCGCAGTGGCGCAGCGCGACGCCGCGCAGCGCCGGGTCCGCCGGATCCAGGACCTCGATGTCCGGCGACTCGCGCCGCACGTCCTCCGTCCGCTCCGGCGATCCGATGGCGACGGGAACGACCCAACCCCCCACCGCGAGCCGCGCCATGGCCTGCCGCGTGCGCTCCTCGTGCGGCTCGGGGAACCCGATCCTGCGCGGCGTCGCGGCCGCCCGCGGCCCGAGGTCGTCGAGGAAGCTCATGCGCCCCGCACGCTCTCTCCGTAGCGCTCCGCCATGCGCTCGAGGACCGGGCCCGGGACGAATCGGGAGACGTCGCCCCCGAGCCGCGCGACTTCCCGCACGAGGGAGGAGGACAGGAAGGTGTACTTGCTGTCCGGCGCCATGAAGATGATCTCGACCTGCGGCCACAGAGACCGGTTCATGAGCGCCATCTGGAACTCGTACTCGAAATCGCTGACCGCGCGAAGCCCCCGGATGATGAGGCCCGCTCCCTGTTCGCGGGCGAAGTCCACGAGGAGTCCGGCGAACGGGACGACCTCGACCGCCCCCTCGGCCCCATAGAGCTCGCGCATCAGGTCGACGCGCTCCTCGACCGGGAACAGAGGGTGCTTCTCGTGCGTCGCCGTCTCCGCCACGCCCAGGATGAGCCGGTCCACGAGCTTCAGGCTCCGCTGCACGAGATCGTCGTGGCCGAGCGTCGGCGGATCGAACGAGCCGGGGTAGATCGCGAGGCGCTCCCGGGGTGCCATCGATCAGTCTCCTCGGTTCCCGATGAAGAAGGTGACGGCCGTGTCTCCGTAGCGCCGACTCCACACGACCTGCGGGGCCCCGTCCGCGGCGAGCGAGCTCCGGGCGGCGTGCTCGACGCAGAGCAGATCCGCGAACGGCCGCCGAAGGAACGCGGCGAGCACGCGCTCCGCGTCTCCCGATGCATAGGGAGGATCGGCCAGCGTGATGTCCCACCGCCGTGCCGATCCCTCCGCCGCCGCCAGCGCCCCGAAGGCGTCGCCCAGTCTCACGGTCGCGCGATCTCCGAGCTCGAGACGCTCGAGGTTGCGCCGAAGGACCGCGGCCGCCCGTCGATCCGACTCGACGAAATCTACTCGCGCGGCGCCGCGGGACAACGCCTCGATCCCGAGGGCTCCGCTACCCGCGAACAGATCCAGCACGGACGCCGCCGGAATCCTGCCGGCGATCGCGCTGAACCAGGCCTCGCGCACTCGCGCGGGCGTGGGGCGCGTGGCGCGGCCGCGGGGGACGGCCAGGCGTCGTCCGCGCAGGTCGCCGCCAGTGATCCGCAGGCTCACGAGGCTGCCGGCCGCACGTCCAGCAGGCGGGCCTGAGTGACGGATCGGCCGTTCCACCGGTTCCGTCCAAGCTCGTAGGCCACGTCCCACCGCGCACGGGCCCCGAGCTCCGCCGCCAGAGGGCCCAGGCCGACGCCGAACGCCGCGAGCCGGCCGCCGCGGCCGTCGGAAAGCTCCGCGCGCAGGTGCGCGCCGCCCCGGCCCACCGTCGAGATGCCCGTCACGGCCGCATCCTCCGTCACGATGACCGGTGCCGGGTTGCCCTGCCCGAACGGACCCAGGCTCCGGATGAGCTTTCCGAGATCGGGCGTCACATCCGCCAGGGTGAGCACGAGATCCACGTCGAGCGGCACGGCGCGCTCGGTGGCCGCCGCGGCGTCCGCCGCCAGCCTCGAGAAGTCCGCCGCAAATCTTTCCATGTTCGCCCGACGGATCCCGAAGCCCGCCGCCTGTCGGTGGCCGCCGAAGCGCTCGAGGAGAGGGGACAGGCGCTCGAGCGCCTCGCACACGTCGAAGTCGAGCCAGCTTCGACAGGATCCGCGCCCCACGTCGCCGTCGAACGCCACGACGACCGCGGGCCGCTGGAACCGATCCACGAGCTGGGAGGCCACGATGCCGATGACCCCGGGATGCCAGTCATCCCCCCAGGTCACGGCGGCGCCGTCCCGCGCCGGGTCGAAGCGGCCCGCCAGCATGGCCTCGGCGGCGGTCAGGACGGTCGCCTCGACCTCCCTCCGCCTCCGGATGCCCCGCGTCGCCTGGCCCACGAGCCCGGCCGCCTCACGCGGATCGTCCGTCTCCAGGAGCCGAATGCCGGCCTCGGCATCCGCCATGCGCCCGACCGCGTTCAGTCGCGGAGCGATCCGAAACGCCACGTCTTCCGCCTCCAGATCCTCCGCGCCGCCGAGGCCCGCCTCGGCCAGCAGCGCCCGCAGACCCGCCTTGTCGGTCCGGGCCAGGACGCGCAGGCCCGCGGCTACGAGGGGGCGGTTCTCGTCCACGAGTGGAACCTGGTCCGCGATCGAGCCGATCGCCACGAGATCGAGGTGGCGGTTCCGGGCGGTCTCGGGCCCACCCGCGCGGCGAATGAGCCCCCCGAGGAGCTTCAGGGCCACGCCCACGCCCGACAGGCCGGAAAACGGATAGCCTCCGTCCTCCCGCAGCGGATCGACGACCGCCACCGCGAGCGGGAGCTCGGCGGCCGGCCGGTGGTGATCCGTGACGATGACCTCGATCCCGCGCTCCGCGGCCGTCCGGACCGCGTCGATCGCGGTCACGCCGCAGTCCGCGGTCACGATGAGCGTCGCGCCGGCCTCGGCCGCCCTCTGGAGACCCGCATCGGAGAGATCGTAGCCGTCCCGCAGCCGGTGCGGGGAGAACGTTTCCACGCGGGCACCGAGCTCGCCGAGCCCTCTCCCGAGCAGGGCCGCGGCGCACATGCCGTCCGCGTCGAAGTCGCCGTGCACGAGGATCGTCTCCCCGCTCTCGATGGCGCTCTCGATCCGGACGGCGGCCGCCTCGAAGTCGGGCAGGGCGTCCGGAGGATGAAGGTCGTTCAGCGTCGGACGGAGGTGGCGGCGGATGGTCTCCCGGTCGTCGAGGTCGCGAGAGAGGAGAAGGCGGCAGAACGGTTCCGGCAGGCGGAGGGATGTCGCGAGGGCCGCCGACGCTCCGGAGGGAGGCGCGCGGGGCGCGACCCACTCGCGGCGCGACAGCGAGGCTTCAGCCATGCGCCTCCTTCAGGTCCGCGTGGAGGATGACGCCGCAGGTCTCGCACACGACGAGCTCACGTCCGCTGCGGATCTCCGCCTGTCGCTGAAGGGGGATCGCCGTGAAGCAGTGACCGCACACCCCCTCGATGAGCGGAGCGAGGACGTTCGTCGTGCGTCCCCCCCGGACCCGGTCGTACAGCGATCGCACGTCCTCGTCCATGCGAAGCGCCCGATTGTCCCGCCGGTCCCTCTGCACGGCGATCGCCTCCTCGAGCTCCGATCGGCGGGCCTCGACCTCGCCGCGACGGGCGTCGTAGGCGCCGGAAGCCTCCGCGAGTGTGGCCTCGAGCTCCTCCAGGTCGGCGTGGGCGACCTCCAGGGTCTGCATCGCTTCGAGGACTTCGTCCTCCGCCGCGTCCAGGTTCCGGCGCGCGGCGTCGGTCTCGGCCCGGGCCGCGAGGTGCTCGCGCATGTTGTGGACCTCCTGGGCCCGCTGCTGGAGCCGCTTCAGCGTCTCCCGGCCCGCCTGGACCGTCCGTTCGGCGACCCGGAGTCCGGCCGACGCTTCCTCTACCTTCTGCCGGGCCGCCGCCGCCCGCGCTTCCGCCTGCTCCGTCTCCTCCCGGAGCTCCTCTATCTCCTGTTCCAGCTTCCGCAACTCCTTTCTGTGGCGTCCGATCTCGTTGTCGATCTCCTGCAGGACGAGAAGAGCTTCGACGACTTCACTCGCCATAGTCCGTCACCTCCGGTTCCGGGTGGTTGCCTCCGGTCGCTGCCGCCAGCTCCGTGTACCGTCTGAGGAAGCTGAGCGACACCCCCGTCGCCCTGAGCTCCCTCGCGATCCGTTCCTTCTCGACGAGCAGGGCGCGCGCCTGCTCTTCCTCCGCCAGCGCAAGCTCCCGGTCGATCTGCGAGAGCCGCGCGATCTGCTCCCGATGCGCGATCCGGCGCACGGCCTCCTCGAATGCGCCTTCGGGATCGACAAGCTCCGTCGGATCCGACGCGAGGCGCCTCAGCCGGTCGGCCGCGGATGCCTCCAGCTCCGCGGAAAGTTCCTCGACCTGCCTGCCGGGTCCGGCCCGCTCGAGGGCGCCGAAGATGTGTCGATGGTCGTCCAGCCGAAAGCTCCCCGCCTCGATCCCCAGCTCTACGGCGCGGCTCAGGTACCCGGGGTCCCGGACGAGCAGCAGCAGCAGTGCGCGCTCGGCCGCCTCGTCTCCCCGGGGTGGAGCCGGGCGGGAGGTGGTCGGGCCGGAGCCCGCCGACCCCCGGCGCCGGGCCGTGCGCCCCCGAGCCGACCTCGAGCGTTCCCGCGCGACCTCCCCCACGAGAGTCTCGCGGCGGATCCCCGTGCGCTCGGCCGCGCGTCCCAGGTACAGGTCCAGCAGAGCGGGATCGGAGACGGCACGCAGCGTGCTCAGGAGGCCGTCGAGGGCCCGCCTCCGGCCCTCGATGCTCTCGAGATACCCGCGTCGCTCCAGGATCTGGAGCTTGCGCTCGAGCAGATCCAGTGCATCCGCCCGCAGGGACTCGAGGACGTCCCGGCCGCGGCCCCGGAGGAGAGAATCCGGGTCTTCGCCCGCCGGGAGGGTCACGACGAGCGGGTGCAGGCCCGCGGCGAGAAGCACGTCCCCCGCGCGGAACGTCGCCCTCAGGCCCGGGGCGTCGCTGTCGTAGAGCAGGTAGACCTTGCGGGCGTACCGGCCGAGAAGCTTCGCCTGGTCCGGCGTGAGGGCCGTTCCGAGCGGCGCGACGCCGGTGGCGTACCCGTGCGCGTGGAGGGCGAGGACGTCCGTGTAGCCCTCGGCGAGGAAGGCCCAGCCTTCCCGCCGGATCTCGTGGCGGGCGCGCTCCAGCCCGTACAGGACCTCGCCCTTGTGGAAGACGGGGCCGTCCGGCGAGTTGATGTACTTCGGGGTCCTCTCGTCGGGCGCGCCCAGTGCGCGACCGCCGAATCCGATGGGCCGGTCCCTCAGGTCCCGGATCGTGAACGTGAGGCGGTGTCGGAAGCGGTCGTACGGCGCGTCACCGCCCTCCCGCGCGATCGTGAGTCCCGCCCGCTCCAGGACCTCGTCGCTCAAGCCCCGGTCCCGCGCGGCCTCCCGCAGATCCCTCCACGCATCCGGGGCGTACCCGAGCCCGAAGGAGATCGCGATCTCGTCGTCGATCTCGCGAGCCCTCAGACAGGCCCGGGCCGCCGTACCGGAGGCCTCGTCCCACAACCGCTCGGCGAACCACTCCGCCGCGAAAGCGAGTGCCTCACGGACGTCCGCATGCGGATCCTCCCGGTCGGCCCTGCCCTCGGGAATCTCGACGCCGACGCGCGCCGCCACGTGCCGGACGGCGGACGGGAAATCGAGGCCGAGGTGCTTCATCAGGAAGGAGAAGACGTCGCCGCCCTCTCCGCACACGAAGCACTTGAAGATCCCGCGCACGGGGTCCACGGAAAAGTTCGGCCCCTCTCCGCCATGCAGGGGACAGGGGCCGCGGTAGGTCCTGCCGGACCGCTTCAGTGCGACGTGCTCGCCGCAGATCTCCACGATGTCGGCGCGCTCGCGCACTTCCTCGATCAGGGCGTCGCTCACCACGGGCGCCGCCAACGAACATTTCTGCCCGGCGTTCTGCTCAGCTAGGACCTCGCTCCTCGAATGCGTCACGAAACTCGACTACTGTAACGCCGGACCCCCCTTCGTCGAAAGCGCCCGACCGGAATCCATCCACGCGGGCGTCCCGGCTGAGGATCTCCCGCACCCGGCTCCGGACGGCGCCCGTCCCCTTCCCGTGGATGATGCGGAGGCGCGGAAGATCCGCCGCGATCGCCGCATCCAGGCTGGCGAGCAGCGGTCCCCGGACCTCGTCCACACGGAGTCCCCGCAGGTCCACCTCCGGGCGGGCCACGAGCTCCGGACGCCCGGATCCCTCGGCCGCGGGTGCCGGTCTCCCTTCTGGCCCCTCCGCCTCCGACGGATGGCACGGCTCCAGGTCCCCGGCGTCGACGGACAGACGGAGTCCAGCGGCCTCGAGTCGAACTTCGCGATCGCGGACCTCGACCACGCGGCCCCGCACGCCCAGACGGCGGGATCGCACCCGATCTCCCACCCTGGGCCCGCCGGCCGGGAAGGCCGCCGCATCGACGTCCCGGCTCAGCGCCGCCGCAGCCCGCTGCCGTTCGCGGCGGATCATCCCCTCGATGGCGGCCCGGGCCCGCCGAGGCGCATCGGGTCGCGCCTCCCCACCCTCCCCCGCCGCGGCCTCCGGGTCCACCGCGGCGCGAGCGCGCAGCTCGGCGATCACATCCTCCACCTCGCGGCGGGCCACCCGCAGGCGCTGCTCGACCCGGCGGCTCGCCTCCCGGTCGAGCGCTCGCTCCCGGTCCGACACCTCGCGCGAGCGCCCCTCCAGATCCCGTTCCCTCGCCGCCACCGCGGCCTCCCGCGCCCGAGCCCGGGTCAGAAGACTCTCGAGCTCCGCCTGCCGATCCTCGAGCTCGCCGAGCAGGCGCTCGAGCTCGCGGTCCGCTCGGGTGAGGCGCCCGGCGGCGGCCGTCAGGATCTCTTCCGGAAGGCCCATGCGGCGCGCGATCTCCAGCGCGTAGCTGCGACCGGGCCGGTCCCGGCGGAAGCGATACGTGGGCCGGAGCTCGGACCGATCGAACTCCAGCGATGCGTTCACGACCCGGCCGTCCTTCGCCGCCAGGGCCTTGAGCGCGCCGAGATGCGTCGTCGCGACCGTGAGGCCGGTCCGCCCGGCGAGCGTTTCGATCACCGCGCCGGCCAGGGCCGCCCCTTCGGCCGGGTCCGTGCTCGCGCCCAGCTCGTCGAGGAGGACGAGCGACCCATCGTCCGCTTCTTCGAGGATCCGGCGCAGGCTTCGGATTCGCGCCCCGAACGTGGACAGCGAGGCGTCGAGGGACTGCTCGTCGCCGATGACGGCGAACATCGACCGGAAGAACGGCATCTCGCTTCCGGGGCCGAGCGGCGGCACGATGCCGCTGCGGGCCAGGGCGGACAGCAGGCCGATCGCCTTCAGCAGGACGGTCTTCCCCCCCGCGTTCGGTCCGCTGACGAGCAACACGGTCTCCCCCGCCCCGAGCTCGAGGTCGAACGGCACGGCCTCCCCCGGTCCCGCGAGCAGGAGCGGATGGAAGGCCCGCCGGAGCCGAATCCGGCTCCCGTTCGCCGCCGGTCCGGTGAATCGGGGACGTTCCCCTCCGTGCCGGATCGCGACCCGCGCGATGGCCCGGCATGCATCGAGCTCCGCGAGGATGGCGCGGCTCTCGAGCAGCCGCGGCCGGAGAGGCCGGAGCGCGTCCGACAGGTCCCGCAGGATCCGGCCGACCGCCCGCTCCTCCTCCGCCTCCAGCGAGACGATCTCGTTCATGGCCTCGACCGCGCACGGGGGCTCGACGAACACGGTCTGCCGCGTGCCGGACTCCCCATGCACGATGCCTCCCACCGCGGAGAGGCCTTCTCGCCGGACAGGTACGCAATAGCGGCCGCCGCGCAGGGTGACCGAACCGTCCTCGACCCGATGGCGGGGAGCGAGCGCGCGCGCGAATTCCTCCAGCCTATCGACGAGGGCGCCGCGCGCGCGGCGCAGCGCGGAGCGCGTGCGGCGGAGGTCCGGCGACGCCCCGTCCTTGAGCTTGCCGGCCGGATCGATGGCCCGCTCGAGGCGCGCCTCGAGCGCCGGCTCGTTCAGAAGGTGGGCGACACGCGCCGCAAGACGCGGCCTCTCCGCCGGCGCGCCGCCCAGCTCCTCCCGCGTCCGCCTCGCGGCGACCAGGAGCCCGGCCAGCGCCAGCAGCTCGGCGGGCTCCAGCACGGCCCCCTCGGGCTCGAGCCGCGCGAGCGCCGCCCGGCCGTCCGGCAGCGGGGCCGGCGTCCAGTCCGTTTCCTCGAGGAGGGCGATCATCTCCCCGGCGTCCCGGAGCGCCGACTCGGCCGCCTCGCGGTCCGGCAACGGCCGCATCGCGAGAACACGCTCGCGGCCGGGGCCGCTCGTCGCCTCCGAGGCGATGCGCTCGAGGACCCGCCCGAACTCCAGCGCCCGGAGCGCGGCCTCCAACCCGCTCGGCGCCTCCTCCATCATCCGGGGGGCCACCTCATCGGCCGGCCGCCCAGCACGTGCAGGTGGAGGTGGAACACGCTCTGGCCCGCCCTCTCCCCCACGTTGGTCACCACGCGATAGCCGGTGCCGGACACACCCTCCCGGCTCGCGACCTCCGCGGCCGCGAGCACGAGCTCGGCCACGAGGCCGCGGTGGCGGTCCGGATCGAGGGCGGCGACGCTCTCGACGTGCTCCAGGGGGATGACGAGCGCGTGCACGGGAGCCTGGGGATGGATGTCCCGGAAGGCGATCCAGGTCTCGCCCCGGGCCACGATGTCCACCGGGATCTCCCCCCGCCCGATCTTGCAGAAAAGGCAATCGTCGTTCACTTCGCCTCTCCCTTCGCTACAGGGTCTCCGCCGGGATCCGCGCACCGCCAGCGAACCTACCCGTGCGGCCCGCGCCGCGCATCCACGCGCGGGTTCGCGCCGGACCCCGGCCCGGCCTACATTGGCGCGGTCCGAGCGGAATCGGAGCGTGCCTCCCCACGGGATGCGTCGGACCCGTGCCTGCAGCCCGGATCCTTTCTTGCATCGATGCCCCGTGCCCCCGCGAGAGAGCCGGGGGAGGCTACCGGCTCAGGAGGAAGGGACGTGAACGCAAGTACGCGCGGATCCCGGCAGGACGCGGTCGAGATGGACCGCGCCGATCGGACCGGAGCCCGACGGATCCGGTTCGTGTCTGTAAAGATTTCACGCGAGCGAGGCTCGAACATCGTCGTTCGCGTGGAGATCGAGCGGGACGGCGAGGCGTTCGCGGCCGAGCGCTCGGGCGTCGGACTCGACGCCGTCGAGCTGCGGCTCGCCGCCGATGCGACGCTGGCCGCGATCCGGGCCTGCGAACCCGACGCGCCCGCCTTTCTCCTCGTCGGCGCGAAGCGACTCCACGCCTTCGACGCGGACGTCGTCCTCGTCTCCGTCGCGCGCGGGGCGGACCGCCGGCCCGCGTTCCTCGGTGCGGTGCCCGTCCGCGAGACCCTCGCGCAGGCCGCGGCCCTGGCCGTCCTGAACGCGACGAACCGGGTGCTCGGGAGCGCCGCCGGCGGCGGTTCCTGACCTTCCGACCCGACGGCCGCGGCGGCTCCGCGCGCCGGCCGCCCGTCTTCCCTCCTCGCCTCCGTTCCGGGCTCGCGGGCCCCGTGCGTCCGGCTGCCGCCCGTGGTATCGTGGGGCGACGCCAGACCCAGATTCGCTGACCGGCCCGACAGGACGAAAGGAATGCACGCCGAGCCCCGACAAACCACCCTGGAGACGGGCGTCCGCGTCCCCTCTCTCGACGACATGCCGATAGAGGTCCTCTGTATCCACACCATACGGACCCTGGCGATGGACGCCGTGCAGGCGGCGAACTCGGGGCACCCGGGGACCCCCATGGCCCTCGCGCCCATCGCGTACCTGCTCAGCCGGCGGATGCGCCACAATCCCACGGATCCGTCCTGGTTCGACCGTGACCGCTTCGTCCTTTCGGCGGGGCACGCGTCGATGCTCCTGTACGCGATGCTCTTTCTCAGCGGCTACGACCTCTCCCTGGATGAGATCCGCCGGTTCCGGCAGTGGGACAGCCGCACGCCCGGCCATCCGGAGCATGGTCACACGCCGGGCGTGGAGACGACGACGGGTCCGCTGGGCCAGGGGTGCATGGCCGCCGTGGGCATGGCGATCGCGGAGGCGCATCTCGCGGCCGTCCACAACCGGGAGGGCCACCGGGTCGTGGACCACCGGACCTGGGTCGTGTGCAGTGATGGGGACCTCATGGAAGGGGCCTCGCACGAGGCTGCGTCGCTGGCCGGCCACCTGGGCCTGGACAAGCTCACGTTCATCTACGACGACAACCACATCACGATCGACGGGAGCACCGACCTGGCGTACTCCGACGACGCCGCGCGACGCTTCGAGGCCTACGGCTGGCACGTGCAGAACGTGGGCGATCGGGCGAACGACCTCGAGGCCCTCTCCGCCGCGATGGACGCAGCCGTGGCGGAGACCCGCCGTCCGTCGCTCCTCATCGTCCGGTCGCACATCGGATACGGGGCCCCGAACCGGCAGGACACGGCGGCGGCGCACGGGGCGCCGCTCGGGCAAGAGGAGATCCGCCTCGCGAAGCGGTTCTACGGCTGGCCGGAGGATCGGGACTTCCTGGTGCCCGATCGGGCGCTCGAGCACATGCGCCAAGCCGTCGATCGGGGTCGTGGCCTGCAGCGCGAGTGGGAGGAGCGGCTCGAGGCGTATCGCCGGGAGCACCCGGATGCGGCGGCCGTCTTCGAGCGGGCGCGGGCCCGCGAGCTCCCCGCAGACTGGGACTCGGACCTGCCCGCGTTCGGCCCGGACGACGGCCCCCTCGCGACGCGAGCCGCCTCCGGCCGCGCCCTGAACGCGATCGCGGACCGGGTGCCGTGGCTCGTCGGGGGGAGCGCGGATCTCGCGCCCTCGAACAACACGCTCATCGCCTCGTCGGGTGACTTCGGTCGCGAGGCCCGAGCGAGCCGCAACCTCCGCTGGGGGATTCGCGAGCACGCCATGTGCGGAGCCGCTTCCGGCATCGCCCTGCACGGAGGGCTCAGGCCCTACGCCGCGACCTTCTTCGTGTTCACGGACTACGCGCGCCCGGCGATCCGGCTCGCGGCGATGATGGGCCAGCCGGTCATCTACGTCATGACCCACGACTCGATCGGTCTCGGCGAGGACGGTCCAACCCACCAGCCCATCGAGCACCTCGCGTCCCTCCGTGCCATGCCGGGCCTGCGGATCCTGCGGCCGGCCGACGCGAACGAGACCGTGGCGGCATGGAGGGTCGCCATGCGACGGGCGGATGGCCCCACGATGCTCGTCCTCACCCGCCAGAAGCTGCCCGTCCTGGCGGAGACGCGGGCTCTTGCGGGTGAGGGCGTCGCGCGGGGCGCCTACGTGCTCTCCGACGCCAACGGTCCGCCCGCCGCCCTGCTGCTCGCGTCGGGCTCGGAGGTCGCACTCGCGCTCGGCGCCCAGAGCCGCCTGCGCGACGAAGGGATCGAATGCCGCGTCGTCAGCGTTCCGAGCTGGGAGCTGTTCCGCGAGCAGCCGCCGGACTACGTCCGCGACGTGCTTCCGCCCGACGTGCGGGCGCGCCTGGCCGTCGAGGCGGGCGTGCCGCTCGGATGGAGGGACTGGGTCGGTGAGGCGGGCGACGTGATCGGGATCGAGCGCTTCGGCGCGAGCGCACCGGCGGGCGAGCTGTTCGAGCGCTACGGCTTCTCGGTGGATCGCGTCGTCGCCCGTACGATGGACCTTCTGGGAGGCTGAGAGATGCGCATTGCCGTCGGATCCGACCACGCGGGATTCGAGTACAAGGAGAGAATCGCGGCCGAGCTGGAGACCGAGGGGCACGAGATCCTCGATCTCGGAACGGACGGACCCGCGCCCGTGGACTACCCGGACTTCGCGCGGGCCGTCGGTGAGGCCGTGCGCGCCGGTGAGGCGGATCGGGGCGTCCTCGTCTGCGGAAGCGCGGTGGGCGTGAGCGTGGCGGCGAACAAGATCCCGGGCGTACGGGCGGGCGTCTGCCACGACACGTACTCCGCGCACCAGGGCGTCGAGCACGACGACATGAACGTCCTCTGTCTCGGCCAGCGGGTCATCGGCGTGGCGCTCGCGCGGGAGATCGTGCGCGCGTTCCTCGGCGCGGAGTTCAGCGGCGTGGAGCGGCATCGACGGAGGCTCGACAAGGTTCTCGAGATCGAGCGGACGTACGGGAGAGACACCCCGTCCGATGCCACGGAACGGTGACGGAGAGCATGAGCGCACTTCACGAGCTTCTCGAGCACGGCCAGAGCTACTGGCTCGACAACCTGACGAGAGGGATGATCCGGGGTGGCGACCTCGAGCGCCGGGTGCGCGACGAGGGGCTCCGCGGCGTGACGTCCAACCCCGCGATCTTCCACAAGGCGATCGCCGGCAGCTCCGACTACGACGAGCAGATCCTCGAGCTCGCGGCGGCGGGGCGCGATGCCGAGGGGATCTACGAAGGTCTCGTCGTGACGGACATCGCGGAGGCCTGCGACATCCTTCGACCCGTGTACGAGCGATCGGACGGTGCGGACGGCTTCGTGAGCCTCGAGGTCTCTCCCTACCTCGTTCACGACACGGAGCGATCGGTGAGCGAGGCCCGGCGCCTGTGGGCGGAGGTGGGCCGACCCAACCTCCTGATCAAGATCCCGGGCAGCCCCGCGGGCGTGCCCGCCATCGAGACCCTCCTCGCGGAGGGGATCAACGTCAACGTGACGCTTCTCTTCTCCCTCTCCGCGTACGACGCCGTGGCCCGGGCGCACATCCGGGCCATGCAGCGCCGACACGCCGAGGGCCTCGGCCTGGACGGGGTCGCGTCGGTGGCCAGCTTCTTCCTGAGCCGGATCGACGTCCTCGTCGACGAGCTGCTGGGCCAGCGGATTCGAGACGTCCCCACGTCACCCGACGATGGCGCTCCGCCGCACGACCTGCTCGGGCGGGCCGCCGTCGCGAACGCGAAGCTCGCGTACCGCATCTTCCGCACGCTCTACGCGGGCGAGGAATGGCGGGAGCTGTCGGCGGCCGGGGCCCGCGTGCAGAGGGTGCTGTGGGCCAGCACGAGCACCAAGAACCCCCTGTACGACGAGATCCGGTACGTGGAGCCGCTCATCGGCCCCGACACCGTGAACACGATGCCGGAGGTCACGATCCGGGCCTTCGAGGCCCGGGGCCGGGTTGTCCCGCACTCCGTCGAGAGTGGCGTCGAGGAGGCCGAGGAGACCCTGTCGAGGCTCGGCGGGCTCGGCATCGATTTCGACGCGGTCACCGAGCAGCTCCTCAACGAGGGCGCCCGGAAGTTCATCGAACCGTACGATCGGCTGATGAGCGGGCTGGAGGAGCGCCGCGCGTCCGCGCTCGCGAGGCCGGCCGCGACCCAGATCGTCGTCCCGGGACCGACGTCCGGCCGGCTGGACGGGGCCCTGTCCGCCCTGCACGAGAAGCGATTCGTGCGGCGGCTCTACGCCCGGGACCCCAGCCTGTGGACCGGGGATCCGCCCGTGGCCGCGAAGATCGCTGCGCGCCTGGGCTGGATGGCGCGGGGCGCGGACCTCGGAGCCGCGGCCGACGTCGACGAGCTCGCGGCGTTCGCCCGGGAGGTCCGGGAGGACGGCGTGCGTCACGTCGTGCTCCTGGGAATGGGCGGCAGCAGCCTCTGCCCGGCCGTCGTCGCAGAGACGTTCGGCTCCGCCCCCGGACATCCGGAGCTCATCGTCCTCGACGATACGGACCCGGCCGCGGTCCTCGCGGTGGAGAGCCGGATCCGGCTCTCCGACACCCTGTTCCTCGTCGCGAGCAAATCCGGGACGACCCTGGAGACCCTGAGCCTGTACCGGTACTTCTACCGTCGTCTCGAGGAATCCGGGGACGGGACGCCCGGCGCGGGCTTCGTGGCGCTGACGGATCCGGACACGCCGCTGGCGGCCGAGGCGGCCGAGAGGGGGTTTCGGCGGTGGGTCGAGACGCCGCCGGATGTCGGAGGCCGCTACTCCGCGCTCACCCCGTTCGGGCTTCTTCCCATGGCCCTCATCGGGGTCGACCTGCCGGCGGTTCTGCGAGCGGCCGACGAGATGTGGCTGGCGGGCGGGCCCGCGATCCCGGCGCCGGCGAGCCCGGCCGTTCGCCTTGGGGCGATGCTCGGCCTGCTGGGCCGGCAGGGCCGAGACAAGATCACGTTCCACGCCGCCCCGGGCGTCCAGGCGTTCGCGATCTGGGCCGAGCAGCTCATCGCCGAGAGCACGGGCAAAGCCGGCCGGGGGTTGATCCCGGTCGTCGGGGAGCGCCTCGCGGAGCCCGACGCCTACGCGGCGGATCGGGTGTTCGTGCACCTGGACCTCGCGGGCGCCGACGACCCCGAGACCGTGGAACGGATCGCGGCGCTCGAGGCGGCCGGCCATCCGATCGTGCGCATCCGCCTGCCCGACCGGGAGGCGCTGGGCGCCGAGTTCCTGCGCTGGGAGATCGCCGTCGCCACGGCCGGAGCCGTCCTGGGCCTGAACCCGTTCGACGAGCCCGACGTCGCCTCGGCGAAGGCGAGCACGGCGGAGATCCTGGCGGCCTGGGAGAAGGAGGGCACCTTCCCCGCCGAGGAGCCGGCGACGGCTCGCGACGGTCTCGAGGCCTACGTCGGGCCGGCGGCGTGGACCCGACCCCCGGACAGCTCCTCGATCGAGGCGTTGCTCGCGGATGCCGTCCGCGGCGCGGCGGAGGGGGACTACGTGGCCCTCCTCACGTACTTCGCCCGCACGCCGGAACGGGAGGCCGCGGTCGCGACGCTCCGCGACACCCTGCGCACGCTCACGCGCGCGCCGGTGACCCACGGCTACGGCCCGCGCTATCTGCATTCGACCGGACAGCTCCACAAGGGAGGGCCGGCCTCCGGGATCTTCCTGATCCTGACGGCCGATGCGGCCGAGGATCTCCCGATTCCGGACCGGGAGTTCGGCTTCGGCGTCCTCCAGCGCGCTCAGGCCCTGGGCGACGAGAGGGCCCTGCGGGCCCTGGGGCGGCGGGTCGTGCGCGTGAACCTCGGCTGGTACGTCGAGGCGGGTCTCGAGGCCCTCACCTCGGGGCTGTCGGAAGGAGCCACCGTCAGGCGCTGAAGGCGCGCTTCACCCGCTCCCAGAATCCGGGCTCGCTCGTGTCGGGCGCCGGCGGCGCTTGCTCCACCTCCGCGAGTCGCTCCAGCGCCTCTCGCTGATCCCGCGTGAGGCTGGTCGGGGTCCAGATGAGCACGCGCACGATCTGGTCTCCCCTCCCCGAGCCCCGGAGCCGCGGCATTCCCTTGCCTCGCAGTCTGAGCGCCTGCCCTCCCTGGATGCCAGGTGGTACCTTGAGCTTCGTCTCCCCATCCAGGATCGTCGGCACCTCGACCTCCGCCCCCAGGGCGGCCTGCGACAGCGTGACGGCCAGGTTGTAGATGAGGTCATCGCCGTGGCGCTCGAAGCGCTCGTCCGGCTCGACCTCGACGAGGACGAGGACATCGCCGCGGGGTCCGCCGTCCGGACCCGCGTTCCCGCGGCCCGACAGCTTGAGGAGGTCGTCCGTCGAGACGCCGGCGGGAATCTCGATCTTCACCGTATGATTCGCCCGCACCCGCCCCGCCCCACGGCACTCGTGACACGGCTCCGTGATCCGCTCGCCCGCCCCGGCGCAATCGGGGCACGGACGGACGCTCACGAACTGGCCGAGCATCGACCTCTGCACCTGGCGAACCTCTCCCGCTCCCCCGCAGGTCGTGCAGCGCTGGGGCGTCGTGCCGGGCTCGGCGCCGCGGCCCCCACACCGATCGCACGGATCCAGAAGCTTGAGGCGCAGGGAGCGCTCCGATCCTCGCGCTGCCTCGGCGAGGGTCACCGAGACCCGCACCCGAACGTCCTTTCCGCGCCGCGGCCCCCGCGGTTGCCCCATCCGCCCGAACAGGTCTCCGAGGCCTCCCCCCATGCCGCCGAACTCGCGCATGAACACCTCGAACGCGTCGGCGAAGTCGAAGCCGGCGAATCCGCCGGCCCCCACGCCGCGCTTCACGCCGGCCTCTCCGTAGCGATCGTACATCGCCCGCTTCTCCGGGTCGTGCAGGATCTCGTAGGCCTCCGTGACCTCCTTGAACCTCTCCTCCGCGTCCGGGGCGTCGTTGCGGTCCGGGTGGTACTTCATCGCGAGGCGCCGGTACGCCTTCTTGATCGCCTCGGCATCCGCGTCCCGCGAGACGCCGAGCCTGTCGTAGTAGTCTGTCGCCATCGAGCTCCTCGTACGGACGGACGCGACGGACGGCTCGTCGCGCTCCGCCTCAGGTATCGATCTCGTTCTCGTTCAGTGCTGGACCAGGCTCGACACGAGCGACGACGTGTAGTCCACGATGGCCACGACCTTCTCGTAGGGCATCCGCGTGGGGCCGATGACGCCGACGACGCCCTTCAGGTCCGAGACCGCGTAGGTCGCGGTGATGATCGTGAGCCCCGCGAGCTCCGGGGTCCCGTGCTCGGCCCCGATCGTGATCTTCGGCCCCCCCGACGTGCCGCGCTCGCCCAGCACGGACGCGAGGAGATCGCGGCGCTCGGTGAGCTCGATGAGCTCCCGCAGGCTGTGGCCCGTCGTGAATTCCGGCTGATCGGCCAGATAGGACGTGTTGCCGAGATGGACGTCATCCCCCCCGACGGCCCAGTCGAAGATGTCGGGCCCCGATTCGACGAAGATGTTCACGAGCGACTCGGCCCCCGCATCCGGCACCGACACGTCTCGCAGCCGCTCGTTCAGCGTGGCGTGGATCTCCCGCAGCGTGCTCCCGGCCAGGCGCTCGTTCAGGACCGTGGCCACGGCCGACAGGGTCTCGCGCGGGATCGCCAGCGGCAGGTCCACGTAGATCGTGCGCACGACGCCCGATTCCAGGGTCAGGACGAGCAGGGCCTTGCCCGAGTCGATGGGCACGAACTCCAGCTGGCGAAGGGTCGCCCGGGCCAGGGTCGGCCCCACGGCCAGGCCGAGCTCGCCCGTCAGGAGTCCGAGAACCTTGGCCGCCCTGCGTACGAGCTGTTCGAACGCTCCCTCGCCGGCGAGCTCCCGTTCGATCTTGGCCCGTTGCCGCCGGCTCACGGGCCGCCGGCTCATGAGCGCATCCACGTAGAACCGATACGCGAGGTCCGTGGGCATGCGTCCGGCCGAGGTGTGCGGGTGCGTGAGAAAACCCTTCGTCTCGAGATCCGCCATGGTGTTTCGTACCGTGGCCGCCGACACGCCCAGGTCGTACCGCCGGACGATCCGCCGGGAGCCGGTGGGCTCCGCCGTCTCGATGTAGGACTCGATGACCGCCTGCAGGACGGTGCGCTCTCTGTCTGTGAGTCCGGCCGCGTTCATGTCCTCTCCACGTCCGCGCTCGCGGCGACCGGCGCCTCCACGGCCGGCAGCCGCCGGGCCAGCTCCGCGACGAGCGCGTCGATCCGAAGCCAGCCCTCCGCCGTCAGGACCATCCGGGTGCCCCACTCGAGCCACCCCTGCCCTTCCCACGCCTCCAGGACCCCGGCGGCGTTCCGCAGCAGGGGTCTCCATGTCGGATCCGCCCTCGCGACGCCCTTGCGCGTCCTCAGACCGAGCCACAGCCGCTCCAGCCGCTCCGCCTCTCCCACGACGAGCTCCGACCCCGCGCGGAGCTCGCCGCCCGAGGTCGCCGCCTTTCGATACGCGTCCCAGCGGTACACGTTCCAGACCCGGAGCGGCGGCAGGAAGCTGTGCGCCGACGGTCCGACCCCAAGGTAAGGCGAGCGATCCCAGTACTGCCAGTTGTGCCGGGACTCCGCGCCCGGGCGGGCCAGATTCGAGATCTCGTAGTGTCCGTACCCGGCGTCGACGAGCAGATCGCGGGCCTCCAGGTACTCCCCCCCGTATCGATCCTCGGTCGCGAGCCGGACCCGGCCGAGCTCCATCCGGCGGCCGAGCGGAGTCCGGGTCTCGGCCGTGAGGCCGTACAGGCTCACGTGCGGCACATCCAGCTCCCGGAGCCGCTCGATCTCGCCGACCCAGTCCCTCCCCACGTCGTCAGGAAGCCCGAACATGAGGTCCACGTTCAGATTCCGGAAGCCGGCGTCCTTCGCCCGATCGATGGCCGACGCCGCCTCCTCCGCGTCGTGCAGCCGACCCAGCCATCGTAGGGCATCATCGTCGAACGCCTGCACCCCGATGCTGATCCGGTTCACGCCCGCATGCGCCCAGTCCCCGAGCACGTCCGCCGTGAGGGAGCGCGGATTCGCCTCCGCCGTCCACTCGATCTGCGCCGCATCCCAGCGGAACCAGCGGCGGAGGAGGGCGGCGAGCTTCGTGAAGGCCCCGGGTCCGAGCAGCGACGGCGTGCCGCCACCCACGTAGATCGTCTCGAGGCGCGCCCCACGAGACCAGCCTCGGGCCTCGAACCATAGCCGGAGATCGGCCGAGACCGCCGCGAGCCACGATTCCACGGGCGGCCGGCGGCGGCAGGTGACCGAGAAATCGCAGTAGTGGCATCGATGCTCGCAGAACGGCACGTGCACGTACAGGCTCGCGGGAGGCCCGGCCCGCTCGGAGCCTGATCGCCGACTCATCGTACGCGCTCGAAGCGCCCGCCGGGCAGGGCGCGGATCGTCCCCTCGACCTCCAGCCGGCCGAGCTCCGCGAGGGCCGCCCCCACCCCACAACCCGCATCCCGGGCGAGGGCCTCCACCGTTCGCACTCGATGCTCGAGCCCCGTGAGGAAGGTCTCGCGCAACGCACCCCGTGGGCCGTTCCCGCACCCGCGGTCCCGGCCCGCTGGCGGATCCAGGGGCGCCGTCCAGGGGGGCATCGCCTCGATCACGTCCGCGGCGCTCGTCGCGAAGGAAGCGCCGTCGCGCAGCAGCGCGTGCACGCCCTCGCTCGCCGGCGGCCCGACCGGGCCGGGCACGCCGAACACGGCCCGACCCAGGTCGTTCGCGTGGCCGACGGTGATGAGCGCCCCGCTGCGGCGCGGCGCCTGCACGACGATGACGGCCTCCGCCAGGGCCGCGATGATGCGGTTCCGACGCGGAAAGTGCCCTCGATTCGGCTCCGCGTGCGGCGGAAACTCGCTCGCCAGGAGCCCGCGCGCGGTCATCTCGGCGTACAGCGACCGGTTCCGCGCCGGATACACACGGTCCAGCCCGCATCCGAGGACGGCCACGGTGCGCCCGCCCGCGTCCAGAGCGGCCCGGTGGGCCGCCGAATCGATCCCGACGGCGAGCCCGCTCACGATCGCCCAGCCGGCCTCCGCCAGGCCCGCCGCGATGTCGCGGGCCATGCGACGTCCGTACTCCGTCGCCCGCCGGGTCCCGACGATCGCGGCGGACGCCCGAACGGGCAGCTCCCCCGGCCCGCGCAGGAAGAGGACGGGGGGCGGGTCGTAGAGATGGGTGAGGCGCTCGGGATATCCGTCGCAGCCGCAGGCGGCGAGACGGATGCCGCGGGATGCGAGGGCCGCGATGTCGGCCTCCGCCGCGGGCTCGAGTCCGTGTACGGCCTCCAGTCTCCTGCGCGCGAGCCGGGGCACCGCCTCGAGCTCGGTGCGCGAGGCCGCGAGCGCGGCATGGGCGCTTCCGAAGTGCTCGAGCAGGCGGCGGACCCCCACTGGGCCCACGCCCTCCGACGAGGCGAGGGCCAGCAGCGCCCGCGTCTCGGCGGCCTGCGTCAGGGGGTCCACTCTCCAAGCTCCGGAAACAGGTCCGGATCCTGGCCGGACCTCTCCCGCTCCCGCTCCTCGCGCACCCGCGCCCACAGGGCCTCCGTGAGCCCGGTCAGTCCGTCCCGGGTCACCGCCGAGATGACGAACGTGGCCCAGGCGTCCGGCGCCTGGACGTCCGGTGCCTCCCGCTCGTCCGGCAGGAGGTCGTTCTTCGTGACGACCAGGCAGTGCGGAAGGCCCGCGAGCGCCGCGTCGTGCTCGAGAAGCTCGTGCCGGAGGAGGTCGTAGGCGGCCTGCGGGTCCTCCGCGTCCGCGGGCACGAGCAGGGCGAGCGTCCGCGTTCGCTCGATGTGCCGAAGGAACTGCGTGCCCAGACCCTTCCCCGCGTGCGCCCCCTCGATGAGCCCCGGAATGTCGGCCATCACGAGGGCCCGCCCTTCCGGGAGCGCCACGACGCCCAGGTTCGGCCGGAGCGTCGTGAAGGGATACTCCGCGATCCGGGGCCGCGCCGCCGACACGGCGGCGAGGAGGGTGGACTTGCCGGCGTTCGGCTCGCCCACGAGGCCGACGTCGGCGATGAGCTTGAGCTCGAGCTCGATCCGCCTCTCTTCCCCCCATTCGCCCGGCTCCCAGCGACGCGGCGCCTGAACGGTCGCGGTCGCGAAGGCCGCGTTTCCCCGGCCGCCTCGACCTCCGCGCGCCACGACGAGCCGGTCGCCCGGGTCCAGGAGCTCACCGAGCCGGGCCCCGCTGTCCGCGTCCCGGACGATCGTCCCGAGAGGCACGGGCAGGACGAGGTCCTCCCCGTCGGCGCCGGTCCGGTTCATGCCCTCGCCGTGGCCGGCCTTTCCGGCCGCGTAGTTCTCCCGGTAGCTGTAGTCCAGGAGCGTGTCCAGGTTCGCATCCGCCTCCAGGATCACATCCCCCCCCTTGCCGCCGTCTCCGCCGGCAGGCCCGCCCCTGGGCACGCCCTTCTCGCGCCGAAAGGCGACGGCCCCCGCGCCCCCGGCGCCACCCTTCACCCGGATCCTCGCCTGATCGATGAACAACGCCCTCAGTCCTCTCCCCGCGCCTCGTGCCGCGCCCGCACCCTCTCCCACAGCGCCTTCGCCCTCCCCTGCCAGGCATCGTTCCGCACGAGCTGGAGTCCTTCGTTGAGCGCCGCCTCCACGGCGGCGGGGGGCGCACCCGTGTTCAGGGCCCCTCGCATGTGCGAATGGAGCTGCGGCTCTCGCGCGCTCACCGCGAGGAGTGCGACGATGCACAGCTCCCGCGCGACCAGCCCGAGCCCCGGCCGGCCGAGCACCTTCCCGTATCCCTCGGAGATCATCCACCGGTCCAGCGCGGGATGGCTGCGGGCCACGTTGCTCCTCAGACGGTCGTAGCTCGCCCCGTAGATGATCCGGCAGATTTCCTCGCCACGCGCGGTCCACCGCGGGAGATCCTCCTCCGCCGCGGGATCCTCACCCGCCCCGTGCCCCGTCGGGCCTGCTCGCTCCCGCCAGGACGCCATGGCCGTGAGGGCGGCGGGAAAGCCCAGGAACAGATACCCCTGCAGGAGCACCTCCTCCACCTGTTCCGGACGCGCACGGGCCTCGGCTCTCTCGAAAGCCGTGGCGAGAGCTTCGCCGCCATCGTGCGCGGCCATCGCGGCGGACACGGCGACCAGGGCCGACACGTCGGGGGCGAGAGCGCTCACGGTCCCCCCGCCAACCGTCGCTCCACCGGGCCCACGGACGCGCGAATCTCCCCCACCCGCTCCCCCCGCGTATTCAGCAGCTCGACCCGCCGCACGTCGTCCAGCGCATCCCTCTCCTCCGCGCGGAGCAGGTCGAGGGCGCACAGCGTCTCCACGGCCGCCGGGCCCACGCCCCTCACGGACCCGTCCTCGACCTTCAGGGCGAGCCCCCAGGACGTGTCGGTGGCCGCGACGCAAAGGACGCCTTCGGCTCCTTCCTTGGCCAGGAGGCGACCCGCACCCGCCTGCATGATCCACAGCGGCAGACGACCCGGCGAGGAGGTAAGCTCGGGGTGGTCCGTCATCGCTCCGACAACCGCGGCCGCGGCCTCGTGCCCGCCGCGCGCGCGCGAGACGAGTCGGGCCATCGCGATCGCCATCTCCCTGAGCGGCAGACAGGGCGTCGGGACGCCGCACCCGTCCACGGCCCACGGCAGCCGATCCGGATCCGCGTCGATCCAGTCGCGCAGCTCGCGCCGGATGCGCCCCTGCACGGGGTGAGCCGGCCGCTCGTAGCCCGTCGTCTCCCAACCCCGGGCCGTCGCGAGGGCGAGCATCCCCGCGTGCTTCCCCGAGCAGTTGTTGTGGATGCGACTGCAGGCCCGGCCGGACGCTCGCAGGTCTTCGGCGGACGTGCGGTCGTACGGCGCGTGCGGCCCACACGCGAGGCTCGTCTCCTCGAGGCCGAGTCGATCCAGCATGCCGCGGGCGACCTCGACGTGCCGGGGAGTGCCTCCGTGCGAGGCACAGCAGAGCGCGATCTCCTCGGATCCGAAGCCCAGCGACGCCGCCGCGCCATCCGCCACGAGGGGCAGTGCCTGGAACGGCTTCATCGCGGAGCGCCAGAACGTGCTCAGGCCCGGCTCTCCGACCCACGTGTCGCGATCCCGTCCGTCCCACGCGACGACGGCCCGGATCCGGTGCACGGACTCGGTCTCACCGCCTCTCGCCACCCTCGTCTCGTTCACCCTCTGGCCTCCTCGGAACCGCCGACCTGGCCGCGACCGCCGAGGCGAACGCGGACGGACACCCACACGCCGGCGAGGATCGTAATCCCCCCGAGGACGGTGTTCCAGCCGGGCCGCTCGGCCTTCCCGAGGATGAGGATGGCGAGGGCCGTGGCGCCGACGGGCTCGAGGAGCTGGACGAGGCTCACGATGTACGCCCGAACGTGGCGGAGCGCCCAGTTGAATCCCGTGTGGCCGAGGAGCATGGGGCCGGCCGCGAGCCCCGCGAAGGCGAGCCACGTCCCGCGGGGATATCCGAGGAACGGAAGCCCGCGGACAGCGGCGAGCAGGCCGCACACGAGCGCGGCCACGGCGTACACCGGCGCCACGTACCCCCACAGGCCCAACCGCGCCCGGACGTGCCGCCCGATGAGCAGGTAGAGCGCGAGGAAGAGGGCCGACAGGACGGCGAGCGCGTCGCCGGCCAGCGGGTCCGGGCCTCCACCCAGGTCGCCCCAGCCGATGAGGGCCGCGCCCGCCACGGCCGCCGCGATCCCGGCCCACTCCCGGCGCGCCGGCCGTTCGCCGAGCCAGCGGGCTGAGAGAAGAGCGACGAAGATGGGATGCGAGGTGACGAGGACGGTCGAGCTTGCGACGCTCACGTAAGCGAGCGACTGGAACCAGCTCACGAAGTGAAGGCCGAGAAAGCTCCCGGCGGCCCCGATCCAGGCCCACTCCCGAGCAGAGAGCCGGCGGACGTCCGCCGCCTGACCCGACGCGACGACGATCGGCAGGACGAGCCCGACGGTCAGGACGAGGCGCCAGAACGCGACGATCGTGGCCGGCGCGTCCGCCAGGCGCACGAGCACGGCCGCGAAGGACACGCCGAGGAGAGCGAGGGCGAGGACCGGGGCGGCCCGCAGCACGTCCTCCGCGGACCGGGAGGGGCCGGCGACCCTCTCCATCAGCTGTCCGTCTGCGGGGCGGCGCAGGCCGACCCCTCGAAACGTCCGTGATTCCGCTCCAAACCCGACCTCACCTGCTTGCGGAGCGCGGAAAGATGGACCATTATGGTGCAGCCTCCGTCGGATAGCCCCGAAACCTGCACCCAACAGCCCAAAGGAGAACGAGCGTGACCAAACAGGAATTCGCGGAGAAGCTCGCCCGAAAGACCGATCTCTCCAAGGCGAAGGCCATGGACGTGATCGACTCGATTTTCTCGACGAAGTCGGGTCACGGCATCATCGCGACCGAGCTGGACGCGGGGCGCGACATGACGATCACCGGCTTCGGGACGTTCAAGACGCGCCGCACGAAGGCGCGCAAGGGCCGCAACCCGCAGACCGGCCAGGAGATCATGATTCAGGCGCGAAACAGCGTGTCGTTCCGCGCCGGCAAGGGCCTCAAGGAGCGCGTCCGCCAGTAGCCCGACTCGGGTCGCGCTCGACGGTCCGGTCGCGAGGCTCGCGCGTCCTCATCGACACATCCGACGGAGAGGATGCAGGGAGCGCACCTCGCGACCGGGCAAGGCTGACCCGGTCACGACAACGCTGAGCCACACCCGAGGCGCCCCGCGCACCCGAGAGTCTTCCCGTCCCGCCAGCCCCCCCACGTAGCGGGCTCGTGGCCGTTTCGCCTCATCGAGATCCGCCACGTCCGTCCGCCATCTCGCTCTCCGCCAGCTCGAACACATCCGCCTGCGATGTCGCCCGCCTGAGGAGTCCGGCCGCGGTCCCGATGACGGGATCCTCCCCCTGGCTTCGCCGGAGCATCTCGGTCTCTCCGAAGGCCACGTTGGCGATCTGCGCGGCCAGGTATCGGTCCACGACCCGGCGGGCGTCCCGGTACAGGGCAGGATCCACGGCGATCGCCGAGTCCGCGCTCAACATCTCGAGAAAGCGCTCACGCATGGCCTCGGTCACGCGGAAGTCACGCCCGAGGGTGGGAGTCTCGGCCTTCGTCTTCACGCCGAATCGAAAGGCCAGGTCGGTCAACGATGCCCCCTGTTTCGCGAGCTCGGCCAGGAACTCCCGCTCCCGTGCCGTGCCGGAGTCCGGGGGCACGACGAGGTCCGGCGCGATGCCCCCGCCGCCGTACACGACGCGTCCCGCATCCGTGTGCGCGATGACCCGGCGGGCCGAGTCCGCGGCGGCATTTCCGGCGGCCGTGGAATCGGTGGCGAGCCCCGCGGGCACTCCCCCCTCCCCCACCTCTCCGTGCCGGATCCGCTCGATGGAGCGACCGCTCGGCGTGTACCAGCGGGCGACGGTCAGCTTCAGGTGGTTGCCGCCCGGCAGGGGGTAGACCGTCTGCACCGAGCCCTTTCCGAACGTGCCCGAGCCGATGACGAGCGCGCGGTCGTGGTCCTGGAGCGCGCCCGCGACGATCTCCGAAGCGCTCGCGCTGGCGAAGTTCACGAGCACGACCATCGGGAGCCCGGGGTGGGCCTCGGGGTCCGGCGCATCGTACGTCCTCGACTCCCCCGGAATCCTCGAGCGCGTGGACACGATCTCGTCCCCTTTCGGCAGGAAGAGGTCGGAGACGGCCACACCTTCGTCCAGGAGACCGCCCGGGTTCCAGCGCAGGTCCAGGATGAGTGATCGGGCTCCGCGGGCGAGGAGGGAGCCGATCGCAGCCGCGACCTCGGCCTTCGCCTCGCGGCTGAACGTCTCGAGCCGGACGTATCCCACGCCGCCGTCGAGCAGATAGCTCTTGATCGCCTCAACGTGAATCGTTCCCCGGGTGATCGTGAACTCGAGTGGCTCGTCGATGCCCTCACGGCCGACGGTGAAGGTCACCGGCTCTCCCTCCGGCCCTCGCAGGACGCGCACCGCCCGGGTCTCGGTCCAGCCCTCGGCCGACTCACCCTCGACGGAGAGGATGCGGTCGCCCGTCTGCAGCCCGCGGCGCTCGGCGGGCGTGTTCGGAAGAACCGCCATCACGGTGATCCATCCGTCGTTCTGCTTGATCCGGATTCCGAGGCCGCCGTAATTCCCCGTCGTGGAGAGCTCCAGGTCTCCGTACTCGTCGCGATCCAGGTAGGAGGTGTACGGATCCCCGAGCTTCTCCAGCATCCCCTCGATCGCCATGTCGTAGAGCTCGGCCGGGTCCATGGGCTCGACGTAGCGCTCGGCCACCAGGCGGTGGACCTCCTCGAACAGGTGCGCCTTGAAGAGGACGGACTCCTGCGCGGTGCCGCTCCGCTGGAGCAGCCAGCCGCCAGCCGCGAGGGAGAGGACGCTCACGACGAGGGCGGGCGTCCAGGAACGATCCGATCTCATCTGACCTCTCGGGGCTCTGGTGCGTGTGAAGCCGGGCCGCAGGGCGGCGACGGGATCATCGTCGGCCCGCGCACCGGAAAGCTAGGCCGAGCCGCGCGCCCCGGAAAGCCGGGCGGGACGCCCCCCGTCCGATCAACGCCGACCCGCGCCCGCCGTCGCCTCCTCCGCCACGTCCGCCGGCTCCTCGCTCTCGACCAGCGAGAGAAGCTGGGCGGGCGTCCGGGCCTCCTCCAGGAGCTCGCCGGCACGCCGAACCTCCCGGCTGTCCCGGATCCCTCGTTCCAGTCCCGCCAGCTCGCCGAACGCCGCCGTCGCGAGCTGCTGCGCCAGCTGCCGGTCCACGAGCCGTCTCGCTTTGCGGAACAGGACCGGGTCGATGGGCGTGTCCGTGTGCCCGTCGAGGTAGGCGAGGAACGCCGCGCGGAGCTCCGGCGTGATCCGGAAGTTCCGGTCCAGTCGGGGATGATGCCGTTTCCAATCGATCGAGAACCGGAAGGCGAGATCGACGAACGGCACGTCGGCATCGGAGAGAACGGCGCGGAAGTCCTGTTCCGCCGACGTGAGCGTGTCCGGACGCACGATGAGGTCGGGCCGGATGCCGCCGCCTCCGTAGACCTTCCGGCCGGCCTCCGTCCGGAACACGCGCCGGCCTGCCGTATCCACCTCGGCGGGCCCCGCGATGCCCATGACGGGCGCCCTCCGGTCGAGCTGCAGTCGCACGGACGCCGACACGGCGTCATCGAAATCCACGGTCCTGTCCGCCTCGCCGTCGGCCACGGTCAGGGAGCCGGCCCGATGGATGGATCGGCCGCTGGGCGTGAACCACGTTCCCGTCGTGAGGCGGAGAAAGTGCCCTTCCGGCAGCGGAAACACGCTCTGCATGACGCCCTTGCCGAACGTCGGCGTGCCGATGACGAGCGCCCGGTCGTGGTCCTGGAGGGCCCCGGCCACGATCTCCGAGGCGCTCGCGCTGTAGCCGTTCACGAGCACGGTCACCGGCAGCCCCGGATAGTGATCCGGTCCCGGAGCCACGTAGCGCTCGCTGTCTCTCGGGTCGCGGGCCCGCGTGTCCACGACCCGGTCGCCGCGCGCGAGGAACAGGTCGCTCACCTCCACGCCTTCCCGAAGGATCCCGCCCGGATTGTATCGGAGATCCAGGATCAGGGCGTTCGCGCCTCGGGCCACGAGCCCGTCGATCGCGTCCTGCAGCTCCTTGCGGGACGACTGGCTGAACTGCTCGAGCCTCACGTACCCCACGTCGGACGTCAGCATGAGGGGCCGCGCGGCGCTCAGATGGACGTCGTCCCGAACGACGGTGATCTCGCGCACCTCGGGCTCGCCCCGGCGCCGCACGGTCAGCGTCACGGGCTCCCCCTTCGGCCCGCGCAGGGCGGACACGGCCTGCCGCTGGGTCCAGCCGACGGTGGACTCGTGGTCCACCGCCACGATCCGATCCTCCGCACGCAGGTCCCGGCGCGACGAGGGGCTCCCGGGAATGATGCTCAGGACCGTGATCCCGTCCTCTTCGGCCAGCACCCGCATCCCCACGCCCCCGTAGTTGTTCGAGAGGGTCGCCTGCTCGCGGTCCCGGGGTCGGATGAACGCCGCGTACGGATCTCCGAGCTCCGCCAGGAGCCCGTCGATCGCCATGTCGTACAGGTCGGCAGGGTCCACGGGGTCCACGTACCGCTCGGCGATGTAGCGATGGACCGTCTCGAACATCTGGGCGCTCAACAGGACGTCGCCGTGCGGGGACCTCTGCTGGAGAAGCCATCCGCCGCTGGCGAGCGACACGAGAAGCACGGCCACCGCCGGCACCCAGGCTCGAAACGTCCTCATTCGACCTCCCAGACCCCTGTCGATTTCCTTCCTTCGGTCATTCCTGAAACTCGCACGCTCCGCAAAAGTTTCAGTCCGGGCGCGGAAACCTGTCCGGCCAGCGACCGGACAGCGCATCCCAGATCGCCTCGTGCACGGCCTCGAAGTCGCCGGTGCTCGAGATCTCGATGATGGTGTCGTCGGCCCGCGCGAACTCCTCGTACGCCCGCGCCACCGCCTCGTGAAAGGCGGAGAGCTCCCGCTCCAGCCGGTCCGGCGCCTGATGCTTGCGGCCTCGGCCCACGTCCGGCGACACCGTGAGGAGGATCGTGCCGTCCGGCTCGAGGCCCCGGGTCGCGAACGCGTTCAGCTCACGTGCCCGCTCGACCCCGAGTCCCCGCGCCACACCCTGGTAGGCGAGGGTCGAGAGGGCGAAGCGATCCGACAGGACGAGCTCGCCGCGGGACAGCGCCGGGCGGACCAGGTTCGCGACGAACTCCGCCCTCGAAGCCAGGTAGAGGAGGAGCTCGGCCTCGGGCGTGAGCTCGTATGCCGGATCCAGCACGACATCGCGGATGCGCTCGCCCGCCGGCGTCCCACCGGGCTCGCGCACGACGAGGTGGGCGATTCCGGCGGCATCCAGACGGCGCGAGAGCCGGCGAAGGTGCGAGCTCTTCCCGGCGCCCTCTACGCCTTCGAAGACGAGGAACAGGCCCGAGCGGTCACGTGCCACGCGTCAGTCGTAGTACTCGACGCCCAGGTGCGTGACCTGCTCTTCGCCGGCCATCCAGCGCAGCGTGTTCTTCAGCTTCATGTGCTGGATGAAGATGTCGTGCTCCGGGTACAGGCCCTCGGCGACCTGCGGGCTCTTGAAGTAGAAGGAGAGCCACTCCTGGATCCCGTGCAGCCCGGCCCGCGCCGCGAGGTCGAGGAACAGGGCCAGGTCGAGCACGATCGGCGCCGCGAGGATCGAGTCCTTGCACAGGAAGTCCACCTTGATCTGCATCGGGTACCCCAGCCACCCGAAGATGTCGATGTTGTCCCAGCCCTCCTTGTCGTCTCCGCGGGGGGGGTAGTAGTTGATCCGGACTTTGTGGTAGAAGTCCCGATAGAGATCGGGGTACATCTGCGGCTGGAGGATGTACTCCAGGACCCCGAGCTTCGACTCCTCCTTCGTCTTGAAGCTCGCCGGATCGTCCAGAACCTCGCCGTCCCGGTTCCCGAGGATGTTCGTCGAGAACCATCCGCGAAGGCCCAGCATCCGCGCTTTCAGGCCGGGGGCGACGATCGTCTTCATCAGGGTCTGGCCGGTCTTGAAGTCCTTCCCACCGACCGGGACCCCTCGCTCCCGCGCGAGCTCCAGCATCGCCGGCACATCCACCGTGAGGTTCGGGGCGCCGTTGGCGAACGGGACACCCTCCTGCAGCGCCGCGTAGGCGTACACCATCGACGGCGGAATCGCCTCGTCGTTCGCCTGCATGCCGGCCTCGAGACTCTCGAGCGTGTCGTGGACCGGGGCGGGCGTGAGGAAGACCTCCGTCGACGCGCACCACACCATGACGAGCCGGTCGCAGCCGTTCTCTTCCCGGAAGCGACGGATGTCCTCACGCACCTGCTCCGCGAGCTCCAGCTTGTGGGCGCCCGTCTTCACGTTCGTGCCGTTCAGCTTCTTCACGTAGGCGTTGTCGAACACCGCGGGCATCGGACGGATCGTCTCCAGGAAGTCCGCGATGGGCGCCAGGTCCTCCGGCCGGAGCACCCCGGCGAGCTGGGCCGACCGCAGGGCGTCATCCGGGATCGGATCCCAGGCGCCGAACACCAGATCCTCGAGATCGGCCAGCGGGACGAGGTCCTTCACGAGCGGCGTCCGGCTCTCCGTGCGCTTGCCGAGCCGGATCGTGTTCATCTGCGTGAGCGAGCCGATCGGCTTGCTCATCCCCCGCCGCACCGACTCGACCCCCGCGATGAAGGTCGTGGACACGGCCCCGAGGCCGACGAGCAGGACTCCGAGCTTCCCCTCGGCGGGCGCGATCTCCCGCCCGCCGGCTCCGTTCGTTATCTCAGACATTGGTTCACTTATACGTTGTAATTATGTTGTGCATCAATCGCTTCCAAAGGACTGTACTCTGCCTTCCGCCGGCTCGCCCACCCCCGGGTGCGCCTCGGCCGGCGACGGCGCGCCCGTTGGACGCGTGTGCTTGAACACCCACCACACGCGCTGGATGACGGTCAGGTTCGTCAGGACGGCGAGCCCGATGATCACGCCCTTGAGGACGACCCCACGCCCCTGCTCTCCGAACAGGAGCGAGGCGGCACCGATGAGGATGACGCGCTCGGCGCGCTGCATGAGACCCACGCTGCACTCGATTCCGAGCCCCTCCGCCCGGGCGCGCGTGTAGCTGATCATGATGGAACCGGCCATCGCGAGGAGCACCGCGTAGATCATCCCGACGTCGCCGAGCACGAGACGGTAGTCGTTGTAGAGCGACAGGAGGCCGACGTAGACCACGATCTCCGACAGGCGGTCGAGAGTCGAATCGTAGAAGGCTCCGAACGGGGAGGCGAGCCCCGTCCGGCGCGCGACGGACCCGTCGAACAGGTCGAAGATCCCGCCCAGCAGGATGAGCGCCCCCGCCGTCCGCACGTGGTGCTGGTGGAAGAAGAACCCCGACGAGCACGTGATCACAAAGCCCAGCGTGCTCAGCACGTTCGGATGGATCCTGGCCCGCGTGAACGCGGCCACGAGCGGCTCGACGCCGGCGCGCAGCCCGCGCTCGAGCCACTGCCGAAGGGTCTTCATGAAGGAAGGATGATCCTGCTCTCCTCGCCGGCGCGAATTCCGCGGCCGATGGCCTGGTTCACCCTGTCCATCAGCTTGTCGAAATTCGTCTGCGCCGAGATGAGCGCCTGGTAGCGGGCGCTGCCCTGCACCTCCTCGCTCAGCCCGCCGAGCTCCTTGCGCAGATCTTCGGGCGGCTCCTCGCCTCGATCCATCAGGTCGAGAAGCCGTTCCTGGAGCTCACGCATCCGGTTCAGCATCTCCGTGGCCTCGCGATCCTCCCCGATCTCACGATGGGCCGCCTTCAGGTAGGCATACTCGGCCGTCTGCGAGAGCAGGCGCCCCACCTCCTCGGCCTTCGTGAAGATCCCGTCCCGCTGACTCGGGTCCATCTCCATGCGTCGGTCCCGTCCTTCGATGTCGTGCGCGAAGCGGCCTCGCGTGAAGCCGGCTCCGGAAGTCGAGAGAGAATACGGCGAGCGGGGAATATAGGGCTCCAAATCGGGGAACGCGACCGACCTCAGGGGGCCCTCGCCACGACGAACCGCGCCCGGCCCGCATAGTCCTGCCGCAGGACCACGTCGCGCCAGACGCCCTCCGCCAGCCACGCGAGGACCCGGGCGCCCTGCTCGGGCCCGATCTCCAGGAACAGGGCGCCTCCCGGCGCCAGATGAGGCGGAGCCCCCTCGATAACCCGGCGCACGATCTCCAGCCCGTCCGCCCCACCGCGCAGGGCCACCGCGGGCTCGTGCTCCCTCACGTCCGCGGCGAGTCCTGCCATCTCGTCGTCCCGGACGTACGGGGGATTGGAGACGATGACCTGGAATCGCTCCTCCGGCCCGACGCCCTCCCAGATGGACGGGGGCACGAGTCTGAGATCCACCGCGCCCTTGAGAGCGCAGCGAGCTCGATTCTCCTCCGCCTGCGTCAGGGCAGCGGCGGACACGTCCACCCCGACGGCGGCCCGCGCGATGCCCTCGTGCACGAGCGAGAGCGCGATCGCTCCGGACCCGGTCCCGACATCGAGAGCCAGATCGACGGGCTCGAACGCGTGACCCGCTCCGGGGTCCCGCCGCACGACCCGCACTCCATCGCCGCCCCCACCCCCGCGGGCCCGTTCCCTCACCCACTCTCCCACGAGATCCACCAGCTGCTCGGTCTCGGGGCGCGGGACGAGCGCCCTCGAGTCCGCGACGAGCAGAAGATCCCGAAAGGCGGTCGTTCCCTCGATGTGCTGCAGCGGCTCGCCTCCGAGGCGGCGTCGCACGAGCCGGCCCAGGAGATGGAGGCTCCCGGGATCGATCGGGGCCGGGCCCTCCGTCACGAGTGCGTGCCGCTCGATGCCCAGGGCGAAACAGGCCAGGCGCTCCGCCTCCATGGCCGCCGCCTCCACGCCTCCCGCCTCGAGCTCGGCGCGGATGCCCGCCACGATCTCCCTCCGAGTCGGAGGCGGAGCGGAGGCGCCCGATCCGCTCATGGTTCCTCCGTCTCGAGTCGCTCCTCCAGACCGGCCGCCCTCAGGGCATCGACGAGCTCGTCGATGTCTCCGGCCAGCACCTCCTCGAGCCGGTGCACCGTGAGCCCGATCCGGTGGTCGGTCACCCGGTTCTGCGGAAAATTGTACGTCCGGATCTTGGCGGATCGATCGCCCGTGCCGACCTGCATCCGGCGCTCGCGAGCCCGCTCCGCCTCCCGCTCGGCGATCTGCATGTCCAGGAGCCGGCTCCGGAGGACCGCCAGCGCCTTCGCCTTGTTCTTGTGCTGGGACTTCTCGTCCTGGCAGCTCACCACGAGGCCCGTGGGCACGTGCGTGATCCGCACGGCGGAGTCGGTCGTGTTCACCGACTGGCCGCCCGGACCCGAAGAGCGGAACACGTCGATTTTCAGGTCGGCGGGCTCGATCTCCAGGTCCACCTCCTCCGCCTCCGGAAGCACGGCGACCGTGGCGGCCGACGTGTGGATGCGCCCGGAGCTCTCGGTGGCCGGCACCCGCTGGACGCGGTGGACGCCGGACTCGTAGCGGAGCCGGCCGTACGGCTGGCGGCCCCGGGCCACAAAGATGATCTCCTTCACCCCACCGAGGGCGCCCTCGCTGGACGAGATCACATCCACCTTCCAGCCCTTTGCGTCGGCGTAGCGCGCGTACATCCGGTACAGGTCCCCCGCGAACAGACCGGCTTCGTCGCCGCCGGTTCCGGCCCGGATCTCGACCACGGCAGGGCGATCGTCCATCGGATCGGCGGGTACGAGGAGCCCGCGCAGCGACGCCTCGGTCTCCTCGCGGCGCGCGGACAGCGCCTCGGCCTCAGCCGCGGCCAGCTCTCGCATCTCGGGCTCCTCCGCACCGGCCGCGAGCTCCCGGGCCTGAGCGAGCTGATCGAGCAGGGTCAGGTACGCACGGCCTGCCTCGACGGCGGGACCGAGCTCGGAGTGCTCCCGCGCGAGGGTCCGGAGCCGCTCGGGATCCGACAGCGTCTCCGGCTCGGCCAGAAGGCGGCCGAGCTCGGCGTGCCGGGCGACGAGAACCCGTGCGCGCTTGGCGAGGATCCCTGTCCGGTCGGTCATGGGGAGTGGGGAGCGGGGAGACGGCCCGGCGGACGGATCAGTCCGCCGGTGAGGTCGCCTCTTCCGGGGTCGGCGTCCCGTCCGCGGGCCCGTCTTCCGCCGGCGGCGCGTCGGATTCCTCCTCGGCCTTCACGGTCGGGGCGTCGACGGATTCCGCCGCCGGGGCCTTGTACTTGCGACGGAACCGCTCGACCCGGCCCGCCGTGTCCACGAGCTTCTGGCGTCCCGTGAAGAACGGATGGCAGTGGGAGCAGATCTCCACGTGCAACTCGTCCACGGTGGCGTACGTCTCCGACACGCGACCGCAGGCGCACGTGATGCGGGTCAGCTTGTATTCGGGGTGAATGCCCTTCCTCATCCTTCGCTCCGGCGTGTACGCGGGGCCAGCCTTCGTCTTTGAATTCGAGCGCGCCAATCTAGCCTCGAAGTCCCCTCGCGACAACGGCACCCTTCGGAGCGAAGTTCGGCGGCCCCCGGCGGGAACGCTCCAACGTCAGCCCGCGTTGACCGGAGCGAAGCCGCTGCGCGAACCGCGGGAGGAACATGCGATCCATCATGCTGTCGGCCGTCGGAGGCCTCACCGCGGCCTTCGGCTCGATGCTCTGCTGCACGGGCCCCAAACGCGGCGCGTCCTGTGGAGCGCAGCCATCGTCTCCTTCGTCCTCGCGATCTCTCCGCGCTGGGCTCCGTTCCTCTTCCCCGCCGCCTGAGGGCCTTCGGATCCACGCGAGGCGCCGCCCCGGGGAGGCTCAGCCGGACGCCTGCCCGGCCACGTCCAGGAGGAACGCGAACTCGTACGCCCGCTCCCGGAGCCGCTCGTAGCGGCCGGACGCGCCGCCGTGCCCGGCCTCCATGTTCGTCTTCAACAACAGCCGGCGATCATCGGTCCTTCGGGCGCGCAGGCGCGCGACCCACTTCGCGGGCTCCCAGAACTGCACCTGTGAGTCGTGGAGGCCCGTCGTGACGAGGAGGTGCGGGTAGGCCTTCGCCTCGACGTGGTCGTACGGCGAGTAGGCGCGGATGTAGTCGAAGCTCTCCCGCTCGCGGGGATCCCCCCATTCATCGTACTCGCCGGTCGTGAGCGGGATGTCGGGATCGAGCATCGTGGTCAGGACGTCCACGAAGGGCACGGCGGCCAGCACGCCGCGGAACAGATCGGGGCGCAGGTTCACGACGGCGCCCATGAGGAGGCCTCCCGCGCTCCCGCCAATGGCGAAGAGCCCATCCGCGGCCGCCCGCCCGCAGCGGACGAGGAACTCCGCGGCATCGATGAAGTCCGTGAACGTGTTCATCTTCCTCAGACCCCGACCGGCCTCCGTCCAGCGTCGGCCCATCTCCTCCCCGCCTCGCACGTGCGCGATGCCGAACGTGAAGCCCCGGTCGAGGAGGGACAGGCGGGACGCGCTGAACTCCGGATCGAGGCAGATCCCATAGGCCCCGTAGCCCGCGAGCAGCAGCGGTCCCGGGGTCCCCGTCTCGCCCCGCCGCCTCACGAGATCGACCGGAATCCGCTCTCCGTCGCGGGCCGGAGCCTCCAGGCGCTCGGTCTCGTAGTCTTCCACGTCAAATCCGCCGGGCACCTCCTCCCTCTTCCGCAGCGTCTTCCGCCTCGCGCGCATGTCGTAGTCGTACACGGTGAGCGGCATCCGCAACGACGTGCACGAGAACCGGAGCACGCTCGTCCCGGGGTCCAGGTTGTGGGTCGGTGAGACCGTATGGGCGGCTTCGTCGATCGGGATCACGTGGTCTTGGCCCCCGTGCCGCGGCAGAACGCGGAGCCGCCGCACGCCGCCCTCCCGCTCCGTGAGCGCGAGGTAGTCCTCGAACGGAGTGAAGGCCTCGAGCAGGACGTCCTCGCGGTGGCCGACCACCTCCTCGCACACCGCGATCGGCGTCCCCGGCGCCCGGGCGCGAACGAGCCGAAAGTTCGGGGCGTCCTCGTTCGTGAGGACGTAGAAGTCGTCACCCACGTGATCGACGGCGTATTCGTGCCGGCAGCGCCTCGGGAGAAAGACGACCGGCGCGGCATCCGGCGCATCCGCCGGCACGAGGTGAACCTCCGTGGCGAGTGTCTGCCACGAGACCAGGGTCAGGTAGCGGCGCGAGCTCGTACGCCCGACCCGGCACCCGAAGGTCTCGTCGGCCTCCTCGAACACGAGCGGGTCGCTCGCCGGATCCGTCCCCAGCCGGTGGCGTAAGATCCGGCTCCAGCGCAGCGTCACGGGGTCCTTCTTCGTGTAGAACAGCGTGCGCCCATCCGACGCCCAGGCCACGTCCGCCGCCGCGTCGTTCACGACATCCGGCAGGAACTCCCCGGTCGAGAGATCCAGGAATCGAATCTCCCATCGCCGGCGTCCGGCCGTGTCCACGGCCACGGCCAGGATGTCCGTTTCGGGAGCGATGGCCGAGGGCTCGACGCGCGCCGCGAAGAAGCCGTGGCCTCCCGCCAGCTCGTTCACGTCCAGCACGACCTCCTCCGGCGCCCCCTCCCGGTCCCGACGACGCAGGTGGACGGGATAGTCGCGGCCCGCCTCGAAGCGCCGGAAGTAGAGGTAGTCCCCCACGCGGTACGGAACCGACTCGTCCGTCTCCACGATCCGCCCCTTCATCTCCCGGAACAGCGTCTCACGCAGCGCCTCCGTGCCGGCCATCACGGAAGCGGCGTACTCGTTCTCCGCCGCCAGGTACTCGAGGACCTCCGGGTCGTCGCGATTCCGCATCCAGTGGTACTCGTCGATCCGGACGATCCCGTGCGTCTCCAGCCGATGCGGGCGCGCGGGCGCCTGCGGAGGGGCCGGTGATGCCCGGCCGGCCTGCGCTTCGGAGGATTCTCTCGGCACGATTCGCTCTCGCTCCCGTTCCGTGTTCCACGCCCCGGTGGCGCCGGGCGCCCCAGAATAGCACTTTTCGGCCCGTTCGGTGTATCCGGGCGGACGAATGATGAAACCGAGATCCTTGAGCGCACGCATCGCGACCGGCGCGGCGGCCCTGCTGTTGCCGGCCCTCTCCCTGGGCCTGCCGGTCCTCGAGGCCCGCGAGCCCGCCACGCGCACGCACATCGAGGCGCCGGGGCACACGGGGGCCTGCGGCTATCGGCACGATCACGCGGCCTGTGTCCAGTTCTCCCACTCGCCCCCGATCGCACCCGCCGTCCGGCTCGAGAGCTGGCAGGCGCGAGTTCGCGAGGACCGCGCGGCACCGAGCGAAGAGCGCCCCAGCCCGGTCCGCTTCCATCCCGTCCGTCTTCCCCGCTCGCCCCCGCGCGTGACTCCCTAGGGCCTCGGCCCGGTCACGAGCAGCCGTCGCGGGCTCCGGCCCGCGTCTTTCGACCGTCTCCTGGTCCCGCCGGGGCCGGAGCGTCGTATCGAGCGAGAGTGGGGAGTCCATGAACAACACCATTCGCAGACGCAGGTACGCCCTGCCCATCGCCGCCGGCCTGGCGCTGGTGGGCAGGCCGGCGCGTGCCCAGGAGACACCGAGCGCAGCGGCCCGCGCGGACAGCCTCGAGGCTCGCGTCCGGGCCCTGGAGACGCGGCTCGACAGCGTCCTCTCCGTCCTCGCCCGGATGCAGGCCGCCCCGGGGGCGGCTGCGCCCGCCCCCCCGGCCGGGCCGCAGGACGAGCTCGCCGCCCTGCGAGCGGCCGCCGGCCGCGCCGCCGCCGAAGCGGCGCCCGCGGCGGCACCGAGCGACACGGCCGGCGCACACGTCGGCAAGACGAGAGGCCTGCAGGCCCTGAATCCGGAGATCAGCGTGACCGGGGACTTCGTGGCGGACCTCGCCGCCCCCGAGTCGGGGGACACGGAGGCATCGGCCGTGCCCCGCGAGTTCGAGATCTCCTTCCAGGCGGCGCTCGACCCGTACACGCGAACGAAGGTCTTCGTGACGAAGGAGGAGGAGTTCGAGATCGCGGGCGCGGGCGAGGAGCCGGCGGGAGGCCACGGAGGAGGCTTCGAGATCGAGGAGGGCTACATGTACTGGGTGGGCCTTCCCGGAGGCATCGGGGCCAAGATCGGGAAGTTCCGGCAGGAGATCGGGCTCTTCAACCGCTGGCACACGCACGCCCTGTGGGAGGTGGACCGGCCGCTGGCGACGCGAGCCTTCCTCGGCGACGACGGGCTGATCCAGACCGGGGCCTCGATCACGCTGCCCAGCTTCCGGCTCGGCAGGGCGACCCAGACCGTGTGGTTCGAGGCGACGCGGGCGGAGAACTCCACCCTGTTCGGGGACGACGGCGACCTGAGCTACCTGGGACGGATTCAGAGCTTCTGGGACCTGAGCCCGAGCACGTACCTCCAGGTCGGCTCGACCGGCGTGATCGGCAAGGCCGACCAGCCCTCGTCGGTGTCCCGCCTGGCCGGCGTCGATGTCTCGCTCCGCTGGGCTCCGCCCAACCGGGCCACGTCGAGGGAGTTCTCGCTCAAGGGCGAGTGGTACTGGGCGGAGCGTGACTTCGGGGCCACGAGCGTGACCGGCCTCGGCGGCTACGCGCAGGCCCGCTACCGTCTGAACCGGCAGTGGATCGCCGGCCTCCGGGCCGACTACGTGGAGGACTTCGGCGTGAGCGACGGGGCCTGGCAGCTCGTCCCGTCCATCACGTGGTGGCAGAGCGAGTGGGTGCGCCTGCGGCTTCAGTACCACTACCTGCGGGATGCCCTCGACGGCGACAACCACACCTTCCTGTTCCAGACCGTGTGGGCCATGGGGCCGCACAAGCACGAGACCTACTGATGAGGACGTGGACGATGACGACACCGGCCGACCGGAGCGGACGGCGGTTGTGCGGACTGCTGGCGGCGGGCGTCGCGGCGCTCGCGACGCTTCCGGGCCGCGCGGCCGCGCAAGATCCCATCCGGATCGTGGCGACCCTGCCGACCTACGCGTCGATCGCGAGGGAGATCACGGGCGACCTCGCGGAGATCTCCTCCATCGCGCGAGGCGACGAGGATCCGCATTTCGTGAACCCGCGCCCGAGCTTCGTGGCCGATCTCCGGCGCGCCGACCTGTTCATCACGACCGGGCTCGACCTCGAGCTCTGGGTGCCGAGCCTTCTCGACCGGGCGAACAACCCGCGGGTCGTGGACGGGGCGCCCGGAAACGTCGTCGCGCACGCGGGCGTGAAGCTCCTGGATGTCCCGACGTCCGTGTCGCGGTCCGGCGGCGACGTCCACGTGTTCGGGAATCCGCACCTCCTGAGCGATCCGATCAACGCGATCCTCGTGGGCCGGAACATCCTGGCCGGCCTTCGCCGGGTGGCTCCCGCCCGCAGCGCGACGTGGGAGGCGAACGAGAAGGCCTTCGAGGAGAAGCTCATCCGGCGCCTGTTCGGCGATCGGCTCACGGACATGCTCGGGGCGGAGACCCTGTTCGAGCTCGCGCGCACGGACCGGTTCTGGAGCTTCGCGCGTGAGCAGAGCTTTCAGGGGCGTCCCCTCACCGACTACCTGGGCGGATGGATGGCGGATGCGGCGCCGTACCGGGGCAAGCAGATGGCCTGCTATCACAAGAACTGGGCATACTTCGGCCACCGATTCCAGGTCGCGTGTGGCATCTACATCGAGGCGAAGCCCGGCATCCCGCCCACACCCGGACACGTGGGCGAGGTCGTGCGATACATGAAAGCGAACCACGTGCCGGCGTTGATCGCCGCCAACTACTACCCCGCGTCCCGTGTCCGCCAGGTCGCGGAGCGGACGGGCGCCGCGGCGGTCATCGTGCCCGAGCACACGGCGGGAGAGCCGGGGATCGAGACGTACATGGACCTGGTGGACTCGTGGGTCGAGCGCCTCGCGAAGGCCTACGCGCCGAAGTGAGCGGCCCGCGCCGACCCGTCCGCACGGGCCGTCCGGAAGGCAAGACGAAACTCGACGAAAGCGAAGAGCGATGCTCGAACTGATGCTACCGGCCCTCGTCCTCTCCCTGATCCTGGTGGGCCTGCACGCCTACCTCGGCGTGCACATCATCGCCCGGGGCGTGATCTTCGTGGACCTCGCGCTCGCCCAGCTCGCCGCCCTCGGATGGACGGCGGCCGGCCTGGCGGGCGTTCCCCCCGCATCGGCGGAGGCCTACCTCATCGGAGTCGGCGCGACCCTGCTCGGAGCGTTCCTGTTCAGCGTCACGCGCATGGAGCACCGGTACATCACGCAGGAGGCCATCATCGGCACGGTGTTCGTCGTCGCGTCGGCGGCCTCGATCCTGCTCGCCTCCCAGGCCCCGCGAGGATCGGAGCACGTCGAGGAGCTGCTGACGGGCGCGCTTCTCTGGGTCACGTGGCCGCAGATCGCGAAGACGGCCGCCACGTACGCCGTCCTCGGGCTCGCGCACTGGCTCCTGCGCAAACGGTTCCTGACCATCTCCCTGCATCCGGAGGAGGCGAGACGGCAGGAATGGAACGTGCGGATGTGGGACTTCCTCTTCTATTCCCTGTTCGGGATCATGGTCACGGTGTCCGTCGCCGTGGCGGGCGTGCTCGTCGTCTTCAGCTTCCTCGTCATCCCCGCCCTCATCGCGTTCCTCTTCACCCACCGCGTCGGCGCCCTGCTCGCCCTCGCCTGGTCGTCCGGAATGCTCGCGACCGTCGCGGGACTCAGCGTGAGCTACACGACGGACCTGCCGACGGGCCCGACCGTCGTCGTCGCGTTCGCGGTCGCCCTCGGGCTCGCCTTCGGAATCCGGGCGCTCACGTCCCGTTCCGACTCCGGCCTTCGGTCAGCCGACGCACGACCTTCGTGACGAGCTTGCGGGGAAGAAGACCGACCGCCCGGGCCACGAAGCGGTTCCGCGCCCCCGGGATCACGATCCGCTCGCCGCGCATCATGCCCTCCAGGCCGGCGCGCGCCACGACCCGGGCATCCATCATGCCCTGGCTCCCGATCGTGGAGTCCTGCATCGCCGCGCGCCGCTGGAAGCCCGTCGCGGTCGCTCCCGGACAGAGCGCCGTGACGGTGATGGCGGTGCCCCGGAGCTCTTCGGCGATCGCCTGGGACAGGGAAAGGACGTAGGCCTTGGTCGCGAAGTAGACGGCCATGAACGGGCCGGGCTGGAAGGCAGCCGTCGAGGCCACGTTCAGGATGCGGCCGGATCCGCGCTCCTTCATCTGACGAAGAAACAGCTTCGACAGGTGGGTGAGGGCGGCCACGTTCACCTGCAGCATCCTGAGCTCCGACCCGAGATCGGTGTCCGCGAACGCGCCGCTCGTCCCGAAGCCGGCGTTGTTCACGAGGATCTCGACCGGGCAGGCCTCGTTCTGCAGCAGCTCGAACAGGCGATCCGGTGCCGCCCGATCTTCCAGGTCGAGCACGACGACCCGGACGGGCACCCCGTAATCGCTGGCCAGCTCGTCGGCCGCCGTGCGCAGGAGATCCTCGCTCCGGGCGACGATCACGAGGCCGTACCCCTGCGCCGCGAGGAGCCGGGCGAGCTCGTATCCGATCCCGCCCGACGCCCCCGTGACGAGCGCCGTGCGGTATTCCCGGCCCACCCCCGGCTCCGATTCCCGGCCCGTCACGGAACCCGGTCTCGGGCGACGGCTCCCATTCGAATCGCTTGCATGGACCGAATAGTGGACCCGATCGCCCTCCGGGGCTAGAGGCGCTTCGCCCGCAGGCGCGCGATCGTCTCGACCGGATTGAAGAAGTTGAGCGTCGCCTCGGTGAGCACGCCGTCCTTCATTTCCCTGGCTTCGCGCGAGCGCTTCATGTCCTTGTAGCACTCCGCCTTCAGGACCCGAATCATCGGGTCGGACCCATCGGAGTCCTCGAGCAGGGCGAGCGCATCCTCCGCACGTTCTTCCTGCAGGAGGATGATCGCGTTCGCCGTCGCCGCCGCCGTGCGCAGGCCGGATCCCTCCGGGCTCTTCTCGGCCGTCTCGGAGAGAGCGGCGGCCGCCTCCCGGGCCTCGTCCAGCCTCCCGGCGCTCCCGTAGGCCACGGCGGTCCACACCATCTGGCCGGGATTCTCGCCTCCGATCTCCGCCGCCCGGCCGAGGTGCCCGGCGATCTCGTCACCGTCCCCGAGGATCGCATCGGCCATCGCCATCTCCTGGTGGGCGAGCGCCGCGATTCCCGCATTCTCGGCCGATGCCGCCGTCTCCGCGACCTCGCGCAGGATCTTCATCGCCTCCTTGCGCTTCCCATCCATCAGGTACGAGTTCGCGAGAGCCCGTCTGCCGTTGAGTCGCCCCGCCTCCGTCGGGGCCCTCGCGGCTCCGGCCTCCAGCGCGGACCGGGCCCGCTTCTCGTTGCCCATGAGCCACTCGACCTCCGCCAGCCCGTAGTAGGCCTGGTTGAAGCCCGGCCGCAGATCCGCCGCGGCGCGGTAGTGCGCGCCCGCCTCCTTCAGATTCCCGCTCCACTGCATGATCTCCGCGTAGGAATCGTGCGGATTCGGGTGTTCCGGCAGGAGCTCCATGTAGCGGGTCACGGCCTCGATGGCCGTCTCTCGATCCCCCTCGTTCCAGGCGTTGTAGGCGAGGATGTTGTAGGCCGGCGCGAAATCCGGAAACCGCTGCGTGATCTCGCTCATGACCTCGGCGCCCGCGCCGCGGGCGAGGGCCGACCAGTACGCGACGTGCGGATCACCCGGGACCATGTCCGCGGCCAGCGCCAGCAGGCGCTGCGCGTTCGTCGTCCGGCCCTGGCCCCACTCGCGCAGGCCGAGGCCGAACAGGCTCTCGGGGGCGGTGGCTCCGGCCAGATCGGCCATGCCCTCCGTGATGCGATGGGCGCTCGCCTCCGAGTCGAGTCCGGGCGCCGAGAATCCCTCGATCACCTTCGCGAGCCCGAAGTCGGGATCGAGCGACAGGGCCATCGCGAGATGCTCGGCGGCCGTCGCCGCGTCGATGTTCTCCCACTCGGCCACGGCGCTCCAGAAGTGGGCGTTCGCCTCTTCGGAGCTCGTCGTCGCCTCGAGCGTCGCGGGCGACTCGAACGCCTCCTGCCCGAGGGCCCCGCCGGGGAGGAGGAGAAGGGCGAGCGCGGCCAGCCGGGCGCCGGCCCGGCGCAGGCTGGTGTCCGACGCGCGCGCGCCGGTCGCTGGTGTCAGCATGGAGACCTCCTTGCATCCAGTGCCCACGGCACCCGGAGCTTCCACGGCGGAAGACGGCGGGCGTCGCCCGCACCGGCGAGAGAGGGCCGGCGCGGCGGCGATGAGTTCTGCGGATTGATGCCGAAAGCCACGAGGATGTCCGGCAAGAGGGGGGAGGCGAATCTCAGATCGGCCTCGTCCTGCGCTCCATCCGTACTATACCCGAAACGCGAGGAGGGGGGAACCGCGCCGGCGTTACCGCCCGGAGGCGGGAGAGGCGAAGAGCTGGCCGCCGGGGGGCAACACGGGCGCGCGGTCGAGCGAGCGGATCTGGCGGCGGCTCCACCAACACCAGGTGTCCGCGTTCACGGCGACGACGACGAACGGATAGGGCAGGCGTGAGGCGGTTTCCAGATCCCGCTCCGACAGGCGACACAGGCGCAGCGGATCGGTGACCGGTTCCCTCCTGGGCCGGCGCGACGACCCGGTCGCGGCCTCGCGAATCGGGAGCTGCAGCGGGTGGTTGTGCCACACGGCGAGCGTGCGCGACGGACAGGGGAGGAAGAGCGCGAACCTCGGAGCCGAGACTCGGGGCTCGGGCATCGTGAAGCGGGACGCCCGCACCGTGTCGCCCCGGACCTCGCCCTCGAGGCAGAGCACGATCTCGTGAACGAGGCCGTCGGCCAGGATCCCGAGGCGGGCCTGGAGCCCGGTCTCGATGACGAGCCGGGTCGGTTCCAGGCCGATCGCGGGTCTCGGCGAGGCCGCGCGCGTCCCCCCGGTCGAGAAGGGCTGCGCGGCGAGACGGCCGGGGGCCACGGCGGCGGCGAGGCCGAGGCACAGGAGGGTGGCCGCGGACGCACGCGGCCCCCGCCGTCGATCCCTCGACGTGCCTTCGTGGCGCATTCGTACGTGTTCCGCCGCCATCGCGCGTCCCGCTCGAGTGTCCCGTGCCGTCTCGCTCCGGTCAGGGTGGGCAGGAGGCGTGCCCGGCGCCGCTCACGCGCCCGTCGCCCGGCACGCGGGGGTCGGGAAGGGCCGAAATGGTGTCATCTCGGCGGCATTTGCCGGGAGTGGCCGGGGCAGGAGCGGAGAGTCGCGCCCGCCGGGTGAGATCCCGCCGTCCTGCCCGCTTCCTTGCGGACTGCAAGACCGCTCCCGGCGATCAGCCCCGGAGCTCGGCGTGGCGGAAGCAGCCCGTCAGATGGTCGTTCACCATCCCGACGGCCTGCATGAGCGCGTAGCAGATCGTGGGGCCGACGAAGCGGAAGCCGCGGGCCTTCAGATCGCGGCTCATCGCCCGGGACTCGGGCGTCTCGGTCGGCACCTCCTCCGGCACGCGGAAGGCGTTCTGAATCGTGCGGCCATCCACGAAGCGCCAGAGGTAGGCGTCGAGCGAGCCGAACTCTGCCTGGATCTCGAGAACGGCGCCCGCGTTCCGAACCGCGGACCGGACCTTCAGCCGGTTGCGCACGATGCCGGGGTTCTCGAGCAGCGTCCGGATGCGGGCTTCATCGAACCCGGCCACGGCGGCCGGCTCGAAGTTCTCGAAGGCCGCCCGGTAGCTCGCTCGCTTGTTCAGGATCGTGGACCAGCTCAGCCCGGCCTGGGCACCGTCCAGGACGACGGCCTCGAACAGCCCCCGGTCGTCGTGCAGGGGAACGCCCCACTCGAGGTCGTGATAGCTCCGCATCAGGCCGTCTCCGGCCCAGTCGCATCGTTTACGCTCGGCCATCGGCACTCCCCTGGCGCGTGGCTCGTTCGCCGTCCGCTTCGATGTCTAGCCGGCCGGCGCGGCGCGGGCAAGCCGACGTGGGTGCGCATGTGAAGGCCGGCTCCGCTCCGTCTTCTTGACATTACGCGATATATCGTTATCGTGTACGGTACCGATATATCGAATCGGGCCCGGCGCACGCCGGCGCACGCCTGAGAGGACGGAGTCGGATGGGCAGACACGATCATTCCCGGGGCTTCAGCGCATGGGCCTCCTTCTGCGGACCCGGCGGGTTCGGCTTCGGCCGGCCGGTCGGCGTCCGGTCTCGCATCTTCGATCGGGGCGATCTGAAGTACGTGATCCTCCGGCTCCTACGGGAGCGGCCCATGCACGGCTACGAGGTGATGCGGGCGCTGGAGGAGGAGTCGTGCGGCTGTTACACGGCGAGCCCCGGCTCGGTCTACCCCACCCTGCAGATGCTCGAGGACCAGGGCTACGTGGCCTCGGAGACCCGTGACGGGAAGAAGACCTATTCGATCACCGACGAGGGGCGTGCCTTCCTGGAGGAGAACAAGGACCGCCTGGAAGACATCCTCGACCGGATCGCCGAGTTCACCCGCCACTTCACGGGCGCGGCCATGGCCGATGCCACGCGTTCGTTCGTGCGTCTCGCACAGGTGAGCTTCGAGCGGGCGAGCCGGAGCCCGGGGGGACCCGAGGCGATGAGCAAGCTCACCGAGATCCTCGAGCGTGCCGCCCGGGAGGTCGAGAACCTGGGGCGCGCGGGCAGGGACGGAGACGAGGAAGACGAAACGGACGAAAGGGGCACGTGACGATGTTCGGGGGAGCGGACTGGATCGCCTGGGTCGTTCTGGGAATCGCGCTCGCGAGCTGCGGGGGGACCTGCGGCCTCGGCTGGTGGGGTTGGCGGCGCTGGCGTCGGGCCCGCCGGTGCGGCCCGGCGCGCGGGTACCGGCTCGAGGCCCGCCGCGGAGCGCGGACCCTGCCGGCCGCCTCCATGCCGGCGCCGGGGCATCCGCGCCGGAAGGCCACGCCGGAGTCGCGCCTGAAGGCCCTTCAGAAGCAGTTCGTGGACGGCCACCTCACGGTCGAACAGTACGAGCGGGCGCTCGACAGGCTCGGACCCGCCGGGTAGGTTGCCGAGCCGAGCGCCTGCTGGTTACGAGTGTCACAACACACCCTTCATCACCCTCTCGCAACCAGCAGACGCCCGGTCACCTCACTCGTATCGCAACGCCACCATCGGATCCACGCGTGTCGCCCGGTGCGCGGGCAGGACGCTCGCGACGAGCGCCACGATCGTCAGGAGTCCGGCCACCGCCCCGAACGTCGCCGGATCCGCCGCGGTCACGCCCGCGAGCGTCCGCTCGAACACGCGGCCCAGGGCGGCCGAGGCGGCCAGTCCCACGACCACTCCCGAGACGCTGAGCTGGAGCCCGCGTCTGAGCACCATGCGCAGGACCTGTGACCGATCGGCCCCGAACGCCATGTGAACGCCGATCTCCCGGGTGCGCTGCTTGACCGACGACGAGATCACGCCGTAGAGACCCACGGTCGCGAGCGCGAGCGCCGCGGCCGCGAAGATCGAGATCAGGAGCATCGTGAACCGCATGGGGGCCAGGGCGTCCGACACGTACGCGTCCATGGCTCTGACTCCCGCCACGGGAAGATCCGCATCCAGCTTCCCCACGACCTCCCGGATCATCCCCATGACCGCGGTCGGCTTTCCCTTCGTGCGCACGGCCACGTTCATCAGCGGGAAGCCGCCCTGGTACAGGTGCGGGAAGTAGACCGTCGGCCGATCGTCGCGACCCGGATTCTCCCAGCGGACGTTCTCCACGACGCCGACGACTTCGACCCAGTCCCGCACCCCCGCGAACGAGAGCTCCACCTGGAGCCACTGGCCCACCGCCTTCCGGTTCGGCCACGCCCGCTCCGCCATGGCGCGGTCCACGATCGCGACCCGCGCGGAGTCATACTCGTCGGCCCGGGTGAACAGCCGTCCGTGCACGAGCCGTGTCTTCATGGTGGGCAGGTATCCCGGCGTGACCATGCGGTAGTTCGCCTCGTTCACGCTCCAGGCATCCTCCTCGGAGTCCTTCGTCGCGAACGGCGACGTCCAGAAGCGTCCGGTGAGGGGCAGCACGGAGCTCGCGCCGACCGACGTCACGCCCGGCAGAGTACGGATCTCGGACTCGAGCTCCGCGTAGAGGTCCGCCCGCTGCCGCGCCTGCGGGTACTTCTGGAACGGGAGGCTGAGGCGGAAGGTCTGCACGCCGTCGGGCACGAAGCCGAGATCCGCGCGCTGCAGCGAGAGAAAGCTGCGGAACGTCAGGCCGGCGCCCACGAGGAGCACCATCGAGAGCGCGACCTCCCCGACGACGAGCACGCTCCGCACACGACGCCGGCGCTCGTCCGGCGACACGCTGCCCCGATCCTTGAGCGCGCTCTGGAGATCCGGACGCGAGGTCTGGAGCGCGGGCGCGAGACCGAACAGGAGCGCGGCGGCCGTCGTGGCACCCAGCGTGAACAGCAGGACGCGGCCGTCGAACGTCACGTGATCCACGCGCGGGAGCCCGCCCGCACGAGCAGGAGTCCCGCCACGTTGGCGCACGCGATGAGGAGCACGAACGCGACCGCGCCGAGCAGGGTGAGCAGGATCGGCCGCACGTGACCCACGATGTCCGCGTGCAGGGGCTTGACCGCCACGGAGATCCGTCCGTCCCGGTTGTATTCGTACGCCTCCCGGAGCCGGGCCGAGAGACCCTCCATCTCGTCCCGGGCCTGCTCGACCGACACGCCCGGGGCGAGACGGGCCACGACGCGAAGGTTCGCGTTCGCGTTGTCGCGCGGCACGCTCCGCAGGTCGAACCGGATGGGATTCCACACGTCGATGTCCGTGGGCATCCCCGCGTTCGCGGGCATCAGGACGCGAAAGCCGGCCGGCATCACGCCCACGACCGTGTTCGTGAACCCGTTCACGATGAGAGGTTTTCCGATCACGTCCGGCTCGCCGCCGAAGTGCCGCAGCCACAGGCCGTGGCTGATGACCATGTTGTTGACCGGCGGGGGGGTGCTCGGATCCGGATTCTGATTCTGGGGGAACGGCGCCCCGTCCTCCGGCACGAACGTCCGCCCGAGGGCGGCGCCCGCACCCAGGACGTCGAAGTAGTTGCTCGTGACGTTCGCGACCCGGATCTCCTCCGGTCGGCCGTCGCCGGTGAGGTTCCCCTCGAACGTCCGGTCCGTGGCCGCCACGCCCGCGAACGACGTGGTCTCGTGCATGAGGTCGGCGACTTCCGGCGGGGGCAGCGGCGCGTCGTGGAAGCCCGTCGACCCGATGTCGTGCCGAAGCAGCACGAGCCGGTCGGGCTCCTCGTACGGGAGGGGGCGGAAGAGCACCGCGTTCACGACGCTGAAGATCGCGGTGTTCGCTCCGATGCCGAGAGCGAGCGTGAGCGAGACCACTGCGGTGAAGCCCGGCCGCTTGCGCAGCGTCCGCGCTCCGAACCTGACGTCCTGCAGCAGTCCGCTCATCGCTCTCCCGGCCCGAGCTCCGTCCCGGCTCTCAAGCCACGACGCGCACGAACAGCGGCGCCGGGCGTCGGAGTCTCCAGTTCCTGTACAGCATCGTTCTCTCCTCGATCTATGTGCAATGTCTCCGCGCGATGCGCCGGAGATCCTGCGCGTCGAAAAAGCAACCCCCGTGCCACGACGCGAGATCCACGCAAGTGACTGTCGGCATTGAGGTTCCCATCCGCGTGCCTGCGGGCCGGCCCGCCCCCGAGTGTCCGGTTTCGGGATCGAGTGTGCTGGAAGCGGACGCCGGAGGGCGGAGATCCGGCCTTGCCGACGGCACGGCGTCCGCCGTAGCGTGGGAGCGGGACCTCCGGCGGGGGCGCGACGGCCGCCCCCCGGGACGCGATCGTGAGGGAGACCGGATGAGCGAACAGGCCCCGACCGTGCCGGAGCCCGGCACGCAGGCCCCGGACTTCACGCTCGCCTCCAGCACCGGCGAGCCCGTCGCCCTCTCCGCCTACCGGGGCAAGAGCCACGTCGTCATCCACTTCGTGCGGGAGTTCACCTGAGGCGCCTGCCTGGCGCACGCCGCCCAGTTGGGGCGAATGACCGACACGCTGAAGGAGCGCGGCATCGAGGTCCTCGTCATCGGGCGGGGCAGCGAGGCGGCCGCGCGCCGGGTTCGCGCGCTCCTCCGCCTGCCCTTCCCCGTGCTCGCCGACCCCGAGCGGTCCGCCTACGCGGCGTTCGGGCTCGAGAAGGTGGCCTACATCATCCAGCGCAGCGCGACCTTCGTCGTGGACCGCGACGGCGTCGTGCGCCACGCCCGCCACAGCGCGAATCCGCACGCCTCGATGCGGCGCGACGAGCTGCTCGCGGCGCTCGAGACACTCCCCCCGGCGGGGGGGGCCTAGCGGCCGTCTCCCGTCGGCACGTTGCCGATCCCGGTCTCCCGCATCAGGGCCTCGATGTCGGACACCGAGCGCGGGGCCGCCTCCGAGAGCACGACCGGATCCCCGTCCGTCACGAGCACGTCGTCCTCGATCCGCACGCCGATGTTCCACCACTTCGGGTCCACGTCCGCGGAGGCCGGGATGTAGATCCCCGGCTCGACCGTGATGACCTGGCCCGGAACCAGCTCGTCGTACGGTCCCGTGTCGTGCACGTCCAGCCCCAGGTAGTGGCTCACGGGGTGCGGGAGGAAGCGGCGGGCTCCGTCGATGCCCTCGATGAGCCCGAGCCGCTTGAGCCCGGAGGCGACGACGCCGAAGGCCGCCTGGTTCGGCGCGAAGAACGGGCTCCCGGCCCGCGCGGCCTCGATCCCCGCCGCCTGCGCCTCGAGCACGATCTCGTAGATCGCCCGCTGGGCCTCGGAGAACGTGGCGTCCACCGGAACGGTCCGGGTGATGTCGGCGGAATAGCCGTGGTACTCCGCCCCGATGTCCATCACGACCACGTCCGGTGCCTCCATCCGCCGTCGGTTCGACTCGTAGTGGAGGACGACGGAGTTCTCGCCGCTGCCCACGATGCTCGGGAAGCCCGTGTACTCGGCGCCCTCCCGCCGGAAGACGTACTCGATGAGCCCCTCGACCTCGTACTCGTGCATCCCCGGCTCGATCGAGCGCATCGCCTCTCGCTGCGCGTCCGCCGTGATGTCGATCGCCCGACGCATCAGGGCGAGCTCCTCGTCCGTCTTCACGGACCGCAGGCGGGCGAGGGCCGCGGGCAGGGTCGTCCCGTCCGCGTACTTCTCGTCCACGTTCGTCCGCTTCCACAGGAGCCAGTCGCCCAGGGCCGGAGCTTCGGTCAGAGCCTTTGCCATCGCCCGGACCTGCGGGTCGTCCATCCGGTCCGGGCCTCCGACCCGGGCGACGAGCGCGCGCGCGGACGCGAACGCCTGCGGCGAACCCACGCCCAGGATCCGCGTGGCCAGGAAGCCGGAAAGACCGCCCGGGAGGGAGAGAAGGCTCGCCCGCTCGCGTACGAGCTCGAGCTGCTTCGCGAGGGCTGAGCCCGCCGGCACGCCATCGGGAAGGCGCGTGTGGAACAGGCGCCGCGACGCGAGCAGGGGTCCGATGATCTCCTCGAACCGGCTCGCATCCACGGCCTTCGCGATCCCGAGGGCCTCCTGCGCGCGCCCCGGCCCGAATCGGCGTCCGGTCCACGTCTCCCGCGCCGGATCCCGCGCCGGAACGAACAGCAGCTCGGTCACCTCCTCGCCGTCCACCTCGACGGGCTCCGCCGCGAGAAGGAGGACGGAGCCCGACTCCGTCATGCCCGTCAGGTAGAGGAGATCGCTGTCCTGCCGGTACTCGAAGGCGACGTCGTTCTGCCGGTTGCGCTCGGGGGCGCTGAAGAACAGAGCGACGGATCCCTCCGGCAGAAGGTCGCGCACGAGGGCGCGGCGTCCCGCGTGGAAGGCCGGTGGCAGAAGATCCTCGTCGTAGCGGACCGGCGCCTCCGGCGGCACCGGCGCCGAGCTCTGGGCGAGCAGAGCGGCCGGCGAGATCGCCGGCCCCACGAGGGCCGCGATCGCGATCGAGCCCAGCGTCCCCACGAGGCTCGACGAGCATCGGGTTCCCTTCCTCATCCTCGGCACCTCTCTTCCGCGTTTCCCCTGCGCGCCGCCCCCTCGGCGGGCGTCAGACGGGCCGAACCTATGCGGATGCCGGCCTCGCGGCCACGCGGGTCCGGAGCCTCAGGGAGCCGGGGCGTCCCCGAGCGCCGCGTCGAGGAACGTGCGGAAGACCTCTAGGGGCTGCGCCCCGACGAGGAGCTGCGAGTTCACGAAGAAGGAAGGCGTGCCCTGGAGGCCGGCCAGCACCCCCGCCCGCAGGTCCGCCTGGACGACGTCGGCCTTGGCGGAGGAATCGAGGCACCCGTCGAACCGCGGACCGTCGAGGCCCACGTCCCGGGCGTAGCGCTTCAGATCCGCCACGCCGAGCTTGGGCGCGTTCTGGAACAGGGCATCGTGGTAGGCCCAGAAACGGCCCTGGTCGAAGGCGCACTCCGCGGCCTCGGCCGCCTTCTGCGCCTGCGGATGGATGCTCCGGAGCGGAAGGTTGCGCACGACATAGCGGATGCGGGAGCCGTACTCCGCCCGGATCCCCGGAAGCGTCTCGTGGAAATACCGGCGGCAGAACGGACACTCGTAGTCCGTGAACTCGACGACCGTGACGGCGGCGTCCTCGGGGCCGCGAGCCGGCCGTCCCGGGATCGCGAGCGGGCTCTTCACGAACAGCGGATCGACGGGCACCCCGGAGGCGGAGGTGCCGTCGGCCGTCTGGCCCGCGGCAACTGCGGTCACCCCGACGTCCGGCGTGCCGGAGCCGATCGCGTAGCCCGCGCCGAGCCCGACGACGAGTCCGATCAGGAGGAAGAGGAGAGGCTTTTTCATCTCGCGTCCGGGTGTGTGAGGTCGGTGCCGCCCGCGGCGTGGATTTGCACCCCCGCGTCACGAACGCGCGGACGGCCGCTCCCGTTCCTTCAGGGCGTGCGGATGAGCTCGCTGTACGTGTGCAGGTGGCGCAGGGCCGCGGATCGATCGTCCCGCTCCTCGTACAGCCGCGACAGATTGAAGTGGGCGTCGGCGAGGGCGGGCTCCGCCTCGAGCGCTCGCTCGTAGGCCTGGATGGCCTCGTCGGGGCGGCCGTCGTCCTCCAGGACGACGCCCAGGTTGTACGCCGCCGTCGCGTTGTCGGGGCGCGCCGCCAGGGCCGCCCGGCATTCCGATTCCGCCTCCGCCAGCCTGCCCTGCTCGTGGAGCAGGTAGCCCAGGTTCACGTGCGCGTCCGCGTGGCCCGGATCCAGCTCCGTGGCCCGCCGGAACGCTGCCGTCGCCTGGAGCGGGGCCGAGATCTCGAGCGCGCAGCCCAGCTCGTACCAGTCGTCCGCCTCCAGACGCCTCTCCCGCGCCCGAATCGCCTTGGCGGCCCGTCGATCGAGCGGCGCGACGCGCTCCGCCAGGTCGGCCACCTCGAGCTCGAGCTGCACCTGGCCGGAGTCCGGATTCCAAGCGCGCCGGCCGTCGTGCACGATGATGTCGTCGCCCTCCGCCACGATGCGCACGGCGGTCAGGGGGCGCCCGGCGGGGAGCTGGCTGCGCAGGTCGCGGAGCGACCGATGGACGCGGTGCGCGGAGATCCCCGCCGCCTCGAGCTCGGCCGCGGCGCGCAGCAGCACGAGGTCGCGGAACGAGAAGCGGAAGTGGCCGCGCGCGGCCCTCTCCGGCTCGAGGGCGGCGGAGCGCGCGAGCCGCCGGACCTGCGCCGGATTCATCGAGAGGAGCTCGGCGACCTCGCGGGTCGAGTATCGATTACTGGCTGCCAGTCTTCTTCGCCTTCGTCGTCTTCTTGCCGGAAGAGGCGCGCCGGGCCGGCTTCCGCACGGAGGCCTTCGGGGCCCCCGCACCTCCCTCGGCCCCGGCGAGGCTCGCCTTCAGGGCATCCATGAGGTCGATGATCTTCGTCTCGGGCTCGACGGCCGGGGCCGCCGTGATCTCCTCGCCCTCCACCTTCTTCTCGATGAGGGCCAGAATCCGCTTCGTCACCTCGTCCTCGTATTTCTCCGGCTCGAAAGCGTCCGTCGCGGCCTGCTCGATGAGCTGGATCGCGAGCTCGAGCTCCTCCTTCTTCACGTCGCCGTCGCCGAGCGGGACCTCCGAGAAGGCCTTCAGCTCGTGCGCGTAGTGGAGCTGCTCCATGAGGAGGCCGTCGCCGAGCGGCCGTACGAGGACGAGGTACTCCTTGCCGCGCGCCGCGTACCGCCCGAGCGCCGCACGCTTCGTCTTCTTGAGCGCCGCGCTCAGGAGCCGGTAGGCGCGCTCGCCGCCCCGGTCCGGCCCCAGGAAATAGGCCCTGTCGAGGTAGTGCCGCTCGACCTTGCCCATGGGGACGAACTCCGCGATGTCGATGCTGTTCGTCGACTGCGCCTCCAGCACCTTCAGCTCGTCCGGCGTGAACAGGACGTACTGGTCCTTCGCGAACTCGTATCCCTTCACGAGGTCGTCGCGCTCGACGAGCTTCTCCTCCTTCGGATCCCAGTAACGCTGCCGGACGCGTGCACCCGACGCCTTGTGGATCCAGTTGAAGGAGACCTTGCGCGTGTTGTCCGCCGTCGAGTACAGACGAACGGGCACGGAGACGAGCCCGAACGACACCGTCGCCGTCCCGATGGAGTGTGCCGCCATGCCCACGCTCCCGCTGCAGTTCGGCCCCCGCCTCCGGGGCCCGCGGCCGACGCAATGTAAGCGAAAAGCGTGCCGGACGGCGACCCGGCGGGCTGTACACGGGGCGGACGAGCCGTCATCCTTGAGCCACCGGCACCGTGCGAGGAGGCCCGTGACCGCAGACCGGCTCGACAGCTACCGCGCGAAGCGGACCCCGGGAGGGACACCCGAGCCCGGCGTCGCCCCACCCGGAGGAGCGTCGGGAGCCGGGCCCGCCGCGCTCGGCGGCGGCCTGTTCGTCATCCACAAGCACGACGCGAGCCGCCTGCACTGGGATCTCCGGCTCGAGATGGGCGGCGTCCTCGCGTCGTGGGCCGTTCCGAAGGGGCCCTCCCTGGATCCCGCCGAGAAGCGGCTCGCCGTGCACGTCGAGGACCATCCGCTCGAGTACGTGGATTTCGAGGACGTGATCCCGGAGGGAAACTACGGCGCGGGTCCGATGATCGTGTGGGACCGGGGCACCTGGGTGGCGCTCGAGGACCCCGAGGCCGGCCTCGAGTCCGGCAAGCTCCTGTTCGAGCTCCGCGGCCACAAGCTGCGCGGCGTGTGGACGCTCGTGAAGCTGCGCAAGACGGAGAAGGAGTGGCTCCTCATCCGCGAGCGCCGGCACATGACCCCGGCGGACCGGGAGGCCGCGGCGGCGGCGGACGCGGCCGTCCCCCAGGCCTCCATCCTGAGCGGGCTCACGGTCGAGGAGCTGGGGGCCGGCACCGACCCGTCTCCCGCCCTGCGGAGCCGGCTCGAGGCGCTCGGCGCCCCGCGGCGCGCGCTCCGGGCCGAGGACGTGCGCCTGATGCTCGCGACGGCCGCCGAGCGTCCGTTCAGCGATCCGGACTGGGTGTTCGAGCTCAAGCTGGACGGCTACCGCATGCTGGGCGCGAAGTCCGGCCCGAGCGTCCGGCTCCTGACGCGCAACGGGAACGACGCGACGCGCTCGTTCCCCGAGCTCGTCCGCGCGATCGCGGCCCTGCCGGTGGAGTCGGTCCTGCTGGACGGCGAGGTCGTCGTGCACGACGAGGCCGGGCTCCCGTGCTTTCAGCGCCTCCAGAACCGGGCCCGCGTGCGCCGGCCCGTGGACATCAAGCACGCCTCGCTGCGGCAGCCGGCGACGTTCTACGCGTTCGACCTCCCCGCCCTCCTCGGCCACGACCTCCGTCCGCTCTCGCTGCTCGAGCGCAAGGCCGTCCTCCGCGCGGTGCTCCCGCCCGCGGGCCCGCTCCGCTACGTGGAGCACTTCCCGGAGCGGGGCGAGGCCATGTTCGAGCGCGTCACGGGCCTCGGCCTCGAAGGCGTCGTGGGCAAGCGGGCGGACGGCCGCTACCGGGGGGGGCGCTCGCGGCTGTGGATCAAGGTGCGCGCGAACCGCACGGACGAGTTCGTCGTCGTCGGGTTCACGGAGCCCGGTGGGTCGCGCCCGGGCCTCGGCGCCCTGCACCTGGCCGGCTACCGGGACGGTCGGCTCGTGTACGTGGGCCGCGCCGGGAGCGGATTCGCCGAGCCCGAGCTCGGGCCTCTGCGAGAGACGCTCGAGCGCCTCGAGCGGGCAGCGCCGGCCTGCGAGGGGCCCGTCCCGAAGGGGAAGGCGCATCGCTGGACGGAGCCCGAGCTCGTGGCCGAGGTCCGCTACCTCGAGTGGACGGCGGAGGGGCTCCTGCGCCAGCCCGTGTTCGTGCGGTTCCGCGATGACCGGTCGCCGGAGGGGTGCCGGATCCCGGACCCGGCGCCCGCCCTCGACGAGGCGGTGTCGGAGCCGGACTTCGGTCCCGCCGGGGCTCCCGGGCTCTCGAATCCCGACAAGGTGTTCTGGCCGGACGAGGGCTACACGAAGCGGGATCTGCACGAGTACTATCGGGCCGTGGAGCCCTGGCTCCTGCCGTACCTCCGGGACCGTCCCCTCGTCCTCACACGCTACCCGGACGGGATCGAGGGGAAGTCCTTCTATCAGCAGAACGCCCCCGTATCGACGCCCGAGTGGATCCGCACCGAGCGCGTCCGGAGCTCCCGGTCCGAGAAGGAGCTCGACTGCTTCGTGTGCGACGACGAGGCCTCCCTCCTCTACCTCGTGAACCTGGGGACGATTCCCCTCCACGTGTGGGCGAGCCGCGTCGGCTCCATCGAGAGGCCGGACTGGTGCGTTCTGGACCTCGACCCCAAGGGCGCTCCGTTCGCGCACGTCGCGCGAATCGCCCGCGCCCTGCACGTCCTGTGTGACTCGATCCAGCTCCCGAACTTCGTGAAGACGAGCGGCTCGTCCGGCCTCCACGTGATGATCCCGCTCGGCGGCGCCTTCACGTACGAGCAGTCCCGGTCGCTCGGAGAGCTCCTGGCCCGGGTCACGATCGAGGAGCTGGGGGAGATCGCCACGATCGCGCGCGCGGTGGGCGCCCGGGAGGGGAAGGTGTACATCGACTACCTCCAGAACCGGGCCGGGCAGCTCCTCGTCGCTCCCCTCAGCGTGCGGCCCGTGCCGGGGGCCTCCGTCTCGACGCCCCTGCGCTGGCGCGAGGTGGGGCCCTCGCTGGACATCCACCGGCACACGATCCGCACCGTGCCGCGACGCATCGCCCGGATGAAGGAGGACCCGCTGGCCCCGCTCCTCCACCTCGCCCCGGATCTTCCGGCCACCCTCTCGCGCCTCGCGGCGCGGCTTCACGACGGAGGCTGACCCCCGGCGCGGTGGACCGCCGGAACCGGATCGCCGCAGGCGCCGTTGTGGAGGTGGGAGAGATGGACGGATCGGCCGGACGCGGGGTCCGGCGGTCCAGCGGGAAGGACGATCGAAGTGAGCGACCTCCACATCCGCCACGCGGCCGAGCTCGAGCCCGGCCGCCGCGCGAGCCCCGTAGGCAAGATCGGCCTCGAGACCCAGCGGCTCATCGACCGCATGCTCGAGCTCATGCGCGCGGAGGGCCACACCGCCCTCTCGGCCCCCCAGGTCGGCGTCGACGCGCGCATCATCACCGTGGATCTCTCCGGCCGGGGTGACAATCCCGTCGTCCTCGTCGACCCGGTCGTCGAGTCCGTGTCGCTCGAGCGGCACACGGACCGGGAGGGCTGCCTGAGCCTGCCCGGGGTCACGACGCGGGTCTCGCGCTCGACCCACATCTCCGTGTCGGGGCGGGCCCGCACGGGCCACGCGATCCGCATCGACGCGGGCGGGATTCTGGCCCGCATCCTCCAGCACCACATCGACCACCTGAACGGGGTGCTCATCCTCGAGCAGCTGGCCCCGACGAAGCGCCCGACGGCGGAGATCCGGCTCGGGATCGCGAAGGTCGCCGGCGAGAGCTGAGCCCCGTTTGCGCCGCCGCGCGGTCCGGCGGAGATTCTCCGGTCCGCGCGCGCCGGCTCCGTCCGGCCGCCCCCCCCACGGGAAGCGAGGCGCCCCATGCGGATGTGGGTCGGAACGAGCGGCTACAGCTACAGGGAGTGGAAGGGGAGCTTCTACCCGGCGGATCTCCCGAACGGGGAGATGCTCCGCCACTACGGAAGCCGGCTTCCCGCCGTCGAGATCAACAACACCTTCTACCGCCTTCCGAAGGAGAGCGTGCTCGCCGGATGGGCGCAGCAGGTCCCGGCCGACTTCCGGTTCGTGCTCAAGGCGTCCCGCCGCATCACGCACTTCAAGCGCCTGAAGGGCGCGGAGGACGAGACCGGCTACCTCCTTCGCACGGCCGGCGCCCTGGGCGATCGCCTCGGCGTCGTCCTCTTCCAGCTCCCCCCGAACCTGAAGAAGGACGCGGAGCGCCTGTCCGACTTCCTCGACGGCCTGGGGGCTCCCGAGCGCGCGACCTTCGAGTTCCGGCACGACTCGTGGTTCGACGGGGAGATCTACGACCTCCTGCAGGGGAAGGGGGCGGCCCTGTGCTTCGCGGACACGGATGAGGCGTCGGACGACGCGCTCGAGCGCTTCGTGAGCACGGCTCCGTGGGGCTACCTGCGGCTCCGCCGGGCCACGTACGATGGGCCGGCGCTCGAGGCCTGGGCGGAGCGGATCTCCGGACAGGCCTGGGAGCACGCGTACGTGTTCTTCAAGCACGAGGACGGGGGCGCGGGACCCGAGATGGCGGAGCGCTTTCTCGCTCTCGCGGGCGCGGGCTGAAGTCCGGCTGAGATCGACCGCCGCGCGTGCCGGGGACCTCAGCCCACGCGACGCGTTCGGCGCTTGAGAAAATCCATCAGGATGTAGCGGCCAAGACTCATCGTGGTCGTAAAATACGCCTTGCCGCGACACATCTCCGTCATCTTTCGCACGAACCCCACGAGGGCGGGGTCGCGGGCGAGCATGAACGTGTTCACGGCGATTCCCTCCCGGCGGCAGGCGGCGACCTGCGCGAACGTCTCGCGCAGGATCCAGCGATCGAGGCCCATCGAGTTCTTGTAGATCCGGCCGTCGGGCATCGAGACGGCGCTCGGCTTCCCGTCGGTGATCATCACGATCTGGCGCATGTCCTGGCGCTGGCCGCGCAGGAGGCGCCGCGCGAGCCGCAGGCCCTCGGCCGTGTTCGTGTGGTAGGGCCCGACCTGCGCGCGCGCGAGCGCCGCGAGCGGGATCTCCTCGGCCGTGTCATGGAACAGGACGCACCGCAGGGTGTCGCCGGGAAACTGCGTGCGCAGCAGGTGGGCGAGCGCGAGCGCCACGCGCTTCGCCGGCGTGAAGCGGTCCTCGCCGTACAGGATCATCGAGTGGCTGCAGTCGAGCAGGAGCACGGTCGCGCAGCTGGACCGGTAGACGGACTGGTGGACCCGCAGGTCGTCGTACGTGAGGCGGAGCGGAAGGCCGACGCCGCCGCGCGCGATGGCCCGCAGCAGCGTCGCCGGGACGTCGAGGTTCATCGTGTCGCCGAACTCATACGGCTTCGACGCTGCCTCGACCTCCACGCCCGTCGCGAGCTCGCGCGTCTCGTGCAGGCCCGCGCTCGCCCGACCGACCGGCCCCAGCAGATCGCGGAGCGACCGGTAGCTCAGGAAGTCCAGGCCCTTCTCGGTCAGGTCGAACTTCACCGACCGCGCGGCTCCTCGCCCCACGCTGCCCGGGCCCGTCAGGGGCACGCCCTCGGCGGGCGCGCGCGGCGGCGTCTCGAGCCGCAGGTATCCCTCCTCCACGAGGCGCGCGACGATGTCGTCCAGGAGCCGGGCGATCTCGTCCAGGAGGGCCGGATCCGGCTCTCCGTCGCCGCGCAGGGCCTCGACCATCTCGGGCGTCAGGGCCCCGCTCTCCACGAGGGCGCGCAGGATCGCCTGCCGCAGGGCCTCCAGCGAGTCGCTCCCCTGGCCTTCGGCGCCAGGCTCCGGCTCGTCCCGGAAGAGGGAGCCCCACGGGTCTCCGGCGAAGCCGCTGTCGAGAAGGAAATCGGACAGCCGGTCCAGGAGGTCCTGCAGGTTCAGCGCGTCCGCGAGCGAGCCCCGGTAGCGCTCGTACGTGGTGAGCCGGCCCGGACGACCCCGGCGCCTCATGCGGCCGGCTCCTCCCTCTCGACGATCACGCGTAGTACGGGCCGACGCCCGGGCCGCCGCCCGGACCCGGCGCTCCCCCCGGCGCCTCGGGCTCCGACCCGCCGGGAGCGCCTCCGGGACGGGACGGGCGCGGGCGCCCGCCGTACTCGCCGGACTCGGTGCGGGTGATCTGCCGCCTGGCCGTCAGGGCATCCAGCACGAGCTCGCACGCGGCGACCACCGCGCCGGGCCCTGCGTCTTCGGGCACGATCCCGGACGCCTCGACGAGCGGGATCAGGCCGTCGATCGTGCGGAATCCCTCCAGGAGAGTTCCCTCCTGCGCCCCGTCGGCGAGCTGGAGGATGCCGCCCCGATCGAAGAACCCCACGACGGGCGCGGCGTCCTCCAGGTCGAAGTACTCGTCGAACGTGTCCGCGCAGGCGAGGGAGATGAGGTCGCGCGCGACCGGCTCCCCTCCCTCGAGCTCTCCCTCATACTCGAGCTCCAGCTTGCCGGTGATCGCGGGGAGCGCCGCCCGCACGTCCACGAGCCGCAGCGTGGCCGGCGACTCGCCGAGGAGGAGGGCCCTCCGCTCCGCGTTCGAGAACGCGTTCTCGAGCACCGTGATCGGCATCCGCTGGCTCACGCCCGAGCGGCGGTCCACCCGCCGGTCCTCGCGGGCGCGCACGGCGATGTGCTCGATGACCTGCCGGACGAAGTGCGGAACCCGCACGTCGGAACCCCGGGCCAGCCACGCCTCCTGCGCCGTGATCGCGACCCCGTGCTCGAGGTCCCGCGGGTAGTGCGTCACGATCTCCGACCCGATCCGATCCTTGAGCGGCGTGATGATCTTCCCGCGCGCCGTGTAGTCCTCCGGATTCGCGGTGAAGGCGAGCAGGACGTCCAGCGGCAGCCGCACCGGAAAGCCCTTGATCTGGACGTCTCCCTCCTGCATCACGTTGAACAGCCCGACCTGGATCTTGCCCGCGAGGTCCGGCAGCTCGTTGATGGCGAAGATCCCGCGGTTCGCGCGCGGCAGGAGGCCGAAGTGGATCGCGAGCTCATCGGACAGCAGGTGCCCGCCGTGCGCGGCCCGGATCGGGTCGAGGTCGCCGATGATGTCGGCGATCGTCACGTCCGGCGTCGCGAGCTTCTCCACGTAGCGGGCGTCACGCGGGAGCCACTCGATCGGCGTGCCGTCGCCGCGCTCCTCGATGATCTCCCGCGCCTGCTTCGAGATCGGACGGAGGGGATCGTCGTTCACCTCCGAGCCCGCCACGACGGGCACGGCCTCGTCCAGCAGCTCCACGAGCCCCCGCAGGAGGCGGCTCTTCGCCTGGCCGCGCAGGCCCAGGAGGATGAAGTGGTGGCGGGCGAGGATCGCGTTCACGATCTGCGGCACGACGCTGTCCTCGTAACCGATGATGCCCGAGAACACCACCCCGCCGTCCCGCAGGCGGGCGAGGAGGTTCCGTCGCAGCTCGTCCCGCACGGACTCGGATCGGTAGCCGGATGCCTTCAGGGCGCCGAGGGTCTCTGGTCTTCGCATGCGCACTCACCCGGATCGGGAAAACGGGAACGGGGCTCCGGACTCATACGATACAGGCTTCCTACCCGTTCCGCCGTGCGGCCGTCGTCGGCCCCGGCTAGATTGCCGCCGCATGACCCGCGTCCTCCGGCTCTTCTCCGACGTCCGCGAGGGCGAGTCCGCCTCCGCCCTCCTGCTCACGCTCGACGTCTTCCTCATCCTCACCGCCTACTACTTCGTCAAGCCCGCCCGTGAGGCCCTCATCCTGGCCGGCGGGGGGGCCGAGGTGAAGAGCTACGCGGCGGCCGGCCAGGCGCTGCTTCTGGCCGGGGCCGTTCCCCTGTACGGCCTGCTGGCCGCACGCCTGCCGCGGCGGCGCCTCATCAACGCCGTCACCTGGTTCTTCGCCGGCTGCCTCGGGCTCTTCTACTTCCTCGCCCGCGCCGGCGTCCCGCTCGGGGTCGCGTTCTACCTGTGGGTCGGCGTGTTCAACCTCATGATCGTGGCGCAGTTCTGGTCGTTCGCCAACGACCTCTACACGAAGGACGAAGGCGAGCGCCTCTTCCCGATCATCGCCTTCGGCGCCTCCTCGGGCGCCGTGCTCGGCAGCTTCCTCGCCGGCCGGCTCATCGGGCGGTTCGGGGTGCTCGAGCTGCTCCTGGCGGCGGCCCTGTTCCTGCTCCTGAGCCTCTTTCTCACGAACGCCGTGGACGCGCGCGAGCGTCGGCGGACGGAATCGGGGCTCGATCCGGCGCTCACCACGGCCGCTCTCCCGGCCGCGTCGACGGAGGTCCGGCTGGACAGCGGGCAGCTCAGGAAGCTGCGCGAGGCGTACGACGAGGTCCTGCGCTCGGGGGCCCGGCCCCGCGAGGAGGGCCGCGGCGACCCGGAGCCCGTCCTCGCGCCGGAGGCCCGCGGCTCGGCGGCGGGCGCCTTTCGGCTCGTGTTCCGGCACCGCTACCTGCTCCTCATCGCGCTCCTCATGCTGCTGCTGAACTGGGTGAACACGACGGGCGAGTACATCCTGGCGCGGGTCGTGTCCGGGGCGGCCCGCGACGCGGTGGCCGCCGGGACGGCGGGCGGGCTGGACGAGGGGGCGTGGATCGGGGTCTTCTACTCGAACTTCTTCTCCGTCGTGAACGGGCTCGGCCTGTTCGTCCAGCTCTTCCTCGTGTCCCGGATCCTGAAGTACGCGGGCGTCCGCCTCGCCCTGCTCGCCCTCCCTCTCATCGCGCTCGGCGGCTACCTCCTGCTCGCCTTCGTCCCCGTGCTCGGGATCGTCCGCTGGGCGAAGACGGCGGAGAACGCGACGGACTACTCGCTCCAGAACACGGTGCGCAACGTCCTCTTCCTGCCCCTGACCCGGCAGGAGAAGTACACGGCGAAGCAAGCGACGGATGCCTTCTTCGTGCGGGCGGGCGACGTGCTGTCGGCGGGGACGGTGTTCGCGGGCACGACGTGGCTCGGCCTGCGCACGGCGGGCTTCGCCCTGGTCAACCTCGCTCTCGTCGGGGTGTGGATCGTGCTCGCGATCGCGATCGGGCGGCGCTACGTCCGGCTCGTCGCCGGGCGCGCGCCGGCGGCCTGATCAGGAGCGCGGGAGCGCGGCCGTCGAGGGAGCCGTCTCGCTCCGCAGCCGCCGGGCCGTCGCCTCCGCCGCGCGGAGGACTCGGAGGATGTTGCCGTCGGCGAGCTTCCCCAGGTCCCTGTCGCTCCAGCCGCGCCGGATGAGCTCGGCGAACAGGGCCGGATAGCCGGAGACGTCGGGCAGTCCCACCGGCGTGCTCCGCATGCCGTCGTAGTCCGCCCCGATCCCGACGTGGTCGATCCCCGCCACGTCCCGCACGTGCTCGACGTGGTCGGCCACGTCCGCGACCGTGGCGCTCAGGATGGGCCGCGCGGCCCAGTACTCCTCCTCGATCCGGCCGCGCTCGGCGGGGTCCGTCACGCCCTCCTGGAGGCGCGCGATCTCCACGTCGCGGGCCGCGGCCGAGTCCGCGAGCTCCGGCGTCAGGAAGGTCGAGACGAACGTGACCATCACGACGCCCCCGTTCGCGGGGAGCCGCCGGAGGATGGAGTCGGGGACGTTCCGCGGCACGTCGGCGAGGGCCCGGACCGAGGAGTGCGAGAAGATGACCGGGGCCTCGCTCACGTCGAGCGCGTCGCTCATCGCGCCCGGTGACACGTGGGAGAGGTCCACGAGCATCCCGAGCCGGTTCATCTCCCGCACGACCGTGCGTCCGAATTCCGTGAGGCCGCCGTGGCGCGCCACATCGTTCGCCGCGTCCGCCCAATCCAGCGTCACGTTGTGCGTGAGCGTCATGTAGCGGGCCCCGAGCTCGTAGTAGGCCCGCAGGGCGCCGAGGGAGTTCTCGATCACGTGCCCGCCCTCCATCCCGATGAGCGAGGCGATGTGGCCGCGGACCATGGCGCGCTCCACGTCGTCCGCCGTGAGAGAGAGCTCGAGCTCCGGGTACTTCGCGATGAAGCGGCGGGCGATGTCGATCTGCTCGAGCTGGACGCGGGCGTAGCCGCTGTCGGCCCATTCCCCCGGCACGTACACGGACCAGAACTGCGCGCCCACGCCCCCTTCGGCCAGGCGCGCGAGGTCCGTGTGGCCCGGCGTCCTCTCGCGCAGGTCATAGGCATCCACGTCCATCGGGGCTTCCGGCCGCTGCCGGATCTCCCACGCGAGGTCGTTGTGCCCGTCGAACACGGGCGTCTCACGCAGGACCTCGCGGGCGTGGGCGAGGGCGGGGTCCTCCCCGCCCCGGTCGGCCGCGGCCTCCGGACCCCCACCGGGCCGGCAGCCGGCCGCCAGGAGCGGGAGGAGGGCCGCGCGGGCGACGAGCGAGCGGATCGGGCGGATCATGGGCACCTCCGGGCGGCGCGGCGGGGGCCGCGCGGGTTCAGAATCCGATGGAGAGTCCGACGGCCAGGCCCCCCGGGGTCGGCGCGATGCCGACGCGGTATCTGGACGGCGGGACCTCCTCCCAGATCGAGGTCCGCGCGGCAGCCCCGATCAGGGCCCCCACGAGCGTCGTCGGAGCCGTGACGACGAGGCCGATCGTCAGGACCTCGTCCGCCTGGCAGGCCGTGTCCGGATCGCCGCAGAACGCCGCGCTGAACCCGGCCGACAGCGCGGCCCCCACGCCGAAGCCGATCGCGGCGCCCGTGAGGGCGTGGCCCCGCCTCCCGACGGAGCGCTCCACGGTCCGGATCGCCTCGAGCGGAATCGTGACCCGCTGCCGGTCGGGCTTCGCGAGCAGGACCAGGCTCTCGTCCGTGCGCTCGGCCACCGTTCCCACCACGCGGTCCGCATGAAAGATCGGAGCCTTCCATGTCACCCGCCGCAGGGCACCCCGGGCGAACACGGAGTCCGCGCCGGCCGGCCCGTCCGCCCGGCCGACGGCCTGCGCGGCGGCCGGCGCGGCACGCAACGGAACGGCGAGGAGCGCCGCAAACAGAAGCGACTTGAAAGGTCCCATCTTCGACTCCCGGTCATGGGCCAGCTCCGCCGGGCTTTGTCGACTGCGTAGCATTGCTACGGTCGGCGCCTCGAAAAGGTTTCCGGCCCCGTGTGGGGTCTTCTTCCGGGACCATCGGCTCATCCCGAAACGGGAGCTCGACGACGACGTTCGGGTGGGTGAAGTGGAGGGCGACGCGGACGTCCGCGCCGGGCCCGAGGAGGGCCGAGGCGGCCTCCCGGTACACGCGCCCCTGGATCTCGTACTCCTTCGCGATTCCGTCCGCCTCGGCCGCCTCGACCCGGTGGGTCTTGAAGTCGATGATCCAGGTGGCGGAGTCCCGCTCGGCGTCCCGGGTCCCGGCCGCTCCGGCGGCCCCGGGCCCGGCCTCCGGGCCGGACGGGCGCGCCGGGCGGAAGAGGTCGAACGCGCCGAGCCGCCAGGTCCGCGGGCCCGCGAGATGGACGAACGGGAGCTCGCGGTCATGCTCTCCGCTCACGTACCAGCGCCACTCGTCGCCCCGGACGACGCGCTCGATCTCCTCCTCCAGGGCCCGGCGATAGGCGGTTCCCGGCGAGAGGAGCGTCTCGAGCTCGACGCCGTCCAGCCCCGCGATCGTCTCGTTCAGGATGCGCTCCAGCTCCTCCGCCTCCTCGATGCGCTCCAGCACCCCATGGATGAGCGTGCCGCGCACGAGCGCCGGGATCTCCGGGTCGGCTTCCGGCCCGGGCGGGCGGGGCGCGAAGCTCCAGGCCGGCTCCACCCCGTGCTCGTAGCGCAGGGACCACTCGTCGGGGCGGAGCGCGCGCAGCCGAAGCTCCGTGGCCGAGGTCGTGAAGCTCCGCTCGGGCAGCCGGATCGGCTTCACGAGGTCCGGCCACGGTCCCGCCTCGATCCCCTCCAGCCACGCCAGCGACACGGGGGCCTGGGCCAGCGTGCCCTGGATCGGGTCCGCCTCGCGGTAGATGACCATCGGCGGAACTGCGGGCTCGATGCGCCCGGCGATTCTTCCGCCTTCGTCGGCGCCTTCCCGATCGGTGCCGTCGCCCGGGGCGGGCGCCGCGAACAGGTGGAACTGGCCGTCCTCGTCCTCCGCCTCGTGGTCGAAGCCGAAGGCGTCGATCTGCCGTCCCGTCCCCGTCGTCTCGTCGTCCTCGGAGGCAGAAGCGGGGCCCGTCGCGGGCCGGAGCTCCTCGGCCGGAGTCCTGTCGTCGGGGGCCTCGTGCTCCTCCACGGCCCCATCCAGAAGCGGAGCGAGCCACGCGGCGAACCCCTTCGGCTTCGCGGTCGGCCCGGCCACGATGAAGCGGTCCCGGGCCCGGGTGGCGGCCACGTACAGGACTCTGGCCTCCTCGGCCCGATCCTCCAGCGCCTCGCGGTCCTGGAGGCGACGCGAGCGCGGCCCCCGGTCGTCCTTGTTCGGCAGGAAGGCGGGCCCGAGCTCCGGGTCGGCCCGGAAGCCGCCCTTCGAGACCCCGATGCCCCGGCCCGCCCCCGCCAGGATCACGACCGGCCACTCCAGGCCCTTCGCCGCGTGGACCGTGCTCAGGGTCACGACGTCGTCCGCGTGGCTGAACAGCGGGGCCTGCGGAATCCCGCTGTCCTGGTCGCCCCAGCGATCCCACAGGTCCAGGAAGTGGGCCAGCGGGAGATGGCGGTAGTCGTCGAGAAGCCCGAAGAACCGCTCCACGTTGGCCAGCGCCTCGGCGGCATCGGCGCGCAGGAGCAGGTGGAGGCGGTACCCCGTGCGCTCCAGCAGGTCCTCCAGCAGCTCGCTCGCGTCCGCCCGGTCCAGGAGGGCGTGCGCATCCCGGATCGCCGCGAGGCCGTCCGCCAGCGCCTGGCGCTCGATCGCCGCGATGAGCGGGCTCTCGGGGGCCGGGAAGAACGGGGCGGCTCCCTCCCCCTCTGCCGCGCCGTCCGCGGCCGCCGGAGCGTCCACCGCGGCCAGGAAGCGCTCCGCCTGGCGCAGGTAGTCCGTGCTCCCGGAGCCCGGATCCAGGCGGATGCGCGCCAGGACCTCGTCGCGCAGGCCCACGAACGGCGAGCGGAGGAAGGCGAAGGCCCGCAGCTCGTCGCGCGGGTTCTCGATGAGGCGGAGGGCCGTGACGAGATCCACGATCTCCTGCCGATCCGAGAGCCCGGCGGTCGAGGCGTTGTAGGTTCGGACCCCGGCCTCGCGCAGGGCGAGCTCGAGCACGTCGAGCCCCTTCCGCTTCCGGACGAGGATCGCGATGTCCCGCAGGGTGCACGGCCGCCCGCGGCCCGACTCCGGATCCCGCACGACGCCCCCGCGCACGAGGCGGTTGATGCGCGAGGCGATGAGCCGGCCCTCGGCCCGGGCCCGCTCCTCCTCGTTCGCTCCCCCGTCGACGGCGAGCCACTCCGTGCCGCCGGCCCCCGGTACCGGATCGATGGCCGCGGTCAGGGGCTCGTACTCCACGCGGCTCCGGGGGATCTCCTCCTCCAGCGCCCGCCCCCGTTCCTCCATCGCGGCGCCGCAGGCGCGGTTCACGAGGTCGACGACGGCGGGCTCGCTCCGGAAGTTGTGGGTGAGTCGAAGAAGCCGGCCTTCACGGTCCAGAATCTCCCGCACCGTGTTCCAGACCCCGATGTCCGCGCCGCGGAAGCGGTAGATGCTCTGCTTCGGATCGCCCACGAGAAACAGCTCGGGTCCGGATGCCTCCGCCGGAGCCGCATCCCCGAGGCCCGCGATGGCGAAGGCGATCTCCCTCTGCGCGTCATCGGTGTCCTGGAACTCGTCGATGATGAGGATCCGGTGGCGAGCCCGGATGGAGGCGAGCGCGGGACGCGTCTCCTCGCGCGTGAGCAGCCGGCGCGCGTCCAGGATCAGGCTGTCGAAGTCCCGGAGGTTCTCCTCCTCCAGCCAACCGAGCCACCGGCCGAGCGCCCGGTGGGCCAGGTCGTAGAGGACGGCCGCGTCCGCCACGCTCGGCACGTCCGCCTCCGCGAGGCCGCCGCCCGACTCCACCCCGGCGTCGTCGGCCCCGGGGCCGATGCCCGCCGCGGTCGCGAGCGCGCTGATCTTCCGGACGTCCACCGCCCCGTCCGACGTCCAGTTCTCCCAGCGGTGCGCGTGCCACCGGATGTCGCGCAAAACCTCGCGCACGTGGTCCACCGCCCCGGCCCGGTGCTCCCATCCGCTCATCCGGTACCGCTTCACGAAGTCCACCGCGCCCGGCTCGTCCGCGGTGACGGCCTCGAGGAGCAGGTCGCGGATGATCTCATCCAGCCGGAGGCGGGTCTCCCGCTCGTCCAGGACGCGGAACGTCGGATCGATGCCCAGGCGGAGCGCGTGGTCGCGCAGGAGCTCGCCGCAGAAGCCGTGGATCGTGCCCACCGAGGCGCGGTCGATCTCCCAGCGGAGCTCGCGGCCGCGCTCGGAGTCCTCGATCTCGCGCCGGAGCTTGTCCTTCAGGTCCGTCGCCGCCTTCTCCGTGAACGTGATGGCGGCGATCCGGCCCAGGTCGACGGGCTCGGGACACGGCGGGAGGGGCTCGCCCGTGCTCCTTCGCACCCCGACGGGGAGGCCCAGGAGCCACAGGATCTTCCCCACGATCGTCGTCGTCTTCCCCGTCCCGGCGCTCGCGGACAGGAGGACATGGCCCTCGGCGGTGATCGCGTCGGCCTGCTCGTCCGTCCACCGGGAGTCCTGCATCGCCATGCCGGCCCCTACTCCGGAACCGCGTCGAAGCGGGTCCCGGACGAGATCCTGGCCGTCGTCCGGGTCACGTCGATCCCCGGCTGCCAGGGCGGGATCTTCGACTCCGAGCGCGCCTGCACGGCCTCGAACAGGCCCGCCCGAACGCGGTCCGGGATGGAGAGCGCGAAGGCCAGCACCTCGTCCAGGCCGCTCGCGTTCAGCTGGCCCCCGTTCTGCGGGCGCCCGGGCCTCTTGATCGATCGGAACACGCCGCTTCGCACCGGGCCCCGGCCCAGGATCTCGAGCGCCTTCATGTACAGGGCGCTCTGGAGCAGGACCCCGTCCGCATAGCCGCCCGTCGTCGGGGCCCTGCCGCTCTTGTAGTCGACGATCCGCTTCCAGGCCGCCTCGCCGCTCCCGTGCACGTCCACGCGGTCGATCCGGCCCCGGAGCCGCAGCCGGGCCGGGGCGCCCGACCGGTCCCGGCCCTCGATCACGACCGGCGCGACGGCCTCTCCCTCTTCGCTTCCGTCGCCGGATCCGAAGGAAAGCTCGACGGCCTCCGGCCGCTCGTCGTGCTCCGCGAGCCACGAAAGCTCCCAGGCCAGGTAGGCCGCCACCTTTTCCCGGACCTCCTCCCGGGTGACGGCCCAGAGCTCCCGTACGCCGAGCCACTGATCGCCTCGCGTCTCGAACTCGACGAACGTCTCCTCGGCGACCGCCTCGAAGAGCTCGAGAGCCTCTCCCTCCAGGGCGCTGGGAAGGTCCGCGGCGCAGCGCGCGTAGAAGCGCTCCAGGATCCGGTGGGCGACGGTCCCGAAGGCGAGAGGGGTCGTCTCCTCCTCCACCTCCTCGATCTCCGTCAGGCAGAGGACGCGCTCGACGAGGAAGTCGAAGGGCCGCTTCGCGTACAGCTGGAGCTGGCTCGCCGACCATACCCGGTCCGCCGAGAAGCGCCTCGCCAGCTCCGCGAGCACGACCGGATCCCTGAGGAGCCCGTTCCACGGCGTCGGCCGCTCGGAGATGGGCCGGTCCACGCCGAACACGCTGGCGGGGGACGGGGCCGCGCCGGCAACGCGCAGGGAGCGCACGAACGAGTCGAGCCCTCCCGTCCGCAGCTCGTCGGCGAAGGCCGTGAGCACGGCGTGGCGGAGGGCGGCCGGATCCGCCGTCCGGAAGGGGCGGTCGTCGCCGGCCCGGCGGAGGGCGGCCAGCCGGGCGACCTCGAGCCGCCGGTGCTCGGCCTCGCTCACGGCCCGGGGCGCCGCGGCCCCGCCCACCGCCGTCCCCTCGGCCGCGGCCTCGTCTGCCGCGGCCCCGCCCGCCCCCCTCCCGCCCGCCGCCGGGGGCACGACGATCGGCAGCGCCCGCTCCGCCCTCGGGTTCGGCACCATGAGCGACGGGAGACGCGGGACCCCGTTCGCATCCGCGGTCCGGTACGTGATCGTGACCCCGGGCCCCGCCGTCACCGCGCGCCACAGGGTGCGCTCGCGGCGCAGGGTCGCCTCGCGGTCCGAGACCGGCAGGCCGCCCCCGCGCAGCCGCCCACGCTCCTCGTCCGAGAACACGCCCGCCCGCGGGGGCGTCCGGGGAAACACGCCGTCGTTCGCGTGCACGACGAACGTGTGCCGGAAGGGGGTGAGCGCCGCCTCGTGGGCCTCCAGGACCTGCACGCCCTCGCGCAGGGGCGTGGAGAGCGCGAGCTCGTTCGCCTCCAGCAGCCGGCGCAGGCGCTCGTGCCACTGGCCGGCCCCGAAGCGCGACCCCGGGCGCACGAGCTCCCTCCACTCGCGGAGCAGCCGCTCGACGGCGCCCACGCCCCGCTGGTCCAGCCGCACGATGTCCCAACGCTTCGCGTCCGGCGGGCCGACCGCGCGGCACAGGCGACGGCGCATCCCGAAGGGTCGGCCGGCCAGGAGCTCGAGCATGAGGTCCATCCACTCGCGCTCCGCGCGCTCGCCGTCCAGGAACGCGACGTCGTCCCGGAAGCGCCGCAGGCGAGGGAGGTCCTCGTCCAGGCGATCCTTCCAGACGCCCGTCCCGCGCAGGCGCCGCGCCTCCTGTCCGTCCAGCGCGGAGCGCGTCCGCTCGAGGGCCTCCAGCCAGGCGTCGAGCCCCGACACCCGGCGCGTCGTCGCGACGTGGTCGATCGCGCGCAGGTCCACCTCGACGTCGAAGTACGGACTCCCGAGCACCTGTCGCAGGCTGCGGTAGTCCCAGCCCCGGGCGGCGGCGCGCAGGAGCTCGAGGAGGGCGCGGAGAACCGGGATCTCTGCCAGACGCGTGCGGATGCGTGCGGTGCTCGGGACTCCGGCCGCCTCCAGCGCCCGGTGGACGCGCGCCGTGTCTTCGCGTCCGGAGCGCGCGACGACCGCGACCTCGTGCGGCTCCACTTCGCCCCGGGCGAGGAGCGCCTTGATGCGGCGGGCCACCCAGGCGGCCTCCCGGACCGCGTCCGGCACGGGCTGGACCTCCGACTCGGGGACATCGCCGGGCTCGGGCCGCTCTCCGGGCTCGGGCAGGTCGCGCGCCTCCGACCCGTCTCCGACCTCGGGCTCATCCGCTCGCGCCGGGGCGGACGGCGCCGCCTCCTCCCCGAGCCGGTCCCACTCCCCGGGCTCGTCCTCCGCCGGCAGGTAGACGCACACCTCCACGTCGGCCTGGCCGGCGAGAGCGCGGAAGAGACGGCCGCGGCCACGCAGGGAGGTGATCCCGTAGATGTGGAGCCGCCCCGCCCCGCCGATCGCCTCCCGCAGGCCTCCGGCCTCGATGCGCGCCGCGACGAGCGCATGGATGGAGCGCGGGTCGAACCGCTCCCGGGCCGCGAGCTCGGACAGGAACGCTTCGTACGTATCGGCGACCCAGGCGTTGCGCCGTGCCGTGAAGTCGTCCGTGACCAGCGCCTCCAGGGCCGAGCGGAGGGCCTCCGGCGTGACCCCCTCCGGCAGGAGCTCGCCGAACAGCCCGTCCAGCATGTGGGCGCGGGCGGGCGCCCGCTCCGTGGCGTCCGGCCCCGTCCCGAGCCCGAGCCGCCGCGCGTGCTCCTCCGCGAGGCGCGCCACGAGCAGCCGTCCCGTGAGGATCCCGATCGGACGGGCCTCGATCCGGAACAGGTCGCGGAGCGCGGAGAAGAACGAGACGGGAGGCGCGAGCCAGCCCTTCAGCCCGCATTCGGCCGCCATCTCCAGCAGGGCGTCCCGCTGGGCCCGGTGGACGAGCCACATCCAGGAGGCGTGGCCCCGCGGGCCCGGGTGCCCGCCGAGCTCGCGAAGGAAGCTCTCGGCGCACGCCGACCACAGGGCCTCGTTCGACGCGGCGCGGACGATTTGGAGCGCCATCGGCGCGGGCGACCCCTCTCGGCTCGGGAACGAAGCGGGCGCCCGAGCTCCGGGCGCCCGGCACGGACGCCCGGAGAATGTACGGGCAGGGTCCGACGGCCGTAAGAAGTCAGCGCATGCGGCCCGCCGCTCTCCGGAACCCTGACGGCGCAATCTCACGTTTCCCGGCTGACGCCCGTCGGCTCTCCCTTCCGTCGGAGAGCCGCCGGGGCGATCCTGGAATCACGTCGTCCGGAGACCTCGACGGGGGGCCGCTGTCATGGCGGATGCCGCACAGCCGGACCGGGCTGCGCGTGCAGCCGCGGTCTTCGTCCACCTCACGGGCCGCCAGCGCGGGACCCGCCAGCACGTGGCCGGTGCCGAGGTGCGCATCGGGACGGCGGCCGACGCCGACCTCCACTTTCCGCCCTCCGACGCCCCGTCCGTCGCCCCGCACCACGCCACGCTCATCCGCCAGGGCGACGGCTGCCGGCTCATCGCCGGGCCCGGCCGCGCGGTGTTCGTGAACGGCGAGGCCGCGGAGGGTCCCCGGCGGCTGGAGCCGGGCGACGTGATCCAGCTCGGCGAGAGCGGACCCGTCCTCCGCTTCCGCCTCGAGGCGGAGCCCCCGGGCCCGTACAAGACGATGCGGCAGACCGTGGCGGATTGCCTGGACTGCGCCCGCTATCCCGCCACCGGCCTCAGCGGGCGGATCGGCCGCGTCATCGGCGGGCTCCCGCGGGAGCTGCTCACGCACACCCGGCCCCGCGTCCGCGTCGCCACCCTCGGCGTCCTCCTGCTGCTCCTGGGCGCCGTCGGCTCCCTCGGGGCCTTCGCCCTGCGCCTGGAGCGTCGGGTGGATGCGGAGCGGCGGCGCGTCTCGGACATCGAGCAGGCCGTGCGGGACATCCCGACAGATGCCGTGGCCGGGACCCGGCTCGAGAGCGAGCTCTCCGATATCCGGTCGGGGCTCACGGAGCGGATCGAGGCCCTGGAGGCGCTGAGCGAGGCCGGGCGGCGGGTCGTGGCGGGCGCCGCCGGGTCCGTCATCTTCCTGCAGGGCGGGGTCACGTTCCGGGATCCCCAGACCGACGAGCCGCTCCGCTTCGCGCTCGGCCCGGACGGCCGCCCGCGGATGGGCGTCGGCGGCGTGCCCGTCACGCTCCTCGGAGGGGACGGCCCGGTGTTCGAGTCGCGCTACACGGGCAGCGGCTTCCTCGTCTCGGACCGGGGGCTGGTGGTCACGAACCGCCACGTGGCCCGGCCGTGGGACTTCGACCGCGGCCTCCGCATCTTCGTGGAACGGGGCTACCGGCCCGAGCTGCGGCTGCTGGGCTACGCGCCCGGCATCGCGAAGCCGTTCGCGCTCCGGGTGTCGGCCCTGAGCGCCTCCTCCGACCTCGCGGTCGTGCGCTCGACGGCGCTCGGCCGGGTCGGCTCCCCCCTCCCCCTGCGCGAGGCGTCACCGTCGCCCGGCGAGGAGATCCTCGTGCTCGGCTATCCCGCCGGGATCGACGCCGTGCTCGCCCGCTCGAGCGCCCCGTTCGCGGACTCGCTCGTGCGCAGCGGGGCGGACTTCTGGGCCATCGCGCGCCGCCTCTCGGACGTCGGCCTCGTGCGGCCCCTCGCCTCGCGCGGCATCGTGGGCCAGGTCACGCCGTCCAGCGTCGTGTACGACGCCGAGACGACGCGCGGCGGGAGCGGCGGGCCCGTGCTCGGCCTGGACGGCCGCGTCGTCGCGGTCACGGTCGCGGTGATGACGGACTTCGGCGGCTCGAACCTCGGCGTCCCGGTCGAGGAGGTGCGAAAGCTACTCGGCGAGGTCGCCGGCGGGGGCGCCCGCGCGCCCTGAGGCGGACCGGGGCGAGGCCGCGGGCCACCGGTAGCCGTTCTCCCGCAGGCGCCGGATCGCGCGGCACGTGTCGTCGGGGAAGTCCGCCTTCAGCATCCAGTCGAGGTAGTCCTCGTGCTCGCGCACGAGCTCGCCCCGGTGCTGGCCGAAGTTGAACACGACCTCGCCCGTGCCGCGCTCGAGGCGGAACTTCCTCGACCGGTCCACCTCGCCCTCCGGCCGGCTCAGCTCGACCATCGCGCCCAGGTTGTGCCCCCACTCCCGCATCATCGCCTTCAGCAGGGGCCCGAGCACGAGGGCATCCGGGAGGGCACCGTGCGCCTCGACGTGGCTCTTCCCGAGGAAGCGGCGCGCGGCGGCCCCCAGATCGCGCGGCTCCGAGCGTATCCAGACCATGAGCAGATCGATCTCCTTCACGGCGTCCAGGTCGATGCCGGGCTGGCCCGCGCGCCGCAGCTCCGCGTCCAGCATCAGGGTGTCGAAGCGGCGGGAGCCGAAGCCGATGAGGATCGCCCCCTCGAGGAGGGCCTGGATCTCGGCCGCGCGGGCCGCGAACGGCGGACATCCGGCCACGTCCGCGTCGCGGATCCCGTGCACCGCGGACGCCGCGGCCGGGATCGGGACGCCGGGGTTGAAGCGCTCGCACAGGAGCGGCTCCGGCTCGCCGGGCCGCACGATGGCGAGCTCCACGATCCGGTCCTCGGCCGGGTCGAGCCCCGTGCTCTCGATGTCGAATGCGATGAGGTTCATGCCCGCATCATACCCCGAGGGTGTGACAACCGGGCGTCATCGGCGCCTCAACCCTCGTCCCGGATCGCGGCCCGGAGCGTCTCGGCCACGAGCGACCGCAGCCCGGGCGGCTCCAGGACCTCGGCGTCGGGCCCGTGGCTCAGCACGTGGCGCACGAGCCAGCCGGGATCCGACACCCGGAACGTGACGACGACATCACCGCTCGCGAGCACCTCGACGGGGCCCCGCTCGCGCACCCAGGGCGCGATCCGCTTCGCGTAGCGGACGCGCGCGGTCATCTCCTCCTCGGCCCGGTACACGCGCCCCTCCGCCAGATAGCGCGCCGGATCGAACCCCTCCGGTACCTCAAAGCTCGCGTCCACCGGCTCGACGTCCACGATGCGGTCGAGCCGGAACACCCGCACTTCCTCGCGGAGCCCGCAGTGGCCGATGACGTAGGAGCGCCCGCCGGCCGACGCGACGACGTACGGCGCGATGACGCGCTCCGACAGCTCGTCGCGGCCCGGCGTCAGGTACCGCATCCGGCAGCGGCGGCGGGCCTGAACGGCCGAGAGCAGCACGGACCGCAGGCCCGAGCCGTCCCGATCGGACTCGTCGATGGCAAAGCTCGCCCACAGGTCCTCCGACGGAGCCGCGGCGAGGTCTCCATCCAGCCGTCGGGCCAGCTCGAGCAGGCGCTCGCGGCGCGGGGCCGTGGACTCCGCCGCGAGGGCCCGGAGGCCGAGCGCGAGGGCGAGCGCCTCCCGCGTCGAGAGCCGTGACGGACGCTCGAACTTCCGGCCTGACCAGATGTTTACCTGATTTCCTTCGAGCGATATCTGAAATTCATCTCCTTCGCCGGCCGGGTGGTAGAACGTCCGGTCCGCGACCTCGCGCAGGTCGGCGAGCACGACGTCCGGATCGACGTCCAGGCGCCCGGCGAGCTCCGGAATCTCCGCCCCGCCCGGCCGGCTCGCCGCCGGCAGGAGGTAGAGGATGCGCTCGAGCCGCCCGGCCGCCGACCCCCGCTCACCCATCGGGGGAGCCTCCCCCGGCGCCCGCCTCGTACGCGGCGAGCGTCTCGCGGGCCATCGCCACGAGCTCGTCCCGGAGCTCCACGGGCTCCACGACCCGTGCCTCCCCGCCGAGCCCCAGGACCCAGCGCTGGAAGGCGTCCGCATCGGCGACGCGGAAGGTCCGGACTTCCGCCCCGTCCTCGCGCCGGGCGACCCGCCGGCCGAACCCGTTCCGCTCCGCCCACAGGGAAAGGGGAAACCGGAACAGGACCCGGACCTCGATCGACTCGTCCCCGTCCGCCGCGGCTTCCCACGCCTCGCGGTCCCGGTACCTCTGGAGCGAGAACGTGTCGGGGATCTCGTAGTCGGGCGTGCCCGGGGCCCGGTCGTTCATCCGGGGCATTCCCATGCGCCCGACGTGGAAGAGCCGGATCCCCTCGCGGCCCACATCGTACCCGGCCAGGTACCAGCTTCCGCGCCGGAACATGAGCCCGTACGGCTCGATCTCCCGGTCCGTCGCCTCGCCACGGAAGATCCCGTGGTAGGCGAAGCGCACGCGCTTGCGGGCGAGGACCGCCTCCGACAGGACCTCGACGCGCGCCTTCACCTCGTCGCCGCTCCGGCCACCCGCGTAGAGGAACGGCGAGGGCGAAGGACGCTCCGGCTCGAGATCGAACGCCAGCTTCCGGAAGGCCGAGCGCGCCTCCCGCGCGAGAGGAAACCCCGGGACCCCCGCCATTCGGTCGAGGGCCGACAGGGCGGCGACCGTCTCCTCCTCGTCGAGCGCGAGGGCGCCTTCGCGCGAGGTTGCCGCGGGCGCGCCACCGGGCTCTTCGCCCGTGGCGAGCTTCAGGTAGGGAAGGAAGAACTCGCGCCGCGCGAGACGGTATCCCTGCGCCTCCTCCTGTCCATAGTGGATCCGGAAGGTCACGGTCTCGATCGGGACGCCCGCCTTCCGGAGCTCGTCCTTGTCCCGCTCGAACATCCGGCGCACGGAGTCGCGCGCCTTCGAGCCGCCGTCCCGCAGGCGCTCCGCGTAGGCGGGGACGTGGGCCAGGATCTCGTCCACGGGGACGGGAAGACGCCGCCCCACCAGGTAGGCGATGACGTCCAGCCAGCGCTGCGTCTTCGTGATCGCGGTCATGTACCGGCGCGCGGGCGCGGGGCGCGTGTGTCTCGACGGCGGCTCTCGACGGCGGCTCTCGTCGCCCGGCCGTCGCCCGGCCGTCGCCCGGAGCGGGCGCACGTCCAACGTAGCACCGGAGGCCGAGCCCGGGCACCCTTCCGGAAGACCGTAGGCGGTTTTCCCGAAACGGGTAAACGGGATCGGGGGCAGGAGGCGCGGAAAGGAGTGCGCCGCTTCCTCGCGCTCCTGGATCGCGGCTATGTTGGACATGGGTGGTCGCCTCTCCTTCTCCCTCGCCGGAGGCTCCCGACATGGACGACAGCGACAGGCTCGACCGGATCGAGGCGCAGATCCGCGGCCTCCAGGCCCAGCTGAGCGAGATCCGGCGCACCATCGGGATCGAGCGGCCCGCGCCGGGCCCGGCCCGTGAGCCCGCGGCATCCGCGGCGCCGGCCCAACCGGCGGCGCCCCCGGAGCGGAGTCGGCCCGGGCGGCCGGGCGCACGGCAGCCGGGCGCGGGGCGGGACCTGGAGGCGTGGCTCGGCCAGAACGCGCTTCTCGTCGTGGGGGTCCTCGCTCTCGTCGCGGCCGTCGCGTTCGCGCTGCGCTACGCGTTCGATCAGGGCTGGATCTCGCCCTCCGTGCGGGTCCTCGGCGGCCTGGCGATCGGCCTCGGCCTCGCGGCCTGGGGCGAGAGGGCCCGCGGCAAGGGGCTCGGACGGTTCGGAGGCGCCGTCGTGGGCGCGGGCGCCGCGATCGGCTACCTCGCGATCTGGGCGGCCGCCGGCCCCTACCGCTTCGTGCCGATCGGCGTCGGCATCGCGGCTCTCGCCGCTCTCTCCGGGCTCGTGCTCCTCAGCGCCTGGCGAAGCGACGAGTCCGCCCTCGCGGCCACCGCGGGCGCCGGCGCCTTCCTCGCGCCCCTCCTGCTCGGCGACGCCTCGGGCTCCGCCAACGTCCTGCTCGGATACGGGGCGCTCGTCGCGGTCGGCACCGGAGGCGTCGGCGCCGTGCGCGGCTGGCGGCTCCCGTTCGGCGTCGCGATCGCGGGGTTCTTCGTCCTCTGGGTCGGCGGGATGCCTCTCGCGAACGACCTCTGGACGGCCGCCTACCTGGCCGGCGGGGGCGCCGCGGCCCTCGTGGCCGCGCGCCGGGCCGGCTGGCAGGGCCTCGAGCTCATGGCCTGGGCGGCGGTGTGGATCGGGCTCGTGGCCTCTGCGCACGAGGCGGCGGACTGGCGCGGCTGGGCCTACGTCATCCTGCCCGCCCTCGTCGTCGCGCCGGGCTGGCTCGCGGCCGGCGGCGCGGGGGCGGCCGGTGACGGCTGGGCGGCGCTGCACGGCGCGGCGGCGGACGCGGCACCACGGTGGCGGCCCGAGCCGGCAGACCGGCTATTCCTCGCCCTCTCCGGCGCGGCCTGGGTCGGCGTCGCGCTCCTCGCGCTGCCGGACGCGGCCGAGGCGTATCCGCTTCTCGCCATCGGGGCCATCGCGCTCGTCTACCTCTACCCTGCCCTCGCGCGCAGGCTGCCCGACCTTCTGGCCGTCGGCCTGGGCGTCCTGGCGCTCGGCGCGCTCGCCCAGTGGACGGGCGCGGGCGTGACCGCTGCGTGGGCCGGCCTCGTGCTCCTGGCGGGCATCGCCACGAGGCGCGAGCCGCTCGCCGCGGCGCGCTGGGCGGCGGCGCTGCTCGGCCTGCTCGCGGCCTACCGGCTCGGCGGCGTGGACCTCCTGCGCCGCCCGGAGGCGGAGGCAGCGTTCACGGGCACCTGGGCGCTCGCGATGTACGCGGTGACCGCGTCGCTCGGCCTCCTCGCGGGGCCCCTGTGGCGGGACCTGGATCGCCGCTTCACGGCACCGGGCGGGTTCAACCTGCGCATCGCGACCTGGATCCTGGGCGGGCTCGTGCTCCTCCTCGGAGGGACGTCCGAGATCACCCGGGTCTTCGAGCAGGGCACGATCGGCGGCTCCGATCTCGGCGCGAGCCTGGCGGTCAGCGCCTTCTGGCTCCTGTACGCGGCCGCGCTGCTGGCGTACGGCTTCCGGCGCGAGCGCCGGGGCGTGAGGATCGCGGGGCTCACGGTCGCCGGGCTCGCGATCGTGAAGGTCATCGTCTACGACCTCTCCTCCCTCGAGGCCCTGTACCGGGTCGGCTCCTTCGCGCTCCTGGCCGTCATCGCGCTCCTCGGCGCGCGGGCGTATCACGGGCGGGCGCGGGCCGCTGCCGGGGCGCCGGCCGCCGCCGGCGCGCGGGGCCCGGAGGATCCGCAGGCGTCTCCGCCGGCGTCCTAGGCAGCCGGCCTCGGCGAACCGGAGCATGGGCGCGGCGGCCCCGAATCCGGAGCCCACGATGATCGCGTCGTAATCGTAGCGAGCCATTCTTCCCTCCTCAGGCGGGGGTCCCGTCCGCCGTCGAGGCCGTCGGCCACGATCCGGGCCCGGTCGTCGGCGGAGAGCTCCGCGAACCTGGAGCTGCGGCGTGCACGCCCCGGCGAGGCTCGCCCCCGCGACGCCCGCGCCGGCGACGGTGAGGAGCCGCAGGAAGTCGCGCCGCGTGCGGAAGCTCGCCGCCACCTCGATGTCGAAACCCTGTTCGCTGCGTCCCATCTGGACCTCCCGCGTCGTTCGAGCGGAAGGTCCCGCGGCCCGGTCAGGCCCCGATCAAGGAGATGGAGGCGAGAATCAATTATATTGCGGATCGAGGCTCGGAAGGTCCCACCTCCCACCCAGCGGGAAGAAGGAGGTCAGCTCATGAACCGTCGCAGGAAGTTCTTCACCGTCCGCCGCGCGTCGCTCCTCTTCGTGGCCGGCGCCGCCCTCGCACTCGGGGCCTGTGCCCCGCCGCAGGAGGAGGCGGCCGAGGAGGCCGCCGCGCCCGCCGAGGGCGAGAGCGCCGTCCCATCGCCCGTCGGCACGTTCCGGCTCGTCGCGCGCGAGCTGCCCGACGGAACGCGGATCGAGCCGCCGGACATCGAGGGCATGATCACGTTCACGGCGGAGTACCGGAACTTCAACATCGTCTGGAGGGACGAGGCCGGGAATCCGGTGTCGACGTCGAGCATCGCGCGCTACGCGCTGAGCGACAGCGCGTACACGGAGCACAACCTGTTCCACGTGACGACGATGGGCGATGCCGGACCCGTGTACGACATGTCCCCGACGAGCGCGAGCGCGCCGATCACGGTGACGGAGGACGGCGCGATCGAGTTCACGCTCCCCCTGCACGACGAGCCCTTCGTCTCGTTCACGGCCGACGCGTTCACCGCGAGCATCGAGGGCGAGTTCACGGACTACTGGGAGCGGGTGGAGTAGGAGCGCTCGTCGCGCACCGGAGGGCGTGGCCTGCACCCCTTTTGGAAGACCGTAGGCGATTTTCCCGAATCGGGTAAACGGGAACGGGCGATTCTTGCGCATCGGGCTCCCTCCGCACCCGCCGCCGGCGCGGCTTTCGAGCCCGAGCGCGCGGGCCTATCCTTCCGCATGACGCCCGCTCCCGACTCGCCGCCCGCTTCCCACCCGCCGCCCGCGGACGACGAGGCGCTCCTGGCGGAATGTCGGGTCGAGACCTTTCGGGCCGGCGGGCCCGGCGGGCAGCATCAGAACAAGACGGAGTCGGGCGTCCGCCTGACGCACCTGCCGACGGGGATCTCCGCCACGGCCCGGGAGTCCCGCAGCCAGCATCGGAACCGGAAGGTCGCGCTCGAGCGCCTGCGCGCCGCCCTCGAGGAGGCCGCCCGCACGGAGCCCCCCCGGATCCCGACCCGCACCCCCGCGGGGGCGAAGCGGAAGCGCCTCGAGGAGAAGCGCCGGCGCTCCGAGGTCAAGCGGACGCGGCGGAAGCCCGAACCGGAGGAGTGAGGGCGCCGCCGCGCGGAGGACCTCCGAGGGCGCGAGACGTCTCCGGGAATCTCGCGAATTCGTGAGGCGTTCCAAGGGAAAAACCCGCAAGATCTTGGAGAACGGGCAGATTCCGTGCCCGGGTCACGCCAGGCAAAACGCCGTAACTTTCCTATTTGCAACAGAATAGCACGAGACACGACCCTGGCACGCGAGTTGCAATTGCGGAGCCGAGAAGTCAGCTCAGCGACGCAACCCCTCGTGAGGAGGCCCGGTCATGAATCCCGTGCGTTTCCGTTCCTGCGTGTTCGGACTCATCGCGTTCACCTCGTTCGCGGGGGCGGCCCGCGCACAGTCGAGCGACGCGTGGCGACTGTACGCGAAGTTCGGTGTCGAGGCGGAGTACAACGACAACGTCTTCCTGCTCTCCCCCCTTCGGAAAGCCGACCTTGCGGCACCGACGAGCGGCGCCGTCGCGAGCGGCCGCTTCACCGACATGGAGAGCACCGACGATCTCATCACGACGGCGAGCGCCGCGGTCGGCTTCAGGGGACCCGGTCTCCTGGGTCGTCGCCTCCAGATCGTGCCCTCGGTCTCGTACGAGTATTTCGCGCAGAATCAGGAGCGCCGGCACGTCGCCGGAGCGATCACGATCCGGCAATCGCTCCCGAACGGCGCCCGCCTGCAGCTCACGGGCAAGTGGAAGCCGAGCTACTTCGCCAAGAACTACCTGGTGGACGCCGTCGATGCCGACGGAAGCGGATCCATCTCCTCGAGCGAGCGGGTGTACGCGCGCGGCACGTATGACAAGGGCGGCGTCTGGCTGGACTACCGCTTTCCGCTCGTGAGCTCGACGAAGCGTCAGCCGTTCGGGGCGAGGCTCGAGATCGGGGGCGGATACGAGCGGCGCACGTACGACGCCCCGTTCGCCGGACGCGACCGGGACGGCCCGACCGTCCGCGCCTCGCTCCCGCTGAGCCTCACGAAGCGACTCGGCTTGGAGATCGGCTATTCCTTCGCGTCGCCTTCGACCGCTCCGTCGCAGGAGATCCTTCTCCTCGACGAGCGCAGCTTCGGCGTCGACCTCAACGGCAACGGCGTCGCGACGGACTCGCTCGCCCGGGCCTCGACGCTCGTGGATCGATCGCGTCAGGAGCACGTGCTGGGAGCGGCGCTCAGCGTCGGGCTCGGTCGACGCGTGGAGCTCGCGGTGGATTACGGGGTCCGCTGGCGTCGCTACAGCTCGAAGGAAGCGTTCGACGTGACGCACACGGGACGCCGCGACCTGCGGCACCGGGCCAGGGTCGAGCTCGACGCCCGCCTCGCGCACGGGCTGGCGCTCGAGCTGAAGGCGAGCTACGCCGACCAGAATTCGAATCGGCCCGGCGATCCGGGCTCCACGGGCGAGATCGACGACTACACGCGGCGGGGGGCGAGTCTCGGCCTCTCGTACCGTCCGTAGCCGCCGGCCCCGACGCAGCTCCGGCGATGAGCGTCAGGGAGAACCGGCCGAAGCGGATCCTGTTCGCCGGCTACGCGCCCGTCCATTTCGTCTGCTTCCGGCCGCTCTACGCCCGGCTCTGCCGGATGAAGGGGGTGGAGGTGACCCTCTCGGGCGGGCGCAACGGCGACAACCGGCCCTCGCTGACCGCGCAGCAGCTGTACGCCCCCTTCCGGGTGCCCCGCCGGCGCATCCTGGAGCTCGACGCGATCCGCGAGCAGTCGTTCGACATCGTCTTCTGCGCGCACGTGTCGGGCTATTTCCCCAAGGAGGACAGGCACCGGGTGCAGCTCTTCCACGGGGTCTCGTTCCGCAACATGGCCGTGCGACGGGACGTGCTGGTGTACGACCAGCTGTTCGTCGTCGGTCCGTACATGCGCCGGCTGTTCACCGACCAGCAGCTCCTGCGCGACACGGACCCGCGGCTCGTGAACGTGGGCTTCCCGAAGCTGGATCGGCTCGTGAACGGCACGCTGGACCGCCGGGCGATCCTCCGCCGGCTGGGCCTCAGCGGCCGCCGGCCCATCGTGCTCTATGCACCCACGGGCCAGAAGGGGAACTCGCTCGAGCACCAGGGCGTGGAGGTGGTCCGGCGCCTGCGGGCGACGAAGCGCTACGACGTACTCCTCAAGCTCCACGACCACCCGCGAGACGTCTCGGTCGACTGGCGTTCCGAGCTCAAGTCGCTGCTCGACGCGCACACGAAGCTCGTGCGGGACTACGACGTCGTCCCCTACCTCTCCGTCGCGGACCTGCTCATCACGGACGCGTCGTCGGTCTCGAACGAGTACTCGCTCCTGGATCGTCCGATCGTCTACCTCGACGTCCCGCAGCTCCTGGCGAACATGCGCAAGAAGGGCGTCGCCATGGACCTGGACACGTGGGGACGCAAGGGCGGCGTGATCTGCCGGTGGCCGGACGAAGCGGTCGACGCCGTCGCGTCCTCGCTCGCCCACCCGGACCACGGCAGCAGCACGCGCAAGGCCATGGCGCGCGACCTGTTCTACAATCCGGGGCACGCCACCGACACCGCCATCCGGCGCGTCCGCGAGCGTCTCGGTCTCGAGGGGTAGCTCTCGTGGCCCGCCGTGGAAACCTCCGGTCCCTTCGCCAGATGGGGGCGTTGCTCCGTCCGCATGCGGCGGGGGAAGGCCGATCCATCGCCGTGGGCGGGCTGCTCGGAGCGGCGGTCGTCGTGCTCCACGTGGCGCAGCCCTGGCCGCTCAAGTGGATCCTGGACTACCTGACCGATGCGGGTCGCAGCGGTTCGGTGGTCGCATGGGTGGCGGAGGCGCCGGCGCGCGGGGTCATCGCGCTCAGCCTTCTGTTCGTGGGGCTCTCGTTCGCGACCGCCCTCGCCCAGTACAACCAGGTGCTGGTGCTCAACGGCCTCGGGAACCGGGTCCTGTACCGGTTCCGCGCGGCCCTGTTCGCGCACGTTCTCCGGCAACCGCTCGCCTTCCACGAGTCGCGGGAGGTCGGCGAGCTCCTCACCCGCATCGTCTACGATACGTCGCGGCTGAGGCGCGGCCTGAACGGGATCCTGACGAAGATCTTCCAGACCGTGGCGCTGTTCGCCGCGACGATCGCGGTGCTCCTGTGGCTCAACCTCGTCCTCGGACTCGTCCTCGCCACCGGTGGCGTGCTCGCCCTGCGCGCGATGCACGGGCGGGGCCGGCGCATCGCACGCGCCGCCAAGAAGCAGCGCAAGAAGGAGGGCGCCCTGGCCGCCCTGGTCGCGAACGAGCTCCTTAGCATCAGAGAGCTCCAGGCGTTCGGGATGGGGGGGAGCACCGTGCAGCAGCGCTTCGCCAGCCGGAGCGACCGAAGCCTTCGACAGGAGCAGAAAGTGAGGCGGCTCGCCGCCGGCCTGTCGCTCCGGGTCGAGACCCTGCTCGCGATCAGCATCGCCGTGGCGCTGTGGCTCGGCACCCGCGAGGTGATGGCCGGCCAGCTCACGCCGGGCGACCTCGTCATCTTCTTCTCCTACGCCGTCACCCTCCGGACCCCGTTCGCGCGCTTCGCCCGGCAGACCGCCCGGCTCGGCCGTACCTGGGCCTGCGGCGAGCGGCTGGCCCGGATCGCCGAGCGCGTCCCGGAGATCACGGACGAGCCCGGCGCGGTCGCGGCGCCCCCGCTCGAGGGCCGGATCGTGCTGGAGGACGTCGCGGTCAAGACACCCAAGCGGCGCCGCACGGGCCGGAAATGGTCGCTGGACGGTCTCACCTGCGAGTTCCCGGCGGGCAAGCGGGTCGCGGTGCTGGGGTCGAACGGGGCGGGCAAGTCGACGCTGCTGCGCGTGGTCCTGCGCCTCGCGGACCCTCGCCGGGGTCGAGTGCTGCTCGACGGCAGCGACTTCGAGACCTTCACGCTCGACTCCGTGCGGAGCCAGATGAGCGTGGTGTTTCAGGACAGCGTGCTCTCCGGTCTCACGGTGCGTGAGAACCTCGCCCTCGGGACGCCGGACGCGGCGCTGGATGCCGTGCAGGCCGCGGCGGCGCGGGCGCGCGCGAGCGACTTCATCGAGCGGCTGCCGGCCGGATACGACACCCCCGTCCGCCGGGGGGGCAACCTGTTCTCGGGCGGCGAGCGTCAGCGCCTCGCGATCGCACGCGCGCTCCTGCGCGACGGGCGCATCTGGCTCCTCGACGAGCCCCTGTCCGGTCTCGACCGCACGACCGCACACGAGCTCACCGAGGTGCTGTTCGACGTCACGGAGGGCCGAACCACCCTCTGGGTGACGCACGATCCGGCGCTGGTGCCGAGGTTCGACTGGATCGTGGTGCTGGATCACGGAACGAGCGTGTTCACGGGCCCCACGGAGGACTACCTCGCGTGGCTCGGAACGCGCAGCCGGAGTTCCCCCGACATACCCGAGGTACAGACATGCAAGCGGTGATCTTGGCTGCCGGCGTCGGCAGCCGTCTCGAGGCCCAGACCAACGGCAGGCCGAAGTGCCTGGTGGAGATCGGCGGGCGGCCCCTCATCCTGCACACGCTCGAAGCCCTCGCGGACCACGGCGTGGGCCCCGTCCTGTGCGTCCTGGGATACCAGGCGGACGCGGTGCGCGAGGTGATCGGCGACCGGGCGGAGGTGCTGCTGAACGAGCGGTATGCGGAGACCAACAGCCTGTACTCGCTGTGGCTGGCGCGCGACTGGGTCCAGGGCCCCATGGTCCTGCTCAACGCGGACCTGTTCTTCGATCCGCGCATCCTGGACCGGGTGCTCGAGGAATCGGGCAACGTCCTCGCCTACGACTCGACTTCGTCGCGGGGCCGGGAGCAGACGAAGGTGGCGATCAAGCAGCGGCGCGTGCTGGACCTGGGGAAGGACCTCCCGCCCGCTTCGGCGAGGGGAGAGAGCCTCGGGGTGCTCAAGTTCGAGGCGGACGGCGCGGAGGCGATGCTGGCCGCCGCCGACCAGCTCATCGGTGACGGGCACGAGAACGCCTGGGTCATCGAGGCCACGCGCGCCGTCTGCCGGCAGGTCCGCATGTTCGGGATCAACGTGGCGGGGCTTCCGTGGGCGGAGATCGACTTCCCGTACGACCTGGACGTGGCCCGCCGCGAGGTGTGGCCGGCCATCTGGAGGAGCCGCTGGCGGAAGCTGGTCTACTGGAAGCGCACCCGGTGGGCGGCGCTCGCGCTGCTCGCGCTCATCGTGGCGGGGAGCGGCTGGCTGGCGAGCACCCGGGTCGGGCCGGCCAGCGTGGACTGGGAGAGCGTCCCCCTCGCCGGCGCCGAGATGGTGAGGATCGAGCGGAACGGGAAGACGCAGCGCTGGTGGGACGCCGGCCTGGACCAGCCCGTCACGGCCCCCGAGGTCGCGGGCTCGGAAGCGCGCGTCGAGGCCCGCCTCGTGCTGCCGGACCAAGAGATGGCGCGGGTCCGCTACGTGGTCGAGGTCCTGCTGGATGGGAAGGCCTACGATTGGCGGGCGTTCACCGCCTCCCCCGACTCGGGCGCCGTCCTGGGCGGCAGGATCCTCGGAGACCGCGACCGCGTGCGGGTGCAGCTGCCGCCCGGCCCGCACGAGCTCGCGGTTCGGCTCGTGGCCGGAAACTCCGGCCGGCTCCTGGTGCGCGTCCGCCAGCCGCAGGAGCGCTAGGGGCGAGGGGGCTCGCGGACCCCGGCCCGGGCTCCGCTCACGAGCGGATATCCCTCCGGATTCTCGATCGAGTCGATCGACAGGTCCACGTCCAGGTCCGGCCAGACCAGGTGGTGCGGCAGCGGGCGCTCGATGCGGGCGAGCTGCCCGATCGAGGCATCCCGGAACCACGGGAAGTCGTCGAACGGAAGGAAGAGCTCGCGGCCGTCCACGAGCAGCCACATCCCGTGGGCGGACACGTTCGAGAGCTCAACCCCAGAAGTGCTCTCGCCAGGCCGTTCGGATCTCATCTGCCCGCTCCTCTACTATCCGCAGCGCTTTCCTCAAGTCGTTCGGCGTCATACTGTGGTTTCGCGCCACCTCGATTCGCGGTTCCAGCCACAACTTCGCCTCGCCGCTCGGCCCTGAGACGTGCACGTGGAGGCGAGACTCCTCCCTGGAGAAGAAGAAGAACCGCAGTCCGCCTGTTGTGAAGATGGTTGGGCTCACGCCCGATGTCTACAGCGACGGCTTCAACCCGCGGTCAACGCCTCCGCCCATCGTCTCCCGAGAGAGGTTGTCCAGCCGAGCCTCGAGGGCACGCCGAAACGCCTGTGCGGAACCGTACTTCATCCGACCAGGGACTGTCTCACGAGCTCCGAGATCCGTGCGCTCCTTTCATCTGCCTGCCGCAGGAGTCTCTCCGGCGTTGTCATCGTCCTCTCAACTGCGGCCTGGACGGCCTTGACGATCTGCTCCGGTTGGGTGCCGGTGTCAGCGGCGTCCACGATCGTGCGCGCGGGACTCGTGAGGCTCAGCCCGCGCCATGTCGTCCGCTCGTCAGAACGAAGGGGCCTGGAGGTGGTATGGACCTGCACGTCGGGTCCACCGCTGTAACCACGTCGTGAGCGCGGGACGGTAAGGTGGATCCCGCTCGGGAGCGCATCCGACAGTCCGAGCAGCTCCAGCGCCGTCTCGTGAGACAGCACAGAATCGTCCCGACCCCCCGCCAGCCAGGCGGTCAGCTCGGCCTCTCGCTCGAATCGCGGAATATCGGCGAAGCGGTACACACCTCGGCGTATCCGCTCGAAGCCGCCGGTCGAGGCATGATGGGAGATCAGCGCACTACTGTAGCCACAGGCCCGAGCCTGACTCCAGGTGAAATACCCGTGCTGGCCAATGGCGATGTCGTGAAGCGCACGACGATCGGGACCACCCTGCTTGTCATTCATAGACTAAATACTACTTGGTCTTTTTGTGACAGCAAGAGCCGCTCGATGACCGGGATTGGACGCGGTAGACCGGCCCGACCCCGTCACACCCTCCTTGCATCTTGCCCGGCGGCGCTGAATCCTTCGGAGCGGATCCACGGCGCCCCGCGATCCACGAGCTCGAGCCAGTGACGGCGACACAGGCCGCTCTCCGGCCCCGCCCGCCGGGCGGATCCCGGGGGTCGGCCCCGGAGCGCACATACACTCGTGAGCCCGCGCGGGAGACGGCCATGCAGACCCTGAGCCACACCGCCATCACGCTGTACCTGGACTGCCCCCAGGGCTACAAGCTCCACTACCTGGACCACCATCCCACCAGGCCCGCGCCGCCGCTCAACAAGGGGAGCGCCGTGCACGCGGCCCTCGAGGCCTTCTACC
>JBHHZD010000004.1:0-106738 GCA_046757885.1 Gemmatimonadota bacterium
GTTCACGTGCGGCTTCGTTCGCTCAAACTTCTGCTTCGCCATTCGACCCGACTCCATGCGTTGGCGTGTCGTCTCTCCCGTCGATCCCGGATCGACCCGGCCTGCGGGGTACCTGGTGTGATGGTGGGGGGAGGATTCGAACCTCCGTAGGCGTACGCCGGCAGATTTACAGTCTGCTCCGTTTGGCCGCTTCGGTACCCCACCCAAGTCCGAACCGGCCCCTCACCGGATCCCCGGCGACGGACCGCTCGCGTCTGCCCGCCCGCAGACGTAAGAGAGGCCTCGCGGCCGGTCCGGCTCCACCTCGCAACTGAGCTGACGGTGGGACTCGAACCCACAACCTTCGGATTACAAATCCGACGCTCTACCAGTTGAGCTACGTCAGCAACGATAGACCATTAACATATCCGGCGGATTCGGCATCGTCAACACGCGAAACACGCCCGGCGCCGGGCCGTTCCGGGAGCCCGGCGCCGGCTCAGGGCGCACGTCCCCCCACCCGCCAGCGGGTGCCGTCCGGCGTGTCCTCGAGGGCGATTCCGCGCGCCTCGATCTCAGTCCGGATCGCATCCGCCCGGTCGAACTCTCTCGCCTCTCGCGCCCGCGCCCGCTCGCGAAGCTTCTCCTCCACCCAGGCCGCGAGCTCCGTCTCCACCCCCCGCCTCTCGCGCGAGCGCAGGGACAGGATGCCGAACACCCGATCGAAGTCCTCCAGCCGGTCCAGGGCCTGGCGCACGGCCGGAGGCGGCGCCGGCCCGCCACGATCCAGGATCCCGTGCAGGTCCCGCACGAACGTGAACGCGGCCGCGAGGGCATCGCTGGCGTTCAGGTCGTCGTCCATGGCCTCCTCGAAGGCGCGCGCGAAGCTTCCGCTCGCCTCGCGAATGGCTTCCGCCCCGCCCGCATCCGCCTCGGGCTCCCCGGCGTCGGCGAGGGGGCGAAGTCGCTCCCGCAGGCCGTACAGACGCTCGACGGCCCGGTCCGCGGCCTCGAGCCCCGCCAGCGTGAAGTTCAGCCGGGTCCGGTAGTGCGCGCTGAGCAGCAGGTACCGAATGGCCGACGGGGCGGCCCCTCCCTCGAGGAGCGAGGGAATCGTGTGGTAGTTGCCCAGCGATTTCGACATCTTCCCGCCGTCCACCAGCAGGTGCTCGGCGTGGAGCCAGAACCGGGCGAACGGCTTTCCCGTCGCCGCTTCGGACTGTGCCATCTCGTTCACGTGATGCGGGAAGATGTTGTCGACCCCCCCCGTATGGATGTCCAGCGTCTCGCCCAGGTATGCCATGGCCATGGCCGAGCACTCCAGGTGCCAGCCCGGGCGTCCCACGCCCCAGGGCGAGTCCCACGCGGCGACCCCGCCCTCGTCGCCCCGCTCGCCCCCCTTCCAGAGCACGAAGTCGCGGGGGTCGTCCTTCGAGTACTCCTCATCGCCCTCGACCCGACCCGCCGCGCGTGCGGCCTCTGGATCGAGCCCGATGAGCCGGCCGTACGCTGGAAGCCGATCGATCGCGAAGTAGACCGAGCCGTCCCTCTCGTACGTGAAGCCGCCGGCCTCCAGCCGTCGGATGAGCTCGATCATCTGGGGCACGTGCTCGGTCGCGCGCGGGTTCTCCTCGACGGCTTCCAGGCCGAGCGTCTCCCAGTCCTCGAAGAACGCCTCCGCCACGGGGCCGGTCACCTCCGACAGGGTCGCGCCGCGGCGCACGGCCTCGCTGATCGTCCGGTCGTCGACGTCCGTGAGGTTCATCACCTGATTGACCTCGAATCCCTTCCACCGGAGATACCGGCGCAGGAGGTCCTCCCAGGCAAAGGCGCGGAAGTTCCCGATGTGCGCGCGCTCGTACACCGTGGGACCACACGTGTACATGCGGACGCGCCCGGGCTCGAGCGGCTCGAAATCCTCGATCTCGCGCGTGAGCGTGTTGTAGAGTCTCAGCCCCATCGCCGTCCGCGGCCTCGTGGATGAGAACGGGCGTTCCGGGGAACCGTCATGCGGGCCTCACGGGGACGGGAGCTCGGGAACGGCCGTGTCCTGAGGCCGATCAGGCCCGGGCCCCGCGTCGCCACGCCGCGTCGCGGCCTCTTCCGCCACGGGCGACACGAGGAACGACCTCCGACGCCATTCGCGGAACGCCTCGACCTCATCGGCGTGATCTTCCGCCCAGCGGTCCGCGCAGGCCCCGAGCTGGCGGTCGCGACGGGCCGCGATCAGGCCCCGGAGATGCCCGGCCTTCCTTGCGAAGGCGAGCTCGTCCAGTGGCGCGAACGGAACACTCCCGAACAGCGTGCGGGCGACGATCCATCCATCCGTGAACGACGAGACGACTCGCTCTTCCAGGGCCACGAGCGAGTCGCAGCTCACGTCCGGGTCCTCGCCCCGCACGACCCGCATCCGCATGACCGCATAGTTGTAGTAGGCCCGGTCGGCCTCACGGAGGTTTCCCGGCGTGATGACGGTGGCCACGGAGTCGCTGTTCACCTGGAGCCGGTTCCACGGGAACGCGCTCTCGGGTGTCTTCTCGGGAACCGCCGCGCCGACGTCGAGCCGGTAGAGGACGCGCGGGTCCTCCTCGAGATCCCGGTAGAGCGCCCGCGCGTCCGCGAGCATGGATCGAACCTCCTCGAGCGGGATGACGAGCTCGGCTCCGGATGGCGCCTTGAGGGCATACTGCCCCCGCGCCATCGCCGGCGCGCCGGCGAGGAGTACCGCCCCGGCGAGCGCGATCCGGCCACGGGCGAACGACCGCGAAAGGCGACCTGAGGCGGCCGCTGTCGAGTGCAGCACGGACGCGAGGGAGCCGGCGTCAGCCGCGGGACGATGCGCGGGAGTCGCCCGCGTCGAGCGGCTCGTACAGACCGGCGTAGCGAAGGATGTCGTCCCCGGCATGGCCCAGGATCTCGTGCTCCCGCGCGAGCAGCTCCTCGGACGCATCGTGGGCCGTCCCACGCCCCGTCCAGCCTTCCTCCACGAGCTCCCAGCCGAGCTCTCCGGCGATGCGGTTCGCGACGAAGGCGCAGCAGAAGATGTCGTCTAGATAGCCATACGCCCCGACTTCATCCTCCGGGATCACGTCGTTCGGGGAGACGAGATACGCGATCGCGGCATCGACCCAGAGCTTTTGCTCCCTCTCCAGGCGGGGATCCTCGAGCAGGGCGAACATCAGCCGGGCGTAGGGGGGCGCGAGCTCGACGACCTCGCGGAGCGTGCCGCTGTACTCCTCCACGTGCGCGGTGAGCGCCTTCAGGTAGTCCGTTGTCATCGCCGCTCGTCCGTTCCGGTCTCGCGAGGCCCTGCCCGTCCCGTCGTCAATACTAGAACACCGGACGGCGTGACGCGATCCCCCCGACGCCTCACTCCACCGTGACGCTCTTGGCCAGGTTCCGGGGCTGGTCCACGTCACAGCCCCGCAGGAGCGCGATCCGATAGGCGAGCATCTGCAGGGGTACGACCGTCACGATGGGCTGGAGCATCTCGATCGTACGGGGGACCTCGATGACGTGGTCGGCCTTCGTCGCGAGGTCGTGGTTCCCCTCCGACACGATCGCGATCACGCGCCCCCCTCGCGCCTTCACCTCCTCGATGTTGCTCACGACCTTCTGGTACACGGAATCGCTGGGCGCGATGAAGACGACGGGCATGCGGTCGTCGATGAGCGCGATCGGGCCGTGCTTCATCTCGGCGGCGGGGTAGCCTTCGGCGTGGATGTAGCTGATCTCCTTGAGCTTCAGCGCGCCTTCCAGCGCGACGGGGAAGTTGTAGCCCCGGCCCAGGTACAGAAAGTTGGAGTGTCGGCTGTACGCTTCGGCGACCTCGGCCACCTGGTCGTAGCGCTCCAGCACCCGTTCGATGAGATCGGGCAGCTCGCTCAACGCGGCGACGATCTCCCGTCCCTGGAGAATCGACAGCCCGCGCTGGCGCGCGAGGCGGAGGGCGAACAGGGCGAGGACGGTGAGCTGCCCCGTGAACGCCTTCGTCGACGCGACCCCGATCTCCGGCCCGCTGTGCGTGAACACGCCGCCATCGGTCTCCCTCGCGATCGTGCTCCCCACGACGTTCACGATTCCGAGCACGCGCGCGCCGCGCTTCCGGGCTTCGCGCAGGGCCGCGAGCGTGTCGGCGGTCTCGCCGGACTGCGAGATGGCGAGCACCAGCGTGTTGTCGGGGATGATCGGGTTGCGGTACCGAAACTCCGACGCGTACTCGACTTCGACCGGGAGGCGGGCGTACTCCTCGAGCATGTATTCGCCCACGAGGGCCGAGTGCCAGCTCGTCCCGCACGCCGTGATCACGATCCGCTCGACGTGATCCAGGTCCTCGGCGAGGGCCAGGAGCCCTCCGAGCTTCGCCGTGCCCTCCTCCTCGAGGAGGCGGCCGCGCATCGCGTCCCGCACGGTCTGCGGCTGCTCGAAGATCTCCTTCAGCATGAAGTGCTCGTAGCCGCCGCGCTCGATCTTCTCCAGATCCCAGGAGACGTGGCTCACCTCCTTGTGGATCTGACGGGGACCGCCTACCCGGTTCCACTCTTTCAGGTCGAGCGTCTCGTATCCGTCCGCGCGCAGGACGGCGAGCTCGCCGTCATCCAGGTAGACGACCTTCCGCGTCTGGTCGAGGATCGCCGCCACGTCCGAGGCCACGAACATCTCGGGCCGTCCGTTGTCCGAGATCCCGAGCAGCAGGGGCGATCCCTTCCGCGCCACGACGATCTTGCCGGGGTCCCGAGAGCTCAGGACCGCGAGGCCGTACGTGCCCTCGATCTGCATGAGCGCCGCCGCGACGGCATGCTCGAGGGTTCCCTCGAAGGCCTCCTCGATGAGATGGGCCACGATCTCGGTGTCCGTCTCGGTGCGAAACTCGTGGCCCAGCTCGAGGAGCTTCACTCGAAGCACTTCGGCGTTCTCGATGATCCCGTTGTGGACGAGGGAGGTGGCGCCGCCGCAGTCGGTCAGCGGGTGCGCGTTGCCCGTCGTCGGCGCCCCATGCGTGGCCCAGCGCGTGTGGGAGATCCCGACCGTGCCGTGCAGGGGCTCCGCGGCGAGGATCTTCTCGAGGGCGCCGATCTTCCCCGCGCACTTGCGGATCTCCAGCCCGGCCGCGTTTTGCACGGCCATGCCGGCCGAATCGTACCCGCGGTACTCGAGCCGCCGCAGTCCATCCAGGAGGAGGGGCTGCACCTCCCGCGACCCAACGTAGCCCACGATTCCGCACATAAACGGTGCCGCTCAGCTCTCTTGCGCGAGGATCGCTTCCGCCCGGGAGGCGATCTCCCGAGCTCGATCTTCGTCCGGCGCTTCCGCGTAGATCCGCAAAATCGGTTCCGTCCCGGAAGGTCGCACGTGAATCCACTCCCGATCGGTCCGCCAGCTCAAACGGAGGCCGTCCTCGCGATCCACGGCCGCTCCGGCTCCCATGTCCGTCTCCAGCCTCCGGTACAGCGCCTCCAGGGGGTCGCCCGGCCGGTCGGCCTTCCTCTTCACCATCCGGTAGGACGGCCATCCGCCGAGCAACTCGCCGACCGTCCGACCGCGCGATGCGAGGAGGCCGAGCACGAGTGTCGCCGCCAGGGGGGCGTCCCTCGTCAGGTTCAGGTCGGGCAGGATCACGCCTCCGTTGCCCTCCCCACCGACCGCGGCATCGACCTCCATCATCCGCGTCGCGACCCGGATCTCCCCGACCGGGGTCCGGAACAGGGGCACGCCCCCGCGGTCGGCCGCGTCCTCGATGCACTGGCTGGATGAGAGGTTCGTCACGACGGGTCCCTGCCGTCGCCCGAGTACGTACTCGGCTGCGAGCGCGAGGGTCCAATCCTCGCCGATCGCCCGGCCGCGCTCGTCCACGATGGCGAGCCGATCACCATCGGGGTCGATCGCCATCCCGAGGTCGGCTTCGGTGTCCCGCACGAGGTCGCCCAGCGGCCCGAGGTTCTCCGGCACGGGCTCCGGGGCGCGCGGGAATCGCCCGTCGGGCTCGAGGTCCATGCCGACGTACCGGCAGCCGAGAGCGTCGAGGAGGGACGGAACGATGAGCCCACCTACCCCCCGGACGCAGTCCAGGGCCACGAGAAGGTCCGCGGAGGCGATGGCCCGGGGATCGACGATGGGAAGATCCAGGATTCCCCGTACGTGCCGGTCGATCGGACCGGTCGATGCGGCATTCTCCGGAGGCGTGGAGACCCCGGCCCCGGTCTCCGGTTCCTCGCGGCGCTCGAACAGCTCGCGGACCCGCCGCGCGGCGTCCGGCTGGAGGAAGCGGCCCGTGGCGGCCCCCAGCTTCAGACCGTTCCACTCGACGGGATTGTGAGACGCGGTGACGATCAGGCAGCCGGCCGCCCGATCGTCCGTGCGGGTTGCGAGCAGCATCGTCGGCGTCGGTACGACCCCTAGGTCCTGCACCTCCCACCCGGAGGCGCGCAGGCCCGCGCTCGCCGCGGCCGCGAGCGAGGGCCCGGAGGCCCGCGTGTCCCGACCAACGAGGACGTGGCCGGACGCGGCTCCGTTCGCGGTGGCTTCGCGCAGGAAGGTCCCGAACGCGGCGCCGTAGCGCGCGGCGACCCCCGCCGTCATGGTCCGATCCACGACGCCCCGGACGCCGGACGCGGATACGATGAGAGGCGCGTTCACCTTCCTCCGTGGCCTGACTCTGTGAGTGTGTGGGCTCGCGACCCGGAATCTCTCGGTGCGGCCCGGCGGGACGAGGAGGCCGCGCAGGAAGAATAGGCGGCCGTGGCGGCGTGCGTCAACGCGGAACGGTTCCGACGAGCTCGTCCTCCCCGAGACGGGCGAGCCGCCGTCGGACGTCGCGCAGCTCTCCCGCGCCCACGCTTGCCGCCGCGTACCCGCCGGCCCAGCGGGCTCCGTGCCCGCCCGCCCGGAGCGAGGCCGACGTCTCCGCCTTCAATCGGTGGACGAGGGCGGCGACGGACTCGTCGGGCGGGAAGCGGACGAGAGCGTGGATCCGGTCGGCCGTGGCCGCGACGGCGATGGGGACGAGACCCGTCCGCCGGCACTGGCGGATCACGTGCCCTTCCGTCGCCGCCCGGCTCGTGCGCCCGATGAGGGGAAGCTGCCCGAGCGTCGTCCAGGCGACGTGGACGTAGAGGCGGTGCGCGGACCGCTCGAGCGGTGAAGGGGCCCCGGACATGGCCCCAGGATCGGGCTCGCGATCATCGCCGTCTCAATTCACGCGCGGCACGTTGGGGGCCGATTCCCGCCGGGCCCCGACCGGGTTAGGTTGGGCCCGTCCGGCATCCGCCGGAGCGAATCGGTCCCGGCCGCGGCCGCGGTCGCCGACTCACGAGAGACGCGACGGAAGAGACATGGGCGGACCCACGACGAAGGACGGATTCGGAACGCTGGCCGTTCACGCGGGGCAGGAGCCGGACGCGGCGAGCGGCGCGATCATGACGCCGGTCTTCCAGACCTCGACCTACGTGCAGGATGCCGTGGCCCGCCCGCGAGGGGGCAACGAGTACGCCCGGGTGACCAACCCGACCCGGAGCGCCCTGGAGGCGAACCTGGCGGCGCTGGAGGGCGGCGGTCACGGGATCGTGTTCGCCTCGGGCCTCGCGGCGATCGAGGCCGTGCTCAAGGCGAATCTGTCCGCCGGAGACCACGTGATCTGCGAGGACAACGTGTACGGGGGCACGGAGCGCATGTTCCGCTCCGTCTGGGAGCGGTTCGGCGTCGAGTTCAGCTTCGTCGACACGACGGATCCCTCCGCCCTGAAGGCGGCCGTCCGGCCCTCCACCAGGCTCATCAGCCTCGAGACCCCCACGAATCCGCTGATGCGAGTGGCGGACATCGAGGCCTGCGCCCGGGTGGCGGCCGACACGGGGGCCCTCCTGTGCGTCGACAACACATTCGCCACGCCCTACCTCCAGCGCCCGCTCGAGCTCGGCGCGGACATCGTCGTCCACTCGACGACGAAGTACCTGAACGGCCACAGCGACGTGATCGGCGGCGCGGTCGTCGTGCGCTCGGAGGCACTGGCCGAAGCCTTTCACTACCAGCAGAAGGCCACCGGCGGCGTGCCGGGTCCGATGGACTGCTGGCTCGTGCTTCGGGCGACGAAGACGCTCCACATCCGGATGCAGGCCCACTGCGAGAACGGAGAGCGCATCGCGGCCTGGCTCGCGAGCCACCCTGCGGTACCCGAGGTCATCTACCCGGGACTGCCGGACCATCCCCAGCACGAGGTCGCCAGACGTCAGATGCGGGGATTCGGCGGGATGATCAGCCTTCGCCTCGGATCCGCCGAGCGGGCCGAGCGCTTCGCGACGGCCACCCGCCTGTTCGCGCTCGCCGAGAGCCTGGGTGGCGTCGAGAGCCTTGTGAACGTCCCCGCCCGGATGACGCACGCCTCCGTCGCGCCCGAGCGACGCGCGGAGATGGGCCTCACGGACGACCTCGTCCGGCTCTCGGTCGGGATCGAGGAGGCGGAGGACCTCATCGAGGATCTCGAGCAGGCGCTGGCCGGGGTGGAATCCTGAAACCGGTCCTCGGCGGGGGGCGTAATGGCGGGTGAAGGACCGGACACATCCACCACGCCGAGCGGAGAAGATCATGGACGGAACGAATGGCGAGGGCACGCAGCGACGCGTCCTCACGCAGATCAGCGCCGTCGCCTGGGAGCACCCCGCGGATCGGGCGGCCCTGAACGCGCTGCGGAAGGTCCCGGGCTTCGATCTCGCCCTGCGCAAGGTGTTCGGGATGTTCGGCGAGCGCGCCATCCGTCTCGCCTTCAAGGCGAACGCCGTGCGCGTGTCGGAGAGGCAGTATCCCTGGATCCACGAGCGGTTGCAGAGAGTCTGCGAGGTCCTGGACCTGGAGCGAGAGCCGGAGCTCTACGTGTCGCAGACCCCGATCGTGAACGCCGGGGCCGTGGGCCTGAGCGATCCGTTCATCGTCCTGAACTCCTCGATGCTCGAGATCCTCTCCCACGACGAGGTCGAGGCGATCATCGGACACGAGGTCGGGCACATCCTGAGCGGCCACGTGCTGTACCGAACTCTCCTCCTGCTCATCATGCGGCTCGCCCTCTTCCGGTATCCGATTACCGGGCTCGCCCTGTTACCCGTCCTGTATGCGCTGCTCGAGTGGTACCGGAAGAGCGAGCTGTCCTGCGACCGGGCGGCCCTGCTCGCCGTCCAGGACCGGGACGTCGTGCTCGGCGCGCTGATGAAGATGGCGGGCGGCACGCGGGGAGAGACGCTGGATCTGGACGAGTTCATCGCGCAGTCCGAGGAATATCGCGGCGGGGGCGAGCTGCTCGACTCGGTCTACAAGGTCCTGAACGTGCTCGCGGCCACCCATCCGTTCGCGGTCGTCCGGGTCGCGGAGCTCCGCGACTGGATCGACGGCGAAGCGTACGAGCGAATCCTCGAGGGCGAGTACCCACGCCGTGACGAGGAGGACGAGCGCCCCTACCGGGAGGACCTGGCCGAGGCCGTTTCGGGGTATCGGGATGCGGCCCACGAGATCCTCGAGGAGGTGGACGCGGCCGTGGACAAGCTGAAGACGAAGCTGACCGAGGCGTGGCGGCGAAAGGACCCGACCTGACGGGCGGGGCGATCCGCGGCGGCCCGGCGTCCCGCCGGACGTGAGAGTCCTGGTCGTGGGGAGCGGGGGGCGCGAGCACGCCCTCGCGGCCCGGCTCGCCGCGGATCCCGCCTGCACGGACCTGTTCGCCGCGCCCGGCAACCCCGGCACGGCCACGGTCGCCCGCAACGTACCCATCCCGGCCTCCGACCTGGAAGGGCTGGCCGAGTTCGCGGCCGACGAGCAGATCGACCTCACGGTCGTCGGACCCGAGATCCCGCTCGCTGCCGGCCTTCAGGATGTCTTCGCCTCGCGCGGCCTGCCGTTGTTCGGCCCCTCGGCGGCGGCGGCGCGAATCGAGTCCTCGAAAGCGTTCGCGAAGTCTCTGATGCACGAGCGCGGCGTTCCGACGGCCGCCTTCCGGGTCTTCCGGTCCCACGACGCCGCGGCCGACCACCTGGCCTACGTCGGCGCCCCGGTCGTCGTGAAGGCCTCCGGGCTGGCGGGCGGCAAGGGGGCCATCGTGTGCCGGACGATGGACGAGGGGCGCGCCGCGCTCGCCTCGATGATGCAGGAAGACCGCTTCGGGGAGGCGGGTCGGGAAGTGGTCATCGAGGAGTACCTGGAAGGCCAGGAGCTCTCCGTCTTCTTCCTGACCGACGGCACGCGGGCCGTGCCTCTCGTCACCGCCCGGGATCACAAGCGGCGCTTCGAGGGCGACGGAGGGCCGAACACGGGCGGGATGGGTGCGTACGCCCCCGTCGGCGGCCTGGAGGACGGCCTGGTGGAGCGCGTGCGGCGGGAGATCGCGGTCCCGGTCCTGGAGGGCCTGGCCGAGCGCGGGACCCCGTACCGGGGGTTTCTCTACGCAGGGCTCATGCTCACGCCGGAGGGCCCGAAGGTCATCGAGTTCAACTGCCGGCTCGGAGACCCCGAGGCGCAGGTCGTCCTGCCGCTCACGGGAGGCGATCTCGTGGAACCGCTGGCGGCCGTGGCCCGCGGTGAGGCCCTGGCGGACTGGCGACCCACCGTGTCCGGCGGCGCCGCGCTCGTCACGGTCGTCGTGTGCGGCGGGTATCCCGCGAAGACGGACCCCGGGCTGCCCGTCCATATCCCCCCGGACCTCGAGAGCTGCGATCTGCGGGTCTACCACGCCGGGACCGCGATCGAGAGCGGACGCCTCGTCACGGCCGGAGGGCGGGTGCTCGGCGTGACGGGTCTGGGGACCTCCCTGCGCGAGGCCGCGGAGAGGAGCCGTCGAGGGGCCTCCGAGATCCGGTTCGAAGGGGCCGACTGGCGGGGGGATATCGGGAAGGCCGAGCTCGCCTGATGCCCGAGCTCCCGGAGGTCGAGACGGTCCGTCGCGAGCTCGCCCTGCGGCTGGAGGGCTGTCGGGTACGCGACGTGCGGATTCGGAAGGCCGACATCGTCCTCGGCCCGACCCCGGCGGCGCGATTCGCCCGCGAGCTGCACGGCCGCCGGATCCGGGAGGTCTGCCGCCGGGGCAAGCTCCTCCTGTGGCGGCTCGACGACGGGTCCGTCGTGCAGGTTCAGCTGCGGATGACGGGCCGCTTCGCGATCGGCCCGCCGCGCCCCCCGCGCGTGGACTTCCGGCACGTTGCGGCGGTGTTCCGCTTCGAGGACGGCACGATCCTCTACTACGACGACACGCGGCGGCTGGGCGGATTCCGCCGGTGGTCGGCGCGGGACTGGGCCGCCGTCGAGAGCCGGCTGGGCCCGGAGCCCCTCGCCCCGGGGTTCCGCGCCGTCGACCTCCGTCGTCGCCTGACCTCCCGCGGGCCTGTCAAGAACGCTCTCCTCGACCAGAAGCGGCTGGCCGGCGTCGGCAACATCTACGCGAGCGAAGCCCTCCACCGGGCTCGCATAGATCCTCGACGGCCGGGGAGCTCGCTGGATGCGGACGAGGCGCGGCGCCTTCACGCCGCGATCCGGCGCGTGTTCCGGGAGGCCCTGGCCGCCGCGGGAACGACCCTCCGCGATTATCGCGCGCTCAACGGCCGCTCGGGCTCGTTCCAGCGACGGCTGCGCGTGTACGGCCGCGCCGGGGAGCCCTGCAAGAGATGCGGAGCCGACGTGCGGCGCCTCGTGCAGGCGGGCCGCAGCACGTACTGGTGCCCCGGCTGTCAGGCGTAGTCGAGACCCGTCTGCAGGTCCAGGTGCCGGACGCGGGCCCGTCCGTCGGCGATCTCCAGTGTAGCCACGGTCACCGGCGCGCCGGCGTGTCGCGGCCCGGCGCTTCCCGGATTCACGATCCGCACCCGTCCACGCAGCTCCGAACGCGGGAGATGCGTGTGTCCGTACACGATCACGCGCGCGCCGGGAAACCGGTCGGGCAGCCGGTCGAGATCCGCGACGAGGTGGCCGTGGGTCACCGCCACGTCCAGGCCTCCGATCTCGAGGCGGAGGCTCTGTCGCGTCGCGTCCCTGACCTCCCACCCGTCCACGTTGCCCCACACGGCCGATACGGGAGCCAGGGCCGCCAGGTCCGTGAGGATGGACGCGTCGCCCACGTCCCCGGCGTGAAGGATGAGGTCGACGCCGTCGAACGCCCGGAACACCTCAGGTCTCAGGAGCCCGTGCGTGTCGCTGATGAGGCCGACCCGGGTCACGGTCACGAGGGAGGGTCCGCCTCTTCCTCTCCCGTCCACCGACGCCCCAGGTCGTGCGGCACGTCCATGTGATCGAGTACGCGGGCCACGACGAAGTCCACGAGGTCGCCCGTCGTCCGGGGGTCGTGGTAGAAGCCTGGCGCCGCCGGGAGCACCACGGCGCCGAGGCGCGACAGGGTGAGGAGGTTGCGGAGGTGAACCGTGGACAGAGGGGTCTCCCGCGGGACCACGATGAGCCTGCGCCGCTCCTTCAGGATCACGTCTGCCGCGCGCTCGATGAGGCTCCGAGAGCTGCCGTGCGCGATGGCCGAGGCCGTGGCCATGGAGCACGGACAGATGACGAGACCCCGATAGCGGGCCGATCCTGACGCGGGTCGCGCGCCGCGGTTCCCGTTGTCGAAGAACCGGAGGCGCCCGTCTCCCACGCGCCCCCGGAGGGCCTCCTCGTCGCCCAGGCCGCACTCGTGCCGGAGCAGCCGCCAGCCGTGCGAGGACACGATGACATCGGCCGGCTCGCCGGAGGCGGCCAGAACCTCCAGGAGGCGGACGGCGTAGGGCGCGCCGGAGGCTCCGGTGATCCCCACGATCCAGCCCGACTCGGGCGCGCCCCCTTCCCTCACCCCCGTCACAGCAGCCGGTCCACGAGGACGAGGAAGGCGAGTACCGCCGCCAGCCAGACGTTGATCGTGAAGAAGGCCCGATGGATCGAGGCGGGAGACGCGGGATCCACGAGTCCGTGCTCGAGCCCCAGGAGCACGGCGGTGGCGAACAGACCCGCCACGTACCAGCCACCGAGCTCGGGGACGATCACGGGGAGGGCCAGGAGACCCGCCATCGTCAGGACGTGGGCCCCCGCCGAGAACAGGCGGGCCCGGCGAGGCCCGAACCGGGCCGGCACGGAATGAAGCCCGAGTCTCCGGTCGGTCTCGACGTCCTGCAGGGAGTACAGGATGTCGAAGCCGCCGATCCAGCTCCCCACGATGAGGACGAGAAGTGGGAGCAGGGTCCACGGATGGCTCCATTCCCCCGCGATCGCAAGGTAGCCGGCGGCGGGCGCGATGCCATCCGCCGCGCCGAGCATCCCGTGCGTCCACGCCGTGAACCGCTTTGCGTAGGAGTACCCGAGCACCGCGGCCAGCGCGAGCGGCGCGAGGGCCAGGCAGAGCGGGTTCAGGAGACCGGCCGCCACGACGAACAGGACGCTGGCCGCGCCGACGGCGAGCTTCGCCTCGCGCACGCTCAGGCGGCCCGCCGGGATCTCCCGGTCCGCGGTCCGTGGGTTCCGGGCGTCGAATCGGCGGTCCACGATGCGATTGAAGCCCATGGCCGCGAAGCGGGCCGCGCTGAAGGCGATGACGATCCACACGAGGTCCAGGGCCGTGACCGGGTACCCGAAGGACGCGAGGATGACGCCGATGAGAGCGAACGGTAGAGCGAAGCCGGTGTGCTCGATGCGGACGAGGCGGGCATAGGCCGCAGCTCGGCCGCCCGGTCCCTGACGGACGCGGAGCGGTCGCGCGGTGCCGGCCATCCGGGTCACGGGAGCTCCAGTCCGAGCTCCGGCCACATCGAGTCCACGGCCCGTCGGGTCGCCTCGTCCATCCGCATGACGTCGGGCCAGTTCCTCGCGAAGCCCTCCTCGGGCCACTTCGCCGTCGCGTCGATGCCCATCTTCGAGCCGTACGTGAAGCCGCGGGAGGCATGGTCGAGCACGTCGATCGGACCGCGGGTGAACAGGATGTCCCGCTCGGGGTCGATGTGGTTCAGGGCGACCCACCAGGCCTCCTGCGGATTCCCCACGTCCACCCACTCGTCCAGCACGACGATCGTCTTCGCGAGCGCCATCAGCCCCTGTCCCCACAGGCCCTGCATCACCTTGTACGCCTGGCCGGGATACGACTTTCGAATGGACACGAAGACCAGGTTGTGGAAGATCCCCTCGGGGGGCATGTGGTAGTCCACGATCTCGGGGATCGTGAGCTGGAGCAGCGGAAGAAAGATCCGCTCCGTGGCGTGGCCGAGGTAGTAGTCCTCCATCGGCGGGCGGCCGACGATCGTGGCGGGGTAGATCGCCTCCCTTCGGCAGGTGATGGCCTCCACCCGGACACATGGATACCAGTCCGCCTCGGAGTAGAAGCCCGTGTGGTCGCCGAAGGGGCCCTCCAGCACCAGATCCTCGGCCGGGTCGATCCAGCCCTCGATGACGACATCCGCCTCGGCGGGGACCTCCAGGGGGTTCGACACGGCCTGCATCATCGAGACGGGCTCGCGTCGCAGGAATCCCGCAAACAGGTACTCGTCCACGTTCGGAGGCAGGGGAGCGCTCGCCGCGTACACGGAGGCCGGATCGCCTCCGAGCGCGATGCACACGGGCATCCGCTCGTTGCGCTCGGCCATCTCGCGCCAGTGCGCCGCGCCGGACTTGTGCCGCTGCCAGTGCATGGCGAGCCGGTCGCGATCCAGCACCTGGATTCGGTACATGCCGACGTTCCTGCGCCCCGTCCTCGGGTCGTGCGAGATGACCTGCGGCAGGGTGACGTACCGGCCGCCGTCGTCCGGCCAACACTTCAGGTGCGGAAGCGACCTCAGGTCGAGGCCCTCGCCCGTCGTGACGACGTCCTGGCAGGCGCCCCGGCCCCGCGCCGTGCGGGGTGGGAAGCGGGTCAGCTCGGCGAGCTGGGGAAGCAGCAGGAGCTTCTCCTTCAGCCCGTCCGGGGGCTTGAGCTCCAGAAGGGTTCGGATCCGGTCCGCGATCTCCTCGAGGTGTCCCACGCCGAGCGACATCGCCATCCGCCGCTTGCTCCCGAACAGGTTGATCGCGAGCGGGAGCGAAGCGACCTCGCCGTCCGGCAGCACGGGCGACTCGAAGAGGAGGGCCGGCCCGCCTCCCGGACTCTTCATGCAGCGATCGGCGATCTCCGTGACCTCGAGGTCTACCTTCACGGGCCTCTCGATCCGGTGAAGCTCGCCCGCTCCCTCTAGAGCGTCCACGAAATCGCGGAGATTCCTGTAGGCCATCGCGCCTCTTCCTGGCGGGCGGAGCGCACGGCGCCCCTCGACGCGCCTCGCTCCCGCGCCTGTCGCGGGGAGAGGCCGACCCCTAGCTTCCGCCCACGTTACGGTTCGCCCGGCGGAACAGCAATCTTCCTCCGCGAGGCTCGAGCGCCGGCGACGGGACGGCTTCCCAGGCGCCGATCCTGCGTTCCGCGGGCCGGTGGGCCGGGGCTCGCTCCGGTCGCCGGTCGGCCGCCATGAACACAACGGACGTGTGAACCTCTCCGAGAAGACCGACCAGGACCTCGTCCGGCTGTGTCTGCGGGGCGACGAGCGGGCCGCCCGCGAGCTCGTGTCGCGCTTCGAGCGTCCCGTGTTCTCGATCATCTTCCGCATCGTCCGCGACCGGGAGCTCGCCGAGGATCTCTCGCAGGAGACGTTCGTCCGAACGTTCAACCACCTTCACCGGTACGACGACTCCTATCGTTTCTCTTCGTGGCTGTTCAAGATCGCCTACAACCTCACGGTGGATCACCTGCGCCGGAAGCGGTTGGACACGGTGTCGATGCACGGCGCCCCGGACGCGGTCAGCGCCGAGAGTCGGGAAGCGACCTCCTTCGAGGTTCCCGCCACGACCGAGCGCCCGGACGCGCGGGTGGAGTCCGTGGAGCTGGCGGGGGAGATGGAGGCCGCGATCGCGCGGCTCCGGCCCGAGTATCGGACCGCAGTTCTGCTGCGGCACGTGGAGGGCCGGGCCTACGAGGAGATCGCTGAGATCATGGACATTCCGCTCGGCACTGTGAAAACGTACATATTCAGGGCCCGCCGCGAGCTGAGAGCTTCGCTCGGGCACCTCGTGGAGGAGGAATGAAACCCGCACTCGATGCGAGACGTAGGGGGGGACGAACCCGCTTCGACGGGAGCGAAGGACGATGAACGGGCACGAACAGAGCGGACATCTGGGACCGGAGCGGCTCGAGGACCTCGTCGCCGGACGGGCGGAGACGCGTGCGCCGGCCGAGGCCGCGCACCTCGATGCCTGCGCCGAGTGCCGCCGTGATCTGGCTGCGCTCGCGGGGATCGCCGAGTCCCTGGGCGACCTGCCCGCGTTCGCCCCGCGGAGGGGCTTCGCCGATCGGGTCATGGCCCGGGTGTCGTTGCCGGTCCCGTGGCGGATCCGCGTCTGGAGATCCGTCCGAGAGCGCTGGATCGCGCTCACGGCCGGCCTGGCGGCCGCCGGGGCCTCCACCGTCGCCACGGTGGCCTGGCTCGGCACCCACCCGGGCGTCACGCCGGGCGGCGTGCTCTCCTTCCTCGGCCATCGGGGGCTGGCGGCGGCCTGGAGCGCGACCCGGGAGGCGGGTCGGTTCCTGTTCGACTCCGGGATCGCCTGGAGCCTGCGGAGCCTCATCGACTCCATGACCGTGCCGGACGCGCTCATCGCCCTGGCCACGCTGGCCGTGATGGGCATGGGAGCCCTGGTCGGGCTCCGCAACCTCCTGACCGACGCGCCGGCGCTCGTCGCCCGCGAGAGGATTTCGACGTGAGACGAGACGCGAGGAGAAGCCGGGTGAAGAACCGACCGGGTTGGAGACGAGCCGCGATCCTGGCGGCCGCGACGGCCCTCGCCCTGCCGCTCTGGGTGCGGGCGCAGGAAAAGGCGGTGTCGGACAGCCACGTGACGCTCTCCGCGGACGAGGCGTCGCTCGAAGTTCGGATGGCGGACGGCGCGACGCACGCGTTCACCCTCGCCGGCGGAGAGGTTCGCGTGGACGGGGAGGTTCTCGGGACGTACGAGCCGGGCGGGGCGCTCTGGACGTCGTGGCGGACGTTCCTCCCCGAGGTTGTCGGGAGCGCGACCCCGGGCCGAATGCTCGAGGCGTGGGAGCCTGAGCTCCCGACCGGGGCTGACGGCCGCGCGGCCCGGGCGCTCACGGCTACCTTCGATGAGCTCTTCGGAGCGGTGCCAGAGGCGGCGGCGCGCACCGCGCCCACCGTCGGGGGCCAGGTCCTCGCACCGGGTGGCATGTCCTTCGACCAGCTCACGGTCGAGCTCGAGCGGCTGGGCGACGCCGTGGCCCGACTCGGGGATGAGGCCCAGGACGCGGTGGACCACCTCGCCCTCGTGGTTCACGACGACTACGCGGTCCCCGAGGGAACGGACGTGGCGGGCAACGTGGCTCTCCTGGACGGCGACCTAGAGCTTCGGGGCACGGTGGAGGGCGACGTGCTCGTCCTGAGCGGAACGCTCGATCTCGCTCCCGGCGGGCTCGTGGAGGGCGACATCATCCAGGTCGGGGGCGAGGTCGTCCGGAGCGGCGGCCACGTCGACGGCGAGCTTCTCTCGCTTCGCGCGCTGCCCGCGCCCGAGGCGCCCGCCGGAGCGGGGGAGGCGGCCGCGCCCCCGTCGGCCCGCGTGGACGGGGACGTCGGCTCCCCGTCGCTCCACCTCCAGACGCGCCGCGGGTTCTTCGGACGCGTCGGCCACAACATCTCGCGGGCCGTCGGCAGCCTCGTGGGAACGCTGGGTTTCCTGATCGTTCTCGGTTTCCTCGGCATGCTCGCGGTCTACTTCCTCCGGAGTCGCCTCGAGGTCGTGGCGGACACGGTCCGGCAGAGCTTCGGACGATCGTTCGGCGTGGGGATCGCCGGACAGCTGCTGTTCGTCCCGATCCTCATCGTGCTGTTCGTGGCGGTGATCACGATTCCCATCGTTCCGTTCTACGTGATCGCGGTCGCGCTGGCGCTGCTCGGAGGATACCTAGCCGTGGCGCACGCGGCCGGTGAGATCGTGGCCCTGCAGCGGTACACCTGGATCGAGCGCCTGCGTCTCCGACGATCGAACTCCTACTACTACGTGCTCAGCGGCCTCGTCGTCCTTCTCGGCCCGCTGCTCGTCGGATCGCTCCTCTACCTGTTCGGCGGTCTCCTGGGCTTCGTGCGGGGCCTCACGTTCTTCGCGGGCGGTGTCCTCACGTGGGCCGCGTTCACCTCCGGCTTCGGCGCCGTGATCCTCAGCCGTGCGGGCAAGCGGACCGAGTGGGCGAGACCCGCCTCCGGGGTCGGCGACCTGTTCGCGGAGGCGGACGAGTACGGCGGAGGCGCCTCGAGTGCGTAGGCACGGTCTCGCGGCCCTGGCTCTTCTGCTCGGCCTCGCGCTGCCGATCCCGGCGCGTGCCCAGGCGCCGGAGTGGCTCGAGCTGGCGAGCGCCCGGGAGGCACGGGGAGTGCAGGCGTTTCAGGCCGAGATCGAGTATGCGGCCGGCCGGATCTCGGTCTTCCCGGCCGACGCGGGCGTGCTGTACGACGCGCGGCTCAGGTACGATGCGACCCAATTCGAGCCCCGGCGCCGGTGGTCGATCGAGGACGGTCGGGCCGTTTTCCGCCTGGACATCGACGGTCGGGAGGACGTGGACATCCAGGTGCGAGATCTCTCGGATCGAGCGGGTTCCCTGCGGCTCGGCCTGAGCCGGAGCGTGCCCACGGACCTGCGGCTCACGGTCGGCGGCGCGGAAGCGAAGATCGACCTCGGCGGCGTGGCCCTCTCCGGGCTGGACCTGAAGCTCGGGGCTGCGGACAGCGAGCTCCGGTTCGACGAGCCGAACCCCGCCTCCATGCGGCGCCTGACTCTGAAGGCGGCCGTCGCCGCCTTCTCGGCCTACGGGCTCGGGAACGCGCACTTCGAGCGGCTCGAGTTCGACGGCGGCATCGGGGACCTGACGCTGGACTTCACGGGAGAATGGGACAGGAGCGCGGTCGCGAAGGTGAAGATGGGCGTCGGGTCCCTCCGCCTGCGGGTGCCCGCCGACATCGGCGTGAAGATCCGCAAGCGCACGTTTCTCGCGGCGTTCGACGCCAACGGGTTCCGCAAGGTGGACGGAGGCTACGTGAGCCCGAACTGGGACGCCTCCGACATCCGCCTCGACATCGATCTCGAGGCGGCCCTCGGCTCCGTCGGCGTCACGACGGAGCCGTAGCCGGGCCCGCGACCCGCACGACGACGGGCGCGTCTCTCCCGACCGACAGCCGCTCCGCGGCGCTCCCGTCGCGAACCGCGATCTCCAGATGTCGATCCGAGCCAACGAGCGCGAGCAGCTCCCCGGGAGCCGCCTCCGCGTACGTCCGCAGAAGACCATCGATCCGCGCGCCGCCGATCTCGACGACGATGCGCGCTCCCAGCCAGGCCGCCGGGATGTCGGTGGCGAGGTTGCCGAAACGGTCGGCGTGGGTGACCCGCCCGTGGACGCTCTCCCCGACGCGCTCCGGCCCCGGCAGGGGAAGCACCACGAGGCTCTCCGCCGCGACCGGCGCGCCGAGGCCCGCCGGATCGTCGCCGCGCGCGAGGCGGGCGGCCGCGGGCGCGAAGACGTCCCGGCCGTGGAACGTGGGGGCCGCACCGGCGTCCACCCCGGGCGGCGGCCCGAGATCCAGGACCGTCTCCACGGGTCGAGAGCGCCCCGCCAGCGTGAGCAGGCCGTTGTCCGGGCCGACGAACCAGCGTCCTCCGAGAGCCGCGGCGAGGCCGCGCCGCTCCCCACCCACGCCGGGATCCACCACGGCCAGATGCACGGTGCCCGGCGGATACCGGTCCCAGATGCGCTGGAGGATCCTGGCTCCGGACTCCACGTCGCCGCGGGGGACGTCGTGCGTCACATCCACGACCCGCGCCTCGGGGCACAGCGACAGGATGACTCCCTTCATCTCGCCCGCGTATCCGTCGGCCGTCCGGAAGTCGGTCGTCAGCGTGATGATCACGGCCCCTCCCCGCTCAGACCTCGCGCAACTTCCAGCGCCCGAGCCGCCAGATCCAGCCCACGGCGGCCCCCCGCCCGATGGCGGTCGCGCTGATCGACCACCAGATGCCCGCCACGCCCAGCGGACCGCGCAGGACGAGGGCCAGGGGGAGACGCAGAACGGTCAGCACGACGGAAGCGATCATCCCCGGTGCCGTGTACCCGGCCCCTTCCATGCCCATCTGGAACACCATCTCGAGGGCCATGAACAGCTGCGCGATCGAGACGATGCGAAGATAACTCGATCCGGCTCGGATCACGTCGGGATCGTGGGTGAACAGCCCGACGAGTGGACCCGGCACGAGGAGGAACGCGAGGCCCACCGCCCCCGTCACCATGACGGCGTAGCGGGTCGCGAGGCGCCCGGCCAGCTCGGCGCGGCCGCGGTCTCCCGCGCCCATGTTCTGGCCCACCGCCGTCGCGGCGGCCATCCCGAAGCCGACGCACGTCATGTAGCTCAACGACTCCACCTTGTGACCCACGCCCAGCGCCGCCAGGGCGGGTGTGCCGAACTCGCTCGTGATCCGGGTCAGGAGGATGTAGACGACCGAGAACGTCGCGCCTCCCGCCGCGACGGGAAGGCCGATGCGCGCCATATCCCACATCTGGCCCGCCCGGGCACGGCTCCGGCCCGCAAGCCGGCGCGCGACGAGCCAACGGAAGCCGAGAAGACAACCGACCGTCCGGGTGACGAGCGTCGCCAGGGCGGCCCCCTGGATGCCTAGCCTCGGAAACACGCCGATCCCGAGGATGAGGAGCGGATCCAGGACCATGTTCAGGCCCAACGACACCGCGAGCAGAATCAGGGGCGTGCGCGTGTCGCCGGCAGCCCGGAAGGCGGAGTCCATCACGAAGTAGCTGAACACGACGGGGGCGCCCGCGAGGTAGACGGCCAGGTACGCCGCGCCCTGGGCCGTAACCTCCGCATCCGTGCCCATGATCGCGAACAGACCGGGCAGCCCGACGAGCCCCACGCCACCCACGGCGAAGGCGACGCCGATCCCCAGCCAGAACGCCTCGTACACGGCCCGGACCGCGTCGTCGTGCCGGCCCTCTCCGTGACGCCGGCTGGCCACGGCGATGAGCCCGACGGCCGGCAGTTCCGCGATCGCGAGGATCAGCCACACCGTGAACCCGGCGGTCGACACGCCGGCCAGCGCCGCCGGGCCCAGGCCGCGTCCGACCCAGAACGTGTCAGCGATGTTGAACAGGCTCTGGAGCAGAGTCGCCGCGACCGCGGGACCGGCGAGCCGGCGGATGGCCGCCCGGACCGACCCGCGGGTGGGATCGACGCGCGCGCCGCGCGCGCTCAGGGGCCCGTCGTCGGGGCCGCGAGCGAGGCGAGCCGGGCCTCAGCCGCCCGCGCGATCGCGAGCAGCGCCTGGCCCTCGGCGGAATCGGGACGACCGGCGACCGTCGGAACGCCCCCGTCGCCCTCTTCCCGCACGGCCATCCCGAGCGGAACGGCGCCCAGAAACGGAAGCTCCAGCGAGGCGGCGAGCCGCTCGCCCCCACCCGACCCGAAGATGTCGTGAGCCGTGCCGCAGTCCGGGCACGCGAAGCCCCGCATGTTCTCCACCAGGCCCAGAATGGGGACGTCCACCGTCTCGAACATCCGGATGCCCCGAAGGACCCCGCCGACGGCCACGTCCTGCGGCGTCGTCACCATCACGGCACCGGACACCTTCACGAGCTGAACGAGGGACAGCTGGGCGTCGCCCGTCCCCGGCGGGAGATCCACCACGAGGTAGTCGAGCTCGCCCCAGTCCACCTGGTTCAGGAACTGGCGCACGACGCCCATGATGATCGGGCCCCGCCAGATCGCCGGGGTCTCGTCATCCACGAGAAACCCGAGGCTCATCAGGCGGACGCCGTGCGCCTCGAGCGGAACGACGCGATCGCCCCGCATCCGGGGGCGGTCGTGAACTCCGAACATCGTGGGGATGTCCGGGCCGTAGATGTCGGCGTCCAGAAGCCCGACGCGGTGGCCCGCCGCCGCCCAGGCGGCCGCGAGGTTCGTGCTGATCGTCGTCTTTCCGACGCCGCCCTTGCCCGAGCTGACCGCGATCACGTGCCGGACCCCCTCCAGCGGCACCGCGTCGGCGGGGGACCGGGAGGCGGCGTGCGGCGGCTCCGGCCTCCCGCCGGCAGGCTCGGCGCCGTCCGGCGGAGATGCGGGGCCGACGACGGGCAGGACCCTGCGCCGCGGTCCGATGTCCGGTCCGTCGGGCTCGGGCCCCGGGGTCGACGACGGCGCGTCCGCCGCCGGCGTGACGTGGACGCCCGCGACGTCCCGGACGCCGGTCACGACCTGGCGCACCGTCTCGAGAAGCGCGGACGTCTCGCGCGGGGGGATCCGAACCTCGATGCGGACGACGCCGTCGTCCGTTACCGTCAACGCCTGCACGAGACCGGCCGAGACCAGGTCTCCCTCCACGCCTTGCGGGCGGACTCGGCGCAGCGCCGTCTCGATGCGGGGGGCGAGCCCCTCGGGAGCCACGGCGCTCAGACCGACTCCACGGCCCGGACTTCCGGCACGATCATCCGGAGCCGCTGCTCGATCCCCGCCTTCAGGGTGAGGATGGACATCGGGCACGCGTAGCAGGCGCCGACCATCCGCACCCGCACGAGCCCCTCCGCCGAATCGAAGCCCACGAGCTCGATGTCCCCGCCATCCGCGCGAATCGCGGGTCGGATGGAGGCGAGAACGTCCTCGATCTTTCCTCTCGCCGTCGAGGCGGAGCGTGTGGTCGCGTCGGTCATCGGGACTTCGAGGTCGAGGCGAGCCGGTTCGTCCGGCGGGATGAGCACCGAGCCGCCAAGCTATTCCTCCCGCGAAACGGCGTCAACGAGCGCCGGGCTCCGCTCCGCCGTCTTCCGTGGGTCCGCCCGGCCCCGCTCCGGGGGTCAGCGTGAACCGGCGCGCGGCCCGTCGCTCTACGGCGACCGAGTCCAGGGAGAGCGGGATGAAGCGGCCCTCGCGCCAGCGGGGACTCATGTCCCGGTAGTGGGCGCTGAACGGGTTTCCGTTCTGTCCCGTGGGGAGGATGAACCATCCCCTGGCCCCGGCCTCGGAGAGCCGGGCGATGAATCGCTCTGATGGGCCGTACTCGCTGATCCACGGCGGTCGCCAGGACGTCGAATCGAGGGCGTTCCATCGGCCATAGTCGTCGGGTCTCACCGTGTTTGGCCCGCCGGTCGAGGGATACGGTCCGACGTCGAGATCGAGCAGGCGCTCGAGCCAGCGGACGCGGCCCAGGGCATGCCCGTTGCGCTCGACGTGCAGCTCGCCCCACGTCCGGCCCTCCGTGACTCGCAGCGCATCGACGAGGGCCCGCTCCGCGAGGTCCGCGAACCGCTCACGGTCGGGCGTCCGGACGTCGTCGACCCACGCGCCCTGGTCCTCTCTCTCGATGGCCCGCAGGAGCGCCGACGTGGGGAAGAAGGCCCAGTCCGGAGCCTCCTGGAACTCGTCCGCGGCCAGGAGCTCCCGGAGGCGAAACAGCCATGCGTACAGGATCGGCGCCGCCCGGGAAGTCAGGCTCACGTCGCGGTCCCAGCTCTCGAGCCGACGGGCGGTCGAGTCGGCCCCGATGCGCCGGGCAGCCGCCACGCAGGCCGGCAGGACCCGCTCCGCGAGAAGGCTCCGCACGTCCCTCTGCAGTCCGGCCGTCGTCTCGACCGTCCAGTCGTCGCGCGAGGCGAGCACGTCGCTGATGCGACGGGCCCGGAACGGCACGGGATAGTCCTCGCCGATCCGGCCGTACAGGTTCCGGGCCTGCAGGTTGTTCGCGGTCGCCACGAAACCGGCGGCCGGGTCGAGAATCCCGGGATGCAGGGCCGGCGGCCACATGCCTGGCCAGCCGCGACCCATGTCCCGGGCCGGGACCGGCAGCGCGCCCGAGCTCCCTCCCCGCAGCGGGATTCTGCCCCCGAGCCGGTACCCGATCCGCCCGGACACGGACGCGAAGACGACGTTCTGGTGCGGGGACGCGAAGCCGGCGACCGCCCCGTCGAGCGCCTCGAGAGTCCGGGCGGCCGCCATCCCGCCCAGCCCCGTCGTGGGGACGTCCGGGTGCGCCGCGATCCAGACCGCGCTCAGGTCGGCGCCCAGACCCTCCAGCGCGTCGCTGATCAGCGGACCGCGCAGGGTCTCTCGGACCCGGAGGGTGTCCGGCGCGGCCCGGCCGCGCACGCGGATCGTCTCGGTCCGGATGCGGAACGGCACCCAGGCCCCATCCTCCCGGTACGAGGCGCCGTCGGCACTCGCCTCCTCGACGGCGAAATCCATGTCGTCGACCATGCCGTTCGTGAACCCCCAGGCGATGCCGCGGTTGTATCCCACGACGACGCCGGGAACGCCGGGCAGCGTGAAGCCGGCCACGTCGAGCCCCGACGCGCGGGCGTGCAGGGCGGCGACGTACCACAGGGACGGCGCCCGGAGGCGAAGGTGCATGTCGTTCGCGAGAATCGCGCTTCCGTCGCGCGTTCGGGTCGCGTCCACCGCCCACGCGTTCGAGGCGTTCCGGACGCCCGCCGCCGCGAGCACGTCGAGCGGGCTCCAGGCCCGGTCCCGAGCCCGTCCCGGAGGCCGGGCCGCGACTGGACCCGCGGCACGACGGCCTCCCGGGGCGGATCCCGCAGCCGCCCGCCCGGCGGGCACGGAGGGCGTGGGTGCGGGCCCGGAGAGGATCGTGGGTCCCCAATCCGGATACGGCAGAACGAGATCGGCCGATTGCTCGAGGGTGAGAAAGGAGCGGGCCCGGAAGCGGGCGAGATCGTTCCGCCAGTGGGACAGGTCCAGGTTCATCACGATGCCCATGGCGAGACTGGCCCTCGGGTCCCACGGCTCGGGCCGGATGCCGAGCAGGAGCAGCTCCGGCGGGCGTACGCGACCCTTCTCACGCAGCCGGGCGTTCACGCCCTCGGCGTAGGCGCGGAGGCGCGCCCGCTCGGCCTCGCTCAGGACCTCCAGCGCCCGGCCGGCCGCACCCCAGAGGTCGAGCGTGCGGACGAAGCGATCCGTTGGCAGGGCACGTTCTCCGAACACCTCGGCCAGGCGCCCGCTCGCGATGCGACGGAACAGCTCCATCTGCCAGAGTCGATCCGAGGCGTGCAGGTACCCCTCGGCGCGGAGGGCGTCCGCCTCGTGCTCGGCGAACACCGAGGGGATGCCGAAGCTGTCGGAGACGACCAGGACCCGGGAGGCCAGGCCCGGCAGGGGAAGCGTCCCTTCGGGCGCGCGGGCCGAGGAGCGTACGACGAACCAGCCGGCCGTCGCGAGGATCCCGAGCCCCCAGGCGAGCAGGGCGCCCGCCGCGGCCAGCGCGCGGGCGCGAAGCGCGCTCGACCGCGTCATGCCGTGGCGTCCGCCTCCGGCCGCGCGAATGCGAAGGAAAGGGACACGTACTCGGAGTCCCGACGGAGAAGCAGCCGGCGTCCGTACAGGCCATCGAGCACGTCTCTCGCCCGACATTCCGTCACGCCCAGGCGCTCCGCCACGCCGACGGCCGGCAATCGGCCACACCGGCTCAGCGCCTCCCACACCTCCCTTCCCTCCAGGTCCACCGATCCCAGGAGCAGCGGCTCCCCGCCCCTCCGTTCGGCGGCCACGGCGAGGGCCCGGCGGCGGAGAGCCGACTCCACCGGGTCGAGGACGTCGGGCGCCATGCCGCGGAACAGGAAGAACCGGTCGCGCTCGGGACGCGCCGCCGCGCCGAGGACGAGCTTCGCCACGACCTCGTCCGCGCAGCTGAAGTCGATGACTTCCACGTCCCGAAAGTCCAGCACGGTGAGGCGGCTTCCCTCCGCGTCCGCCATCATGCGCTCGATGCCCAGCCGCACTGCCCGGCCCGTGAAGCGGGTGACCAGATTCTTCTGGCAGAGCTGCGTCACGGCCACGCGAGGCGACACCGTCCCCCCGCTCATCGCCGCTCTCCCTCGTCGCGGGCCGGCATGAGCACCAGGATCTGGGCTCCCGGGAAGCGGGTGAGGTCCCTTTCCATGGCCGGAATATCGTCCCAATCGGGCACGAGCGCGATAGCCGCGTTGCCGCTCCGGATGCTCAGCTCCCCGTCCCAGCGGGAGACCTGCCTTCGGATGGCCTGGAGACCCTGCCCCCGCCCGGGATCCCGGAAGCGGGACTCTCCGTACAGCAGCGCGGCCTCGAGCGCGGTCGCGGACGACCAGCTCTCCCCGAACCGGCGGGCATGCTCCGCGGCCAGCGAGCCCTCGAACCCGATCCCTACGTCCATGACGGCCAGCGAGAGCACGTCGCGCCCCAATCGCCGTCGGAAGTGATACGTCTGGGCGCAGACCCATCCCGTGGCCTCCGCGTGCTCCAGGATGTTCTGGCAGACCTCCGACAGCATGACGCTGAACTGGATGACGGACGGCTTCGGGTAATGGAGGCGGCTCTCCAGGATCGTGGCGGCTCTCTCCCGTACTCGCTCCACGACCGCGTGCACGTCCTGGTGCGACCGGATGGGCGTGATCTCGAGGAGAGCGTCCGATGCCCGGTGGGAGCGCCCGGTGCCAGGGGCGACGTCGAACACGTCCGCCGCGACCCGCCAGAAGTGCATGCGATCCCAGTAGCTCGCCACGTCGCGCGCCTCCGGGGCCTCGATCCGCGGCGCGATGCCCGTTTTCTGCCGGGCGACCTCCCCGACCGCCAGGAGGCCGATGAGCCCGTACGGGGACACCCAGCGAACGCGGCGGGCGTTGAACAGCAGGCGGTCGTCCGGGCCGGCTCCGGTCCCGGTGAACGCGGCCACGAGGGCCTCGAAGCTCCTGTGATCCAAGACTTCCGGGACTTCGATCACCCGACTCATGCTGCGGACGCTTCTCGAAGCACCGCCTCGAGCCGGGCCGTGCCGGAGGTCCCGAGCTTGCGTGCCGCGTTCCGGTTCGCCGCCCGCACCGCGTCGTCCAGCCGCGCGCCTCCGAGCCACGCGGCGAAGCAGGACATCCCCCATACGTCGCCACAGCCCGTGGGATCGGTCTTCGCCCCGACGGACCCCTCCGGGGTCGCGCGGCCCCTGCGCACCGCCCGCGGCGCGGTCGCTTCGGCCTCCCCTCCCGCGCCCCACGGCGCGGTGAAACGCTCCCGGGCGGCCCAGACCGCCCCGGCCGCGCCCAGCGTGACGAGCACGCCCCCCGGCCCCTCCGCAAGCAGGGCTTCCGCGAGCTTTAGCGGATCGCCCTCCCGCCCGGTCAGAATCCGAATCTCCTCCTCGTTCACCTGCACGAAATCGAAGCACGCGAGCCACGCGCCGGTGTCGGCCAGCGGTCGGAGGCGCCGCACGCCGCCGTCCCCCGTGCCGAGCATCAGCGAGTGCAGGTCTGAGTACACGGGTCCCCGGAAGGCGGCCCGCAGCTCACGCGCGGTCCCGAGGCCGATCTCCCACCCCGCGATGAAGTTCACGTAGAGGGCGTCGCACGAGAGGACGAGGGGTCGCAGCTCCGGCCAGTCCCATGCGGGCACGCCGCCCGTCAGGGTCTCGCAGCGCCGTGCGGGATCGTGATAGCGAAGCTCGACCCGGTTGTTCGGCTCGGAGACCGTGCGGAGGCCGTCCGTCGAGCCGGGCCGGGCGAGCCCGCGCAGGAACCGATCCGCTCGCTCGCGCAGGTCAGCGCCGATCTTGATCATCGGGACGAGCGTCCATCCCTCCGGCCCGATCGCGGAGAAGGCGGCCAGGGAGTACGCGATGCCGCCCCAGTCCTCGACGGTCGCGTCACGCCTTCCGGCGGGACGGATCGTATCCCACACGAGCGTCCCGAGCACGCCGAGTCGGGGCACCTCAGAAGCCCCCGAAGCGCTCGACGCGGAACGTGGCGGCGGCTCCGATCACGCCCGCCATGTCCCCCAGCTCGCTGCTCACGATCCGGCAGCTCTCCGCGGCCCGCGAGAACGCGCGACGCCGGACTTCGTCCCTGAGGGGCCCGAACAGGTGCTCGCCCGCGCGCGTAACCCCGCCGGCGATCACGACCATCTCGGGATTCAGAATGTTGATCAGGTTCGCGATCCCCGTACCCAGGAACTTCGCCGTCTCGCGCATCACCTCCTTCGCGTACAGGTCCCCGGCCACGATGGCCTCGAACACGGTCTCGGCCGTGATCCGGGCCAGGTCTCCGTCCACCATGGCGGGCAGCATGCTCGTGGCCCCCGTCTCGAGTCCTTCCACCGCCCGCGCCGCGATCGCCGGCCCCGACGCGTAGGCCTCCAGGCATCCGTAGTTGCCGCAGTTGCACTTCCGTCCGGTCGAGTCGATGGTCATGTGGCCGACTTCGCCCGCCACGTCGGCCGTCCCGTGAAAGACCCGGCCTCCGAGCACGATCCCGCCGCCGATGCCTGTCCCGAGCGTCACGCCGACGAGCGTGTCCACGTTCCTGCCGGCCCCCACCCACCATTCGCCCAGGATCGCCGCGTTCGCGTCGTTGTCCAAGACCGCGTCGAGCCCGATCGCGTTGGACACGAGGTCGCGGAGGGGGAAGTTCCGCCACCCGAGGTTCGGCGTCTCGATGACGGTGCCCGTCTCGCGATCCAGGGGCCCGGGGGACCCGAGCCCGATGCCGATGATGCCCCCGTCCGCGATGTCCCTCTCGCGGGTTGCGTCCTTCATCGTGCCCCGGATCATCTCGATCATGCGGTCCACGACGAACTTGGCCCCGTGGTGCGATTCCGTCGGCATGGAGCGCATGCCGTACACGGTTCCGCCCTCGAACGGCACCACGCCCACGTTGATCGAGGTGCCGCCGAGGTCGACGCCGACGATGTAGCGCTGCTCGTCCACTTCCGCTCTCCCTGCGGGAGGATGCCGCGACCCGGCCGGGGCCGCGTCCCCGTCCCGCCTTTTCAGTCGCCGACCTGGAGGACGGCGAGAAACGCCTCCTGTGGGATCTCGACCGACCCCACCTGCTTCATCCGCCGTTTCCCTTCCTTCTGCTTCTCCAGAAGCTTGCGCTTGCGGGTGATGTCTCCGCCGTAGCACTTGGCCGTCACGTTCTTGCGCAGCGCCCGGACGGTCTCCCGCGCGATGACGTCCCGGCCGATCGCCGCCTGGATGGCGACCTCGAACAGCTGCCGCGGGATGAGCTCGCGCAGCTTCTTCGCTACTTTCCGCCCGTATTCGTACGCGCGGTCCCGGTGCACGATCACGCTCAGGGCATCCACCGGGTCTCCGTTCAACAGGAGATCCAGCTTCACGAGCTTGGACTCCCGCAGGCCCGCCAGCTCGTAGTCCAGCGCCGCGTAGCCCCGGGAGACGGACTTCAGTCGGTCGTAGAAATCCAGCACGATCTCCGCCAGCGGAAGCTCGTAGCGAATCTCGACGCGGGAAGGATCGAGGTAGTGCAGATCCCGAAACTCACCGCGCCGGTCGTGGCAGAGCTGCTGCACCCCGCCGATGTACTCCGACGGACAGACGATGCGGGCGAGCACGAACGGCTCCTCGACGTGCTCGATCAGACCGCGGTCGGGCATCCGGCTCGGGTTCTCGACGGACAGGAGGTCCCCGTTCGTGAGCGTGACGCGGTACTCCACGTTGGGGATCGTCGTCACGAGGTCGAGTCCGAACTCCCGCTCCAGTCTCTCCTGCACGATCTCCATGTGCAGGAGCCCGAGGAAGCCGCACCGGAAGCCGAACCCCAGCGCGGTCGAGGTCTCCGGCTCGTAGTGCAGGCTCGCGTCGTTCAGGCGCAGTTTCTCCAGCGCATCCCGGAGCTCCTCGAAACGGTCCGAGTCCGTTGGATACAGGCCCGCGAACACGACCGGCTTCGCCTCCTGGTATCCCGGCAGGAGATCCCCGGCGCGGCGATCCGCATCCAGCAGCGTGTCGCCGACGCGGGTGTCCTCGAGCCGCTTGATCTGCGCGGTGAGGTAGCCGACCTCTCCGGGTCCGAGCTCGCCCGTCGGCTGGTAGCCGAGGCTCAAGTAGCCCACCTCGTCCACCTCGTACTCGGCATCTGTGGCGCCGAAGGCGACCCGCATCCCCTGGCGCAGCGTGCCGTCCACCACGCGGACGAAGGGGACGGCGCCCCGGTACTGGTCATACAGCGAGTCGAAGATAAGCGCGCGCAGCGGCCGTTCCGGGTCGCCGGCCGGGGGAGGCACCCGCCGCACGATGGCTTCCAGGACGTCCCGGATGCCCGACCCCTCCTTGGCGGAGGCCAGGAGAACCTCCCCGGGCTCGATGCCCATGAGCTCGCACACCTCGTCCCGCCGACGCTCCGGCTCGGCGGCCGGCAGGTCGATCTTGTTCACGACGGGGATGAGCTCGAGGCCGGCCTCGAGCGCGAGGAAGAGGTTCGACACCGTCTGGGCCTCGATGCCCTGGCTCGCGTCGACGACCAGCAGCGCCCCCTCGCAAGCGGCGAGGCTTCGGCTCACCTCGTACGTGAAGTCCACGTGACCCGGCGTGTCGATGAGGTTCAGCTGGTAGTCGAGCCCATCGGCGGCGCGGTACCCGAGGCGGATCGCGTTCAGCTTGATCGTGATCCCCCGCTCCCGCTCGAGGTCCATCGAGTCCAGGATCTGCGCCTTCATCTTCCTCCGGTCCACCGTCCCCGTCTCCTCGAGGAGCCGATCGGCCAGGGTGGATTTTCCGTGGTCGATGTGGGCCACGATGGAGAAGTTTCGAATCCGTTCGATCTGCACAGGGCTCTCTCAGAGTCGGCGGCCGGCGGCCGAAGTGGGGCGCAGCGGCGAATATAGATTCCGTCCGCGATCCCGATCAACGAACCGCCGGGAAGGTCGGATCAGACGTCGATCGTCAGGCCGTCCCACGCCGGCCGCACGGCGGGTGGCAGGCGACGCTCCAGGTCCCTGTGCTCGAGCCGGTGGGTGAGGTGGGTGAGGAACGTGCGTCCCGCGCGCAGCCGCTCCGCGACGGCGACCGCCTCCTCCACGTTGAAGTGCGTCGGGTGCGGCGATCCGAACCACAGCGCGTTGAGCACGAGCGTCGGGACGTCTTCCAGGAGGGAGACGGCGTCCTCCGGCACCCGCTTCGCGTCCACGATGACCCCGAGGTCGCCGATGCGGAAGCCGTAGCTCCGCATGGGCCCGTGCGGAAACCCGATCGCCCGCAGGCGAAAACCCGGGATGTCCGGCTCTTCCCGGTCCCGGAACGTCCGGAGCTCCAGCTCCGGGATCGTCGTCCCGGGGGCCGGCCCCGCCCCCGGACCCCAGAAGTAGGGGAAGCGGCGTCGCATCTCGTCCGCGTACTCGGCGGCGACGTGGACCGGCAGGCGGGAGCCCGAGCGCACCGTGAACGCGCGCAGGTCGTCGATCCCGTGCACGTGGTCCGCGTGGGGGTGGGTGATATAGACGGCGTCGATGCCGCGCACCCCCGCCGTCACGAGCTGCAGCCGGAGCTCCGGTGGCGTGTCCACGAGGAGCCGGCGCCCTTCACGCTCGATTAGAAGCGCGTGGCGCGTTCGACGGTTGCGCGGGTCGTCCGACGTGCAGACGGCGCAGTCGCAACCGACGACCGGGACCCCGAACGACGTCCCGGTGCCCAGGAACGTGAGCTTCACCGGGGGGACCGATCGGGAAGCCCGCGCATCGAGTCAGAGCTCCTCGACGCGCATCAGGTTCGTCGTGCCCGTCACGTGGAAGGGCACGCCGGCCGTGACGACGAACCTCTCCCCGGGCTCCCCGAGGCCCATGATCTTCGCCCTCTCCCGGGCGAACGCGAGCATGGACTCGTACGTGACGTCGCCCTCGAAAAAGAGGGGGAGCACGCCCCAGGCCAGCGCGAGCTGATGGTAGGTGCGCCACTGGTCCGTGACAGCGAGGATCGGGACGGGGGGGCGGTGGGCGGACACGACGCGCGCGGTGTAGCCGCTTCGGGTGAACGTGACGAGGAACGCGCACCCGAGGCGCTCGATCGCCTCCACCGCGGCCCCGGCGATCGCACCCGACATCGAGTGCCGAACCGCGGACACGTCCTCCGACGGGGCGTAGTCGAAGGGGGGCGGGAGGAAGCAGCGCTCGCCCTCGATGCGCCGGATGATCCGATCCATGGTCCGGACCGCCTCGACCGGATACTGCCCGGTGGCGGTCTCCGCCGAGAGCATCACGGCATCCGTCCCGTCCAGGAGGGCGTTCGCGACGTCCGATACCTCGGCGCGGGTGGGACGCGGCGATCCCGTCATCGACTCGAGCATCTGGGTCGCCGTCACGGTCGTGCGAGCGAGCTCCTGGCCGAGCCGCAGGGTCCGTTTCTGAACGATCGGGACCTCTTCGTAGGGTAGCTCCACGCCCAGGTCGCCACGAGCCACCATCACCCCATCCGCCCGCTCCATGATGCCCCGAAGGGCGCGCACCGCCCGCTCCTTCTCGATCTTGGCCACGATGAGGAGCCCGGGATCCGCGATCTCCCGCAGCCGTTCGACCTCCTCCGGCCGCCGCACGAAGCTGAGCGCGAGGAAATCCACGTCCTGTCGGTTCGCGAACCGCACGTCCTTCCGGTCCTTATCGGTCAGGCTCGGGACGCTGACCTCCACGTCGGGAAGGTTCATGCCCTTCTGCGGCAGGAGCGTCCCTCCGTTCCGGGCCTCCGCGGTCACCCGCCCCCGGTCGATGGACACGACCCGGAGCTCCATGAGGCCGTCGTCGAGCAGGATCCGGGCGCCGGCCGATAGATCCGTCGCCAGCCCCCCGTACGTCGTGGGAATGGGCACGCCCCCGAGCGCTTGCTCGTCTCCGGCCTCCGCGTCCGCACCGGGGGGCAGGAAGACGTAGCGACTCCCCGCACGGATCTCCACGGGCCGACCGAGGTTGCCGACCCGAATCTTCGGACCCTGGAGATCGTACAGCACGGCGAGGGGGCGCCCGAGCTCGGCGGCCGTGCTTCGCGCCAGCGCGCAGATCTCCTCCGCCATCTCGTGGGAGGAGTGCGAGAAATTGACGCGAGCCGCATCCATTCCGGCCGCCGCGAGCTCCCGGAACGTGGCGGGGTCGCGGCTCGCCGGCCCGATGGTGCAGACGATCTTGGCCCGCCGGACGGGTCCGCAGTCTCGCATGGGAGACAGTATAACACGGCAGGGACGGAGCGGGCTCCCCGGAGCCGCCCCGCCGGGAGCTCAGGCGATGAGCCGGCGCTCCTCGATGAGTTCCGGCCGGTGCTTCGCGAGCCAGTGGTGAATGCAGCGCAGCTTGGGGAGCGACAGGCCCTCGAGAGCGCTCGCCTCGAGCCCGGGGATCACGCAGGCGGCGGCCCGCCGGAACAGGAACATGTTCTGCCGCCTGCGCTGCTCCGTCGTGAGCGACGTCCCTCCCGGCACCTCCGGAAGCGGCTCGAGAAGTCTCCGGTAGCTGAACACCTCACGAGGAGAGAAGCTCGTCGGGATCCGGTAGACGCGGCCGCCGACTTCGAACGCGCCGTCGCGGCCGATGGAGAGGGTCTCCGCCATGACGCTCGCTCCTTCGCGGGGTGCACCCGCGACGTTCGGGGTGGACGAAGGGGGTCCGGCGTGGCGGCACCGCGCATCCGGGAAGCGGGGGATCCCCGTCGACACTCGTACCGCCTCGGGACCGCCGACTCCGGGACGGGCGAAGCGGACCGGCGCCCCCGCCGATCGGCGAAGCGCAACTGACGGTGCACCCAAGAGGGACTCTGCCCGCCGGGCGCCGGCCGCGTTGTCGCCCGTGGAGCCCTTTGCCTGCCCGGCCCCGAGGACCACAACATCTGGTGTCGAAGGCAATATGGGGCCCAACATCTTGTGGGTCAAGGCCTCGACCCCGGCGAGGCGCCCGGGATCGGCATCTTGAAGCGCGCCCGGACGGGAGATATGTTGCACGGGATGGAGCGTCGGGGGAACGGTTCGCGACCGGCTGGCCGGCGGGTTTCCGCGGGGACGGCGGTCGCTTTTTTCCGCCCGCGAGGTCGACAGGCGACGCAGGACGACAGACCGGGAGAGAACGTGGCGAAGGAACGGGCATCGGGAACCGTGAAGTGGTTCTCCCGCGAGAAGGGATACGGGTTCATCCGCCTGCCCGACGGGCGGGACGTGTTCGTGCACCACTCCGACATCGCGGGCGACGGATTCAAGACACTCCGGCAAGGCGAGAGCGTCGAGTTCGAGATCGGCGCATCGGACCGGGGTCCGAAGGCGAGAAACATCGTGCGCCTCGAGGGCGCGGGAAACGGCGCGGGAAGCCAGAAGCGGACGCGGAAGACGGCTTGGTCCGGCCGGTCGCGCGCCCGCGGCGGATCGCCGGACCCGAAGCCGGGGCCGCGCGCGGCCCCCGAGGAGGTGGGGACGCTGGCGGCGCAGCTGCGTGCGCGCCTCGGGCGGCGCTTTCCCTGGCTCGCCCGCTGAGGGGAGCCCCATCGGCTTGATTCTCGGCCCGCTTCGGATACATTAGTGGGCTAAGAACGGGGCGCCCGAGGGCGCCGGACCCCGCACGGGGCGGGAGCAGACGAAAGGAGCACGCGGGTTGGAGATCCAGATCGAAGAGGGGCAGGATCTCGAGAGGGCGCTGCGTCAGTTCAGGCGGAAGGTTCAGCGCGCCGGCATTCTCGCCGACATGCGCCGCAAGCGTCACTACGAGAAGCCCAGCGAGGCGAAGCGCCGGAAGGCCAAGGCCGCCCAGCGCCGGCGCGCGCGCAACGCCCGCCGACGCAGGCGCTGAGCCAACCACCCTTCGCGGACCCCGCCGGGTCCGCGCCGATCACGACAGATGCGCTTCAGCCGCGACAGGCGACCACGCCCGGTCTCGTCGCGTAGCTGCGCGGCGACCGGACGCCGCCGTCGTAGAGCGCGCACTCCTGGTCGCCCGACGAGGCGATGGCCGAGAAGCCGTTGCGGTCTCCCTGGATGATGCTCAGGGACACGCCGGGGCTCGGAGCGAACGGGAGGTCCTCGAGCGTCGCCGCGTACCGCGAGCGGCGAGAGAAGTAGCTCGCCTGGTCCCGGGCGAGCCGCGTGAGGTCCGAGCGCAGGGACTCCACCGCCGCGCTCCTTCCGCGGCCCGGCTCCGAACCCACGATGGCCTGTCTCGCGCACGCGCCCGAGAGGGCGACCATGCCGAGAACTGCGATCTCGCGCGCGAGGGATCCCGCCCGCATCGCGCCTCCTCCTTGCTCTGGCGACCGCGTCGACGGACCATCTGAGGATGGGCGGCCGGGCCGTCTCCGCACAAGGGCGGGCGGCCCGGCCGTTCGGAGGCCCGAGAGGAGCGCCGTGAACGCCGATCGAGTCTGGATCGCAGGCCGCGTGACGGGGCGCGACGAGGCGCGCGTCTCCATCGACGATCGAGCGCTCCGGTACGGAGACGGGGTGTTCGCGACCCTCGCCCTCCGGGACGGCGTGCTGCTCGAGGCGGAGCGTCATCTGGCGCGTCTGGCGAAGGGGTGCGACCGCCTGGGCCTCCGGCTTCCGGTCGAGATCGCGGCGGCGCGAGATCTCATCTCCATCCTGGCGCGGCTCGGCATCTCCGGCGAGGAGGATCGCGTGGTCCGGGTCCAGGTGGGGGCCGGCGCCGCGGGGCGGCGAGGATGGGGACGCCCGGACGAAGCGCCGCCGCTCCTTCTCGTCGAGACCTTCGCGCCCCCCGAGCCGCGTGCCCTGCAGGTCGCGGTCGCGGGGGCGGGGGAGCGGCTCCCCGTGCCTGCGCTTCCGGACGTGAAGACCTGCAGCGGGATCGCGCACGTCATCGCCGCCGGGGCGGCCGCCCGGCACGGCGCCGACGACGTCCTCCGCCACGCCGACGGCGTCCTCACGGAGACGAGCGCGGCGAACGTGTTCTGGCTCGACGGGGATCGGCTTCGCACGCCATCCGCCGATCTTCCGCTCTACCCCGGGCTCACCCGCGAGACGGTGATCCGGGTCGCGAAGGAGGGCGATCTGGACGTGGAGGAGGGTGCCTGGGCGCCAGCGGCGATCCGGGACGCGCGGGCGGCCTTCCTCACGAACGCGGTCCGGGGCCTCGGCCGCGTCGAGCGCCTGGACGGACGCCCGCTCGAGTGGCCGCCGTGCCTCGCGGAGCTCGAACGGGCGGTCGAGCGTCGGAGGAAGGAGCTCGGGACGCCTCTCTCCCGCGCCTCGAGCCCGCTCCCGTCCGGGGGTGGGCGCCCGGCCTGATGCCGCGTCTCGACCCGGCCGCCCCACCGGCGCCGCTGTTCGACGGGTGCTGGCGGGTCACGCTCCCCGATCCCTTCGTGCCGGGCGTCACGAGCGCCTTCGTGCTCGAAGGCCCGGGCGAGTCCTGGCTGTTCGACGCGGGCGCGGACACGGCGGCATCCGGGGCCGCGCTCGAGGCGAAGCTCGAGCTCGCCGGCCATCCCCGCGATCGGATCGCGGGCGTCGTCCTCTCGCACACGCACCTGGACCACGCGGGCGGGCTGCTGCGGTGGCGTCCCCCGCGGATCGCGGCCCACGAGAACGCGGTTCGGGAGATGCGACGGCGCACGCCCGTATCCAGCCGGGGACCTTCCGCCCTTCGCCGCATGGGAGCCCCCGAGGCCGAGATCCTTCGCCTCGCCCCGAACGGCGAGCCCGTGGGCGGGCGGCCGTTCGCGAAGCTCCCGGTCGAACCCGTGCTCGCGGGGGAGAGCGGGCCCGTCCCCGGAGACCTCGCGTCGTGGACGTGGCTCCTGGCCGAAGGCCACGCGCCCGGACACCTGGCCCTGTTCCACGACCCGAGCCGCTCCCTCCTCGCGGCGGATCAGTTCCTTGCGCGCTGGAAGACGCCCATCATGATCAGCGACCCGGAGTTCGACGCCTTCGGGGCGTACCTGGGCTCCATCGACGCCGCGCTCGCCCTCGGCACGGAGACCATCTACGCGAGCCACACGATCGCCCTCCGGCCGGCGGGCCGGTGGCTGCGGGAGCGACGGGCCCACCTGGAGGCCACGCTCGAGCGGCTGGAGGCCGCGGTGCGCGGCGGGGCCCGAACGGCCTGGGATGTCGTCCTCGCCCTGTATCCGGAGGCTCCGGAGGGAGGCCTGCGTGTCCTCTTCCTGCGCGAGCAGCTCGCGATGCTGCGGCACCTGGCCTTCCGGGGGGTCCTCGTGCGGGCGGAGGCGGATGGCGTCGAGAGGTTCGCGCCCGCGGCCTGACCGTCAGCCGAAGCGGCTCGCGACGTAGCCGTCCAGGATCTCGATGAACTCGGCCACGATCCGGTCGCCCCGCAGGGTCACGCGATGCTCGCCGTCGACGTACACCGGGGCGCTCGGCTCCTCGAACGTGCCCGGGAGGGAGATCCCGATGTCCGCGTGCCGCGACTCGCCGGGTCCGTTCACCACGCAGCCCATGACCGCGATGTCCAGCTCCTCGACGCCCGGGTAGCGGGTCGCCCACTCCTTCATCCGCTCCGCCACGTAGCCCTCGATCTCCTCGGCCATCTCCTGAAAAAAGGTGCTCGTCGTGCGGCCGCACCCGGGACAGGCCGCCACCTGGGGCTGGAAGCTGCGGAGGCCCATGGACTGGAGCACCTGCCGGGCGACCCGGACCTCCTCCGCGCGGTCCCCCCCCGGGCGAGGAGTGAGCGACACGCGAATCGTGTCGCCGATCCCCTCGGCCAGGAGGATCGCGAGGCCCGCGGTGCTCGCGACGACGCCCTTTCGCCCCATGCCGGCCTCCGTGAGGCCCAGGTGGAGAGGGTGATCGGAGAGGGGCGCCAGGAGGCGGTAGACGCGAACGAGGTCGCGAACGCCCGAGACCTTAGCGCTGAGCACGATCGCGTCGTGCGGAAGGCCGAGGCGTTCCGCCTCTCGCGCGGAGGACATCGCGCTTTCCACCATCGTCTCGAGGACGACGGAATGCGCGTCGGCGGGCTCCCGCCGCCTCGCGTTCTCGTCCATTCGGCGGGTCAGGAGCGCCTGGTCGAGCGACCCCCAGTTCACCCCGATGCGCACGGGCTTTCCGTGCCGGATCGCGCACTCGACGATGGCCGCGAAGTGCTGGTCCCAGCGCTTCGCGCCCAGGTTGCCGGGGTTGATCCGGTACTTGTCCAGCGCCGAGGCGCAGTCGGGGTGGCCGGGCAGGAGGAGGTGCCCGTTGAAGTGGAAATCCCCGATGAGGGGCACGGAGATCGAGCGAGCCCGGAGCCGCCCCACGATCCGGGGGACGGCGCTCGCCGCCTCGGCCGTGTTCACGGTCACGCGCACGAGCTCGCTCCCGGCCCCGGCGAGCTCCTCGATCTGGCGGACCGTTCCCTCCACGTCGGCCGTGTCGGTGTTCGTCATCGACTGCACGACGATCGGATGCTCCGAACCGATCGGCACGTCGCCGACCCGCACGGTCGCCGTGGGCCTTCGCGGCGCGCCCGATTCCGCCATCCGTCGTCTCCGTGTGGGGGCCGGGGGAGTCCGTCCGCGCGGACGCGGCTCCGATTCGGGCCCAAGCTAGGGGGGAGGGAGCCCGGCAACCAGTCGCGGGCGTCCGGCCGCTCGTGAGGTCCCATCCGTCATAGGAAAGGCCCCGGGCCTGTTGCCCGGGGCCCCTCTGCCCGCCGGTTCGGACCCACCCCCCGGGGCGGGCCCTCCCGATCAGCGTGTGCCGCTTCGCTGTGCCTCTTCGCTACGCTTCGCGGGCGGAGTTCTCCTTCCAGAAGCGCTCGAACTCGGCATCGAGCGAGCGCCGTTCCCTGCGCATCTCGCGTTCGAACGCCGACCGCCCGGCGGTCAGCGCGTCCTTGAGCCATCTCGCCGTGAGCACCGGCCGTTTCAGATCGAAGCGGCCGGCTCCGCTCGCGACGCCCAGACTCTCGACGTGTGTCATGCGGTTCCTCCCCGATCCCGCCGACCACCGCGACGGTGTGACCGCCCGGCCCCGACCGACCCGTTTCGGCGCCCGGCCGATCTCACGATCAAGGGGCCGCGTCAACGACCTGTCAACCGATGGCTCGGGTGGCTTTTCCACACCACCCGCCGATCCTTCCACGCGCGGCCGCCGGTTTTCCACCTCTATGCACGTCGAGTACGCCGGTTTTCCACGTCGAGCGCAATATCTAGGGGCACCGGTAATCTAAGACCACAAGATGTGGGGGTCAAGGGGCGGTGTGCACGGGGACCGGACGGCCGGCCATCGGTCGCGGCGAAATCCGGAATCCCGGCGCCGACGCTGCAGGGGTGCCTACAGCCGGAAGCCCTCCACGATCCGCTTTTCCGACTCGCCCTCGATGAGGGCTTCGACGGTGAGGTGCGCCTCGAGGCCCGAGCCTCTCAGCTTGTCGCGCAGGAGTTTGTCCACCTGGAACACGCCGGCGGAATTCGACATCTCGATCCGGATCCGGACCGGGGTCTCCTCTCCGGCCTCGATGTGGATCGCCTCGATCGCGGCGGCGGAGACGGAGTGGATGCTCGTGGAGCCGGCCTCGAACGGGATCCGCGAGCGGCCACGTGCCATGTCGAGCGCGTCCGCGATGCGCAGGACGCCGGCCTCCACGGTCAGTGGCTTTCCCCCGGCCCGGTGTGCGATGATCGCGTGGAGGATCTCGGACCGCACGACGGCGTCCGCGGGCGGCTCGTACGCCTCGCGCAGGAGGGCGGACAGGATCGGCTGGGCCACGAACAGCGAGAAGGCCTCGTGCCCCTCCCGGTGGACGGACATCCCCACGTCGTGGAACAGGGCCGCGAGGACGACCACGACCTCCGCGTCGGCCACATCCATCCCGTAGTCCGACACGAGGCTCGGGACGACCCCGCCGTCCACGAGCAGGCGGAGGAGACGCAGGGCGGAGTTCGAGACGATCTGCACGTGCACGGGGCCGTGATCTGACATCCGCAGCCGATCCACGGCGTTCACGTTCTGGGCCACCCACAGGGCGTAGAGCTCGTCGCTCGCGTTCACGCGCTCGACGAGCGAGGACAGCCGGGGGTTGTGGCGCGCGGGGACCGTGATGCGCGTCCGCGAGGCGAAGCGATCCGACGGGCTCCGGGGCGATCCGCCCCCGAGGTCGGTGTCGCCTTCGCTCATCGAGGCCGACCTAGCCGCACTCGCTGTATCCGCAGGCGTGGCACTTCACGCATCCCTCCGCGAACTCGAGGCTCGAGCCGCAGTCCGGGCAGGTGCCGATGAAGGTGAGGGCCGCCTGCTCCTCGAAGCGCCGGATGATGGGCCGGCTCGCCGTCTGCGTGCCCCCGTTCGTCGCCTTCGCCGCTCCCGGGTCCTGGATCGGGAGGCTCGTCTGCACGCCCTCCTTCTCCTCCAGGTACTTCTCGATGACCTGCGCGATCGCATCGGGGCTCGACAGAACCTTGTTCGGGCCGAACCCGACCGCCCGGTCGGACGAGATGCCGCGCAGCTGCTTGTGGATCGCCCGCATCGAGATCCCGCTCCGCAGCGCGAGGCTGATGAGGCGTCCGATCGCCTCCGCATCCGCCATGGCGGGGCCTCCGGCCTTGCCCAGGGCCACGAAGACCTCGAACGGGCGGCCCTGCTCGTCCTCGTTGATCGTCACGTACATGTCGCCCAGCGGGGAGTCCATCTTCCGGGTCACACCGCAGAGCATGGACGGCCGCGACCGCACGGCCGGCTGCTTCATCATGCCGCCCTCGAGCGCGGAGATCTGCGTGTTGCGCTCCTCGAGGCCGGCCTCCAGCTCCGCAATCCTGCCCATCGCCGCCGCGAGCTCGCGCGCGAGCTCGCTCTCGGCCGCCCCGTCGAGACCGTTCGCCGCGGCCACGACGTCCTTGGCCGTGCGACCCGTGGACAGGACCTGGGCATCGCGCGAGCCGTCCCGGTACACGGTCACGCCCTTGCAGTCCAGCTCGTGGGCGAGCTCGAAGATCCGCCGCACGTCGTCCTCGGTCGCCTCGTGAGGGAAGTTGCACGTCTTCGAGATCGCCGAGTCCGTGTTCGCCTGAAACGCCCCCTGCATGCGGATGTGCTGCTCGGGCGTGACGTCGTGCGCCGTGACGAAGACCCGCTGGACGTCCTCCGGCACCTCGTCGAAGTGAATGTGGCCTTCATCCGCGATCCGCCGCATCAGGTCCTCGGTGCCCCAGCCCTGCTCCTCGGCCATGCGCACGAACTCTGGATTCACGTCAGGCATCAGCACGCCGGCCTGATTCCGCATGAACGCGACCGCGAACAGCGGCTCGATCCCGCTCGAGCAGCCGGCGATGATCGAGATCGTTCCCGTCGGCGCGACGGTGGTCAGATTGCAGTTCCGCAGCCGCCGGAGCGGGCGGACGCGCCGGCCCGCTTCGTCGCGCGCGCACGTCTCGTCCGGCCCCCAGATCGACCGTTCCCACTCCGGGAACACGCCTCGTTCGCCCGCGAGCCGCTCCGACTCCACTTTCGCTTCCTCGTCGACGAAGCGCATGAGCTCGCGCCCGAGCTCGATGGAGCGCGGCGAGCCGTACGGCTCGCCGAGCTTCACGAGCATGTCGGCCCAGCCCATGATTCCCAGGCCCACGCGGCGGATCCGCTTCGCGAGGTCCCCGATCGGCTCGAGCGGGTAGCGGTTCGCATCGATCACGTTGTCCAGGAAGTGCGTCGCGTCGTGGACGGCCGTCCGCAGGCCGTCCCAGTCGATCCGCCCCCCTCCGACGAAGGCGCCGACGTTCACGGAGCCCAGGTTGCAGACGTCGTAGGGGAGGAGCGGCTGCTCGCCGCACGGGTTCGTCGCCTCGTAGGAGCCCAGGTGGGGAACCGGGTTGTAGCGGTTCGCCTCGTCGATGAAGTAGACCCCCGGCTCGCCGTTGCGCCACGCGCCGTGCACGATCCGGTCGAACACCTCGCGCGCGTCGAGCCGTCCCGTCACCTCTCCGCTGCGCGGGCTGCGCAGCTCGTACGACTCGCCCCGCCGGACCGCGGCCATGAAGGCGTCGGTGACCGCGACGGAGATGTTGAAGTTCGTGATCCGGCCCTTGTCTTCCTTGCAGTCGATGAACTGGAGGATGTCGGGGTGGTCGACGCGCAGGATCCCCATGTTCGCGCCCCGCCGCGTGCCGCCCTGCTTCACGGCCTCCGTCGAGGCGTCGTAGACCTCCATGAAGCTCACGGGTCCGCTCGCCACGCCCATCGTGGACTTCACGACGTCTCCGCTCGGGCGCAGGCGGCTGAACCCGAACCCGGTGCCGCCCCCGGACTGGTGGATGAGAGCCATGTCCTTCAGCGTGTCGTAGATTCCGTCCAGGCTGTCCGGGACCGGGAGCACGAAGCAGGCGCTGAGCTGGCCGAGGGGACGGCCCGCGTTCATCAGGGTCGGGCTGTTCGGCTCGAACTCGCCGAACGCCATCATCTCGAAGAAGCGCCTCGCGGTCCGCTCGATCGCGTCGTCCGTCGCCCCATAGAGCGCGTCCTGCTCCGCAATGACCCGCGCGACCCGCCAGAACATGTCCCGCGGCTCCTCGATCGGCGCTCCCGCCTCATCCTTCTTCAGGTACCGCCGCGCGAGGACGGTCCTCGCGTTGTCCGCGAGACGCGGCTCGGGAAGGCCGTCCGGGGGGGACGGGACGTCGATCACGTGAACCGCTTCGGAAGACCGCATCGCATCGCCTCGAGATTCCTCAGGTTCCGGTTGACGGAGACTCCGCCATTTCGACTCCAGGCGGGGCGAGCCACCTGGAGACAGTATCCCCAACGCGTGACCGTACACTTGGACTTCCCGGGAGGGAAACACTTCCTGCCCGCGTTCCGGGGCTGCCCGGCGCGACCCCACAACATCTTGGGGCAAGCCCATAGTAATACCACGACATGTGGTGGTCAACCCCTCGCGTCCCACGCGCCGCCGGATCGGCCCGGGGACGGACTTCCGCCCCGAATCAGGTCTCCGTCCTCCAGCGCCCCGCCCGATGGCCCTCCTTGAGTACCCCGTAGTGCTCGACGGTTCTCCGCATCCGCGCGCGCAGCTCCTCGTCCACCTCCCGCACGACGCGCGCCGGCACCCCCGCGACGAGGCGGCCCGCCGGCACGTCCATGCCCTCCGTCACGACGGCGCCGGCCGCCACGAGCGACCCCTGGCCGATGCGGGCGCCCGAGAGGACGATCGCTCCCATTCCGATGAGGCAGTCGTCCTCGATCTCGCACCCGTGGATGACCGCCCGGTGTCCGATCCCGACCCTCGCGCCCACGATCGCCGGCTGCCCCACGTCCACGTGCACGACGGTCAGGTCCTGTACGTTCGTGTCCTCGCCGATCAGGATCGGGGCGATGTCGCCCCGCAGCACGCAGCCGTGCCACACGCTCGCGCGCTCGGCCACGGTCACGTCGCCGACGACGACCGCCGTGGGCGCGACCCACGCGCCGGGGGCGATCCGGGGGGACGGGGCCGTTGGAAGGTCCTCGAAGCGCATCAAGGTCTCCCGCGCGCCGGCGCCCCGTCCGGATCCGCGGCGCGCGCGGCCAGGAAGCGCCGGATCCCGTCCACGACGCCCCTGGCGTACGCGTCCTGGAAGGCGGGATCGCGCAGCGCCGCCTCGTGCGCCGGCATCATGACGAACGTGCCCTCGGCGAGAACGGACGGCATCCAGGACATCCGGGCCACGGCCAGGTCTCCCCAGAAGATCCCGAGGTCCCGGAGACCCAGGCGCCGCACGAGCCCGTCCTGCACGGCCTCCGCGAGCGCCCGCGAATGGAGGTGGTAGTAGTAGGTGCTCGAGCCCTCGCGGCCGAACGGCCGGACGCCGTCCGGGAAGGCGTTGTTGTGAATCGACACGAACAGCTCGGCTCCCGCGTCTTCGGCGATCGTCGTTCGCTGGTAGAGGCCGAGGGCCAGCGTGTCGTCGCGGACGAGGATGGGGACCGCCCCCGCGTCTGCGAGGATCCGGGCCGCCGCGCGGGCGACGGCCAGGTTCGCGTCCGCCTCGTACAGGCCGGTCGGGCCGTGCGCCCCGCCGCCCGGGTGGCCCGGATCGAGGGCGATGCGCCGGCCCCGCAGCGGCCGTGCCCGATCGATGGGCGGCGCGCGGCGGATCTCGAGCCGAAGCGCGGGGGCCGCCTGCCCCGAGACCTCCCACGACATCCGGTATCCCCACACGGGCTCCGCGAGCCGGATCGTGAGGCGGTAGCGACGGCCGGGAAGCTGCTCCCAGCGCACGTCCCGCACGTCCCGCCCCCCCGCCCCATGCGCGATCCGGTTCGTGTTCCCGAGGCCGCCGAACAGCGTGAGGCGGAGCGTGGTCGCGTCCGTCTCCTCGATCTGCGCCGGGAGGCGGGTCTGGAGCGGAACCCGGAGCAGGATCCGCTCGGAGCGGAGCTCGAAGCCGAGATCTCCGATCCGGCTCTCCGGCTCCGGCGTGCCCGCGGGAAGCCAGCGCGCGTCGCGGGCCACCACCCAGGCATCCAGCCCCGGCGCGAGCCGGATGCGGAGCCGATCCGCGACGCGGCCGCTCACGGCCGCGACCGTCCCGGTCGGGAACCGCCAGCGATAGGGACCGTCGGGGAGGGGACGCCCCACGACGACGCCGTTCGTACCGTTCACCGGGTCCGCCTCCTCGCGCAGCTCCGCCACCGGCAGGGCGCGCGGGTCCAGCACGCGCAGGGAGTAGAGAAAGCCGATCCGCGCCGTGTCCCTCCCGTCCGTCGCCACGAGTCCCAGGGACAGCGAGTCCGCCTCCTCGCCGAACGAGCAGCTCCCCTCCGCGGAGCAGGTGGCCCCGTAGAGCTCCGCGGCCGACAGCCGCACGCGGTAGGCACCGGGCTCGATCTCCGCGAGGCCGATCCGCCGCTCGCCCGCCTCCAGCCACGCCGTGAGGCCGGGCTCGCCCCGTCCACCCACATCCAGATCCTCGTCGGGCAGCGCCCAGCGCGGGCCGGGCGGGACGAGGCCGGCGGAATCGAGCCACACGGTGCCCGTGGGTCCCGCGGCCGGGGCCGGCGGGAGGAGGACCGGATGGCGGAGCGTGTCCATCTCCTCTCCGCGCCGCGCCACGAGAAGGTAGGTGGCCGTGTCGCCGTTCTCGGCGGGGGGTACCGGGAGCCAGGCCAGGAACGCGCCGTTCGGCTCGACCGGCACGAGGAAGCCGTCGATGATGAGCGACGCGTCTCCCGTCCCGACGGTCCCGAACACGAAGTTGGAGTCGCGGGCCGTGATCCGGTCTCCGGAATCGGGATAGGCGACCCGAATCGCGAGTGGCCCACGGACGGCCGGGATCGGGGGCAGCGCGCCCGCTCCCGCGCCGGGGCGGCGTGCGTCCCGCGGCCCGGCTCCGGAGGACGCGCAGGCCGCGGCCGCAAGCGCCGCGGCCGCCGCCGCGAGCGCGCGGCCCCTTCCGCCCCCGCTTCCGTTCACGCCCCTCCTCCTCTCGCCGCCGTCGGACGCCTCGCCCGCACGGCACGCCACCGGAGCCCGGCGAGCCCGGCCGTCATGGCGAGGGCCGACATCGCGGCCGAATCCCATGCCTGCAGGGCGATCCCGCCCGCCGCGAACATCCCGCCTCCCAGCGTCAGGCCCGCCCACAGGGTCCGCTCGACGTCCGTGGCCAGGCGGCTGGCGGCCGGGACCCCGATCCGGCGCCGGACGGCCCTCCAGCCGGGGCCTCCGGGCCGTACGCGCCGATAGAAGGCCTCGAGCGTCTCCGGCGACTCGGCGGGAGTGAGGTACAGGACGGGGAGCCAGATCAGGGCGGAGCCCCCCGCCGTCACGACGAGCCTGAGGCCGAATCCCATGTCTCCCCACACGGGAAGATACGAGAGAAGCGCGATGGCGAAACCGCCGAGCATGGCCGCGAGCTCGGCCCACGCGTTCACCCGCCACCAGAACCAGCGGAGGATGAGCACGGCCCCGGGCCCGGTGCCGATCGCGATCATGAACCGGAAGACGGTCCCGATGTCCTGCGCGAAGAAGGCCGCCGCCCCGGCGGCCGCAACGATGCCGGTCGAGGCGACGCGCCCGAGGGCCACGAGACGTCGCGGCGTCGCGTCCGGCGCGACGAAGCGCCCGTACAGGTCGTTCACCAGGTAGCTCGCCCCCCAGTTGATCTGCGTGGACACCGTGGACATGAAGGCGGCGAAGAAGCTCGCGACCACGAGGCCGAGGGCCCCCGAGGGGAGATAGCGCAGCATGAGGAGCGGATAGCCCAGCTCGGGGTCCTGCAGGCCCGGCAGCAGGACGAGGGCGGCCAGACCCGCCAGGATCCAGGGCCACGCCCGCACGACGTAGTGCAGGACGTTGAACAGCCAGGCGGCTCGCTCCGCCTCCCGCTCGTCGCGGCAGGCGGACATGCGCTGAACGAACTCGCCGCCTCCGTCGGACCGGCGGAAGGCCCACCACTGGATGCCCAGATAGGCCAGGAACGTCCCCAGCGGGAGATCGGGCGAGCCCGGGCGCGGGACCATGCGCAGGGCGTCGGCGCGGCCGGCCGCCGCGACGAGCCGCTTCAGCTCGCCCACGCCTCCGATGTCGGCGAGGGCGAACGCCGCGACGAGGATCGCCCCGACGAGCGCGAGCGCGAACTGGAAGAAGTCCGTCGCCACGACGCCCCACAGGCCCGAGATCCCCGCGTACAGCAGAACGAAGGCGGAGAGCGCGAAGACGATCCACAGCCGCTCGTCGCCCGGCAGGGCCGCGGTCGCGCCGCCGAACAGCCCGAGCGCCTCGATGACCTTTCGCATGGCGAGCATCACGTATCCGATCGCGATGCAGTTGATCGGCACGGCGAACAGGAACGCCCGCGAGGCGCGCAGGACGGCGGCGGGCCGACCGCCGTACCTCAGCTCGGTGAGCTCCACGTCCGTCACGACCTCCGCCCGCCGCCACAGTCGGGCGAACACCGTGATGAGGAGAACGTGGGAGAGGGCGAAGGCCCACCACTCCCAGTTGCCCGCGATCCCCCGCCGCGCGATGAGGCCCGTCACGTACAGGGGTGTGTCCACGCTGAACGTCGTGGCCGCCATGGACGTCCCAGCGAGCCACCACGGAAGCGACCGGCCGCCCACGAAGAACTCCACGAGGCCACCGGACGCCCGCCGCGCCAGCCACAGGCCGAGCGCGAGCGTCCCGCCGAGGTACACCCCGACGATCCACCAGTCAGGCGCCCGCACGGCCCCTCCGCACCCGATCGTCGAGCCAGCGCGCGGCGGCGGCCTCTAAGGCGGGCTCCGCCCCCCACGCGCATGCGCCGATCCCACCGAGCGCGTCCAGGAGCCGCAGGTGGCCGAGCACGATCACGTAGGCAGGTGGGAGCGTCCGAAGCTGTGCCCGCACCGCGGCCCGGCCCCCTTCGGTCAGCGTCGCGGCGCCCTTCCATCCCTGGGGAGTCGCGGCGACGAGCAGAACCCGGGCCGCTCCCGCCGCGTCGGGGTCCGCGATGCGCCACCCGCGGGCCTGCAGCTCGGCGGCGAAGACCTCGCCGAGCGGGGGACGGCCCGGTGCCGGCCGGTCGTCCCAGACGGCGGCGATCGCCGTCTCGCGGCCCGGGTCGAGACGCGAGGCCGGATCCTCCCCCACGGCCACGATGCAGGCCTCGGCGAGCTTCCGTCCGCCCCCCTCCCCGTCCGCGTCCGACCCCGTACCCGGGCGCGGGGGCGGCTCGTGGGGCTCGAACCGGGACAGCGTCTCGCGGGATCGCGCCGCGGCGGCGGCGATCCGCCCCGCGAGCGCATCGGAGGCCGTGGCCTCCCGCCCCAGCCGCCGGACGGCCGCCGCCAGATCCGGCGGGTAGAGGAGCAGGTCGCACCCCGCCGCCAGGGCCTCGATCTCGGCCCCTCCCGCCCTACCGCCTCCGGTGTCCGCCCGGGCCCCTTCCATGATGAGGGCGTCGGTCACCACGAGCCCGCCGAACCCCAGCTCGTCCCTCAGGAGCTGGCCGAGGACGCCCGGATCGCGGGTCGCGGGCCCACCACACCCCAGGGCCGGGTACGCCACATGCGCCGTCATCATCGAGGCCACGCGGCCCGCGACCCGACGGAACGGCTCCAGATCCACGAGCAGCGTGGCGCGGTCGGCCGCGACCACCGGAAGCTCCGCGTGGGAATCCGCCGTCGTCCGGCCGTGGCCGGGAAAGTGCTTCGCGCAGGCCGCGACGCCGGCGTCCTGGCACGCCTCGATCCACGCCTCGCCCAGGGCGGCGACCTCGGCCGGATTCTCGCCGAAGGAGCGAGTACCGACGATGGGATTCTCCGGCCCGAGATCGAGGTCGAGCACGGGGGCCAGGACCCAGTTTACCCCGACGGAGCGGGCCTCGAGGGCCGTCCGCTCCGCCGCCTCGCGCACGGCGGCGACCGGATCCGGGTGGCGGGCGAGACCCGCGGGCGGCGGCGCCATCGTGAGGCCGGCGAACTGCTGTCCGGCACCTCGCTCGAGATCCGCCGCGAACCACAGGGGCCGGCCCGCCCGCTCTCGCAGGTCCTCCGTCAGCCGCCCGACCTCTCCCGCCTCCCCGCCGAACAGGACGAATCCCGCCACGTCCAGCTCGAGCGCCCCGATCGCCCGGCGGCGCACGGCCTCCGCCTCCTCGCGGTCCAGCCGCAGGGCCTCCAGGAACACCCGGCCGGCCGGGATCAAGCGGGCACCTGTTTTCCCAGGAGGCGGGGCCCCGCGGCTCCCGTCGCCCACTCCAGGTCCACGGGGATCCCGAGCAGGTGCTGGCGGGCCAGAAGAGCGAAGGCCGCTGCCTCCCGGGCGTCGCCATCCCAGCCCAGCGCCTCGAGGGGACGCACGGGTCGGGGGTCGAGGTGCCCGGCGATCCGGCGCCGCAGCTCGGGATTCCGGGCCCCGCCACCGCACAGGAACAGGCCGTCCAGGGGGAACGCCACCCAGCACAGGCTGTCTGCGACCGTGCGCGCCGTGAGCTCCGTCAGGGTCGCGACGAGGTCCTCCGGCCGCAGGTCCCGCCGATCCGCCAGCCAACGCTCGGCCGCCTCCTTCCCGAACCTCTCCCGACCCGTGCTCCGCGGCGGGGGGGTCGCGAAGAACGGATCGTCCAGCCAGTCCGCGAGCGCCTCCTCCCGGATCTCGCCCTCCGCGGCGATCCGGCCGTCCACGTCGTGGTCCCGCTCGCCCGCCGTGAGCCGCTCGACGGCGGCGTCGATGAGCGCCACGCCCGGCCCCGTGTCGAAGGCGACGGGCTGTCCTCCACCCGGCCGCGGAAGCGCCGTCAGGTTCGCCATCCCGCCCAGGTTCAGGATCCCGCGCGCCTCGTCCCGGGAGGAGAGCAGGAGGCGGTCGAAGGCGGGCGTGAGCGGGGCGCCGTGGCCGCCGGCCGCCATGTCCCGCACGCGAAAGTCAGCCACGACGGGGATCCCCGTTCGCTCGGCGATGACGGCGGCTTCTCCGATCTGGAGGGTCGATCCCCGCCCGCCGGGGACGGGCGGAAGGTGGCGAACCGTCTGGCCGTGGCTGCCGATGGCCGTCACGTCCGGGGGCGAGAGGCCCGCGCCGGCCAGCGTCGCGAGGACGGCGTCGGCGAACCGGTCTCCGAGCGCGAACCCGAACTCGCACAGGCTCGCCGCGTCGTCCCGCCGGCCCTCGGCCAGCGCCCGGAGCTCGCGGCGAAACGGGGCATCGTAGGGCTCGGAGCGAAACGTTACGAGGCGCGCGGGATCCGGCCGCTCCCCGCGGCCCCCGAGCTGAACGACGGCGACGTCGATCCCATCGAGCGACGTGCCGGACATCAGGCCCACGTAGAGGTCGCTCGTTGTCCGCTCGCTCATCGGGCGCTCATCCGGAGACGGCGTCGCGCAGGGAGGGGTGGATCCGCTCCGCCAGCCGCGCCGCGTGGGCGTCATCGTGCTGGGCCACGCCGCGCAGGAACTGGTAGGTCGTGACCGTCTCCTCCCCGATCGTCCCCCGGTGCCCGTACACCGCGTCCCCGGGCTCCGGAAGGAGCTCCAGGGTGCGGCTCCGTTCCGCCTCGAACCGGTCCATGAGCTCGGCGAGGCGGCCGGATGGGGGCTCCACGGATCCGTCCCACTCCGGAAGACGGATCCCGTCGGCCTCGCGCAGGGCCTCGATGCGAGGACGGACGGCCTCGGTCTCGAACGCGACGAGGTGGCCCAGCTGCCGATCCGGGCCCCAGCCCGCTCCCCCCCGCCCGGCGGACGACCCCTCCCCCTCCGCCAGGGCGCGTCGCACTCGGTCCGCCGCGCCCGCCAGCCGCGCCAGGACCCTGGCCACGTCGGCGCTCGTGCCGGGCTCGTAATGGGCGTAGTGCGGCACCTCGCCGCCTTCGCCGCCCATGGCCAGGGCCCGGCGGAGGAACCCGTCCGCGGCGTCCAGGCGTCGCTCCGCATCGGCGCGCGGCAGGGCCGCCTCCCGCATGAGGATGGCGGTCTTCACCGAGCCTCCGGCAGCCACGAGCACGCGGCGTGCCTCCTCCCGGCTCGCCCCGGTCACGGCTTCCAGGATCCGCAGGCTCCGGTCCACGAGCTTCTCGCTCACCGCCCGCAGGTCCACCATCAGGTTGCCGTAGACCTTCCCGAGTCGGATCATCACGCCGGTCGTCAGGGTGTTGAGCACGAGCTTCGTCGCCGTGCCCGCCTTCATGCGCGTCGACCCCGCGATGACCTCGGGTCCCACGAGCGGCGTGACGACGACGTCCGCGAGCGCGGCGACGCCCGGAGGAGGCGGGGTGCAGCACAGGAAGCCCGTTCCCGCGCCCGCGCGCCTCGCGGCCTCGAGGGCGGCCCGCACGAACGGCGTCGTACCCGAGGTCGCGATCCCGAGAACGAAGTCCCGCTCGCCCGCTTCGATCTCCCGCACGGCCTCGCGCGCGGCCTCCTCGTCGTCCTCGACGCCCTCCCGGCTCCGCACGAGGGCCGCCGGGCCGCCGGCCACGATTCCGCGGACCAGGGACGGATCCGTGCCGAAGGTCGGCGGACACTCCGCCGCGTCCAGCACTCCCAGGCGTCCGCTCGTCCCGGCCCCCACGTAGATGAGTCGCCCGCCGCTCCTGAGCCGGTCCACCACGCGGTCGATCAGGTCCGCGATCGCCGCGGCCTGCGAGGCCACCGCGGCGGGCACCCGGGCATCTTCGGCGGCGATGAGGTGGACGATTCCGGCGGCGTCCTCGTCGTCGATCGCCGCCGTGCGCGGGTTCGCCGTCTCCGTCAGGCGGGCGTCGCCGAGGTCGGACGGGAGCGGCGCGGGGGCGCGCTTCGGGTCGGCTCCGGCTCGTTGCTCAGGTGTCACGGCATTCCTACATTTGGGCCGACTTTTCGCACACGACCGGGGTGGAGGCCGTAACCTAATCGCGTGAACCGGGCTTCGACAGATCGCCGGCGCCTCCGCGCCGGAGCGTCCCGAGGCGAGCGTCGGCAGCCCGCGCTGGAGGCCGAAGAGGTGGCGGAGCGCCTGCGAGCCGTCCTCGAGCTCGGACCCAGGCCCCGCCGCGACCCCGTGGACGAGCTCGTCCTGACGATCCTCAGCCAGAGCACATCCGACGGGAACCGGGACCGCGCGTGGCGGGCCCTGCGGGCGCGCTACCCGTCGTGGGAGGACGCGGAGGCGAGCCCGGCCCCGGAGCTCGAATCGGTCATCCGGCCGGCCGGGCTGGCCGGTCAGAAGGCGGCCGCGATCCTGGCGGCGCTCCGACGCCTCCGGAGCGAGCGGGGCCGGATCACGCTGGACCACCTGGACGGCATGACAGACGACGAGGCCATGGCCTACCTCGCCAGCTTCCGCGGCGTCGGGCGCAAGACCGCCGCCTGCGTGCTCTGCTTCTCCCTCGGTCGCGACGTGCTCCCCGTGGACACGCACGTGCACCGGATCGCCCGACGACTCGGCTGGGTGCCCGAGGCGGCCGGCGCCACCCGCGCGCACGACCGCCTGGCCGCGATCGTCCCCCCGGCGCTCCGGGCGGAGCTTCACTTCCTCCTCATCGCCCACGGTCGGAACACGTGCCGAAGCCGGAGGCCGGACTGCTTGCGCTGCCCGCTGAACGACGGCTGTCCGCGCGTCGGCGCGGACGAGGACGGGTGAAGCGGGCCGCGGGGCCGGCCCTCGCGGCCTGCGCGACGGCGCTGGCGGCGGGCTGCGGACGGGCCCCACCCGGTCCCCTTCCGTCCGGCGGCGCCACCGTCCGCTTTCCGGCCACCTGGCCCTACCCGGCCGGAGGCGCCCCCGTGACCTCGCGGGGCGCCATGGTCGTCTCCACGGACTCCCTCGCGAGCGCCGCCGGCCTGGAGATCCTCGCCGCGGGCGGCAACGCCGTGGACGCCGCCGTCGCCGTCCAGTTCGCGCTCGCGGTCGCGAACCCGGAGGCGGGGAACATCGGTGGAGGCGGCTTCCTCGTGGCCCGGTTCGCGGATGGCGAGTCCGTGGCGCTGGACTTCCGGGAGACGGCGCCCGCGCGCGCCACGCCGGACATGTTCCTAAACGCTCGGGGCGAGCCGACGGACGCGAGCTGGACGGGCCACCTGGCGGCCGGGGTCCCCGGTTCGGTGGCCGGCCTGTCGGAAGCTCACCGCCGATTCGGTCGGCTGCCGTGGGCCGACGTCCTCGCGCCGGCCGTGGCGCTCGCGCGTGACGGGTTCCCGGTGGGAGAGCGCCTGGCCGCATCGATCGGCGCCAGCCGCACGCGCCTGGCGGAGTCCGCAGCGAGCGCCGCGATCTTCCTCCCGGGCGGCCGACCCCCGACCGTCGGCTCCCCGTTCCGCCAGCCGGATCTGGCCCGCACGCTCGGGGCGGTCGCGGACTCCGGCGCGGCCGCGTTCTACCGTGGCTGGGTAGCGGACTCCCTGGAGGCGGAGATGCGGAGAGGTGGCGGTCTCGTGACCCGTGCCGATCTCGCGGCCTATCGGGCCGTGTGGCGCCAGCCGCTCCGGTTCGAGTACCGCGGCCACCGGATCATCGGCATGCCTCCGCCCTCCTCGGGCGGGGTCACGCTGGCCGAGATCCTGAACATCCTCGAGGGCTTCGACATCGCGGGCCTCGGGTTTCACTCGGCGGACGCGATCCACCTGGAGGTGGAGGCCATGCGCCGCGCCTTCGAGGACCGCAACCGCTGGCTCGGGGATCCGGACTTCGTCGACGTGCCGGTGGCGCGCCTCGTGTCGGACGAGCACGCGGATTCCCTGCGCGGCACCATCGACCCCCGGCGGGCCTCCACCTCGAGCCGTGGCCCGACGGCTTCGGAGGCCACGCAGACCACGCACTTCTCGATCGTGGACGCGGAGGGGAACGCCGTCGCCGTCACGACGACGCTGAACGGAAGCTACGGGTCCGCGGTCGTGGTCCGTGGCGCCGGCTTTCTCCTGAACAACGAGATGGACGACTTCACGACCCGGCCGGGGCACCCGAACGCGTACGGACTCATCCAGGGAGAGGCGAATGCGATCCGGCCCGGCAAGCGGATGCTCTCGTCGATGGCCCCCACGATCGTCGTCTCGCCCGACGGGCGGACGGAGCTCGTGACCGGGACGCCCGGGGGGCCCGCGATCATCACGACCGTGTTTCAGGTCGTCTCGGCGCTCATCGATCACCGTCTCCCGGTCCGCGACGCGGTGGACGCGCCCCGTTTCCACCACCAGGGTCTCCCCGACGTCGTCCGATACGAGAAGGGAGGCCTGCCGCCGGAGGTCGTCCGCGAGCTCCGTCGGCGGGGTCACCGGGTCGAGGAGCGCCCCGGGTTCTCGGGAGACGTGCAGAGCGTAGGGATCGGCCCGGACGGCCTCCGGTCCGGGGCATCGGACCGGAGGCGCGGGGGACGGGCGCTGGGCGGCTGAACGTGCGCGCCGGGAGCGGGGGGCTCCCGGCTCACCTCACATCGGACGCTGGACCACGAGCGGCCCGTCCAGCTCGAGCCGCATCTCCGAGCCCTGCGCCAGCACCGCGTCCACGTCTCCTCCGAGCGTGATCGCCGTGCCGGCCGCCGCTCCCACCGCGGCTCCGATGAGCGTCCCCGTCTTGTTCCCGCCGATGACACGGCCCAGGATCGCTCCCGCCACGGCACCGCCGCCTATCGTCCCCACCTTCTCCCCGGTGCTCTTGCGTCCCTTCGTCGTCGGATTCGCCTCGAGGATCGTCGCCTGGATGGGATACGTGTCGCCCTCGAAGGAGACCTCGTTGAAAGCGACCTTCAGCACCGCGGGCTGCCCACCCTTGCCCGAGACCTGTACGGCCGTGACCTCGCCCCTGATCTTCGCCCCCGCGGGCACGATGACGTGGGTCCCGTCGGTGATCGGGGTCTGGAGCGTGGTCGTGAACAGGTCCCCGACCTGGTTGTTCTTCGTGCTCAGCTCCTGATCGAGCGTGACCGTGAACGCGGTCCCGGCCGCAGCCGTCAGGGTCTGCATGCGCGGAGCGGCCGGCTTCGGGCTCGGGGGCGGAGTCCGAGCGGGCGCGGCGGGCGGGGGCGACTGCCGCGCTGGCTGCGCGGGCGGGGGCGACTGCCGGGACGGCTGCCGGGCGGCCGGTGGAGCCTCGGGCTCGGCCGCCGGACCGGCCGGCTCCGCGGTCTCCGCCGTCACGTCCTCGAGGGCGGCCTGTGCGGAGTCTCCCGCCGCCGCGAGGTCCAGCTCTCGATCGACGGCCGCCTGCGCGTCCTCCTCCGCCGCTTCGCCGCCGCAGGCGGAAAGGCCCGCCGCCGCGACGAGACAGGACAGGAGAGCGATCCGGACCGTGCTGCGCGTCTTCCTCATCGTGGTCCTCTCGTTCGTGCGTCGCTCGCTTGCGGTCCGGCCGGCTGGGTCCGGGCCGTGCGGTCGTGTTCGAAGGCAACGGGCCGCGCCTCCCGGCCCGCATGGAACTCGCGCGGGTCGGCGTCTATCATGTACCCTACCACGGAGAATGATCTGGGGTCCACCCGGATCGGTGCAAGCCCGGAGCGGGAGGAGGAAGCCGGCGGGATGCGACAGCTCCGAACCCTGATGCCCTATTTTCGGCCCTATCGACGGGGGCTGGTCGCCGGCCTCTCCCTCGTCGTGGTGAGCAACGTGTTCACCGTCGCCGGGCCGTACATCCTCAAGGTCGCCATCGACGCGCTGACCGTGGAGCTGAGCGGGGAGCGAATCGTGCGCTACGCCCTGCTCCTCGTCGGGGCCGCTCTTCTCGCCGGCGTCACGCGATACGGGATGCGCGAGCTGCTGAACGGGATCAGCCGGCGCGTGGAGACCGACATTCGGAACGATCTGTTCGCGCATTTCCTCCGACTCCCGTCTGAGTTCTACGACCGGTGGAGGACGGGAGACCTCATGAGCCGGGCCACGAACGACGTGTTGGCCGTGCGCCAGGTCGCGGGCCCCGCGATCATGTATCTCGTGAACACGGCCGCCGTCTCGGCGCTCGCGCTCGGGCTCATGATCTGGATCGATCCGCGCCTCACCCTGTGGGCCATGGTCCCGATGGTCGCTCTGCCCCCCGTCGTGATCCTGTTCGGCCGTCGGATCCACACCCGCTTCGAGCGGATTCAGAGCCAGTTCTCGGAGATCTCCAGCTTCGCGCAGGAGAATCTGGCGGGGGCCCGCATCGTGAAGGCGTATTCCCGCCAGACGGATCAGGCGCGGCGGTTCGCGGGGCTGAACGAGGAGTACCTGCGCCGAAACATGAGCCTGGCCCGTGTGTGGGGGGCGTTCTTCCCGACTCTGGCCCTGCTCGGGGGGCTCGGGGCCGTCGTCGTCCTCTGGGTCGGGGGAAACCGGATCCTCCAGGGCGCGATCACGATCGGCGACTTCGTCGCCTTCGGCTTCTACCTGACCCTCCTCATGTGGCCGATGATCTCGCTCGGGTGGGTCACGAACCTCTTTCAGCGCGGCGCGGCGTCGATGGGGCGAATCAACGAGCTCCTGGCGGTCGAGCCCACCATCCGCCACGCGCCGGGAGCGGCTCGCGTCGGAGGGGGGCTCCGGGGCGAGATCCGGTTCGAGTCCGTCTCGTTCCGCTACCCGGGGACGGAGCGCTGGGTGTTGCGCGACGTCTCCTTCGAGGTGCGGCCCGGCCAGACGGTCGCCGTGGTCGGGGCCACGGCAAGCGGCAAGAGCACGCTGGGCAGTCTGATCCCGCGGCTGTACGACGCGACGGAGGGCGTCGTGCGCCTGGACGGCACGGACGTCCGCCGGATCCCACTGTCCGAGCTCCGGGCCGCCGTCTCGGTCGTGCCGCAGGAGGCGTTCCTGTTCAGCACCGAGCTCCGGAAGAACATCGTGATGGACGGCCGGGGAGACGGAGCGGCCGGGAGCGCAGCGTCCGAGGCAGAGCGCCTGGAGCGCGCCCTGAGCATCGCCCAGCTCGAGCGGACCCTCGAGGTCCTCCCGGACGGGCTCGAGACGCGACTCGGCGAGCGGGGCGTGAACCTCTCCGGCGGCCAGAAGCAGCGGACCGCTCTCGCACGCGCCCTCGTGCGGGACACGCCCGTGCTCGTGCTCGACGACGCGCTGTCGGCCGTGGACACGGTGACGGAGCGTGCCATTCTGTCCGGCCTGCGCGCGTTCATGCGGGACCGCACGTCCCTCATCATCTCGCACCGGGTCTCCGCCGTAGCCGGGGCGGACCTCATCCTCGTCCTCGAGGACGGTCGCCTGGTCGAGACCGGCACGCACGACCAGCTCCTGGCCCTCGGAGGGGTCTACGCCCGCCTTCTCGAGCGTCAGCTCCTTGCGGAGGAGCTGGAGGTCGGCGTCGCCCCGTGAGGCGCTTCGGGCCCGGGCCGCCGGGCCCGGCAGCCGGGGGTCAGATGCGCTTCAGGATGAAGTCGGGCGTGAAGCGGGTCGCCCAGGCCGCGAGCACCGTGAACTTCCCCGAGATGAGCAGGATGCCCACGAGCGCCAGGAGCGCGCCGCTCGCGCGCTCCACCCAGGGGATGAACCGCCGGTAGCGGTCGAACGTGGACAGGAACCACGAGAGCGCGGCGGCGCTGAGCAGGAAGGGGAGCGCGAGCCCGGCCGAATAGAACCCCAGGAGCTGGATTCCCTCGGCCAGCGTCTGCCGCGTCCCGGCGATCGTGAGGATCCCGCCGAGGATCGGTCCGATGCAGGGCGTCCACCCGGCCCCGAAGGTGATCCCGACCAGGAGCGACCCCGCGTAGCCGACGGGCTTGCTGCCCAGATGAATCCGCCGCTCGCGGTTCAGGAAGCGGAACGGCGTGAGGCCGAGCAGGTGAAGGCCGAACAGCAGGACGACGGCCCCGCCGATGCGCGAGATCCAGAGCTGGTTCTCCCGCAGCATGCGCCCGAACATCGTGGCCGAGGCGCCGAGGGCGAGGAAGATGAGGCTGAAGCCGATGACGAAGGCCAGGGAATGGAGGAAGGCGATGCGGCGTACGCGGGCGCCTCCCGCCTCCAGCTCGTCCAGGCCGACGCCAGCCACGAACGACACGTAGGAGGGGACGAGCGGGAGGACGCACGGGGAGAGGAAGGACAGGGTGCCCGCGGCGAAGGCCACGGCGAAGCTGAAGCCCATCTCGTTCATCGATCTCCTCGGGAGGGATCCCGGCCGCGTCCTATCGTCGACGGACGCGGGCGGACACGCCGTTCATCCGGACGGGAACACCGGGCTGGCAAGGATCGTTCCGGTGCCGCCGCGCGAGGCCGCGCGGCCGGGATCGCCGGGGTCAGTGACGGCAGTCGCCGCAGTAGCCGAGGAGAACGAGCCGGTATCCGCAGATCTCGAAGTCCGCCGGGGGATCGACCGAATCCATCCAGTCCGCCCGAGCCCCGCCCTCGACATCCATGACCCGTCCGCAACCGAGACAGCACAGGTGGTCGTGCGCGTCCGTGCGGCCGTCGTATCGGGCCGGGCCATCTCCGGTCGGGAGCTTGAGCGCGAGGTCGCAGGTCACGAGCGTCTCGAGCGCCTTGTAGACGGTCGCGAGGCTGATGTCGGGAATGCGACGCCGGACGGCCGTGAAGATCTCGTCTGCCGTGGGGTGGCTGCGCATCTCGCCGAGCGCCCGGTGCACGGCCGCGCGCTGGACCGTGTACCGGTGTCCGGCCGCCTCGAGGGCCGCGCGGAGGTCCTTCTCGGCTCGCAGGCCTTCCCGTCCGTCCGTTCGGTCGATCACCCGGCGATTCTAGCGGTTCGCCCTCCGCCGATCAATCCGCCTCGGGATCGGCCGTCACGAGAGCGTCCCAGCTCAGGGGACATCCGTCCACGGCGAAATGGGCCGGCTCGCGCTCGTCCCCGAGCCGCCGCTGGAACCGCTGTACGAGGCCGGGCAACCGCCCGCTGGGTACGCTCCCGAACTCGATGACGTCCTCGATCGCCGCCCGGGAGCCGCCGTTTTCCGCCGCGAGGCGGGCCCCGCAAAGTCGGCGCGACCCATCCTCGAGGAAGCGCGTGAAGAGCAGGAATTCCGACGGTTCATCCAGGTCGGCGAGTGGGGGAAAGATCCACAGCTCGGAGATCTCCAGCGGCGACACCTGTCGGCCCAGCTCGCGGAGCCGCAGGGCCAGGTTCTCGGAAGGCTTCCGGGACGTTCCATTGCCGTTCGCGTCCATTCCTCCCTCGCGCTCAGCGGTGCGGGTTCGGAGCCGCCCTCTGCGGGCGGCTGGACGGGCGGGACGAAAGAAAAGGTAGCGAGCATCCCATCGTGTCAACAAGAGCCGCGCGGCGGGAGCACGGCCCGGAGCTCCGCGAGCAGGGCCTGGAGGGTCTCCTCGATCGGGGCGTCCGTGAGCAGGCCCGCAGCCTTCTCGTGGCCTCCGCCTCCGAAGCGCCGTGCGATCTCGGCCACGTCCAGCGGGCCGTTCGAGCGCAGCGAGACTTTCGTCCGACCGTCGGGAAGCCCGCGCAGAAGCAGGGCGACCTGGACGCCCGCGAGCTGGCGGGCGTGATCGACCAGGCCCTCCAGGTCCTCCCAGCCGGCGCCCGACGCGCGGAAGTCCTCGGGCGTGAGCGCGATCCAGGACACGGGAAGCTCCGGATCGGTGCGCAGCGCGCCGAGCGCGCGGCGCAGAAGCTCCACCCGGGCCGGCGTCACGCGGCCGTACAGGCGCGCGTACATCGCCTCCGGATCCACGCCCGCCGCTAGGAGGACCGCCGCGATCCGGTGCGTGCGGGGCGTCGTGTTCGAGAAGCGGAAGGATCCCGTGTCCGTGACGATGGCCACGTACAGCCCCTCGGCCTCGATGCGAGTGACCTCCCCGCCGTCCGCGGTGATGAGGTCGTAGACGAGCTCTCCCGTGGCGCAGGCCGAGGGATCGAGGAGCGCCGGGTCGCCCAGCGGCGCGGGCCCCGGCGGGTGGTGGTCGAGGACGGCGACCTTTTTCCCCGCAAGCGGGTCGAGCATGGCGCCGAGGCGGCTGCGCTCCGCGGTGTCCAGCACGAGGACGAGCCCGGCCTCCTCGAGCGCTCTCCTCCCCCCCTCGTCTGCCGGGGTCCAGGCCTCGATCCGATCCAGGAGAAATCGATAGGCGTCGGGGAACGGCGTGGGGTTCACGATCGTGGCCCGGACGCCGAGCCGCGCGAGGTAGTGCGCGGTGGCGGCCTCGCTGCCGGCCCCGTCGCCGTCCGCGTTCACGTGCGTCGTGAGGACGACGTGGCTCTCGGCCTTGAGCGCGAGCCGAATGTGGTGCAGACCCTCGCTGCGCGAGAGATCAGGCGCTTCGATCGGGCCCCCCGGTTCCCGGATCCAGCTCGGATCCGCCGCGAAGGATCCGCACGTAGCAGTACGCGACGAGGATCGTCACGCTGATCATGCTGAGCGCCATGAAGGCCAGGGCGAACGGCGTCATGTCAGGCCTCCTCCCGGGCGCTGGCTCCGGCGGCGCCGGGGGCGGACGCGGTCCCCGCCGCCGCCTTGCCGAGCCAGGCGTGTCGGATCATGAGAAGTCCGGCCGTGAGCATGAGGAGCATCACGCCGCGGCTGAACCAGAGATAGGGGATCTTCAAGGGATCCTTGCCGTCCATGAGCAGGGTCGGCACCGCCTGCGTCACGCCCCACCACCCGAGGAGGACGAAGAGGAAGAGCGGCGTGATCCACTTCATCACGGGCTTGTAGACGGACGGAATCTTCAGGTCCGCCCCGAGGTGGAGCTCCCTCCAGCCCCGGTCGATGCCGAAGATGAACGAAAACAGCACGATCTCGATCGCGGCGAACACGACGAGCCCGAACGTGCCCGCCCAGTAGTCCCACTCGTCGAGAAAGCCGTTCCGGTAGAACACGACGTGCAGGAGGCCGAGGGCGAAGCCGAGGGCCATCACGTTGAAGACCGCCCGCTTCCGGGCCTGGCCGTACTCCTCCTCCAAGAACGCGATCGCCGGGCTCGCGAGGGCGACGCTCGAGGTGATGCCCGCGATGAACAACAGGAAGAACCACAGGAAGCCCGTGAGCTGTGCCAGGAGCTGGGGTCCGGGCAGACCCTGGAAGACGACGCCCATGGCCACGATGCCGAGATCGAAGGTGCCGCCCGCCGCGATGTCCTGCGCACCCTGCAGACCGAAGAACACGACGGCCGCCGGGATCGCGATCGTCCCGCCCAGCACGACCTCGGCGAACTCGTTCGTGGCTCCCGTCGAGAGGCCCGTGAGCGTGATGTCGTCACGCTCGCTCAGGTACGAGGCGTACGTGTGGATGGTCCCCATGCCCAGCGACAGCGTGAAGAACATCTGCCCCGCCGCCGCGAGCCACACCTTCGGGTCTCCGAGGCTCGTCCACTCGGGATTCCAGATGAAGTTCAGGCCGTCCATTGGCGAGGCCGCGGCCTCCGGGAGCGTGAGCACCCGGGCCAGGAGCAGGAACGCGAACAGGAACAGGATCGGCATCCCGATGAGGGCGAGCTTCTCGATTCCGCCCGCGATCCCGCGCGACAGCACCCAGCCCAGGAAGGCCATCGTGATGAGGAAGAACACGACCGCGACCCAGCCACCGTGGACGGAGGGGTCGAAGATGTTCTGGTACGAGGCGAGGAACTCCCGCATCTGATCCACGCCGCCGAGCCCGAAGTACCCGCCCGTGAGGCTGAAGAAGCTGAAGCCCAGCATCCACGACACGATGTACGTGTAGTAGATGAACACGATGAGCGGCATCACGATGCCGAGCACGCCCACGTACTTCGCCCACTTCAGGCGGCGGTCCGTGAGCGCGTCGAACATCCCCGGAATCGTCCCGTGGCCGAAGCGGCCGCCGAACCGGCCCACCCCCCACTCGATCCACATCAGGGGGATCCCGAGGAGGAGGAAGGAGACGAAGTACGGGATCATGAAGGTCCCGCCGCCGTTCTGCGCCGCCTGCACCGGGAAGCGCAGAAAGTTTCCCAGGCCCACGGCGTTTCCCGCCATGGCGAGGATGAGTCCGATCCGCGTGGCCCATCGCTCCTCAGCGTGTCTCTGCAGACTCACTCGGCGCCCTCCTTCTCAACCCGTTCCCGGCCGACGCGCTGCCCGGCCCGCGCGAGATCGACCGTCCACGCTATCCCGGCCGTCTTTCCGCTGTCAACCGTCACCCGCGACGTGGCGTCGGCCCGTTTTCGCCCTTCCGCAGCCGCTCGACCCGCTCCCACGCGGCCCGTGCGGACCGCTCCAGGGCCGCCTCGTCTCCGTCGTTCCAGATGACCACGTCCGCCCTGCTCCGCTTGCGGGCGCCCGTCCACTGCACGGCGTCCATGGCGTCGAATTCATCGGGCGTCAGGCGCCGGCTCAGGCCGACCCGACGCCGCCTCTCCTCGACCGGTGCATCGACGACGATGACGAGATCGAACTCGCCCTCGAGACCCTTCTCGTACAGGAGGGGAATCTCGGCCACCACGAGATCCGTCCCCGCGGCCCGCGCCTCCTCGAGGGCGCGCACGCGCAGGGCCTCGATGGCCGGGTGCACGATCGCCTCCAGCCGTCTTCGAGCCTCGGGATCCGCGAAGACAAGCCGGCGCAGGGCCGCTCGATCCAGCTCGCCGCCGGGCAGAAGCACGCCGTCTCCCCACGTGGCGCGGATCCGGTCGAGAGCCCGGGACCCCGGCCGCACGGCCTGGCGAGCGAGCGCGTCGGCGTCGATGCGCCGCGCACCCCAAGCCTCGAACAGCCGGCCGACGGAGCTCTTCCCCGCCCCGATCGTGCCCGTGACTCCGACTCGGATCATGCCTGCCCCTCCTCGTCCCGCGTCCGGATCAGGGGTTCGCGGGGCTCCTCCGACACGCCGAGAGCCGCGCAGAAATCCACGAACAGCGATCGGACCAGCTCCTCGTAGTCGTCATCGCCCAGGTGCCGAACGTCCACGCGGGCCCCGGCCATGGTCCCGTGACCACCGGCGGGCCCCCGCCCCGCCAGCACCTTCTGCACGAGCTCGCCCGCGTGGGCGCTCACGTCGTAGGTGCGGAGAGAGAACAGGAGGTCGTCGTGAAAGCGGCCCGAGGCGATGACCCAGTCCACGCCCTTCACGCGCATGAACAGGTCGGCGAGCTGGGCGACCATGTCCGGGTACGGAAGGCGGCCGGCCGGGATGCAGATGACGCCGTCGGACCGCCAGGCCCGCTCGAGCCCGTCGTGGATCGAGCGGAAGAAATCGGGCGGAACGCGGGCGTGGCGGATTCGTGAGATGGCCGCGGGATCCGTGCGCGGATAGAGGTACACGCTCGCCTCGATATCCGCTTCGGACACCTCGCGTCCGAGGTCCAGGGTCTCCGACTGGATACCGTAGAACAGGGACGTGGCGAGCCGCCGATCCGGCTCGAGTCCGGCCGCCCGGAGGTATTCCACGATGATCGTCGCGCAGGCCCCGATCTCGGGCCGCACGTCCGCGAACCCGGTGGCGCTCAGCTCCGTCCGTGGGGGGTGGTGGTCCACCACGACGCTCGCGATGCGACCCTCGGGCAGAGCGTTGTTCCCGGCCCGCGGCTGCGTGTCCACGAGCGCGATCAGCGTCCCGGGGGCGGCGTCCACCGAGTCCGGCCTCTCGAAGCCCGCGTCCAGCTCCTCCAGCAGAGCCCGGTTCTCGGCCCGACCCACGATGCCGCCGAACGCGGGGGACACGGGGACGTCCGCGAGCGCCTCGATGAGAAACGCGAGCCCCGCCGCGGACGCGATGGCGTCGGGGTCCGGGTTATCGTGCGTGAGGACGATGACGCGGTCGGCGCCCTCCAGAACGCCCACCAGCTCCGCCACCCGGCTCGCGGCGGCGTCGGGGCGCGCGCCGGTCACGGGTCGGAGCAGTCGCCGTGTGGGTACGGATGGCCGCAGTTCGGGCAGTGGCCCGCCCGGCAGCCCGCGACGCGCATCGGCAGCGGCTCGCCGCACCGCTGGCACGGCTGTGGCGCCGTCAGCCCCTGTAGGAACGGATTCGTCGCCCGCTCCCGCTCCACGGTCGTGGAGGGCCCGTGTCCCGTGAAGAGGACAGTGTCCGGCGGCAACGTCAGGATCCGGTCCCGGATGGACGCGAGGAGCGTCGGACCGTCCCCGCCGGGCAGGTCCGTGCGACCGATGGAGCCCGCGAACACGGCATCGCCGACGAACGCGACGCGCGTCCCCTCGGGGCGGAGCAGGACGCCCCCGGGCGAATGGCCGGGGACCTCGCGCACCTCGAACCGCAGGCCCGCGGCCTCGACGGCCTGCCCGTCCGCCAGCGGCCGGTCGGGCGGGGGCGGAGGCTCCATCCGAATCCCGAACAGGGCCGCGTGCTCGGCGGCTCTCTCGTACAGGGGAAGGTCCGAGGGATGCAGATAGACGGGCACGTCCCAGCGACGCCGCAGAGGCCCCACGGCGCCGACGTGATCCATGTGCGCGTGCGTCAGGAGGATCGCATCCGGCTCCGCGCCCCACCGGTCGAGCGCGGCCCCGATTCGCTCCGGGTCCGCCCCGGGATCGATGACGACCGACCGCTCCCCGGCCGGGGACCGCACGAGGAAGCAGTTCGACTCGATCGGGCCGACGACCAGGGTTTCGATGTCGAGATCGATAAGGGCCTCCGGTGGCGGAAGCCGACGGGCGCGGGAACTCCCCTCAGGCGGAGAAGGACGTTCCGCAGCCGCAGGACCCGGTCGCGTTCGGATTCTCGAACGTGAACCCGGACCCCTGGAAACTCGAGTGGTAGTTGATCGTCACGCCCGACAGGTACTGGGCGCTGAACGGATCCACGAACAGCCGCAGGCCCTGAGATTCGATGACGAAATCGTCGTCCGCTGGCTCTTCCTCGACCTCCAGGCCGTACTCGAAGCCCGAGCATCCGCCGGGCAGGACGCTGACGCGCAGCCCGGCGGAGGCCTCGTCGAGTCCTTCGGAGGCCAGGAACTCCCTTACCTTGTCCGCCGCGAGCTCGGATACGCCGATCGAGAATCCGCCGCTCGTGGCCGTCGTGTCGCTCATCGTGCTCTCCGTCCAAGCCCCGCCCGGCGGCGGGACGTCCGTTTCGGCCACCCCCGGATGGTAGGTGGGGCGCGGATGCGGTGTCAACGCCGGCTCAGGCCGGGATTCCGGGCGCCGGATCCGACTCCGCGCCCCGCTCCGTTGAACCGTCCGTCTCGTCGTGCAGTTCCTGCAAGAACTTCTCCGCGGCGAACAGGGCCGTCGTCGCGTCCCCCACGGCCGTCGTCACCTGCCGCACGAGCTGGGCGCGCAGGTCTCCGGCGGCGTACAGCCCCGGAATCGAGGTCCGCATGTCCCGGTCGGTGACGACGTAGCCCGCCGCGTCGTGCTCGACGTGGTCCTTGAGGATGCCGGTGTTGGGCAGGAAGCCGATGAAGATGAAGACTCCCGTCACCTCGAGCCGGGACTCCGCACCGGATTTCACATCGCGCAGCCGCAGCCCCGTCACCCCGCTCGCCTCCCCCAGGATCTCGTCCACGACCGTGTCCCACAGGACCTCGACCTTTGGACTCCGCAGGAGCCGCTCCTGCAGCACGGCCTGGGCCCGAAACTCGTCGCGGCGGTGGATGACGTACACCTTCTCCGCATACCGGGTGAGGAACTCGGCCTCCTCGACGGCGGCGTCTCCGCCCCCGATGACCGCGATCGTCTCCCCCTTGAAGAACGCGCCGTCGCAGATCGCGCAGTAACTCACCCCGCGGCCCGTGAACTCCTCCTCGCCGGGCACCTCGAGCTTCTTCGGGGTGCCGCCCGCCGTCAGGATTACGGCGGGGGCCCGATACACGGTCCCATCTTCGGCCTCGACCCGGAATCGGCCCTCGGGATCCCGCTCGACGCTCCGCACGACGGCCCGTTCCAGGTCGACGCCGAACTTCCGGGCGTGCGCCGCCATCTGCTCGGCGAGCTCCATGCCGCCGATCTCCTCGATGCCGGGATAGTCGTCGACGAGCTCCGTGAGCAGGAGCTGTCCTCCCGGCGGTCCCTGCTCGAGGAGCACGGCGTCCAGCTCGGAGCGACCTGCGTACAGGGCGGCGCACAGGCCAGCCGGGCCGGCCCCGACGATGATGAGTTCGTGATCTCGGACGCTCATGAAGTCCTTTCCTCAGTCGGACGCCGATGCGCTCTCGAGACATCCCGCGTCCGCGCCTCGATCGCATCGAGCCATTCGAGCGGAACGTCCTCCGATCCGATGTCCGCGCGGCCGGTTCCGGGCCCGTGCCAGTCCGACCCTCCCGTCCGCAGGAGGCCCCGGCGGCTCGTCAGGCGCTCGAGCTCCCGACGGGCGGAAGCCCGGTTCCGCGGGTGGCGGATCTCCACGCCGTCGAGTCCCTCGTCCACCCATCGCTCGATCGTGGCCTCGCCGAACTCGCTGCCGGGATGGGCGAGAAGAACCACACCGCCCGCCGCGTGCACGAGCCGTATGACCTCACCCGGCCGCGTCGGCGGCTTCTCGACGAACGCGGGTCGATCCCGCCCGATGTACCGGCCGAAGGCTTCGTGGATCCCCCCTGCGTGACCACCCGCCACGAGGGCGCGGGCCACGTGCGATCGAGTGGGAACACCGTTCCCCACCTCGCGGTTCACGTCGGCCGGCTCCAGCTCCACGCCGAGGGCGTGAAGCTTCTCGACGATCGCCACGATCCGTCGCTCCCGAGTCTCGCGAAACCGACGGAAAAAGCCCGAGATCTCCGGATCATCCGCCGCGAATCCGTACGCCAGGAGGTGGATCGAGACGCCCGGCTCGTTCGCCGAGATCTCCGCCCCCGCCACGAAGCGCATCCCGAGCCGGGCCGCCTCGCCCGCCGCCTCCTCCACGCCCTCCGTCGTGTCGTGGTCGGTGAGAGACAGACCCGCGAGTCCGCGAGCCGCCGCGGTCCGGACGACCTCGGCGGGCTCGAGACGTCCGTCCGAGGCCGTCGAGTGCAGATGGAGATCGACGCGGGACACGGGAGGCGGCGCGGGCGACGAGATCCGCGCCGCTAGACCCGCGGGGGCGGTGAGGCCAGGGACCCCGACTCGCGAAACAGGCGCTCCAGCTCGTCCTGCGGCACGGCATCCAGCACGCCCGCGCTCCCCAGACGCTCGTCGGGCACGTCGATCACGCGATACGGCCTCTGGCCCGTCGTCTCGCAGAAGAACACGATCGTCTGAAATCCGGGACGCGGCGGCCGCTCGCTCAGCCGCGCCGTCCAGGTGTCACCATCCGCCCGTATCGTCCTCGCCATCGCTCACTCGTCTCCGTTCTCCGCATCCGCCTCCGGCCCGGCTCCCACCCTCTCCACGCCCACCGCCGCGGCCAGCGAACGGTCGATGATCCGCTCCTCGCCATCCACGAGGGCGTGCACGGGCTCGCCGGGACCCGCCCGCCGCCCGACGACCACGCGGGCGCCGGGAAAGAGACCCGCGGACCCGAGCGCCCGCAAGCTCTCGGGGTCGTCGTCCGAGACTTCCCGCACGATCGCGTGGGCTCCGGCCTCCAGGTCCGACAGCCGTTCCTGCGCGCCCGGGGCGATCCGGCCGTCCCGTGTCGGAATCGGGGCCCCGTGGGGGTCGATGGCGGGCTCGCCGATCTCCCTCGCCATGCGGTCGATGAGCTGGTCCGAGGCCGCGTGCTCCAGGCGCTCCGCCTCTTCGTGCACACGATCCCACCCGTACCCGAGCTTCTCGATGAGGTAGGCCTCGAGGACCCGGTGTCGGCGCACGATGCGGAGCGCCTCCCGCTCGCCTGCCGCCGTGAGTCGCACCCCGTGATAGGGAACGTGCTCGAGGAGCCCGCGGTCGGCGAGACTCTTCACCATGTTCGTCACGGAAGCGGCGGAGCGTCCCAGCTCGCCCGCGAGCACAGAGGTGGACACGGACTGGCCCGACCGCTGGTGCTTGAACACGGCCTTCAGATAGTCCTCGGCCGCCCGGCTCTCCCCGACCCCGTCCGCCATCCGCTCAATGGGGGAGAAAGCTGTCCCCGTCGGCCAGATCGGCCAGGAAGCTCCCGATGAGACGGGCGGAGGCCTCCACGTCCCCGGCCGTCACGATCTGGTTCGGGCTGTGCATGTACCGGTTCGGGATCGAGACGATCCCCGTCGCGACGCCGGCTCTCGCCATCCGGATCGCGTCGGCGTCCGTGCCCGTCATGGCGGGAAGGGCCTGAACCTGAACGTCGATCCCCTCCCGGCCCGCGGCCGCCGCGAGTCGCTCGTAGACGACCGGATTCACGGCCGCACCCCGCCCGAGGACCGGGCCGCCACCCAGCTTCACGGCGCCGTGCTCCTTGTGATCCACGCCGGGATGATCGATGGCGTGCGTGACATCCACGACGACCGCCAGGCTCGGATCCAGCCCGAAGCTCCCGGTCCGGGCGCCGCCTCCCGTCACGTAGCTGATCTCCTCCTGCGTCGTGGCCACCGCCACGACGCGCGCCGCACAGCCCCCATCGGCCGCGATGCGCAACGCCTCCAGCACGACGGCCGCCCCCACCCGATCATCGACGGATCGGGCCGCGATCCGGCCGTTCGCGAGCTCGACCGTGTCCGAGCGGATGACCCCCACATCCCCGATCGCGACCCGCGCGCGGGCCTCGTCGCCGTCCGAGGCGCCGATGTCGATCCACAGGTCCTTGAGCTTCACCGCCTTGTCGAGAGCTTCGCGCTCGAGGAGATGGATGGCGCTCCGGCCCACGACTCCGATGACGGGCCCTCCGGCCGTGAGCACGTCCACGCGCTGGCCCACGAGGACCTGGGCATCCCACCCACCGACCGCCTTGACCCACAGGTAGCCGGCGTCGTCGATGTGGTGGACGATGAATCCGATCTCGTCGATGTGGCCGGCGAGCATGACGGACGGGCTCCCGTCGGGATTGATCAGGGCGAAGCTGTTGCCATGCACGTCGCCCCACGTCTCCTGCGCGAACGAGGCGGCCTCTTCCCTCCACACGGCCACCGCCGCTCCCTCCTGTCCCGAGGGGCCGTGCGCGTCGAGGAGCCGCGACAGGAAGTCCTTCATTTTCGCGTTCATGGACACCTGAGCAGGTATCTGGGTGAAGATGGCTCTCCCGCGGCTCGTGCGGCCCTGCCGGGGAGAGCCCGGCGCGGGGCGGCCGGGATCGCAAACCGCGCCAAGCTAGCGCCGGTCCGAAACTCCGGCAACGACCGCCGTCAGTCCATGCGGTCGATGAGACCCCGGATGCGCTCCCGGAGCTCCCCGCTGCCCTCCGTCTTCCGGCCCGCCTTCTGGACGTACTCCAGGAAGAGGCGCTCGAAGTTGTAGTGCGGGTAGCAGTTCCGGCAGATCTCCAGGTGCTCTCTCACGCGCGCTTCCTCCTCTGGAGGGAGCTCGTGGTCGATGTACTCGTACAGGGAGGAGAGGGCTTCCTCGCAGCCGATCTTCGGCGGTTTTCCTCGACTCCTCCGAAACGGGTTTCTCACCGGAGATACCCCATCTCGACGGCGTACTCGTACAGGCGCTTCTGCAGCCGCTTGCGAGCCCGGAACAGTCTCGACTTCACCGTTCCGACGGGAATGTCCATGAGCTCGGACACTTCCTGATAGCTCAGCCCCTCGAGATCGGAGAGCACGATCGCCACGCGAAATTCCTCGGGAAGCTCCTCGATGGCCGCTACGACTTCGTCATCGATGAGCCGCCCGAAGATCTCCCCCTCGGGGTCTGCGTTGAACAGGCCTTCGTAGCCTGGACGCTCGGCCACCTGATCGAACTCGACGCTCGCCGGACGCGCCTTCTGCCGTCGGAACTGATTGATGAACGTGTTGCGAAGGATCGTCATCAGCCACGCCCGGCAGTTCGTGCCGGGCTCGAACCGATCCCACGACCGGTACGCCTTCAGGACGGACTCCTGCACGAGATCCTGAGCCCGCGCCTCGTCTCCGCCCGTGAGCCGGAGGGCCAGGCCGTAGAGCGAGTCGAGATGGACGAGGGCTTCTTCCTCGAAGTCCCGCTTCCTCTCCTCGTTGGGTACGGTCATCGGCGGCCCGTGCGCGAATGGCTGCGACGTGCAAGATTCGGGAACATCATACTCTAGAGAGCCGCCGGGGGGGGAGCAAGCCGGGTGCCTCCAACGGGCGGCCCGCGATGACCGGGGAGCGCTCCGCTTGGGACGGACGAGTCGAAGGGCATGGAGGAGGTCGGACGCCGCGTTCGGGGCGGTGACGGGTCTCCTGCTGGCCGGATGCATCTCCGGCCCCGTCCTGCGGGGCTATCCCGGATACCCGCTCCTCACCTTCACGGTCGGCGCCCCCGCGGACTCGGTGTTCTACTCCCTCCAGCCGCTGCTCGTGGAGGAGGGCTTCCCCATCGACTACTCGCGCGCGGAGCAGGGTCTCATCAACACGCGCCGGTCCCTGGACATGGCGGAGCCCGTCTTCCTGAGCATCGTGCTCACGGCGGAAGAGGAGGGAGAGGGAGGAGCCCGCCCGGCCGGCGAGGTCTCCCGGGTCTGGATCGCGGGCTACCTGGAGACGGAAACGGGCCCGCGCCGGGTGAATCCGGACTCGGGCCCGTTGTGGAGCCGTCTGCGGGACCTCTCCGCCGCGCTGTCGCGCCGGCTCGGGGGCTCGGAGCCCACGGGGCCGGACGAGGCCCGGTCCTAGTACCGGGGCACGAACCGGGCCGGCGGGCCGATGAGCGAGCCGCCGGGCGCCGCGCACCCGTTGCCCCCAATGACGCCGAATCCTCCGGCCCGCCCCGTCCCGATGGCGGCGAGCACTACGACCGGACGATCGTCGATGGCGCGAAGGCGCGAGGGATTCGGCTTCGCGTCGATGAGGAGGTCCTCCACCGTGGCGTAGGCGGCGACAGGATCCGCCGACGGTCTCTCGGGAACTTCCACGAGCTGGAGCAGCTTCGTGGCGGACAGGATCGTGGAGGCGAGGCTCGCGCTCAGGAGACCCGGCGCCGGCAGGCCGGCGAGTCGCTCCGTCGGCGTGGCGCTCTCCACAGGCCGTCGGATCTGGATGACCTGGATCGGCAACTCGGCGAGCGCGATGGGCTCCGCCGCGGGACGGGCGTCGCTCCGCCCGGTGAATCCCGGAATCTCGATGCGTCCCATCCCGAGCACGGCGGCGTGCACGCCGACGGAGACGATCAGGCCCGCCGCGAGCGCCCGTCGGTACAGCCGCTGTCCGTACGCCCGTGAACTCATCCTCACCTCCTGACCACCGGCCATCCCGCGTGAGAGCCCTCCTCAAATCTTGCCCCGAGCGCCGCTCCTTCCGCAACCCGCCGCGGGAGCCCCTGCGGCCGCACATCCCGTAAACCCCCGCCGCCCGGACCCGGTTCCATCCCGCCGGAGGGGGCCCGGGCAAAGGACATCCCGCGGAACCGCGCGTCGCGGTACCTTGGATGCATGTGCGGTCGCTTCACGCTCGCCACGCCCGCGAAGGAGTGGGCACCCCTGTTCGACGTGCCCGTGCCTCCGGACCTGGAGCCGCGATTCAACATCGCGCCCACGCAAGAGATCGCCGTCGTGCGCCCATCCCGCCCGGAGCCCGGCCCCGAGGACGCGCCGCCCGTGCGCGAGATCCGCATGATGAGCTGGGGACTCGTGCCGCACTGGAGCCCGGATCCAGACGCGGCGCCGGGCTTCATCAACGCTCGTGCCGAGACCGCGGCGGAGAAGCCCGCCTTCCGCGACCCGTTTCGGGACCGGCGATGCCTCGTCGTCGCCGACGGGTTCTACGAGTGGCGCCGCGAAGGCCGCCGGAAGCAACCGTACTGGATCCACCCGACCGCGGGAGGCGTCCTCGCCTTCGCGGGGCTCTGGGACCGGTGGCGCGGCCCGGACCGACCGCCGCTCGATACCTGCGCGATTCTCACGACGGAGGCGAACGACCGCCTCGTGGATCTTCACGATCGCATGCCCGTCATCCTGCGGCCCCGGGACGTCGATCGCTGGCTCGATCCATCGATCCGCGACCGGCCGCCCCTCGCGGACCTCTTCCTGCCGTTTCCCACCGATGCTCTCACCATCACGCCGGTAAGCACGCGCGTGAACCACGTGACGTACGATGATCCGGCCTGTCTGGACCCCATCGAGAACCAGGAGGACCTGTTCCGCTGAGTCGCAGGTCGCGTGCGCTCCGCCGCCGGGGTTGACAGACGGGCCGAAATGATTGATTGTTCAAGACAGAACCGGGCATTGCGGGTGTGCCGTCGCCGATCCTTCGCCTGTCGCGCGAAAGACGGCAGAGATTGTATTGAACGATCATTCAATTACGTGGCGTGGGGACGGACACCAGGGACCGAATCCTAGAGGCTGCGACGCGCCTGTTTCACGAACGGGGGTTCGCGGCCACGAGCGTCGCGACGATTCTGCGCGAGGCGGGCGTCAAGAGCGGGAGCCTGTATCATTTCTTCGGAAGCAAGGAAGCGCTTCTCGTGGCCGCCGTCGAGCGCCACCTGGACGAGCTCGAGCGCACCGTCCTGGCCCCGGCGGAGCGTGCCTCGGACGATCCGTTCGGGCGCGTGTTCGCCCTGCTCGAGCACTACCGGAGACGGCTCGTGATGACCGGGTGCACGCTCGGGTGCCCGGTCGGCGACCTGGCCCTCGAGGTCGGCTCTGGCCGGCCCGAGGCGAGGGCGCTCATCGCCCGGTACTTCGCGCTGTGGACGGCCGGCGTCCGGCGATGGCTCGAGGCCGCGGGGGATCGGCTGCCCGAGGATGCGGACCGCGGCACCCTTGCCCGCCTCGTGCTGAGCGTGATGGAAGGCGGCCTCATGCAGGCGCAGGCCGCAGGGACACCCGAGCCGTTCGAGGCGGCCGTCGCCCAGCTCCGGGCGCACTTCCAGCTCCTCGCCTCCCGGGCACGGCGGGCTCGTGGGGAGGAAAACGGGCCGCCGCAAGCCGCGGCTCAGGAGGCGGTCGGGTCCGACGCCGAGGCGGGCGAGTGGAGGTCGTGGTGAGGCGGAGGGACGCCGGGTGATCGACGAGAGCGCGGTGCGGGCCATGGTGCGGCGCGTCGTCCTGCGGGCGATCGGGCGGAGCGAGAGCCGCGTCGCGAGCCGGTCGCGCTTTCTGGTGACGGAGCGCGATCTCCAGGGCGTGGAGCCGGGAGGCGAGCTCGTCCTGGCGCCGGGGGCGCTCGTGACTCCCCTGGCCCGCCAGGCCGCGATGGAGCGTCGCATCCGCCTCGCCGAGGCCCCGCCGGAGACGGCGTCGGCCGTCCGGGGCGCGGAGGCGGCCGCCGGGCCGGCGGACCGGGAGACCGTGGCCCTCGGGGCGGATCACGGCGGCTTCGAACTCAAGGAGAGGATCCGTCGCCAGCTCGAGGAGGAGGGCTACGGCGTCCTGGATTGCGGCACCCACGGCCCCGAGTCGGTGGACTATCCGGACTTCGCCCTCGCGGTGGCGCGGCTCGTGGCGGAAGGAAAGGCGTTCCGAGGCATTCTCGTGGACGGGGCGGGCATCGGATCCTGCATGGCGGCGAACAAGGTGCCCGGCGTCCGGGCCGCGCTGTGCTACGACGAGGCGACCGCCGTGAACAGCCGGGAGCACAACGACGCGAACGTCCTCACGCTCGGAGCCGGGTTCACGGGCGCGGACCAGGCGCGGCGGATCGTGCGCACGTGGCTGGCGACGCCCGCGGGAGGCGGACGCCACGCGCGGCGGGTGAGCAAGATCATGGACATCGAGCGAAGATACCTGGCGGGACGGTGAGCACGGCGAGCGGCGAAGGGCGGCGGCGACCCGCGATCGAGCTCGACGAGCCCACGCTGGAGCGCATCATCGAGCAGATCACGCATCAGGTCCTCGTCCTCGTCCGCGAGGGCGCGACGGGCGACGCCGGGCCCGACCTGTCGGCGGGCAACTACGTGGATCGGGTCCGGCCCGTCGTCCGCGCCGGCGCGGATCGGCTCGCCTCCACGCTGGGCGTGGCGCCGACGGACGGCACCCTGAGCCACATGATCGACCACACGCTGCTCAAGCCCGACGCGAGCCAGGAGCAGATCGCCCAGCTCTGCTTCGAGGCCCGGAAGTACGGCTTCGCCTCCGTGTGCGTGAACCCGGCCTACGTGAAGCTCTGCGCGGACCTGCTCAAGGACAGCGGGGTGCGGGTCTGCACCGTCATCGGCTTCCCCCTCGGCGCGACCTCCACGGAGGCGAAGGCGTTCGAGGCCCAGAAGGCCATACGCGACGGAGCCACGGAAGTGGACATGGTCGTGAACGTCGGGGCCATCAAGTCGCGCGACTACGAGCTGGCGGAGCGCGACATCGCGGCCGTGGCGCGGGCGAGCCATGCCGGGGGGGCGATCCTCAAGGTCATCATCGAGGCGGCTCTGCTCACGGACGAGGAGAAGGTGGCGGCCTGCCAGCTCGCGAAGGTCGCCGGCGCGGACTTCGTGAAGACGTCCACCGGATTCGGACCAGGCGGCGCGACGGCCGAGGACGTGGCCCTCATGCGGCGCGTCGTCGGGCCGCGGATCGGCGTGAAGGCGTCCGGAGGCATCCGGACGTTCGAGGATGCGCGGAAGATGATCGCCGCGGGCGCCAGCCGGATCGGCGCCAGTGCCAGTGTGAAGATCATTCAGGGAGCCGAGTCATGAGGTCGTCCAATGTCCGTTGACCTGCGAACCTACGTGTTTCTCGACAATCTCCAGCCGCAGCACGCGGCCTACCTCGGCACGGTGGCGCGAGGCTTCCTTCCCCTGCCCGGCGATGCGTCCCTGTGGATCGAGATCTCTCCGGGGATCGAGATCAACCGGATCACGGACATCGCGCTGAAATCCACGCGGGTCCGGCCGGGCATGCAGGTCGTCGAGCGCCTGTTCGGCCTCCTGGAGGTGCACCACGGGGTGCAGGCCGAGGTGCGGGCCGCCGGCGAGGCGATCCTGGACGCCCTCGGGGTGCAGGAGTCGGAGCGGTCGAAGCCGCGGGTCGTATCGAGCCAGATCATCCGCCACATCGACGCCCACCAGGTGCAGCTCGTGAACCGGATGCGCTACGGCCACATGCTCCTGGCCGGACAGACGCTCTACGTGCTCGAGGTCGAGCCGGCGGGATACGCGGCCCTGGCGGCGAACGAGGCGGAGAAGGCGGCGAACATCAACATCCTGGACGTGCGCGCGTTCGGCAGCTTCGGGCGCGTGTACCTGGGGGGCGAGGAGCAGGACATCATGGCGGGGTACGGCGCCGCCGTGGCGGCCATCGAGGGCGTGAGCGGCCGCGAGATGAAGTCGAAGCGACGCGACTGACGGCGGGGTCGCGAACCCGAAATCCATCGAAGGCGGGAGGCAGGAATGGCTGAAGAATACGGTGCGATCGAGGCCCTCGGCATGATCGAGACGCGGAGCTACCCCGCGATGGTCGAGGCCGCCGACGCGATGGTCAAGGCGGCGAAGGTCGAACTCGTCTCCTACGAGAAGACGGGCGGGGGCTACGTGACCGCGGTCGTGCGCGGCGACGTGGCGGCCGTGAAGGCGGCCGTCGAGGCGGGCGCGCGGGGAGCCGAGAAGGTCGGCGAGCTCGTGGGGATCCACATCATCCCGCGCCCGCACGCGAACGTGGACCGGACGCTGCCGCTGGGCCGCCAGGGCGAGGCCACGAAGTCCGCCAAGAAGTGATCCCGGGCCGTCAGCGGCCCGACATACGGAGCTGATCATGCTCGTAGGAAGAGTCGTCGGCACGCTCGTCGCGACGCGCAAGGAGCCGTCGCTGGAGGGACTCAAGTTCCTCGTGCTCGAGCAGCTGGACATCGAGGGCAGGGCGACCGGGGGATACCGGGTCGCGGCCGATGCCGTGGGGGCGGGCGTGGGCGAGGTCGTCCTGTACGCGACCGGGAGCTCGGCCCGGCAGACGCGGGTGACGGACAAGCGCCCCTGTGACGCCGTCATCATGGCCATCGTCGACACGATGGCCGTGGAGGGCGAGGTGAAGTACGACAAGGCCAGGGAGGGCTGAGATGGATGAAGCCCGGATCCAGGCCGTCATCGACCGGGTGATGGCCGAGCTCGGACAGGCGGAGCGCGCCGGCAGCACGCCTCGCGCTCCCGCCCCGGCCGCCCCGCCCCGGCCCGGGGCGGCGGAGACGCCGCGTCACGGCGACAACCTGTTCCCGGACGTGGACGCCGCCGTCGAGGCCGCACGGGAAGCCTACCGCCGGCTGCAGGACCTCCCGCTCTCGGTGCGAGACCGGATGATCGCCCACATCAGGCGGGTCATGCGCGAGAACGCCCAGCCGCTGGCCTGGGAGGCGAGGGAGGAGACGGGCCTCGGCCGCTACGAGGACAAGATCGAGAAGATCCGGCTCAACGCGGACAAGGTGCCCGGGACCGAATGCCTGAACACGGAGGCCTGGAGCGGCGACGGAGGCCTCACGGTCGCGGAGTTCGCGCCGTATGGCCTCATCGGCTCCATCATCCCGAGCACGAACCCGATCTCCACCGTCGTGTGCAACGCGATCGGCATGGTCGCCGCCGGGAACGCCGTCCTGTTCAACGCCCATCCATCCGCCGCCCGCTGCTCGAACCGGGCGGTCCAGCTCGTGAACGACGCGATCGTGGAGGCGGGTGGGCCCGCCAATCTCGTGTGCGCGATCGCCGAGCCCACGATCCAGACGGCCGGGGCGCTCATGCAGCACCGCGGGGTCAGCCTCCTGACGGTCACGGGGGGCATCGGCGTCGTGCGGGCCGCGATGGCAAGCGGAAAGCGCGCGGTCTGCGCCGGGCCGGGGAACCCGCCCGTCGTCGTGGACGAGACCGCGGACCTCGCGCAGGCGGGACGGGACATCGTCCGCGGGGCCTCGCTCGACAACAACATCATCTGCACGGACGAGAAGGAGGTGTTCGCCGTCGCCTCCATCGCGGATGACCTGAAACGGGCCATGTGCGCGAACGGGGCGATCGAGATCGACGGCGGCCAGCTGGACCGGCTGCGCGGCTCGATCTTCGAGGATCGACCGGAGCCCGGGCGCCACGGCACGATGAACAAGGCCTTCATCGGCAAGAACGCGAGCGTCCTCCTGCGGGAGATCGGAATCGAGGCCGGCGACGAGACGCGGCTCGTTCTCGTCGAGGTCGAGCGGGACGACCCGCTCGTGTTCTCCGAGCAGATGATGCCCATCCTGCCCCTGGTGCGCGTCCGGGACGCGGACGAGGGGATCGACCTGGCGAAGCAGGCCGAGCACGGCTTCCGTCACACCGCGGTCATGCATTCTAAGAACCTCGATCACCTGAGCCGGATGGCGCGCGAGATGGACTGCAGCATCTTCGTCAAGAACGGCGCCTCCTTCGACGGCCTGGGGTACGGGGGGGAGGGGTTCTGCTCGTTCACGATCGCGAGCCCGACGGGGGAAGGGCTCACGAATCCGATCAGCTTCAGCCGCATCCGGCGCTGCGTGCTGAAGGATTCCTTCCGGATCGTCTGATGGGGAGACCCCGAGTCTCGAGCCGGAGGGCGGCATGATCGACCCCGCCCTCGCCCTCATCGACTTCGGCAGCGTGGCCGCCGGCATCGAGGCCGCCGACGCGATGGTCAAGCGGGCACCCATCGACGTCGTCCGCGCCGGAACCGTGCAACCGGGGCGCTACCTCGTCCTCATCGGAGGGAGCGTGGCGGACGTCGAGGAGGCGCTCGCCGCGGGGCGCGACGTGGGCGGCGACGACGTGCTCGACCACGTCTTCCTCCCGAACGTGCATCCCGCCGTCGTGGAGGCGATCGGCGGCGGTCGCGTGCCCGACGAGGCGGACGCGCTCGGGGTCGTGGAGACCACGACGGTCGCGTCGGCGATCCTCGCCGCCGACGCGGGGGTGAAGGGCGCCGAGATCCGGCTCCTCGAGGTCCGGCTCGCCGATGGCCTCGGCGGCAAGGGGATCGTCCTGTACTCCGGATTCGTGGCGGACGTCGAGACCGCCGTCGACATCGGGTGCGGCGCCATCGATCCGCCGGCCCGGCTCGTGCGCCGTGTCGTCATTCCTCAGCTGCACGGTGAGATCTGGGCGAACGTGGCCGAGGCGACGCGCTTCGGCGATCGGGTCCGGGACCTGTCGTGAAGCTCGCGCGGGTCGTGGGAACGGTCGTCGCATCCGTGAAGGCGGAGGGGCTGGACGGGATCAAGTTCCTCTCCGTGCGGCCGCTGGATCGGGAGGGGAACCCGGCCGGCACCGCGGCCGTGGCCGCAGACGCGACCGCGCAAGCCGGGCCCGGCCATCTCGTGTTCGTCGTCGCGAGCCGGGAAGCGGCCCAGGCGCTGCCGGAGACTTTCGTGCCGGTGGATCTGGCGATCACGGGCCTGGTGGACGAGGTCCACCGGGCGGAGGCGGGCTGAGCGTGTTCATCGGCCGGGTCGTCGGGTCCGTCGTCGCCACGGTTAAGACGCCGCACCTGGACGGCAGGCGCCTCCTGCTCGTCGACCACGTGGACCCCGCAGGGGCGCCGACGGGCGACTACGACATCGCGGTGGACGTGGCGCAGGCCGGACCCGGGGACACCGTGCTCCTGCTGGACGAGGGGAACGGTGCGCGGCAGATCCTCGGGCTGGACCCGGGCGCGGTCCGCGCCGTCGTCGTGGGCGTCGTGGACGAGGTCTCGCGGGAGGCCTGACCCGCCACGTGCGGCCGGGGACGCGCGATCGCCGCCGCCCGCCGGCCCGGAGCCGCGTGATCCCCGCTCCGGCTCAGGCGGCCGGCACCGCCGCGCGAACGAGCTCGGCGAAGGCGGGCTTCAGGCTCGCGCCGCCCACGAGGGCCCCATCGACGCCGGGCATGGCCATGAAGTCGGCGATGTTCTCCGCCGTCACGCTCCCGCCGTACAGGACCCGCACGCGCGCAGCCGCCGCCTCGCCGAGACGCCCGGCGAGCGTGCCGCGAATCGTGAGCTCGATCGTGCGGTTCGCATCCGCCGGAGTCGCGGAGCGACCGCTGCCGATGGCCCACAGGGGCTCGTAGGCGATGACGCACCGACACGCCTCCGCCGCGGTGAGCCCGTCGAGGGCCGAGGCCACCTGGCCGCCGACGAACTCGGCGGTCCTGCCGGCGTCACGATCCGCGGCGCTCTCGCCCACGCACACGATGGGCGCGAGGCCGTGGGCGAGCGCCGCCCCGACCTTGCGCCGGATGGCTCCGTCATCCGCGGAGGGCCCGGCCGAGGCCCGCCGCTCGGAATGGCCCAGGATCACGTAGTCGCACAGATCCGCGAGCATGGCGGGCGAGATCTCTCCCGTGCGGGCCCCTGCCTCCTCCCAGTGCATCGTCTGGGCCCCGAGAGCGATGGGCGAGGGTCCGAGCGCCTCCGCGAGGGGGGCCAGGACCGTGAAAGGCGGGCACAGCACCACGTCCACGCCCCCGGTCCGTCCCAGCCGGGGGCGCAGGCTCCGAACGAACGCGAGCGCCTCGTCCGGGCGGCCCAGGTGCATCTTCCAGTTCGCGGCGATGAGGGGGCGACGCATGAGGGGAGACTCGTCGCCCTCCCGCCCCCCCGTCAAGGTGGAGTCGATCCGATTCGTGCGCAGCCGGCGCCGTCCCTTACGGTCCGATCTCCTTCCAGATCTCCTGGTCCTCGAGCGAGCGCGTGAAGAAGGACGGGTCCAGGTCATTGGCCTTCCGATACGCCTCCACCGCGTGCTTCTCGTCACCGTTGGCGTATTGCAGCCAGCCGAGCAGACCCCAGAGATCGGCCTCCTCGGGCGCGTAGCGCACGGCGCGAAGGGCCGACGCGCGAGCGAGGTCGTACCGACCTTGATGATTGTGAATCTCCGCGACGAGGCCGTGCACGATAACGGGTCCGGAGCTCCTCCCACACGAGAGGCTCGTCCGCGACATCGAGTGACTCCATGGCGGAGCCGGATCCCGACGCCTCGAGGGCGAGGAGCCGGTACCGGACGTGTCGGGGGCGCATGGAGCAAGGACCGCTGCCGGGGCCGCGACGGGCGAGCGCGCTCTTGCGCCGGCGGACGCCGGCGGTGAGCGTGGGGGCGGATGGAGGAACTGCCGATGCGCGCACGCTCCGGAAGACACGACGCGCTACTGCTCGCAGCGGCCGCCGTCGCGTTCCTGGTCCTGGCCGTGGGTCAGGGCCACTACTGGGACGAGTACTTCTACGTGTATTCCGCCTGGGGCCACTCCGTGGGCGGCCTCGTGTCCCTCGAGTCCGTCGTGACGCCGGATCCGTTCCCCGGCGCCTTCTTCTCCGCCAAGATCGTCTTCGTCGCCTTGCTGAGGCTGCTCGTCCGGCTCACGGGAGAGGGCTTTCCCGGCCTGTACGGGCTCCAGGCGGCGTTCGCGCTCGCGCTCGTGGCGTTCTGCTACGTGATGTGGGCGCTGTTCCGGGAGCTCCGCGTCGGGGAGGCGGTGGGCCCGACCCTCTTCCTGTTCTTCTCGCCGCTCACCGTCTACCTGGGCTACAAGACCCTGTCGGAGGTCCCTTCCCTCCTGCTGGCCGGCGCGGGCTGCGTGCTGTTTCTCCGCTCTCTCCGACCCGCCCCCGCCACCCGCCGCGGCGTCGTCCTCGCGGGCGCGATCGCCTTCCTGACGCTCGGGATCCTTGCCCGGATCACTTCGATCCTGTTCGCGGCCGGATTCGGCCTCGGCCTGCTGGCCTGGGGACCGCCGTGCGTCGACCGGAGGCGGGTCCTGGTCCGCGGCACGCTCGCCGGCGCCGGAATCCTCGGGCTCCTGGCTCTCACGTGGACCCTGCTCGGAATCGACGTCGTCTCGTTCGGAGGCCTCGCGGCGAGCGTGACCCGGCGGCGCCCATCCCCGCTGGTCAAGGTCTTCGCGGTCGGCATGTCGGTCCAGCTCTTCGCGCCCTTCGTGCTCGCGGGCCTGTGGAAATGGCGGGAGCCGGTCGTCCGGTTCGCCCTCGCGTGGCTGGTCGTCACGTCCGTGCCCTTCCTCCTCGGCGCCCGCCATGCCGAGCCCCGGTACTTCTACGGGTCGGCTCCGGCCCTGGCGCTCCTCGCCCACCGGGGCCTGACGGTGGTCGCGCGGCGGCCCCTGCGACCCGCGATCTCCGCGGCCGTCGCGCTCGGGCTCGGGATCGCCGGGCGGCTGGCTCTCGATCCGTTCATGCCCTACGAGATCGACCAGCGTGCGTACGGGACCTTCGCGGACCGGGCGGCAGGGGACGACGGGACCCTCGTCACGGGCTGGATCTCGGACTACGCCTTCCTCCGCTTCGCCCTGCCGGACCGGGACGTGGTCCTGGCCTACGACGGCGGGCCGGCGGGGCCGGGAGCGGGCCTCGAACGGGCCCTGGAGGCCTGGGCGGGACCGGAGGGCTACGTGCGGAGGCCGGAGGAGCTCTGCGCCCACCGGGCACCGTGGGTGTACGTCGGCTGGACCTTCAATCCGGCCGTCCTCGCGCTCTCGGAGCGGCTGGCCTGGTGGAAGCTCGGGTCGGCCCGGTCGGCCGTCGGGCGCGAGACGCTAAAGGACCACCTCTCCCTCGGCTGGCCGTGGCACGCCCCCGGGGTTCGCCTGCGCGAGATCGCGGACCGGGACGACTACCGCGCCTATCGCATCCTCGGCCCCGAGCCTACGGCACGATCGCCAGCACCCGGAGCGGGCTGCCGCTTCCCCCCACGATCTTGAGCGGAGCCGCGATCACGACCGCGCCCGTCGGGGGCAGCTGATCCAGGTTTCCCAGGCTCGCGAGGCCGAACTTCCCCGCTCCGTGCATGATCGAATGGTTCGGGAACGGCGGGTCGAAGCCCCCGGCCTTCCCGGCGTCCGTGCCCACGGTCTCGACACCGATCCCGAGCACATCCCTCTCGTGCGCAAGAAGCTCCGACGCCTCCCGGGTCGGCCCGGGGCCCAGCGGCCCATCCTCGCTCACGCCGAGGAAGTCCGCCGGGTCCTTGCGCCGGCTCCAGCCCGTTCGGAGCAGGACCCAGGCGCCGGAGGGAATCCGACCATGCTCGGCCTCCCAGCGCTCGATCCGGGCCGCCGTGAGGAGGTAATCGGGGTCCGCGCGGACCTCGGCCTCAAGGTCGAGGACGCAGGCGGGCCCGACGAAGCGGGCCGGTGGGATCGTGTCGCAGGCGTTGTCGGGAAGATGCCGGCCCGTGATCCAGTGGACGGGCGCGTCGAAGTGCGTGCCCGTGTGCTCCCCGAAGCTCAATCGGTTCCAGTACCAGGCGGGGCCGGCCTCGTCGTAGCGGGAGATGGGCTCGATCGTCACGCTGGGCGACGCCGCGAACTCGGGCGGCAGGTCGATGACGGGGGTGTCCGGGCCGAGGGGCCGGGTGAGATCGACGACGCGGAGACGACCCTCCTGAAGTTCCTCGACGAGCCGGCCCAGCGTGGATGACATGGTCTGTCCTCTGATTCGAATTCTCGGCGGACTCAGGCGCCTTCGTCGGGGAAGCGCCCCCGCAGGTGGCGCTCGAAGGCGAAGCGGTTCTCCAGCAGCGGGAGCCCGGTCACGTACTCGTCCGGGCCGACCGGCTCGACCCGGGCGACGATGACGGTGAGCTCGCCGGCGGCCAGGGCCTCGCGCAGGGCTTCCAGGAAGGCCTCCACGACGTCCACTTCCACGACCCGCGGGATCCCGGCCGCCTCCGCGATCCCCGCCAGGCTCGTGCCGGCGGCCGTCGCGGTCGGGAATCCGCCGGTGGAGACGAAGCTGCCGTTGTCGAACACGACGTGCACGAGGTTCGGAGGCTTGTAGCGTGCGAGCGTCGTGAGCCCCCCGAGGTTCATGAGCACGGATCCGTCTCCATCCAGCACGACGACACCGGCCTCGGGCCGCGCAAGGGAGATCCCGAGCCCCAGGGAGGAGGCGAGACCCATCGCGTGCTGCAGGTAGAAGAAGCCGGGCCGGTGCCCGATCGACTGGAGCTCGGCGGCGACCGCGCCCATGATCGTCACCACGACCCGGTCCTCCAGGTCGGCGTACGCGGCCCGGAGGGCGTCCAGGCGCCTCACGCGTCCTCCCACAGGAGGTCCCGGCACAGGAGCACGGCGGTGGGCCGATTCGCCGCCAGGCCCAGGGCCTGCGCCTGCTGGATCCGCGGCCCCGCCTCCTCCGGGCGCTCGACTTTCTCGTACGGCACGCGAAGGGCGTCGAGAACCGGCTCCGTGACGCGCCCTCCCTCCGTCTGCCACGGGTCCCGCTCCCCGAACGCGCCCCGGTAGCTCACGAGCATGAGGAGCGGGATCCGGTAGAGCTGGGCGCAGGAGACGATCCCGTTCACGGACGCCAGGAGGCCGTGGTTCTGGATCACGAGGGCGGACCGGCGGCCGGCCAGGTGCGCGCCGGCACAGATCCCCACCCCTTCCTCCTCGCGCGCGGGCTGCACGAGCGTGAGGTCCGGATCCGCCTCCGCCAGCTCGAGCAGGCGCACGAGCCACGTCTCCGGCAGCGCCGCCAGGAGGCGGATGCCGCAGGCCTTCAGCGAATCGTGAACGATCCGGGAGCCGGCTTCCGAGATGGGCATGGCCTCGGGTCCTGTCGGGCGCCCGCGGGCCGGGGGTCACCGGCCGCGGGCCGCAGTCGATCTGTCGTCGATACCCCTAGAACGGATGGGCGCCGGCCCGGTTCCCGCGGCCGCGGTTGCAGGGGGCCGGAGTCCGCCACGGGATCTAGGGCCCCTCCGCCAGGACGAGCTCCGAATAGCCGACCCCGTCCGGCCGGGCCCCCGCCTCCAGGGTGCGCAGGATCTCCCGGGTCGCCAGGTCGATGACGGCGACCCGGTTCTCGAGCCCGAGGGACAGGAAGAGGGTCCGCCCGTCCGCGGAGAGCGTGAGCCCCATGGGGCCCGCGGAGGGAAGCGGGAGGGACGCGACGTCCGTGCGCGTGGCCCGGTCGATGAACCGGAGCTCGTTGCCGCGGAAGTCCGGTACGATGACGAGGCGCTCGTCGGGCGTGAACAGGATCCGGTACGGAAAGCCGAACCCCTTCGCGGCTTCCGAGACCTCGCCCGTCTCCGTGTCGATGACGCTCACGACGCCGCGCGCGTTGCTCCCGACCCAGACTTCCCTGCCGTCGCGGGTCACGCCGATCGCCTCCGGCTGCGGGGGGACCTCGAAGATCCGCGACATGCGGCCGCTCCCCATGTCCAGCTCGGAGACCGAGTGATCGGGGATGTTGCTCGTGTAGATGCGGGTCGCATCCCCGATCGGCGCGAGCATGTGCGACCCGGGCCGCTCCGTGGAGACGGCCCCGACGACGGTCCCGTCCGCGACCCGCACGAGGACCACGTTCCGGCTCGCTTCCGATGTGACGGCGAGGAGGCTGTCCCCCGGCAGGAAGGCGATGCCGTGCGGCCGTCCGTAGGAGCCGAGATCGATCGTGCGCTCGACGGAGCCGCGCGCGACGTCGATGATCGTGAGCGTCCGCCCGCCCCTCTGCGCTCCGTAGTTCGCCACGGCCGCCCGGGTCCCGCCGCTCGACATCGCGACCTCGTGCGGACCGACGCCGGTCGGCAGCTTGGCGAGCGTGCGGCCGGAGGCGACGTCGATGAGGCTCGCCGTGTTTTCGGCCTTGTTCAGGACGACGAGCGTGCCGCCGGGCGCCTCCTGCGCCCGGACCGTCGCCGGAGCGAGAGGAGCGAGGACGGCGAGGCCCGCGAAGAGGGCCCGGGTCAGCGAACGAGTCACGACCGGAAACGACATGGCGATCCTCTCATCGGGGCGTCGTGCGCGGCGGCGCGGCCGCCTCCAGCTCCGCGAGCGTGACGACCTCTCCGCCGCGCGCCCAGCGGGCGAGGGTCTCCTCCTCCGGCTCGAGGCCGAGGCCCCAGGTCGCGTCGCGGATGGCGACCGTCCGGTATCCACGGGCCTGCATCCCGTCGATCGCCTGCGTCACGCAGACGTCGCGGGCGACGCCCGCGACGTAGACCGGCGGCCAGCCACCGAGCTCCTCACGCAGGGCCGTGAGAAGCGCCTCGGAGCCCGCGTTTCCGGCGAACACGTCGAACCGCGTCTTGCGCACGAACAGGGGCCGCCCTTCCGCGAGCGCCGCTCGCGCGGCACGCGAGGCGTCGTCGGCCGACGCGTCCGGTTCGAGCACGACGGGATTCCGCGGCCGGATGGACTCGAGGATCTCCGCGCCCTCGCGCTCGGCCGGATCCTCCGAGCGTCCCATGCAGTGGGGGGGGTAGGTACCTGCCGCCGGATCCGGCGCCACGGGGTCGATCTCCGCGTCGTCGAGCCCGTGCCAGTCGCCGGTGAACACGAGCGCATCGCAGTGATCCGCCATCCAGCGCACGGCCCGCTCGATGCCTGCCCGCGCCAGCGTGGCGCCCTGGTCGGACGGGTCGAACAGGTCCCGGACGTACAGCCGCCCGCCGCGATCCGGGGGGCGCATGAAGTCGTTCTGCACGTCCACGATCCAGCCGATCGCGGGCGCCTGGCGTACGCCCCCGTCAGGCGCTCCCGTCACGCTCCGCCTCCGCCCGGGCGTCCAGCTCCGCCAGGAGGTCCCAGTCCACGCGGACGAGGCGCGGGTTCGGCCACAGGCCGCGTCCCACCTTGGCCAGGGGCCGTCCGTTCAGCTCCACCACGTCCCCGGTGAAGTCGAAGCCGGACACGATGCCGTCGGCTTCCGTCCCCCGCCCCAGAATGCTGCTCCCGACGCCATAGGCCGAGATGGGCAGGTCGAGCTCGGCGAAGCGTCGGATCTTCCGCGGCGTGAAGCCGCCGCTCACGATGATCCCGACGTAGTCGAACCCCTCGGCGTCCAGACCTTCCCTCACTTTTCGCACGAGGTGCGGGTTCACGCCGAACAGGTTCTCCCTTCCCCAGAGCCCCGGGTCCTCCATCAGCGACCGGTCCACGAGCTTGCCGCTCGTGTCGAGGCGGACTCCGAACAGGACCCCGTCCCCGAACTCGTCCCGCATCGCCCGGGCCACGGCCAGGGAGTCGCGTACGCAGTCGTTCGCGAAGTCCACGAGGCTGACCACGGGCACCTCGGGCTCCCGGTCCCGGACGTAGCGTGCGAAGGCGAGCGTGGCCTCGACGACGTCCCCGCCGAAGGCGGCGATGAGGGCATGCGGCATCGTCCCCACGCCCTCTCCACCCCACCAGGCACCTCCCGCGTCGCTCGAGACGCTCCGCCCGCCTCCCACCCGGGCCGCGTAGCCGTCCGGCGTCTGGATCCGCCAGTCATCGTGGCGTGGCGCGAAGTAGATGACCGGGGTGTCTCCGGCAGCCGCGACCGCGCGAGCCGCGTTCGTGGCGATCAGGCTGCGGCGTGACAGGACGCCGTCGATCGGCGTCTCGAGGAACGCGAACGCCCGGTAGGGTCCCCGGATGCGGAAGGCCACTTCCCACGGCTCCACGGTGTCGCCGTCGCGTAGGGTGTCCACCTCGAGATCGGCGCAGGAGTAGCCGGACCGGAGCTGCGTCTGCAGCATGCGCACGCATTCGTACAGGCCCGCCACGACGCCGTGCTTCTTGGCGAAGAACTGCATCGTGACGTTCGGGTCCTGCCCCGCGTGCTCGAGCGTGGCCACGGCGCGCAGGAAGTACCTGTCCGACAGCCATCCCTCGCGGATGCGCGGATCGAACTGGAACAGGTCCGCGGGGAAGAAGGTGAGCTCGGCGTGGACCGATTTCGCGCGATCCTCGCGGTCGTCCGGCGCGTCGGCCTCAACCGGCCCGACGCCCGGCACCCTTCCCGGCGAGATCTGTACCGCTTCGTCCCACACCGGCCGTCATCCCTCCGACGTGTCGGCCTCTCCCAGCCTCTTCACGTTCGCCGCCGCCGGGCCCTTCGTCCCTTCCACGACGTCGTACTCGACGCGCTCGCCTTCGGCCAGGGACTTGAAGCCGGTTCCCTCGATCGCCGTGTGGTGGACGAAGCAGTCCTTCGAGCCATCCTCCGGCGTGATGAAGCCGTATCCCTTGCTGTCGTCGAACCACTTCACCCGACCGATCGTTCCCATGCTCGTGAGCTCCTTGTGTCTGTTCCGGGGCGCCCGGCGCGGGCGTCCCCGAGGACGGGATTCGCAAAAAATAGGGAACCCGCACGATCGCCAGGTTCCCTCGGCATTCTGTTCGTTCGGCCGTCAATCCCGTTTCGCTGACTGCACGAAAAAGCTAGCCCGGCCGCCCCGGACTGTCAACGCGAAGGACCGCGCCGGGCGGGCCTCCCCGGGGCCGCGGCGCGTCGTCATCGGGCCACGGTCCGGGCTCCGTCCACCGGCAGGTTCACGCCGCTCACGTAGCCGGCGGCCGGCGTCGCGAGGAAGCCGACGACGACCCCGATCTCGGCCGGGTCCGCGAAGCGGCGCGCCGGGATGTCGGCGCGCCACGCCTCGGCCAGGGCGTCGGCCTCGGCGCCCATGCGCTCGGCCGTGACCTCGATGAGCTCGCGCAGCCGCTCGGTGTCGGTGAACCCCGGGAGGACGTTGTTGACGGTAACCCCGTGCGGGCCGAGCTCGTGGGCGAGCGTGCGAGCCCAGTTCGCTACGGCCGCCCGGGTCGTGTTCGAGACGCCGAGGCCGGGAATCGGAGCGAGGACCGACGTGGAGACGATGTTGATGATCCGGCCGTATCCGGCCTCCCGCATCCCCGGAAGGAGCGTCTGAACGAGCCGGTGCGCGGCTCCGACGTGCCGGCCGATGGCGGACAGGAAGTCCTCCGGTGTCGCGTCGAGCAGCGCCCCGGAGGGCGGGCCTCCCGTGTTGTTCACGAGGATGTGGATCGGACCGGCTCTCTCCACGCACTCCGCGACGCGGGCCGCCGCGGCGGCGGCATCCGAGAGATCCGCCACGAGAGCCTCGTGGCTCTGACCCGCCGCCGCGTCGAGGTGCGCCGCGACCTCCTTCAGCAACGCCCCGTCCCGCGCCAGCACCGTGACGGCGGCGCCCCGCGAGGCCAGGTCTTCCGCGCAGGCGCGGCCGATGCCCCGCGACCCTCCGCACACGAGGGCGCGTCGTCCCTTCAGCTCGTGCATACGTCCTTCCTCAGTTCCGGAACGGGATGTCGTAGGCGAGCGATCTCCGGACGATCGCCCGACCCCGCCCGGCCGTCGCCGTGGCCACGAACCGAACGGCCCGCACGTCGGCGAGGGCGCCGGGCGGGACCGAGGCCACCACACTGGCATCTTCGAGCACGTAGCGGAAGGTGGCCCCCGCCGCGAAGGACGGGACGAGCTCCTGGCGATCCCGCCACAGCGCGACCCCGGCCGAGAAGCGGGAGGGCGCGAGACGGTAGGTCAGCGTGCCGTAGGCCCGGATCAGGCTCCCGCCCGGCGGGAGGCGCCCGGGAAGCGCCGACCGCCAGCCCGAGAGCGTCCGGTAGCTCGAGGCGGCGCCCGTGGCGGGCGCTCCACGGGCCGCGCACGCGGCGCGCGGCGCCGATCCCATCCGGTCGAGAGCGGGCGCAAATCCGTCTGCCCGCGCCCAGGTCGTGTCGTCGGGCGGCAGGACCGCGGTCCCGGCGATCCCTCCGCGGAGGTTGGGGCCGGAGAGGCTGTCGTACACGAAGACGCGGACCACGCCGCCCACCGCCGAATCGCACACGATCGAGCGTCGGACGGTGAAGCGCACCGTGAGGGAGTCGGGCTCCGCCGCGACGAGATCGCCCGCCGAGGCCTCCCGCAGCTCGGACCCCATCAGATCGGCCGCCGCCCTCAGGCGCTGGTCGGCCAGGGCCAGGTTGTGCGTGCGGCGCAGGAACAGTCCCTGTCCGAGAAGCAGGGCGACCACGGCCGTGCCGACGAGGCCGGAGAGGACGAGGGCGACCAGAAGCTCCACGAGCGTGAAGCCCGGATCGGGGCGCGACGGGGCGTGTGCGGCCATGGCGGAACTCCGACGGTGCGTGGGGGCCGCATCCAACCAGGCCCGCCGGCATCATCGGTGCCTCATCATGCGGTCGAGAACTCGGCCTCGTCGAGGATGACGAGATCCTCGTCGAACAGGGTGAGACCGGGAACGTGCGCCGAATCGGTCGCGTGCTCGACGGAGCGGGCGCCGGGAATCACGAAGATGTTCGGCGCGAGCGCCAGAACCCACGCGAGGGCCACCGCGTGCGGCGACGCCTCATACTTCTCCGCGATCCGTCCGACGACGGGATGGTCCGGGAGCTTGCGGTTCAGGCGGCCACCGCCGACGGGACTGTACGCGAGAAGCGCGATCTCGCGACCCGACGTGTAGCTCACGACCCCCTCGTCGATCGCCTCGCGAAAGAACAGGCTGAGCCGGTTCTGCACGGTCGCGATGTCCGCCACCTCCTCGGCCTGCCGGATCTCGGCGACCGTCACGTTCGAGAGGCCGATGCGCCGGATCTTCCCCTCGTCGCGAAGCTCCGCGAGGGCGCCCACGCTGTCGGCCAACGGCACCCGCGGATCCGGCGCGTGGAGCTGGTAGAGGTCGATGCACTCCACGCCCAGGGCCTGCAGGGAGGCATCGCACGCCTCCTTCAGCCGCTCGGGCCTGGCGTCTCTCGTCCAGCCGCCGCCGGGCCGCCGCATGCCTCCCTTCGTCGCCACGAGGATGGAGTTCCTTCCGGCGGGCCATTCCCTGAGCGCCCGGGCCACGAGCCGCTCGTTGTGCCCGAGGTCGTCGTCGTCGAGACAGTAGACGTCCGCCGTGTCGATGAGCGTGACGCCTTCGTCCAGGGCCGCGTGGATGACGCGCACGGCCGTGTCCGGATCCGGCCGTCCGTCGATGGACAGGGGCATGCCTCCGAGTCCGACGGCCGAGACCTCCGGCCCCGCGGGGCCGAGCGGACGGGTGTTCATGCCTTCACCTCCTGGATCCTGGCGGTTTCCCCGTTCACCGTCCGATGAGCTCCAGCATCTCATCCACGTTGGTGATCTTGACTCGCGGCCGGCCCTGCGCCCGACCCCGCCGGCGCTCCTCCTCATCCAGCTTCTTCCAGTCCTCCCAGGTGACGAAGGCGACGCCGCGGCCGGCGAGAAGCTCCTCGATCGAGCCCCCCCCGTCGCCCGAGGCCTCGCGCTCCGGGCCGGCCTCGAGGTCCTCCACCATCGCCCGCACGGTCTCCACCGCGTCCGGTTTGTTCGTGCCGATGATTCCCGTCGGACCGCGCTTGATCCAGCCGACGGCGTACTCACCGGGCAGGACCGGGCCGCCGGGCTCCGCCGTGACGCGTCCGGCGCGGTTCGGGATCACACCGCCAGCTGCGTCGAACGGCACGTCCGCGACGGGAACGCCCCTGTACCCCACCGAGCGCAGCACGAGACCCGCCGCGATCTCCTCGACCCGGCCCGTGCCCTCCGAGCGCAGCCCTCCGTCCGGACCGGGCACGAGCCGGTTCCGCTCGAGCCGCGCTCTCTCGACCCGTCCGTCCCCGCCCAGGATCTTCACGGGCGACGTGAGGAAGCGCAGGACGAGCCGCCGATGGGCCGCGGGCTCTCGCTCCGCGAACTCCGACAGGATCTCGAGGTTTCGGCCCGCGACCCGGTCTCCCTCCAGCGCCGCCTGGCTGTCCGGGTCCAGATCGAGGTCTTCCCGGTCCACGATCACGTCCACGCCCTCGAGCTTGCCCAGCTCCTTGAGCTCGGCGCTCGTGAATTTCGCCTGAGCCGGGCCGCGTCGACCCAGCATGAGGACTTCCCGCACGCGGCTGCCGCGCAGGGCCTCGAGCGCCCGGTCCGCGATGTCCGTCCGGGCGAGCGCGTCCGGGGAGGAGACGAGAATCCTCGCGACGTCCACGGCCACGTTCCCGTTTCCGACGACGATCGCGCGCTCCCCGGACAGATCGAAGTCGAGATCGGCATGATCCGGATGTCCGTTGTACCAGCCCACGAAGATCGTGGCGGGATGGCTGCCGGCGAGATCCTCTCCCGGGATCCCCAGCTGCCGGTCGGACTGGGCACCGACCGCATAGACGATCTGATCGTAGCGCGCCTTCAGGTCCGCGCGCGTGACGTCCCGGCCGAAGTCCACGTTGCCGAAGTACCGTACGGAGGGCATCTCCGCGACGCCGTCGAACTTGGCCGTCACCTTCTTGATCGAGGCGTGGTCGGGGGCCACGCCTTCCCGCACGAGTCCATACGGGGTCGGAAGGCGGTTGAACAGATCGATGGAGCAGGTGAGACCGGGTTGCTTGAGGAGAGCCTCCGCGGTGAAGAACCCGGCGGGCCCCGCGCCGACGATCGCGACCCGGAGCGGCCGCGTATGTGATCCGGGTCTTGGACCCACGCGTAACTCCCGTTCCCGCGGGCGCGGCGGTCCGCGGGATCCGAGGGGTTGGAGAAACGGCCTCGCCTCGAACCGGGTCCCACTCTATGCGGGCCGAGGGCGCGGCGTCAATGCGTGGGAGAGGGCGCTACGATCCGTCCCCGGGCAACGGTTCGGACCGGGCTCGCGCCCGTCGGCGCGGCCCGGCCCGGGATGGCGACCGGAAATGGAGGGTCAGGCCGCCTGTTCCTGCGCCTGCAGGGCCGGTTTCGCCCCGCCGGAGACGTTGAATCGATAGCCGAGGTAGATGAGCACGATGCCGACGAACTCGGTCACGTAGAGGACCTCGACGTGGCCGAAGCGCGTGAAGGATCCGCCGATGCCCGGCAGCAGGGCGCCGAAGGCGATGAGCACGTTCCCCACGTAGCGGTGGCGGGTCTCGATCCGGCGCCGGTAGCGGAGGGCGGACAGGACGGCGCCTCCGATGAGGAAGCCCGCCGCGTACAGGTTCACGAACGGGCTGAATCCACGAACCCAGCTCCATTCCATCACGCGGCCCGAGAGCCGGTACGTCTCGACGAGCGACGCGTCGACGGGCGTCAAGAGGACGAACGTCGCGGCGACGGCCACGACGGTCACGAGAGCCGCCGTGAGGCGATTCGCGGTCTTTCTCCGGAGCAGGAGATAGACGGTCCCCTGCGCCAGGGGGGCGCCGCCCAGGAGGGCGCCGCTGATGTACCACGCGCGGAAGATGCCCTCGTGCCAGCCGAAGAGCGTCGTCAGGGCCTCGGTGATCGTGCCGACGGCGTAGAGCAGGGCCCCGACACCCCACCAGGCCAGGTGTGGACCGCTGCGCCTCTCGAGGTAGCGCGAGAGCAGCACGTAGCCGAACCAGCTCGCGAACAGGCTCGTGGCGATCGGGATGAAGTGAACGAAGCTTCGCATGGCGGCGACTCCGAAGGGGGCGACGCGACCGCCGGGCCGCGCGGCCCGTTCAGGTGGAGGTCAGAAGGAGCTGATCCAGCTCACGAGAAGCGTGCGCTTCGGCTCCGGACGGAAGAAGCTCGCGTTCGAGAACTCCGCGTACAGCTCGTTCGTGAGGTTCTCCACGCTGATCGCCAGGCTGCTCGTGACCCGTCCCCGGGTGAACAGGCGGACGCCCCCGCGCACGTCGTGCACGGTGAACGCCGGGAGCGTCTTTCCGATCGGGCTGTTCACGAGCTGGATGTCCCGGCGCTCGCTGTTGTGTCGGATCCCGTAGGTGGCCCAGAAGCGGCCGCCGGGATCCCGGTACCCGAGCTCGCCGCTGACCTTCTCGGAGAAGCTGTCCCCGATCGGGTTGTTCGGGTTCAGCACATCCTTCGAGTCGAGGCGGCTGTAATTGGCGGACAGCGACAGGCCATCCACCGGCTCGACGGCTCCCAGGAGCTCGACGCCCTGGAATCGGAGCCGATCCACGTTCACGTTCTGGAAGACCGGGAACGGCCCCTGCATCCCGCCCGTCGGGGCGATCCGGATGCCGTCGTGCAGCGTGTTCCGGAACGCGTACCCCTCGAGCGAGACGCGGCCGTGCCGGAACTTGAGGCCGAGATCCACGTTCACGCTCGTCTCCGCCTTCAGGTCCGGGTTCCGGGCCTGGAACCCCGATCCCTCCGGCGTCGGCCCGTTGAAGAAGAGCTCCACGAGGTTCGGCGCCCGGAACCCGCGCCCGACGGCCCCGACGAAGTTCAGGGCCGGCGTGATCTCCACGAGCAGGTTCGCGGCCCCGACGAGCGTCTGGTCCGTGTTCTTCACGATCGGATCCGTGATGCCGGGGGTGCTCCGCGTCTCCGCACGGACGTCCTGGTAGCGGGCCCCCACGATCACCGAGACCCGGTCGTGCAGGGCCAGGTCACCCTGCGCGAACACGCCCGTGCTCTGGTAGACCGCGTTCGGGACCCGCGGCACCGTGCTGACGTCCGGGCTGGGCGGCCCGAAGCCGATTATGGTCGTCACGCTCCGGTCCGTGTTGTTCGAGTCGTCCCGGAAGAAATCCACACCGTAGGTGACGAGAGCGCGATCGGCCACGAGCTTGGCCGCCTCCGCCCGGAACCCGAACGTCTCCAGGTCCGTGAAGTTCTGGGACTGGACGTCCACGCCCGCGCCCGGAGGGCCGAAGGGGACGAAGATGTTCAGGTCGAAGTTCCGCTCGTTGTTCAGGTAGTATCCCGTGAAGTCGAATCGATCTGCGACGGGCGCATCGAGGCCCTTGCCGCGATACCCGAGCGTGTACTTCTGGACCGACTGGTCCGGATACAGGATCTGAATGAACGGCGCGTCCGGCTGGCCCAGGTCCTCATTCTTCACGAAGCCGAAGCCGGCGTCATCCGCCTGGTAGACTTCCGCCTTCGCGAAGAGCTTCTGCGAGGCCGACAGGTCGTAGTCGAGGCGCGCCGCGTAGTTCTGGTCGCGCACACCCGTGTCCTGGACGCGGACGTCGCGGTCGAGCGTGATGTCGCCGAAGCTCCCGGCCGGGGCCTCGTAGGGATCGGTGTCCCGATAGGAGCCGCTCAGGTGGAAGGCGAACCGGCCGGAGCGACCCCAGACCGTGCCGCTCGGACGGTGCTGCGTCCCCTCGTCCCGAAACTCGTAGGTGAGCCGTCCGCCGAGCCCGTCGCCGGAGTCCAGGGCGGGTGGCTCGTCCGTGATCAGGTTGATCACACCGCCGATCGCATCCGTCCCATACAGGACCGACGAGGGGCCGCGCACGACCTCGACGCGCCGGACGTCGCGGATGTCCACGATGGCCGGGATCTCCCCGAAGTCCTGCTGACGGCGGGCGTTGTTCAGGCGAAGCCCGTCCTCGAGCAGGAGAATCCTCTGACCCCTCTGGCCGCGGATCGTGGGCCGCGTCTGGTTCGCACCGATGCCGTTCACGTCCAGGCCCGGCAGGGCGCGCAGGAGATCGGCCGCCGAGTTCGGTGACTTCTCACGGATCACGGTGGTGTCGATCACCGACACGGGCGCCGCGGTCTCGAACACGTCCTTCGGCGTGCGCGTCGCCGTCACGGCGATCGGAGTCAGGACGATGGGCGCCGGCACCGTATCGCGGACCGTCGCCGTGTCCGGGTGTTCCTGGTTTTCCTGCGCGGCCGCGGGGGACGCGGCGGCCACGAAGGCGATGAGCACGAGCGCGCCGGACAGAAGCCGCGCTCTCTGATGTATCGAAGAACCGAATCGCTTGTTCACGCTGGCCTCCCGGTTTCGAGCCACCGGCCGGCGCCCCGTCGCGCGCGGCGGAGGTCTCCAACGGCAGGGTACGCGGAAGGAGCCCCGGGGGGTATTCGCAATTGTACCGAGGGCGCGTCCGTAGGATTACGGAGGCCGGAAGGGGGAATCCCCGACGGTCCGTCTCAGGCGCCGTCGGGCGGTGTCTCTCCGAGTCCGTTCTCGAGGACGAACCGGGTCAGGCCCGCGACCGTCCGAATCCCCAGCTTGCGCATCAGGCTCTCGCGGTGGCTCTCGACCGTCCGCCGGCTGATCCCGAGATCGGCGGCGATCTGCTTGTTGCTCTTCCCATCGGCGATCCGGACGATGACATCCCTCTCCCGGGGCGTGAGCGACGCCGCGGCCCCGGGTCGGCCCGCCGGTCCCGCCTCTCCGCGGAGCGCGGCGCCGAGCTCCCGCGCCACGGCGGGGCTGAAATAGCCTTCTCCCGCGTTCACCGCCCGGACCGCTTCCCGCAGCTTCGCCGGGCCCGCATCCTTGAGCAGGTAGCCGCTCGCACCCGCGCGCACGGCCTGAAGGACGTACTCCGTCTGCTCGTGCATGCTCAGGATGAGGACGCGGGCGTCGGGCGCCTCGTGCCGCAGACGGTCGGCGGCCTCGAGCCCGGACATGCCGGGCATCGAGATGTCCAGGAGCACGACGTCGGGCGTCTCCGCCGCCGCGAGGCGGAGCGTCTCCTCCCCGGTCGCCGCCTCCGCCACGACCTCCAGATCCGGCGTCTCCTCCAGCACGTGCCGGACTCCCTGGCGGATGAGGGCGTGATCGTCGGCGACGAGGACGCGGATCCGGCGCCCCTCACCCACCCGCCGCCTCCGGCGCCCGCGCGTCCGTGGAGGCGCGGATCGGGACCTCGACCCGCAGCTCGACCCCACCCGCTGCCGACGGCCCGACCGCGAGCGTGCCTCCGAGGGCGGAAATCCGCTCGCGCATGCCGACGAGCCCCATCCGGTCCTCCGCGGCTCCCCGACCGTCTCCCAGCCCCCGTCCGTCGTCCGCTATCCGCAGGACGAGGCCGCGATGTCCGGTCTCGAAGGAGACGACGACGGTCTTCGCGTCCGCGTGCCTGGCGACGTTGCTCAAGCCCTCCTGAAGCGCCCGAAAGAGCGCGAGCTCCGTCTCGTCCGGCAGCGGTGGCAGAGCATCCGGGAGCTCGAGGCGGATCCCGATCCGGGTTCGGGCGCCGAACTCGTCCGCCAGGGCCTGCAGGGCCGGCCTGAGTCCCAGGTCGTCCAGGAGGGAAGGACGGAGCCGTTGCGCCACGTCCCGGATCGCGCGGATCCCGGAGCCCACGAGATCCAGCGCCCGGTCGAGACGCGGCGCCGCCTCCTCCCCCGCCGCCTCCCGCGCCATCCCGATCTCCAGCTTCACCGCCGCGAACACCTGGGCCGTCTCGTCGTGGAGCTCCCGCGACAGGCGGCGGCGCTCCTCCTCGTGCTGCGCCACCATCCGCCCGGCCAGGCGCTCCAGCTCCTCCGTTCGCGACTCGAGCCGCCGGTACAGGTCCTCGTTCTCCAGGGCCGCGCCGACCTGCTGGCCGAGGGCGACGAGGAAGCGGGAGTCGAGAGCCGCGAACGGATCCCGCGCGGTGCCGACGACGATCATGGCGCCCACCACGCCATCGCCCCGAAGGATCGGGAGGGCGGCCGTGTAGGCGTGCGCATCCCCGTCGCCCGCCGCCAGGCCCCGGAACGATGCGGGCTCGCGAACGATCTCGGGCCGGCCGCTCTCGAACACCCGGCTCGCCGCGACGTCCGCCGCCCCGTGCAGCGCCTGTCCCTCCCACTCCCGGCACACGCCCGCCCCCCGCACGACGCGCTTCCCGGCGCCTTCGCGCAGCAGGACCATCGCGCTCCCGCGCACCGCGGGGAGCGTGAGCGGCCGCTCGAGCAGGCCCCCAAGGACGTCCCGATCCGGTCCCCGACGCTGGAGGTCACCCGAAAGCGCGGACAGGACGCCCAGCCCCCGATGCTGATCCTCCAGCACGAGGAGCAGGATCCCGGCCCCGATCGCGAGCTCGAACACGATGTCCAGGTAGTAGCCCCACGGGTTCCACGCTCCGCGCGCGCGCAGGAACGGATAGTCCAGGTGGTGGAGGCCCCACAGGAAGAAGGCCCACGCGAGGAGCGCCGCGCCCCCGGACGCGACCTGCCGGCGGTAGCGCAGGAACGTGCGACCCGTCCACAGGGTCGCCCCGCTCAGGAAGAGAACGGCCGGGCCGGCCGCGAGGAGGAAGCTGTCCAGGCGGTAGATCGCGACGGCCGACCACACGAGGGGGAAGAGGAGGATGAGCCAGGCCGAGCGCCGCACGGTGCGCTGCTGCGAGAAGACGATCGCCGCCCACAGGAGGGCCAGCGCCGTCCAGCCCGTCGTGACCTGGTGCCAGAACAGCCACGCCCGGTCCGACGTGATGAGAAAGCTGATGATCGCCCCGAGCCGCAGGGCGTAGAGGCCCCACGCGAAGGCCCACCAGGCGAAGTACGGCTTCCGGTACTGCCGGTAGAGGAGGGCGCACAGCAGGACGAGGCCGACGGTGATCCCCGCCTGGAGGAATGCGGCGGCGAGCTCGGTGGGAGCCGGTGCGGCGACGGAGAGCTCCATCCGCGGGAATCGAACGGGCCGCGCAGCCGGGCGCAACACGACCGGGAGCCGGGGGACCGCGCCGGGCCTTTCCCGGAACGGCCGGGGGCCCCAGACTTCCGGGCGCGGGGCGCGGCCCGGCCCCGGATTCCCGAACAGGAGGTCGCGGATGGCGCGCACGCATCGGCTTCTGGCTCTCGCCGCCCTGGGCGTTCTCGGATTCGCCGGCCCGGCGCGAGCGCAGGGGGAGGCGGAGGAGAACCGGGCCCACGAGGCCCTCCACCGCCTGTTTCACGACGACTGGGAGTTCACGCTCCGCGAGTCGCCCCTCTTCGCGACGGACGTCGGGGATGCCCGCTACAACGATCGCCTGCCCTCCGAGACGGTGGGCGACTACGAGCGACGGCTGGAGGCGCGACGCGGCTTCCTGCGGCGTCTGCGGGCCATCGACCGGACGGCCCTGGACGCCGCCGACCGGGTGAACTACGACATCTTCGGCCGCCTGAACTCGGACGGGATCGCGGAGATGGAGTTTCGGACCTTCCTGATGCCGATCACGAACCGGTCCGGGTTCCACATCTCGTTTCCCCAGCTCGGCGATCGGGTGCCGCTCGGATCCGTCGCGGACTACGAGAACTACATCGCCCGCCTCCGGGCCTTTCGGCGCTGGGCCGGCGAGTACATCGGGCTCATGCGGGAGGGGATCCGGGAAGGCTTGGTCCTGCCGCGGGTCGTGCTGGAGGGCTGGGAGGGCTCGGTGGACCCCCACATCGTCGAAGATCCGACGGAGAGCCTGCTGTACGCCCCGTTCCGCCGATTTCCCGAGGCCGTCGCGGCCGGCGATCGCGAGCGCCTGGCCGCGGAGGGCGCTGCCGCCATCCGGGAGTCCGTCGTGCCGGGGTATCGGGATTTCCGCGACTTCATGGCGAGCGAGTACGTGCCCGCCGCCCGGGAGACGGTCGGCGCCTCCGATCTCCCGAACGGCCGCGCCTTCTACGAGCACCGCGTCCGGCGGTTCACCACCCTGGACGTGACACCCGGAGCCGTGCACGAGCGGGGCCTGCGCGAGGTCGCACGGATCCGGGGCGAGATGGACGCGATCATCCGCAAGGTCGGCTTCGAGGGCGACTTCAAGGCCTTCGTGGAATCGCTGCGCACGGACCCGCGCTTCTACGTGGACACGCCCCGCGAGCTCCTGGAGCGGACGGCCTACGTCCTGAAGCGCATGGACGGCCAGCTCCCGACGCTGTTCAAGACGCTCCCCCGCATGCCCTACGGCATCAAGCCGATCCCCGACTTCATCGCCCCCAAGACGACCACGGCCTACTACGACGGCCCCTCGGGCGACGGAACCCGGGCCGGGTTCTACTACGTGAACACGTACGACCTTCCGAGCCGGCCCACGTACGAGATCGAGGCCCTGTCCCTCCACGAGGCGGTCCCGGGCCACCACCTGCAGATCGCGCTCCAGCAGGAGCTGGAAGGGATGCCCGACTTCCGGCGCTTCTCGGGCTTCACGGCCTTCGTGGAGGGCTGGGCGCTGTATGCGGAGCGGCTCGGGCTCGAGGCAGGATTCTACGAGGACCCGTACAGTGACTTCGGCCGCCTCACGTACGAGATGTGGCGGGCCCTGCGCCTCGTCGTCGACACCGGCATGCACGCCCTCGGCTGGTCGCGCCAGCGGGCGATCGACTACATGGCCGAGAACTCGGCCCTGAGCCTGCACAACATCACGACGGAGGTGGACCGCTACATCTCCTGGCCAGGCCAGGCGCTGGCCTACAAGACCGGCGAGCTGAAGATCCGCGAGCTGCGGGCGCTGGCCGAGTCCGAGCTCGGCGACCGGTTCGACGTGCGGGAGTTCCACGACGTCGTGCTCGGAAGCGGAGCCGTGCCGCTCGACGTGCTGGAGGACAACGTCCGGGCCTACATCGCGGGCGCGGCGGACCGCTAGGCGGGCCCGCCGGGCCGCGTTCTAGTACTCGATCCGGTCCGCCTTCCGGCTCCACGCCGCGAGCGGCTCGAGGCCCTCCTCCGGCAGGAGCGGCTCCAGGGGAATGCGGCGCTCGGCGGGGTGGACCCGGATCTCCTCGTAGATGAAGGCGTCATCGAAGCCGACCGCCGCCGCGTCCGAGCGGGCCGCCGCGTAATAGACGCGCGCGGGCCGGGCCCAGTAGATGGCGCCCAGGCACATCGGACAGGGCTCGGCGCTGCAGTAGATCTCGCATCCCTCGAGCTGAAACGACCCGAGGGCCCGACAGGCCGCACGGATGGCCTCGATCTCCGCGTGCGCCGTGGGGTCGAAGCTGGAGGTGACCCGGTTGCGGCCTCGCGCGATGATCCGCCCGTCGCGTACGACGACCGCCCCGAACGGCCCTCCCTCTCCGGTCTCCACGCTCTCCGCCGCGAGGCGGATCGCCTCCCGCATGAACTCGGTGCGCCCGGTGTCGCTCATGCCGGTAACTGTGTGTGGCGCCGCCGCGTCCGCAAGGGGCCGCGGTTGCCGGCTTCCCGCGCCAGTCCCAGCTTACGGCGCATGAGGCGTGTCGAGGGACTCCGGAAGCTGACCGGGCGGGAATCCTACGTGGACGACGTCCCGCTCGAGGACTTCCTGTGGGGCGCGACGGTGCGAAGCCCGTGCCCCCGGGGCCGCATCACGGAGATCCGCTTCGGGGCCGGGATCGACTGGTCCGAGTTCGTGGTCGTGGACCCCCGCGACATCCCCGGGCGCAACTGCGTGTACCTCATGGAAGAGGACCAGCCCGTGCTGGCCGACGGGATCGTCCGGCATGTGCACGAGCCGGTCCTGCTCCTCGCTCACCCGTCCCGGGAAGCCCTCCGCCGGGCCGCGGGCGAGATCCAGATCGAGGTCGATCCGCTCCCGCCGGCCCTGGATTTCCGCGTGCCACCGGACCCGGACCGGATCCAGTTCGGCGAGGACAACGTCCTCTCGCACATCGTCATCGACAAGGGAGACGCAGAGCGGGCGCTCGCCGGGGCTCCGCACGTCGTGGAGGGCGTCTACGAGACGGGGGCACAGGAGCACGTGTACCTGGAGAACCAGGGCATGATCGCGTGGCCGGAGGGCGGAGGCATCGCCGTGCGCGGATCCCTGCAGTGTCCCTACTACATCGTCGAGGCCTTCCGGAGGGCGCTGGATCTCGAGCCGGAGGCCATCCGGGTCATCCAGGCGGCCACGGGCGGCGGGTTCGGCGGCAAGGAGGAGTATCCGTCGATGATCGCCCTCCACGCGGCCCTCCTCGCTCTCAAGGCCGGGCGCGCCGTGAAGCTCGTGTACGAGCGGGGCGAGGACATGCGGAGCACCACGAAGCGGCATCCCTCCCTCGTGCGGCACCGGACGGGCGTGGACGGCGACGGCCACCTCATCGCGCAGATCGTGGACCTGAGACTCGACGGCGGCGCCTACGTGACGCTGTCTCCCGTCGTGCTCAGCCGGGCCGTCATCCACGCCGCCGGCCCCTACGCGTGCGACCACGTTCACATCGACGGGCGCGCGATGTTCACGAACCGGGTGCCGTTCGGGGCCTTCCGCGGCTTCGGCGCTCCGCAGGCCCTGTTCGCCGTGGAGCGCCACATGGACGTCATCGCGGCGACGCTGGGGCTCGACCCGGTCGACGTGCGCCGACGAAACCTGATCCGCGACGGCCAGGAAACGGCGACGGGACAGGTCATCCGTGACGGCAGCGACCGCGTCGCGCTCCTGGACCGGGCGCTGGAGCTCGCCTCGTGGGAGACGCGCCGGCAGGAGCACGAGGCGTTCAACGAGTCCCAGCCCGTCCTACGGCGGGGCCTGGGCGTCTCGACCTTCTATCACGGGGCGGGCTTCACCGGCGCCGGAGAGGTTCACCTCGCCTCCGTCGCCGCGGTCGAGGGACGGCCGGACGGGGGCGTGGAGATCCTCACCTCCAGCGTCGAGATGGGCCAGGGAACCGAGACCGTGTTCACGCAGCTCGCCGCGAATCGGCTGGGGCTCGATCCGGCCCGGGTCCACGTCGTGAGGCCCGACACCCGACGCGTGCCCGACAGCGGCCCCACGGTGGCCTCGCGGACGACCATGGTCGTGGGGCGGCTCGTCGAAAGGGCGTGCGACGACCTGCGCGCGCGGCTCGGCGTCGGGGAGACCGTCCGGGGGGAGGCGCTCGCGGAAGCGATCCGAGCCTGTCACGAGCGGTCGGGAGCTCCGCCGCGCGGGGAGGGCCGCTACGAGCCGCCACCCGGCATCCACTGGGACGAGGAGGCCTATCGTGGAGACGCGTACGGGGCGTTCGGCTGGGGCGCCTACGTCGCCGAGGTCGAGGTGGACCTGCGGACCTACACGGCCCGCGTCACGGACTTCGTCGCCGTCCAGGACGTGGGAAACGTGATCAACGAGACGCTCGCCCGGGGCCAGATCCAGGGGGGCGTCGTGCAGGGCATCGGATGGGCGCTGCTCGAGGAGTGCCGCTGGCGGGACGGCGCCATGGAGAACGACGGGCTCACGAACTACCTGATCCCGACGAGCGACGACGTCCCCCCAATCCGGGTCGATTTCGTCGGCACGCCGTATCCGCACGGGGCCGGCGGCGCGAAGGGCCTGGGAGAGCTCCCGATGGACGGGCCGGGCCCGGCGATCGCGGGGGCCGTCGCGGCGGCCACCGGCTGCGACCCGCGCGTCCTTCCGATCACACCGGAGCGCCTGATGGAGATGATGGAGGGGGGCGAGAGTGCCGGCTGACCACCCGACCCCACCGTCCCCGACCCGCGGAGGCCTGGACGTCACGTTCACGCTGAACGGCGAGCCCGTGTCCGTCCGCGTCGACGCGGACGAGCGCCTGCTCGACACGCTTCGGATGCGGCTCGGACTTCCGGGCACGAAAGAGGGCTGTGGCGAGGGCGAGTGTGGGGCCTGCACCGTCCGCCTGGACGGGCTGCCCGTGGACTCCTGCCTCGTGCTCACCCCGCAGGCCCGCGGGCGGCGCGTGGACACGATCGAGGCCGTGGCCGGGGCGCGACTCGGACCGTTTCTCGACCGCGGAGCGACCCAGTGCGGCGCATGCACGCCCGGCGTCGTCATGACCGCGCTGTGGATCATGGATCACCCCGAGCTCCTGGAGACCCACGGCCTGCGCGAGCTCATGGCCGGCAACCTGTGCCGCTGCACGGGCTACGACGGGATCATCGACGGCCTCCGCTCAGCCCTCGAGGGGGAGTCCGGCGAGGCGTGAGGATCCTGCTCCCCGAGTCGCTCGAGGAAGCGCTCGCGGCCCTCGCGGACGCGGACGAGCCCCTCGTTCCGATCGCGGGCGGCACGGACCTTCTCGTCCACTGGCCCCAGCGCCCGGAGGACCGGGACCGCGCCTATCTCGACCTCTCGGGCCTCGAGGAGCTCCGTCCCCTCGAGTGGCGGGACGACGAGCTCGTGCTCGGTGGCCTCACGACCTACTGGGACGTGATCACCGACGAGAGAGCGACGCGGGAGCTCCCGCTTCTCGCCGCGGCGGGGCGGCAGGTCGGGGCGATCCAGATCCAGTCCCGCGGAACGTGGGCCGGCAACGTCGTGAACGCCTCGCCGGCCGCCGACGGCGTGCCGGTCCTCATGGCCTACGACGCCTCCCTCGTGCTCGCCTCACGGGACGGAACGGAGGAGGTCCCCCTGGCGGAGTTCTACCGGGGCTACAAGGACCTGCGGATGCGGCCCGATCAGCTCATCCGGTCCATCCGCATCCCGCGGCGGGCACACGACGTGGAGGTGTTCGAGAAGGTCGGCTCCCGGCGGGCGCAGGCGATCACGAAGGTCGGGTTCGCCGCCGCGCGGTCGGCGGACGGGTGGCGGGTCGCCGCGAACAGCGTGGCGCCCTTCGTGTGCCGATGTCCGACCGTCGAGGAGCTGCTCGAAGGGGCCCGGCCCGTCGGCGGCCCCGGGGATCTTCTGGAGGCGCTCCGATCCGACGTGGCGCCGATCGACGACATCCGGTCCACGGCCGCCTATCGCGAGCGGGTGCTCGCCCGAATCCTGTTCCACGCGCTCCGACCCCACTGCTCCTCCTTCGAGTGACGGGGCGCTGACGTGCAGGGGGTCTGGCTCGAGGACCGGCGCCTCGCGCTGCGCGAGGACCTTCCGCTCCCGGATCCCGGGCCCCGCGAGGCGCTCGTTCGCGTGCTCCGGGCCGGGATCTGCAACACGGATCTGGAGCTTCTCCGGGGCTACTCCCCGTTCACAGGCATCCCCGGACACGAGTTCGTGGGCGTGGTCGAGCGGGGGCCGGAGGCGCTCGTGGGCCGCCGGGTCGTGGGCGAGATCAACGTGGTCTGCGGCGCCTGCGAGGCCTGCCGGGCGGGCCGGCGCACGCACTGCGAGCGCCGGAGCGCGATCGGCATCTCGGGCCGCGACGGGGCCTTCGCCGAGTACCTCGCCCTGCCCCCGGAAAACCTGCACGCGGTGCCGGACGGAGTGACGACGGATGCGGCCACCTTCGCCGAGCCGCTCGCGGCGGCCCTGCGCATCGAAGAGCAGGTTCCGCTTGCGCCGGGAGACCGGATCCTCGTCGTCGGGCCCGGCAAGCTCGGCCAGCTCGTCGCGCGAGCCCTCGCGGCGCGCGGGCTCGCCCCGCTCGTGCTCGGGCGCAGCGACGGAAAGCTGAAGCTCCTGGCGCGGGTCGGAATTGCGACGACCCGCGAGATCCCGGAGCCCGGGAGCGTGGACGTGGCCGTGGACTGCACCGGGAGCCCGGATGGGTTCGGGATCGCGAGGGAGGCCCTCAGGGCGGGCGGGATCCTCGTGCTGAAGAGCACCTACGCGGGCTCGCTCACGCTCGACGCCTCGCGCCTCGCCGTGGACGAGATCACGATCGTGGGCTCCCGCTGCGGGCCGTTTCCGCCGGCGCTCGAGCTCCTGGCGACGGGCGCGGTGGACGTGGAGCCTCTCATCCAGGCCCGGTTTCCCCTCCGGGAGGCGCTGGCCGCCTACGAAGCCGCGGCGGCGCCCGGCACGCTGAAGATCCTGCTCCGGATGGACTGAGGGCCGGGCGCCCGTCGGCCCCCGGCCCTCGATCCGGCATCTCTCGACGCCCGGCTCAGGCGTGCGCCCGGCGGTTCCGCTCAGTCACCGCAGCCGCGGCGGCCCGCGCCGCGCAGGACGTTGACCCGCCCGCGTCCGTAGCGGAAGCTCACCCGCCGGCCGTCGATCACGTCCGAGCCGTTCAGGATGCATTGCTCGAGCTGGCCCGCCGTCTGGTCGCCCGGAACGGCGGACTCGATGACCGCCGCCTCCGCGGCCACGTGCGGCGAGGCGAAGCTCGTGCCCGCGGCAAAGCCGTAGAAGTTTCTCGCGCCGCACACGAACTGGCTGCACGCGGAGAGGATCAGGTCCTGAAGCACGCCCCCTTCCACGAGGTCGCCGCCGGGCGCCATCACGTCCACGCCCGTGCGGCCGAAGTTCGTGTAGCTGGCCAGGGCATCGAAGTTCATCTGATTGACCGGCGCCGTCGCGCCGACGCTCAGGACACCGGGAAGCTGCGAAGGCAGGTGGACGAGCTGGGGGAAGTCGTCCAGGTCGAGCCCGTTGTTTCCGGAGGAGGCGACGATGAGGACGCCGTGCGCCCGCGCGAAGTCCACGGCCCGCTGGAGGGCCCGCATCAGGTCCTTCGCGCCCTGCGGGCCGCTGCGCAGGAGCAGGGCCCCGAGGCTCATGTTGATCACGTCCGCGCCCTCGTGCGCCGCGTACATGATCCCGGACATCACGTCCCCGAACGACCCGGAGCCCGTCTGGTCGAGCACCTTGACCGCGCACAGCCGCGCCTTCGGGGCCACCGAGGCCATCCCGAAGCCGTTCGAGGCGATGAGGGCCGAGACGAACGTGCCGTGGAAGTTCAGGTCCTCGACGAACGGCTCTGAGGACACGAACGAGACCGTCTTGTCGAGATCGACGCGGCCCTGCAGGTCCTCGTGGCCCGGATCGATGCCCGTGTCGAGGACGCAGACGAGCGCCCCGTCACCGGCAGGCGTCGCGCCCCAGGCGTCGTGGGCCCGGATCTGGCGGATGTTCCACTGGAAGCTGAAGAAGCCGGCCCCGGACTGATTCACGTCCGTGGACGGCCCCGACTGCTGGAACCCGAACTCGTCCGGGGTCGGGATCCACTGCACCTTGAAGTCTCGGTCGATGGCCACGACGTCCCGGCGGTTGCCGATCCGGCTCGCGGCCGCGTCGGAGAGCCCTCGGACCTCGAGGACGCCGATGTCGTTGTGCCGCCGGATCACGGTGCCGCCCGCGCGCCGGATCGCGGACAGGGTGGCCCGACGGGGCGCCGCGCGCCGGCGAAGGACGATCACGTGGTCCCCCGCGCTGAGTCCGGCGCCGCCCGCGGTGGAGAACAGCGCCCCGCTCACCGGCGCGGCCGCCTGGTCGGCGGACCCCGGCGCGAGGGGCTGATCGCCCGTGCAGGCGAGGACGGACAGGGGGAGGACGAACGCGGCCGGAAGGAGACGGCGGGCCTGGCGACGGATCTTCATACGCACCTCCGCAATCGAGCGAGCCTCGGTTCGACGGCCTGAGCGGGATCCTGCGGGGCAACGATCCAATATAGACAAGGTCCTCTCGGCCCCGAAACTGTTGCGCGCGCGCAACGCCGCCGCGGCCCTGTCGTGGCGCCCCGCGGCGCGCGTAAGGTGGAGGGGAAACCGATACGCCTCCGGACCCGTTCAGGACGAGACGTGGAAGCCAGAATCGAAGCGGCGGCGTTGACGGGAGGCCGCGGGGCGGCACGGGGGCGGAGCCCCGGCGTCCGCCCGGTGCCGGCCGTCCTGGGGATCCTCCTTCTCGGGACGGGCGCGTGGCTTCTGCGGACCGTCGGGTGGCGCCAGGCCGCGCTGTTCGGCGTGGGCGGCCTTCTCGGCCTCGTGCTGTACGGGACGAGCTTCGGCTTCACGTCCGGGTACCGGAGGGCCGTCGTCGCGCGCGACGGATCCAGCGTCTACGCCCAGCTTCTCATGCTCGGGGCCGCGACTCTCCTCTTCGCGCCGATCCTGGCCTCCGGAAGCGTCCTCGGCCGCGGCGTCACGGGCGCGTACGCCCCGGCGGCCGCTCAGGTCCTCGTCGGGGCTTTCCTGTTCGGGATCGGGATGCAGCTCGGCGGGGGCTGCGGCTCGGGCACGCTGTACGGGGTCGGCGGCGGGAGCCTCCGGACCCTCGTGACGCTGCTCGGGTTCATCGCCGGCGCCTTTCGCGGGAGCCTGGACATGGGCTTCTGGCGCCGTCTCCCGTCCGCCGGAACCGTGACGCTGGGCTCCGTCCTCGGTTGGCCCCTGGCCGTCGCCCTGCAGCTCGTCGCGCTCGCCCTCGTCGCCCTTTGGATCGCTCGCCGCGAGCGGGCCGGGGCCGGTCGGGACGGTGGATCGCGCCCCGTCTGGCGACGGATGTGGCGGGAGAATCGCCTCCTCGTCGTCGGCGGGCTCGCGCTCGCGCTCCTCAACTTCGCCACGCTCCTCCTCGCCGGGCACCCCTGGACGATCACCTGGGCCTTCACGCTGTGGGGCGCGAAGTCCGCGACGCTCCTGGGATGGGATCCCGGGGCGAGCGCCTACTGGACCTCCGGTTTCGCCCGCGCGGCCCTCGCGGCGCCGGTGGCGCGCGACGTGACGTCCGTGATGGACATCGGCATCATCCTCGGGGCCGCGGGCACGGCCGCCTGGCTCGGCCGCCTCAGCCCTCTCCGGCGCATCCCCGTGCGCTCGCTGCTCGCGGCAGCGCTCGGGGGCCTGCTCCTGGGCTATGGCGCGCGCATCGCGTTCGGATGCAACATCGGAGCGTTCTTCAGCGGCGTCGCGTCCACGAGCCTGCATGGATGGATGTGGATCGCCGCCGCGATCCCGGGCACTTGGGTGGGGGTCCGTCTGCGCCCGTGGTTCGGCCTTGCAAACGAGGCGCCCGCCTGCGCCTGAGAAAGAAGGAGGACGCGGCTTGACCGGAGCCTGCATCACCCCCGAGCTCTTCCGCTTCTTCGAAGAACTGGCCGCGCACAACGACCGGGGCTGGTTCGAGGCGAACCGGACGCGGTACGAGAACGCCGTCCGGGGGCCGCTCCTGCGGTTCATCGCGGACTTCGAGGAGCCGCTGGACGGGATCAGCCCGTACATGGTCGCGGACCCTCGCCGGAGCGGCGGCTCGCTCTTCCGGATCCACCGGGACACGCGCTTTTCGCGGGACAAGAGCCCGTACAAGACCTCGGCGGGCATCCAGTTCCGCCACGAAGTCGGCCGGAACGTGCACGGCCCCTCGTTCTACCTGCATCTGGCGCCGGATCTCGTGTTCGCGGGCGCCGGATGCTGGCACCCGGACGGTCCCGCCCTGCGCCGGATCCGGGAGGCGATCGGGGATGACCCCGAGGCGTGGACGGACGTCCGGGCGCGGGTCGACGAGGCGGGCCTCGCGTTCGAGGGAGAGAGCCTGAAGCGGATTCCGCGCGGGTTCGACGCGGACCATCCGCTCGCCGGGGACCTGAAGCGCAAGGACTTCGTCGTCACGCGGACCCTCGACCGGGAAACGGTCTGCACGGAGGGCTTTCTGGACACGTTCGCGGCGATTTGCCGCTCCGCGAGCCCGCTGCCGGCGTTCCTGGCGGGAGCACTCGAGCTTCCCTGGTGACCGCGTCCGGGGAGGCCCGGACCCGAGTCTCCCTCCATGCCCGCCAGATTGGCCCGGGGACCCCACCCGGTGTAGCTTCCCGCCCGAGGCATCGAGAACCACTTCCACGAGGAATGGCGCCATGAAGTCTCCGACTCCGCGGTCCGGGCGCGCTCGTGCTCTGAGGACCGCTCTTTTCGTCGCTCTCGTCGCGCCCTCTCCCGCCCTCGGGC
>JBHHZD010000005.1:0-95183 GCA_046757885.1 Gemmatimonadota bacterium
CCACCGCCGTCGTCGTGGCCAACATGATCGGCACCGGGATCTTCACATCCACCGGGTACCTCGCGGCGGAGCTCGGCTCGTCCTGGCTGATCCTGGCCGCCTGGACCGTCGGCGGGCTCACGGCGATGGCGGGCGCGGCGTGCTACGCCGAGCTGGCGACGACGTTCCCGGAAAGCGGCGGCGAGGTCGTCTACCTGCGTGAGCTGTACGGCCCGCTGCCGGCGTTCCTGAGCGGCTGGCTCTCCTTTGTCGTCGGGTTCTCCGCGCCGACCGCGGCCGAGGTCTGGGTCCTGGAGCTCGGGAGCAGCGAGCCCGGGGAGATCGGGCGGCTCACGGAGATCGCCCGTCCCGACGACGCCGTCGTCACGACCGTGGGCCCAGCCCACCTGGAAGGGCTCGGGGACCTGGACGGCGTCCTGGAGGAGAAGCTCGCCCTCGTGTCGGGCGCGAGCCCGGACGGCATGGTCGTCGTCGGCGAACGACCGGCCGAGCTCGGACGGGCCACCGGGCGCATCCGTCCCGACCGCGTCGTGGCGGGACTGGGTGCGGACTGCGACTACCGTCCCGATGGGTACGAGACCGGTCCGGATCACGCGAGCTTCACGCGAGGCGGAGTGACCGCCCGGCTCGCGGTCGGGGGCCTCCATCACGTGCGGGACGCGCTCATCGCCGCCGCCGTGTCGGAAGCGTTGGGCACGCCTCCGCATCGGGTCGCCGAGGGCCTCGCCCGCTTCCGGCCGCTCGCTCTCCGGAGCGTCGTGCGGCAGGCCGGGGAGCTGACCGTGGTGGCGGACTGCTACAACGCGAATCCCGAGTCCTTCGACGCCGCGATCGAGTTCTGTGCCGGGGCCTTCCCCGGGCGCCGGCTGGTCGCCGTCGTGGGCACGATGCTCGAGCTCGGCCATCTCTCCGCCGACGCCCACCGATCCGTGGCCCGCATGCTCCTGGAGGCCGGGTTCGCGCTCGTCGTCGCGACGGGGGAGTTCGCCGGCGCCTTCGAGTCGCTCGGTGACCTCGAGAACGGACGCCGCGTCGTGCCGGCGGAGGGCGCCGACGAGGCCGCGACCGTGCTCCGGGAGCGACTGCGCGGCGACGAGGTCGTGCTCGTGAAGGGATCGCGAGGCGTGCGCCTCGAGTCCGTCGTGGACCGCCTCGTGGGCCCGCCCGTCGGGGGGGAGGGCTGATGCTCTACCACCTCCTCTTCCCGCTCGCGGACCGGAACATCCTGTTCAACGTGTTCCAGTACATCACCTTCCGGGCGGCAGGCGCGATGGTGACGGCCCTGCTCGTGACCTTCCTCGTGGGCCCGGCCGTGATCCGGCGGCTCGAGGCGAGGCGCTGGGGGCAGATCGTTCGCCTGGACGGTCCCAAGACGCACCTCCAGAAGCAGGGCACGCCCACGATGGGGGGGCTCATCATCCTCATCGCGGTCGTCGTGCCCGTCCTCCTGTGGGCCCGCCTGGATCAGCGATACGTCACGATCGCGCTGCTCGTGACGGCGTTCATGGGGGGTGTGGGCTTCATCGACGACTACCTGAAGGTCGTTCGCCGCGAGTCCCGCGGCCTCATCGCCCGTCAGAAGCTGGTGTGGCAGCTCGCGCTGGGCCTCGGCGTCGGGCTGTTCCTCCTCCTGTCGCCGTTGTCGGACGTGTCGCCGACCCGCACCGGGCTGCCGTTCTTCAAGAACGCGGTCATCGCGTTCTGGGCACCGGCCTTCCCCCTGTTCGTCGCTCTCGTCATCACCTTCAGCTCGAACGCGGTGAACCTGACCGACGGCCTGGACGGCCTGGCGTCCGGCCTCAGCGGCATCGCCGCCCTCACGTTCGGGATCTTCGCCTACGTCATGGGACGGGTCGACACTTCGTCCTACCTGGACCTGTTCTACCTGCCGGGCGCGGGCGAGCTGACCGTGTTCTGCGCCGCGCTGGCGGGGGCCGCGATCGGCTTCCTGTGGTTCAACGCGCCGCCCGCCCTCGTGTTCATGGGCGACACGGGCTCGCTGTCGCTCGGGGGTGCGATCGGCATCGTGGCCGTTCTCCTGAAGTCGGAGGCGCTCCTGCTCATCGTGGGCGGCGTGTTCGTCCTCGAGGCGGCCTCTGTGATCCTGCAGACCGCCGGATTCAAGCTCACGAAGTGGAGGACGGGCCAGGGACGCCGCCTCTTCCGCATGGCGCCCCTCCACCACCACTTCGAGCAGCTCGGGTGGCCGGAGACCCGGGTCGTCGTCCGCTTCTACATCCTGGCGATCCTGTTCGCGCTCGTGGGCCTCGCCACGCTCAAGGTGCGATGAGCGGGCGCGAGCGGGCGTTCCCGGTGGGGGCGAAGGTCGCCGTGCTCGGCCTCGGAGTCTCGGGGATCGCGGCCGCCCGGCTGGCCCGGACCCGGGAGGCGGAGGTGTACGCCAGCGACGCGGCCGCGACCCCCACCCTCGTGGAGGCGGCGGCCGGGCTCCGGGAAGAGGGGATCGAGGCGGAAGCCGGGCGGCACGACCTGGACCGCATCCTCGCCTGCGACGTCGTCGTCGTGAGCCCCGGGATCGATCCGACCTCCGACGTCCGTCGAGCCGTGGCGCGGGCGGGGGTGCGCACGATGGCGGAGGTCGAGCTCGCGAGCCGGGACCTCGAGGGGGGGATCATCGGCGTGACGGGCACGAACGGGAAGACGACGACGACCGCCCTCATCCGGGAGGTGCTCGACGGGGCCGGCGTGCGAGCCGCGGCGGCCGGCAACATCGGACGTCCGCTGGCCGAGATCGCCCTCGAGGACGATCAGCCGGACTGGACCGTCGTCGAGCTGAGCTCCTTCCAGCTCGCCGACATCGAGCGGTTCTGCCCGGACATCGGCCTCTTCCTCAACCTGGCGCCCGATCACCTGGACCGGTACCCCACCGAGGCCTCCTACGCGGCCGACAAGGCGCGGCTGTTCTGGAACGCGGGGCCCGACTCGCGCTGGGTCCTGAATGCGGACGACCGCGGTGTCGAGGCCCTCGCGGTCGGGAGCGCGGGTGAACGGTACGGATTCTCGCTGCACGCCGAATGCGAGCCCGGGGCGTGGCTGGCGCCGGACGGCTGGCTGCGTGCCCGACTCCCCGGGCGGGACGAGGACTGGGGGACCGCCGGGGCGCTCGGGGTCGGCGGCCCGCACAACGTGGCGAACGCGCTCGCGGCGGGCCTCGCGGCCGCCCTCGTCGGTGTGCCGGCGGCCGGGATCCGGTCGGGCCTGGCCGGGTTCCGGGGGCTCCCCCACCGGCTGCAGACGATCGGCGAGCGGGACGGCGTCCGGTGGGTGAACGACTCGAAGGCCACGAACCTCGCGGCGGCTCGCGTCGCGATCGAGTCGTTCGCGTCGCCCCTCGTCGTCATCCTCGGCGGGCGGCACAAGGGTGAGGACTACGCGGGCCTCGCGGAATCCCTGGGACAGCGGGCCCGGGCCGTCGTGGCCCTCGGCGAGGCCGCGGACCGGATCGAGTCGGCGCTGGCCCCGACGGTGCCGGTCCACCGTGCCGGCGCCATGGACGCGGCCGTCGTCCGGGCGGCGGAGCTGGCCCGGCCCGGCGATGTCGTCCTTCTCTCCCCGGCGTGCTCCAGCTACGACATGTTCCGGAGCTACGCGGAGCGAGGGGAGGCGTTCGAGAGGGCTTTCGCGGCTCTGCCCGACGGGCTGGGGAGGGCCGGATGAGCGTCGCCGCGGCGCGGACCCTCCCGCTCCGTCTCCCGACGGCGGACGCCTCGATGGCGGGCCGGGCCCTGCTCGCGGTCACGGGCGTCCTCGTCGGCTTCGGGCTGCTGGCCGTCTACAGCGCGAGCTCGTACGTGGCCCAGGCGCGCGGCCTTCCGGATACCCACTACCTCCTCCAGCAGCTGAGTCGGGCCGGCGTGGGGATGGCGCTGCTCGTCGTCGCGAGCCAGGTGGACTATCACGTGTATCGGTGCATCGCATGGCCGATCATCGGACTCACCGTGCTGCTCCTGGGCCTCCTTCTCGTGCCGGGGACCGAGGCCATCGCGCCCCGCCTGAACGGAGCGCGGCGCTGGCTGCGGCTCGGCCTCACGTTCCAGCCCTCGGAGCTCGCGAAGCTCGCGGTCGTTGTATGGACGGCGACGCTCGCCGTGCGCAAGCAGGACCGATTGCGGAGCTTCCGCGCCGGACTCCTGCCGATCCTCATCGTGGACGGGCTCATCTGCCTTCTCATCCTGGCGGAGCCCCACTTCTCCGCCGCGGTCATGGTCGCCGCCGTGACCGCCATCATCCTCTTCAGCGCCGGCGCGCGGGTCGGGCACTTCGCCTTTCTCGGCATCCTCGGCCTCCCGATCCTGTGGAGCCAGCTCATGAGCGCGAGCTATCGCGCGAGCCGGGTGTTCGCCTTCCTGAATCCGGACCCCGCCGCGGCGCACGCGGGGTACCAGCTGCGCCAGTCGCTCATCGCTGTCGGCTCCGGGGGATGGCACGGCGTGGGCTACGGCCAGAGCCTGGCCAAGCTCGGCTATCTCCCGGAGCCACAGAACGACTTCATCTTCTCGATCATCGCGGAAGAGTGGGGGCTCGTGGGAAGCGTGGCCCTCGTGGGTCTGCTCCTGGGCTGGGCGCTCCTCGGCCTGCGCATCGCGGGGTCGGCTCCCGACCTCCTCGGCCGCCTGCTCGCGACGGGCTTCGCGGCCCTCGTGTTCATCGCCGCGTTCGCCCACATCGGTGTCGCCATCGGGCTCTTTCCGACCACGGGCGTGAACCTCCCGTTCATCAGCGCGGGCGGCACGAACCTGGTTCTCATGCTTGGGGCCACGGGCGTGCTCCTGAACGTGTCGAAGCGCCGGAGATGCTGATCGATGCGGCCCCACCGAGTCCTGATCGCCGGCGGCGGAACGGGGGGACACCTGGTCCCGGCCCTGAACATCGCCGCCGGGCTGCGGCGCGCGGAACCCGATGTCTCCCTGCTCCTCGTGGGCGCGCGCCGGGGCCTGGAAGCGGAGGTCCTCCCCGGCGCCGGGCTGCCCTACCGGCTCCTTCCGATGCAGCCGCTGTACCGGTCGCGCCCGTGGCGCAACGTCCGCCTGCTCTACACGGCGCCGGCCGTCCTGGGCGGGCTCGCCTCGATCTTCCGATCGTTCGACCCGCACGCCGTCGTCGGGACGGGCGGATACGCGTCCGGTCCGGCTCTCGCGCTCGGCGTCGCGTCGGGCCGATTCACGGCCCTCCAGGAGCAGAACGCGGATCCCGGCCTCGTGACGCGGTGGATGGCGGGCCGCGTCCGCCAGCTGCATCTCGGGTTTCCCGAGGCGCGTCGGGCCCTCCGGTGCGGACCGCGCACGGCCGTCCACGAGTTCGGCAACCCGGTGAACGTGGTTCCGGCTCCGGACCCGCTCCCCGATCTTCCGGCGCCGCCGCGACGCGTCATCGCGGTCATCGGTGGAAGCCAGGGAGCGCACGGCCTGAACGAGCTGCTGCTCAGAGACCTGGAGAGCACGACCGAGTGGCCGGGCGAGGCCTTCCTCCTCTGGATCGCGGGGCCCTCGCACCGGGAGCGGGTCGCGGAGCGGGTCGCGGCGACCCTGTTCGCGCCGCGGATACGGGTCGTGCCCTTCGTCCCGGCACTGGCGAGCCACCTCGCTCGCCTCACGCTCGCAATCTCGCGTGCGGGGGCCATGCTGTGCTCAGAGCTCGCGGCTGCCGGCGTGCCCGCCATCTTCGTGCCCTTTCCGGGCGCGGCGGCGGGTCACCAGTCCCGCAACGCGAAGGCGCTCGAGGCCGCCGGGGCGGCGGTCCGGATCGAGGAGGCAACCGTCCCGTCGGGAGCGCTCTGGGACCGCGTGCTCGGGCTTCTGCGGAACGAGGACGCGCTCGAGCGCATGCGGGCCGCGATGCGTGCCCGCGGGCGCCCGGACGCCGCCGACCGGATCGCCGTCGAGCTGCTGGCCGGGCTGGAGCCGGGAGACGACGGGCGTGGTGACGGCTGAGATGCGGCTCCCGGTGCGATCCGATGTCGTCGCGGACGGCGCGTCCGTGCACCTCGTGGGCGTGGGGGGTATGGGCATGCGCGGGCTCGCGATCCTGCTTGCGGCCGAAGGGCTGCGCGTGTCGGGCTGCGACGCCCGACCGCCGGCCGCCGCGGACGATCTGTCGGCCGCCGGGATCGAGGTCCGCTCGGGGCACGACCCCGCGCATCTGGCGGGCGTGGACCAGGTCGTCGCGAGCGCGGCCGTGGCGTCGGAGTGTCCGGAGCTCGTCGCGGCGCGCGAATCCGGCATCCCGGTCCTGAAGCGCGCCCGGGCCCTGGGCGCCCTGGTGAACGGTCGCCGCCTCGTGGCCGTGGCCGGGACGCACGGCAAGACGACGATCACGGCGATGACCGCCGTCGCGGCGGAGGCGGCCGGTCTCTCCGCAGGAGCGGTCGTCGGAGGTCGGGTGCCGAGCTGGGGTGGATTCGCGCGCCCCCGAGGGGACGGCCCCATGATCGTCGAGGCGGACGAGTACGATCGCGCCTTCCTGGAGCTAGATCCGCACCTGGCGGTCGTCACGTCCGTCGAGCCGGAGCACCTGGAGTGCTACGGAGACCTCGCGATGCTGCGCCAGGCGTTCCTGGAGTTCGCCACGCGCGCCGCAACGCGCGACGGGATCCTCCTGTGCGCCGACGATCCCGGCGCCCTCGCGATTCAGCGGGAGCTGGGCCGGACGGAGACGTACGGACTGGCGCCCGACGCCGACTACTGCGTGGAGCGGCTGGACGCCGGTGGCGGGGGACAGCGGTGTCGGCTCTCGACGCCCGACGGCGGCTCGTTCGAGTTCGAGCTCGGGGCGCCAGGGCGCCACAACGCCCAGAACGCGGGCGCCGCCCTGGCGGCCGTCCTCATGCTGGGAGGAGCGCCCGCCCGTCTCCGCGATGCGCTGGCGGAGTTTCGCGGCGTGGGGCGCCGCCTCGAGCACCTGGGCACGCGGGCGGGGGTCGTGATCGTGGATGACTACGCCCACCACCCCACGGAGGTACGGGCGTCGATCGCGGCCCTGCGGGAGGCGCACCCGGGCCGGCGCCTCGTCGTCGCGTTTCAGCCGCACCTCTATTCCCGGACCGCGGCGCTGGCGGACGAGTTCGCGCGGGCTCTTCAAGAAGCGGACCATGCCTTCGTCCTGCCGGTCTATCCGGCTCGCGAGATGCCGATCGAGGGCGTGACGTCCGAGCTCATCGTATCACGAGGGGAGGACCTCGCCGCCGCCGACGAGGCGCTCGTGCTGGCCGAGGTCGGACAGGCCGCGGGCACGGACACGGTGTTCGCCTTCATGGGGGCGGGAAGCGTGACGGGACTCGCGCATCGCGCGCTCGCGGGTGGCGGAGACGATGGTCTGGGAGACTGACGTGCGGCTCGCGGAGCACACCCGCTATCGGATCGGCGGTCCGGCCGGCCGCTTCGGACGCGCGCGGACGCGCGAGGAGCTGGCGGAGGCCGTGCGGTCGCTGGAGGCGGATACGTACCGGGTCCTCGGGGGCGGGGCGAACGTCCTCGTGGCGGACGCCGGAGTTCCCGAGGCGGTTCTCGTGCTCGAGGGAGAGTTCGACTACGTGCGCGTCGGCGGCGATGCGATCGAGGCGGGCGCGGCGGCCGGCCTTCCGGTCCTCGTCGGGGATGCGCGCCGCGCGGCTCGGGCCGGCTACAGCTTCCTCGAGGCCGTTCCCGGAACCGTCGGCGGGGGGCTCCGCATGAACGCGGGCTCGGCCGACGTCGGGCTGTGGGATCGCGTCCTCCGGGTCGAGGCGCTCACGCCGGAGGGCGAGGTCGTGCGGCTCACGCCCGCCGACGCGTCTCCGACGTACCGAGCGGTCGGCGTGCCCGAGAGCTGGATCTTCCTCGGAGGGACGTTCGAGGCGCCCGGCGGCGATCGGCGACGCATCGAGACCGAGCACCAGGAGCGCCGCCGGGAAAAGGTCGCGTCGCAGGTCTACGACCTCCCGTCGTGCGGCTCCACGTGGAAGAACCCGGGGGGAGACGCGGGTTCGGCCTGGGAGGTCGTGGACCGCGTCGGAATGCGGGGCGCCCGCCGGGGTGGGGCGATGATCTCGGACCGCCACTCGAACTTCATCGCAAATCTCGGTGACGCGACGGCAGCCGACGTGCTGTGGCTGATGACGGAGACGCGTCGGCGGGCGCACGAGGAGCTCGGAATCTGGCTCGAGGCGGAGATCCGGCTGTGGGGATTCGAGCCCGACGAGGTCCGGTCGGCGGGAGGAGACGCGTGACGCGGCGCACCCGCAGGCGGATCGTCGTGGCCGTCGCGGCCGGCGCGCTCGGCGCGGGCTCGCCCCTTTGGCTGCCGCGGGCGCTGGGGAGCCTGCCCGCGTTTCGCGTCCGGTCCGTCGAAGTCGTCGGGAACCGGTTCGTCGCGGCGCGCGACGTGGAACGCCTGGCGGCGATCCCGTCGGACGCGTCCGTGTGGGATCCGGCTGGCGCCTGGGAGGCCCGCATCCGAACGCACCCGCTCGTGCGGGATGCCCGGGTGTCGCGGGCCGGCTCCCACGCGCTGCGAATCCGGGTCCGCGAGGCCCGGCCGGTCGGCTTCGTGGCGACGCCGGGCCTTCTGCCCGTGGATCGAGGTGGAAACGTGCTCCCCGTGGACCCGGCCGTGTTCGGCCTCGACCTGCCCATCGTGCGCGGGGCGCCGAACATGCGGGGCAGCGTCGTGTCGTCTCCCGCCGTGCGGCGCCTCCTGTCCCTGCTGGGGCGCCTGGAGGACCTCCGGCCCTCCTTCGTGCGCCGCGTCTCGGAAGTGCGCCCGCTGCCGGGCGATGGAGCCGAGCTCGTTCTCGTCGGCGGGAGCCGCCTGTCCCGCGTCCGGCTGCCGATCGACTCGGCGGGCCGGGCCCTGCTTCGCGTCGAGGCCGCTCTCGCGCACGGGGGCGGGGACGCGGCGACGGCCGACGCCCTCTTTCGGGACCAGGTGATCCTGGCGCGGGGGGACGTCCGGTGATCGGGGGATCGCGGCGCGTGGCGGGCCTCGACGTCGGAGCGACGATGACGCGGGCCATCGTGGCGGAGGCGGACCGGACGTGGGAGTCCGACGACGGAGTCCGGATCCTGGGCATCGGGGAAGCCCCGACCGAGGGCGTGCGGGACAAGGTCGTCACGAACATCGAGGCGGCGACGGAGTCCATTCGGACGGCCGTGCAGGATGCGGAGCGCATGGCGGGCGTCGAGGTGGATGGACTCTACGTCGGCATCGCCGGGAGCCACATCGAGGCCGTCGGGTCGCTCGGCGTCGTGGCCGTGGACGCGGCGGAGGTCTCTGGCGACGACATCCAGCGCGCCCACGAGGTCGCACGCGCCGTGGTGATCCCTCCGGACCGCGAGCTCGTGCACGCGATTCCGCTGGACTACGCCCTGGATGGACGGCGGGGCATACAGGATCCGGAAGGGATGACCGCGACCCGGTTGGAGACCGAAGTCTGCCTCATCACCGCCGCCACGCCCGCGTGCGACAACCTGCGCAAGGCGGTGTCCCGCTCGGGATTCCGGGTCGGAGAGCTCGTGCTCGGCTCGCTCGCGAGCAATCTCGCCGTGCTCGGCGACGCCCAGCGGGAGGCCGGGGTGGCCCTCGTGGAAGTCGGTGGCTCGGCGACCGAGGTCATCGTGTTCCAGGCCGGCCGGATCCGGTTCCTGAGCTCCCTTCCGTGGGGAGCCTGCACGGTCACGAGCGACATCGTGAAGGGGCTCGGCGTCTCGTCCCGCGAGGCGGAGCGTCTGAAGGAGGAGCACGGCTCCGCCCGGGCCCGGGATGTCGGCGGGGCCGAGATGCTGGAGGTCCCGGGACCCGTGCCCGGAGGGACGCGACGGGTCTCGCGCGAGCTCCTCTCGCACATCATCGAGCAGCGCCTCGACGAGATCTTCGGGCTTGTGTACGAGGACCTGGACGAGCGGGGTCTCCTGGATGCGCTCGAGGCCGGGGTCGTGCTCACGGGCGGCGGTTCGGAGCAGGACGGCATCCTCGATCTCGCGCAGGACGTCTTCAATCGGCCGATCCAGGTCGGTGTGCCCGGGCGGGACCTCGCCGGGATCGTGGATCCCGTGCGCAGTCCGCGGCACGCGGCGGCCGTCGGCCTGGCCCGCTACGGCGCTCTGCGACGCCGGGATCAGGCGACGGGCGTCGCCGGCCGCACCCTGCACAAGGTCGCGGACTGGCTGAAGGATTTCTTCTGATGGACTCGAGAAGGCATCGCAAACCGGAATCCACGCCTAGCGGGGAAGGGCCCGCGAAAACCACCGAGGAGGGGCAAATGATCTTCGAGTTCGATGACAAGGGCGCGAGAAATGCCAGGATGAAGGTCGTGGGGGTCGGCGGAGCCGGCGGCAACGCCGTGAACCGCATGATCGACGAGAGCCTGGAGAGCGTGGAGTTCGTGGCGGTGAACACGGACGCACAGGCCCTGAAGAAGTGCCGCGCGCACATGAAGCTGCAGATCGGCAAAAAGCTCACGCGGGGCCTCGGTGCGGGGGCCCGGCCGGAGATCGGCCGTCAGGCTATGGCCGAGAGCGAGCAGGACGTCCGACAGGCGCTCGATGGGGCGGACCTCGTGTTCGTCACGGCCGGCATGGGAGGAGGGACCGGCACCGGGGCCGCGCCGCTCATCGGCCGGATCGCCTCCGAGCTCGGCGCGCTCTGCATCGCCATCGTGACGCGCCCCTTTCATTTCGAGGGCCGCAAGCGGATGCGGCACGCCGACCTGGGTCTCCGCGAGCTGCGCCGCACGGTGGACACGATGATCGTCGTGCCGAACGAGCGGCTCCTGTCCGTGGTCGGAAAGGGCACGACCTTCCGCGACGCCCTGAAGAAGGCCGATGAGGTGCTGCTGCACGCGACGCAGGGGATCTCGGATCTGATCAGCGTGACCGGCGAGGTGAACGTCGACTTCGCCGACGTGCGCACCGTGATGTCGAACCGGGGCGCCGCCCTCATGGGAACCGGTGAGGCGTCCGGCGAGACGCGCGCCGTGGAAGCCGCACAGGAGGCGATTTGCTCGCCGCTGCTCGACAACATATCGATCCATGGCGCGACCGGCGTGCTCGTGAACATCTCGGGAGGCCCCGACCTCGCCATCGACGAGGTCACGTCGATCAACTCGATCGTGCAGGAGGCCGTCGGGGAGGAGGCCGAGATGATCTTCGGCGCCGTTCACGAGCCTTCGCTGGAAGGGCGCGTGCGGGTCACCGTGATCGCGACGGGATTCGGGGAGGATACGGAGGAGATCGAGCGGATCGAGCCCCCGGCACCGTCCGTCGAGTCGGTCGACTTCTCCGGGCCGCGCCTGGTGACCGCGCGCGAGGAGACGGCCGCCGTGACGAGTCGGGTGCACATCGGAAGCGGGTTCGTTCCGCGCGGCCGTCTCGAGGACCTGGAGATTCCAACGTTCATCCGGCGGCAGATGGACTGACGAGGGAAGGGAGAGGCCGGAGATGGGACGGCGGTGACGCTCGACAGGCGTGGGTCCAGACGCCGTCGCGGCCGCGGAGGAAGCCCCTCCGCCGCGCGTCGCGATCGGACGGTGGGCGCGCTTGCGGTCGTCCTGCTCGCCGCCCTCGCCTTCACGCTCCTCGCGCGAAGGCATCCGGCATCTCCGTCCCCCGCGGCCCTGGACGTGAAGATCGTGCAGGTGCCGACGCCCCCACCCCTGCGGACCGTGTCGGACACCTTGGGTCGCGGCGAGACCCTGGCGGAGCTCCTGGACGAGCGGGGCGTCTCCGGGACGGAGGCGTACTCGATCATTCAAGCGATTCGCCCGTACCGCGATCCCCGGACCCTTCATCCGGGGCTCGTCGTGCGCTTCACGGGGCGGGAGGACGAGAGCCCGCAACGGATCGATCTGCTGCTGGATGCGGACGCCTCGCTGCACCTGGCCCTCGTGGACAGCTCGTGGGCCGGACGACTGGACTCGGTCCCGGTCACGGTGGACACCCTCTACCTGGCCGGACGAATCCGGACGTCGCTCTGGGAGACCGAGCTTCTCGGAGATGCGGACCGGCTGTCGAGGGACGACTTCGCCCAGTTCATCTGGGGGCTCTCGTCGCAGGTGTATCCTTGGAAGATCGACTTCTCGAGGGAGATCTGGGCGGGAGATTCGTTTCGTTTCGTCGTAGAGCGCGTCGTGCGGCCGGACTCCAGCATGCGCTCCTTCCGATTCCTCGCGACCGAGTTCCAGAACCGCGACCGGGATCTGACCGCGATTCCGTTCGTCCGACCGGACGGCAGACGGGAGTACTATGCCCCGGACGGCGCGTCCATGCGGGGAGTGTTCCTGCGGGCGCCGGTGGAGTTTCGGATGACGAGCGGGTTCTCGCGACGTCGGTACCATCCGATCCTTCGCCGGAGACGGCCGCACCTGGGTACCGACTACGGGGCTCCGCGCGGGGCGCCCGTCGTCGCGACGGGCGACGGCACCGTGACGCGTGCCGGTCGCTGGGGGACCTACGGACGCATGGTGGAGATCCGCCACGCCGGCGGGATCCGGACGCGCTACGCGCACCTGAGCTCGATTCCGTCCTCGATCCGGGTGGGCCGCCGCGTGAAGCAGGGCCAGGTCATCGGTCGCGTGGGGGCGACCGGGCTCGCCACGGCGCCCCATCTCCACTACGAGTTCCTGGTGAACGGCGCGCAGCGGAATCCCACGAGCGTGGATCTGCCGGCCGCCCCGGCGCTCGAAGCGGAATATGCCGACGCCTTCGCGGTCGTGCGTGACCGGGCCATGGAGCTGCTGGACCGCATCCCGCTCCCGGGGGCCCGGCCGGCGGGCGCGGATCCGCCCGCCGAGGGCGCCAGCGCCGACTGAGACGAGCGGGTCCCGCAGCGTGACGCCCGACCCGAACTCCGCGCCCACCGCGCGGTATGGCTTTCCATCATGATGCCGCCGCTCCTCGCCGTGCTGGCGGCCCTCGCGGCCGCGAGTCTCGTCGCCCTCTGGTACGGGAGACGGGAGGAAGCCGTCCCCGGTCGCTGGGGACCCGCGATTCTCCGGGCCGCCGCCCTCGGGCTGTTGCTCCTCGGCCTTCTGCTTCCTCCCCTCTCGCGGCGCGCCGGGGCCAGCCGGGCTGCTCTGCTCGTCGACGCGTCCGCGAGCATGAACCTGCCCGCGGTTCCCGGAGGCGCCTCACGGGTCGATTCCGCGCGCCTCCTGGCCGGCCGTCTTCCCGATCTCCGCGTCTTCTGGTTCGGCGAGGGCGCCCGCAGGGCCCCCGGGGGCATCGCCGTGCCGGATGCGCCGTCCGATCGGACGACGCGCGTCGCCCCGGCCATCGAGGCGATCGCGGGCGGCGGCATCGACAGCATCATCGTGCTCACGGATGGCGAGCTCGACGATCCGTTCGAGGCCGGGACGACGGCGCGTCGGGTCGGCGTCGGCGTGCGGGAGGTCCGCGTGGCTGCGCCCGTGGCTCGCATCGGGCTCCGGTCCGTTCAGGCTCCCTCTCGCGCCGTGGCGGGCGACACGATCTGGCTGGGGGGCGAGATCGTTACGGGCGGTCCGGCCGCGGAGCTTCCGCCGAGGATCATCCTGACGGTGGCGGACGCGAGCGGAGCGCACGTCGCCGCCGAGACCCTGGCCGTTCCCGCCCCGGGACGCTCGGCGCGCTTCGGCGTGCCCGTCGTGGCACAGACGTCAGGAGGGCGGGCCGGGTGGCAACCGCTCGACGTTCGTCTCGCAGGGGGAGATCCGCTCGGCGTGGCCGACCGGGTCCGGACGTGGGTCCGGGTCGCGGAGCGCGGAGCCGGAGCCGTGCTCGTCGCCGTGGACCCGGACCGTGAGGCGTCCCACCTCCTCCCCGTGCTCGATCGTGCGGCGAAGGGGGGCGCGAAAGCCTTCCTCCGGACGGCTGAGGACCGCTGGATCCGGGTGGGGCGAGAGCCGCGGCCCGGGATCACGACGGCGGACGTGCGGCGCGAGGCGGAGGCCTCGGGTCTTCTCGTCGTACAGGGGTCCCCCGTGAGCCTGCCGGCCTGGCTGAGGGCGACGGCGAGGGCCCACGATCGGCTCCTGGTTCTCGCCCGAGGTCCGGGACCCGTCCCCGGCACCCCCGTGCGGCTCGCGGAGCCGCTCGACGGCGAGTGGTACGTGGACCCCTCGCTTCCGAGCAGCCCGCTCGCTGGATCCCTGGCCGCCGCCGCGGCGACCGATCTGCCTCCCCTGCGGGGCCTGTTCGCCATCGAGGGGCCCTTTCGGTTCGGCCCGATTCACGTGCGGCGGAACCGGCGGGGAGCGGCCCGCCCTCCTCTCGTCGCGGGACGGACGACCGGGCGCCGCTGGGCCGTGGTCGCGGCGACGGGCACCTGGCGCTGGGCGGCGCGGGCGGGCGAGGCCAGGCAGGCGTACCGGTCCCTGTATGCCGCCCTCGCGGGATGGCTCCTGGAGGCGGAGGGTCCGCCCGTGCGTCTCGACCCGGCTGCACCGCGGTCCGGCGAGCCCGTGCGCTGGCGGGTCGCATCGGGCCTCCGGGACCTCTCGCTCACGGTGTTCGACTCCACCGGAGCGGAGCTCTGGTCCCTGCGCTCTCCGGCCCCCGACTCCACCGTCAGCGGGCCACGGCTGCCGCGGGGCACGGTCCGCTACCGGGCGACGGCGACCGGCCCGGCGGGCACGATCACGACGGAACGCCCGTTCACCGTGGCACGGCGGGGTGGCGAGTGGCTTCCACGGAGGCTCGCGCCGCCCCTCCGGATCGCCGCCGGATCCCGCCGTCGGCGCCCAGTCGCCGATCCGGGCTCGCGCGCGATCTGGCCGTTTGCGCTCGCCCTGCTCGCTCTCGGGGGCGAGTGGCTGTGGCGCCGGCGGATCGGCCTGCGTTAGGCTGGTCGTGGCTCGAAACCCCGGACACGAGGCGCCATGACGGACCGGAGGCAGGACGCGATCGCGCGGCGATCGAGACGCTCGCTCTGGCAGCGGATCGTGGATCTCTCGCTCACCGATGTGGGCGTGCTCGTCCGCGGGACGGACGCCAACGCCATAGACGAGCTCGAGCGGCTGCTGCTGGAGGCAGACTTCGGGATCGACGCGGCGGGGGAGGTCGTCGGTGCGCTGGAGCGGGCCGCGCGCCGGGGAGAGGTGCGGACGTCCGATGAGCTGCGGGCGAAGCTCGGCGCCATCGTGGGCGACATCCTCCGATCCGCCGGCCCGGCGGTGGCGGGGGCGGTGGGGGCCGGCGGGCCGCCCGGCGTCGAACGCTCGACCCGCCCTCTCGTCACCCTGCTCGTGGGCGTCAACGGAACGGGGAAGACGACGACGGCGGCGAAGCTCGCGAGCCGGTACGCGGCGCACGGGGAATCGGTGCTGCTCGCGGCGACGGACACCTTCCGGAGCGGAGCTCAGGAGCAGCTGGCCGCCTGGGCAGGGCGGCTCGAGCTCCCGTTCGTCGGCGGGCAGGCGGGCGCGGATCCGGCCGCCGTGGCGTACGATGCCGCGAGCGCGGCGGTGGCCCGTGGGATGGACCGGCTCGTCGTGGACACGGCCGGCCGGCTGCACACGAGCGGCGACCTGATGGACGAGCTGGCGAAGATCGATCGGGTGCTCGGCCGCATCGTGGAGGGGGCACCGCACGAGCGCCTGCTCATCGTCGACGCCACGTCCGGCCGCAACGTCTCGAGCCAGGCCCGCGAGTTCGGACGCCGGCTCCCGCTGGCGGGTCTCGTGCTGGCGAAGTTCGATGGAACGGGGAAGGGAGGGGCGGCCGTGGCCGTCGCGAGGGAGCTCGGCCTCGGCGTTCGCTGGCTCGGGACCGGGGAGGAGCCGGGGGACCTCGAGCCGTTCGACGCGGACCGCTACGTCCGGCGGCTCATCGAGGGCGCATGAGCGCGTCCCCCTCGCTCCTGCGGCGACCCGTCCAGTACCTCAAGGGAGTCGGACCCCGGCGGGCGGAGCGATTCGAGCGCCTCGGCGTGTACACGGTTCTCGACCTGCTCTACCACGTTCCGCACCGCTACGAAGATGCGACGACGGTGCGCCCGATCGCGAGCCTCGAGATGGGGGACGAGGCCACGATCGTCGGGCGGGTCGTCTCGAAGGGCGTCCTTCCCACCCGGCGGGGTCTGAGGATCTTCCGCGCCGTCCTGAAGGACGAGACCGGCCTCATCGAGTGTGCGTGGCCGGGCCAGCCGTGGCTCGAGAGACAGATCGCGCGTGGCGACGTGCTTCTGGCCGCGGGTCCGGTGAGGTTCTTTCACGGACGACAGCTCCAGCCGAGGGAGTTCACCGTGCTGGCGCGCGGCGAGGAGCCGTTCGACACGGCCGGCAAGGTGTTTCCCGTCTATCCGGCCACGGAAGGCCTGGGCCATCGGCAGATCCGCAAGATCATCGACGAGAACCTGGATCGTTTGCTGGACGAGGCCGCGGCCTTCGAGGTCTTCGGCGAGGCGTGGCGGCAGGAAGTCGGGATCCGGGACCTGGCCGGCGCCCTGGCCGCCCTGCACCGGCCGTCCCGCCTGGAGGACGTGGAGCGGGGTCGCCGCCGTCTGGCCTACGAGGAGATCTTCTTCCTCCAGCTCCTGCACGCCCGCACGCGGGCGCGCCTGCGGGCGGAGGGCCCGGGCCGCTCCCACTCGGCGCCGCCCGAACGGACGGAGAGCTTTCTTCGCGAGCTCCCGTTCGCGCTCACCTCCGCCCAGCGACGCGCCTGGATGGAGGTCGAGTCGGACATGGCGTCGCGGGACCGTATGTACCGGCTCCTGCAGGGGGACGTGGGAAGCGGCAAGACCGTGGTGGCGATTGCGGCTCTGCTGAAGGCGGTCGAGAACGGCTGCCAGGCTGCGCTCATGGCTCCGACGGGCCTCCTGGCGGAGCAGCATTACCGCACCCTGCGCGGCTGGCTCGAGGCGCTGGACCTCGAGCCGACCCTATTGACCGCCGCGGTCACCGGGGCCCGCCGTGCGGAGGCGTTGGACGCGGTGCGCAGCGGCCGCGCACCCATCGTCGTCGGCACGCACGCCCTCATCCAGGAGGCCGTCGAGTTCGCCGATCTCGGACTCGTGGTCATCGACGAGCAGCACAAGTTCGGGGTCGAGCAGCGTCGTCTCCTCCGGGACGCGGGCCGCAGGGCCGACTGTCTGGTGATGTCGGCGACGCCCATTCCCCGCACTCTCGCCCTGAGTCTGTACGGCGACCTGGATCTCTCCGTGCTCGACGAGATGCCGCCCGGGCGGAGGCCGGTGGTCACTGGAGTCCGGGGTCCGGACCGTCGGGAGGCCGCGTTCGCGTTCGTCCGGGGGAAGCTCGCCGAGGGGCGCCAGGCCTACGTGGTCTATCCGCTCGTCGAAGAGTCCGACGCCGTGGACGCGAAGGCGGCGACGGCGATGCACGAGGACCTCCAGCGCCGCTTCGCGGGCCTGCGCGTCGGGCTGCTGCACGGCCGCCTGAGCGCGGTCGACAAGGAGAAGGTCATGCGGGAGTTCCTGGACGGGGAGATTCGCGTCCTCGTCGCCACCACCGTCATCGAAGTGGGGATCGACGTTCCGAACGCGACCGTGATGCTCATCGAGGATGCGGAGCGCTTCGGGCTCGCCCAGCTGCACCAGCTTCGGGGCCGGGTCGGTCGCGGAGCCGAGCAGAGCTACTGCGTGGCTTTCCATGCCTCGAAGGAGCCGCCGGAGCGGCTGCGGGCGTTCGCCTCGACGACCGACGGCTTCGAGATCGCCCGGCAGGACCTGCGGCTGCGGGGAGAGGGCAACCTGTTCGGAGCCGCACAGCACGGCGTGCCGGGTCTTCGCTTCGCGGATCTGGAGAGGGACGCGGACCTGTTCGACGACGCCCGGCGCCGGGCCCGGGCGATCGTGGCCGACGACCCCGAGCTCGCGAAGGGTCCGAACCGTCCGCTCGCCCGCTTTCTCGCGGAGCGCTACGCGGACGCCCAGGCCCTGTACGGCATCGGCTGAGGATGACGGCCGGCGTTGACGTTCACGGAGCCCCGGTCTAGCTTCGCCGACCCCTGCGAACCGCTTCGAGCCTTACGGAGATGAGCGAACCGACCACCACGATCCGGCAGCTGCGCGACCACGTGGACGAGCCCATCGTCCTCCTCGGATGGGTCCGCCAGTTCCGCTCCAGCGGAAAGATCGCCTTCGTGACGCTCCGCGACGGCACGGGAGACGTTCAGGTCGTGCTCTCCCGGGACGGCGTGGATGACGAGAGCTGGGCGGACATCACACGGCTGGATTACGAGACCAGCGTTCGCGTGGAGGGTACGGCTCGCGCGGACGAGCGCGCGCCGGGCGGCCTGGAAGTCGCGGGAACCGGGCTGCGCATCATAGGCCCGTCGACCGGCTATCCCATCCAGCCGAAGGAGCACGGCGTCGATTTCCTCCTCGGCCGGCGGCATCTGTGGCTCCGGCACCGGCGGCAGGTCGCGATCATGCGGGTTCGCGACGAGATCATCAAGGCGATCCGCGACTTCTTCTACGAGAGGGACTTCGTCCTCGTGGACACGCCGATCCTGACCGGAGCGATCGGGGAGTCCGCCGGGACGCTGTTCGAGACCGAGTACTTCGATCTCGGCAAGGCCTATCTCGCGCAGACAGGTCAGCTGTACGTGGAGAGCGCCGCCGCCGCGCTCGGGAAGGTCTACTGCTTCGGGCCCACCTTCCGGGCGGAGAAGTCCAAGACGCGCCGGCACCTGACGGAATTCTGGATGGTCGAGCCGGAGGTCGCGTGGCTGGACAGCGAAGGGAACATGCGCCTCCAGGAGGAGTTCGTGTGCGCGATCGTGGCCCGGGTGCTCGAGCGCCGGCGGGAAGAGCTGGAGGTGCTGGAACGGGACCTCGAGCCTCTGGAGCGGATCGGGGCGCCCTTCGACCGCATGAGCTACACGGACGCCATCGCGTACCTGCAGGCGCGGGGGAGCGGAATCGAATGGGGAGAGGACCTCGGCGCGGAGGACGAGACGGTCCTCACGCAGGGCCGGGAGGTCCCCGTGTTCGTGCACGACTATCCGAAGGCCGTGAAGGCGTTCTACATGAAGGAGAATCCGGACGACCCGCGGACGGTGAAGTGCGACGACCTCATCGCCCCGGAGGGCTACGGAGAGATCATCGGGGGTAGCCAGCGCGAGGACGATCCGGACCGGCTCCTGGCGCGGATCCGGGAGGAGGGCCTGCCCGAAGAGGCCTACGGCTGGTATCTGGATCTGAGGCGCTACGGGACGTTCCCGCACAGCGGGTTCGGGCTCGGCCTGGAGCGAACGGTGAGCTGGATCTGCGGGCTCCCGCACCTGCGGGAGGCGATCGCATTCCCACGGATGATGAACCGGATCGCTCCCTGAGCCGCGGCCCGGTCGCCGCCGTCCTCTCCGTCTCCGAGGAAAACTTTCCGCCCCCGGCCCCCGTACGGCGGAAAGAGGAGAAGGTCAGGGGCGCGACCGGGCGGCGACGCCGCGGCGCCCCGGAACAGGAGCACGGGAATGATAGAGTTCGTCATGCTCGCGGCGGCCGGAGCCGGCATGCTCGCGAGCTACGTGAAGGTCCGGAACTTCGTCCGCGTCCGGCTGCGGTTCGTGGACGCGGCGAGGAAGCCGGCGATGCCCGTCGTGGCTGGCGCGGCCGCGGCCCTCGTGGCCGCGCCCGTCGTCGCGCTGCTTCCGGTGCTGGGCGCGGGCACGGCGGTCCTGTTCGGCATCAGCGTGGGAGCGGGCTTCCGAAGCGGCGTCAGGGAGGTCAAGCGACTCACCGGCTCGTGAGGTCGGGGTCCCGCTTCACGGCGGTCCAGAGGCGCTCGAGCTCCTCGAGGTCGGCCTCGCGCGGGTCCAGTCCTTCCTCGGCCGCGCGCCGAAGCAGCGCTCGGAACCGCGCGGCGAACTTTCCGGAGGCCCGGTCGAGGGCCACGGCCGGATGGACGCCGGCCAGTCGGCCCACGTTCACGACGGCGAACAGGAGGTCCCCGAGCTCGTCCGTCACGTCCGCCTTGCGGCGCAGGTCGCCCGCGAGCTCGTCCGTCTCCTCGCGCACCTTGGCCAGCGGCCCCTCGGCGTCCGGCCAGTCGAAGTTCAGGGCCGCGGCCCGCTCCTGAAGGCGCATCGCCCGGCTCAGCGCCTCCAGGCCCTTCGCCACGCCCTCGAACGGGTCGGGCTCGGGCGCGGCGGCGGCCGGATCCGCCGCCCGGGCCGCCGCCCGCTCCTCCGCCTTCAGCGCCTCCCAGTCGGGCGGAGACTCCGCGCCGTCGTACACGTGCGGGTGGCGGGCCCGCATCTTCCTCTCGAGGGTTGAGACGACGTCCTCCGCTCCGAACGTCCCCCTCTCCTCCGCCAGGACGATCTGGAAGGCGACGTTCAGGAGCAGGTCGCCGAGCTCGGCCCGGAGTCCCGACTCATCCTCCCGCACGAGGGCCTCGGCGACCTCGCTCGCCTCCTCCAGGAGATAGGGCCGAAGGGTCGCGGGCGTCTGCCTCGCGTCCCACGGGCAGCGCTCCCTCAGGAATCGAACGAGCGCCAGGGCCCGACCGAGCGCGGCATCCGCCGGGCGCGCTGCGGAGGCGTGATCGTCGGAAGTGCCCGATTTTTCGCGGTTTTGTTGCTCACGGGACATATGGCCGGTATACTATGCCGGCCTTGAAAACCGTGTCAAACGCAGCGATGCGGCGCGCCTGGATCGAGGTGGATACGCGCGCCCTCGTCCGGAACTTCCTCGCCGTCAGGAGCGAGCTGTCCGATGGCTGTCGGGTCCTGCCGATGGTCAAGGCGGACGGGTACGGGCTCGGGGCGCGACGGGTCCTTCGGGCTCTCCTGCCCGAGGAGCCGTGGGGGGCGGGGGTCGCGACGGCGGCGGAGGGCGAGCGATTGCGCCGTGAGGGCTGGACCGGCCGGATCGTCGTGTTCTCCAGCTGGCCGCCGGCGGACGGCGGCCTCGTCATCGCCGAGGACCTCGAGCCCGTCGTCTCGAGTTGCGGGAGTCTCGAGGGGTATGCGGAAGCGGCCTCGCGGGCCGGCGTGTGCCTTCCGATCCACGTGAAGATCGACACCGGGATGAGTCGCTTCGGGTTCCCGTGGAACGATGCCTCCTGGGTCGAGGCCCTGAGCCGCCGGATCGAGGAGGGTCGCGTCCGCGTCGAGAGCACGCTCACCCACTTTCACACGGCCGACGATGTCGAGGCGACGACCGAGCAGTGGCGGCGGTTCGGACGCGTGCTCGAGGCGCTGCGGGCGGCGGGCGCCGGGCCGGGGCTCGTGCACGCGGCCAGCTCCACGTCGCTGGCCCGGTACCCGGAGTTCCAGGCGGATATGGTGCGACCCGGCCTCTCCCTGTATGGTGGCGGCGGACCCGAGTCGGGCTCGGAGCCCGTCATCGCGGTCCGGGCACGGGTCCTGGAGGTTCGGGAGGTGCCCGAGGGCACGGCCGTGAGCTACGGCGCGACGTACCGGACCGGGACCGTGGAGCGCCTGGCCACCCTCGCCATCGGGTACGGCGACGGCTTGCGGCGGGAACTCTCGAACCGGGGGCGGGTCCTCCTCGGAGGCGGTACGGCGCCGATCCGGGGCTCCGTGTGCATGGACTCTACGATCGTGGACGTGACCGGGCTCGACGTGGGCCCCGGCGACGTCGCCACGCTGCTGGGCTCGGAGGGAGAGCGGGAGATTCGAATCGACGAGATGGCTGCGCTCTGCGGGACGATAGACTACGAGATCCTCACCGGCTGGTCGCCGCGTCTTCCGCGCGTCGAGCTCGGGGCCGGGACGGACGGGGGCGTGGGTGCCTGATTCCGGGCCGCGGGAGAGCCTCCTCGAGCGAGCGCGCGAGGTCCGGGAGAGCGCGCACGCGCCCTATTCGCGCTACCGGGTCGGCGCGGCCCTCGAGGCGTCCGACGGCGCCGTCTACGTCGGCTGCAACGTGGAGAACGCGTCCTTCCCGGTCACGATCTGCGCGGAGCGGGTCGCCCTTGGTGCCGCCGTCGCGGCCGGGGCCCGGAGCTTTCGCCGGGTGGCGATCAGCGTCTCCGGAGAGCGCCCGGCCTCGCCGTGCGGGATGTGCCGCCAGGCGCTCTCCGAGTTCGGGATCGACCTCGAGATCGTGAGCGAGGGGATGGACGGCCGACGGGAGACGTGGACCCTGCGAGAGCTCCTGCCGGCGCACTTCGAGCTCGAGGGCGACGCTTGAGGGCACGGGCCCGACGCTGGCTCGGGCTGGCCGCCGCGGCGGCCGTGGCCGGCGGCTGCACGGAAGACCCCCTGACGGGGGTGGATGGCGGCACGGCGCCGGGCCAGACCTCTCCCACGGTCGAGCTCGAGCTGGGGCCATCCGACCTCGTCTCCTGGCGGGATACTACGCTCACGGGCTTCGTGACGGCGAGCGACGCGAGCTTCCGTATCCTGGCGAACGATTCGACGATGCGAGGGCGGATCCTGGCCCGCTTCGCGACGATTCCCGACTCCATCCTGGTGGACACGACCCGGTTCCCCGTCTCGTCGTTCGACAGTCTGTTCCTGCGGCTCGTCGTGGACACGGCCGGGTCCTCGTTCGGCGCCGATTCCATGCGGATCGAGATGTTCGCCCTGACGCGTCCGTTCGTGGATCGGGAGGCGACGTGGACGGAGGCATCGGCGGGCGCGCCGTGGATGATGCCGGGAGGAGACCTGGGGACGCCGCTCGGGGCGCTCACCGTCACGGCACTGGACGACACCCTGCGCGTGCCGTTCGACGCCGTATCCGCGGACTCGATCCTCAGCTCCTGGCGCGCCGCCCAGGGAGCGGAGGGGATGGCCGTCCGGACGGTCGGAAGCCAAGGCCGCCTCCGGATCACGAACGTGGGCCTGCAGTTCCTGTCCCGCTCCGCGAGCCCCGATACGGCCCTGCTCACCCTGCGGAGCGCGGCCGAGCAGACGTTCATCTTCGATCCGCCGACGCCCCCCACCGGGCAGGCGCTGCGGCTCGGGGGCCTGCCTGGCGCCCGGGCCTACCTCGACTTCATCCTGCCCGACACGGCGGGCGCGCTGCCGCTCCGTGGATCCACGATCAATCGGGCGGCCCTCATCCTTCGCCCGCTGGCGCCTCCGGGGACGCCGTTCGCGCTCTCGCAGGCGCTCAACGGGTCTGCTCTCCGGCTCCTCGCCGATCCGTTCGTCCTCGGGCCGCGCACGCCGATCGGGAGAACGCTCGGCCTCACGCTCACGCCGCTGGATCCGGACTCACTGGCGGCGCGCGCGCCCATCCAGTTCGATGTCACGTCGCTCATTCAGGAATGGGCGGCGGCGGACCCGGACTCGCTCTCGACCCTTCGCGTCGCGATCCGGCCGTTGCCGGAAGGGTTCGAGCTCGGATACTGGGAGTTCGGCTCCGGGGAGTCCGCGCCCGCGGACCGGCCGTCCCTGCGGATCATCGTGACGCCGCCGGTCGGCTTCGACGTCCCGGGAGCGCGGCGATGAGGCGCGGGGGGCGCGTCCCGCGGATCGCGCTGGGGGCGGTGGCCGCGGCGCTCGCGCATCCGTCGGTGAGCGCGGCGCAGGTGCCGGTGACGTCGCTCGGCCTCGGCTATCCGGTACCGGCCCTCGACGCCCGGTCGGCGGCCCTCGGCGGCTCGGGGATCGGTCTCATCGGAGGCTCCTTCTCGCTGCTGAACCCGGCCGACATCACGGCTCACGCCGTGCCGGCCCTTCACGTCACGCTGGCTCCGGAAGGCATCGACGTGAAGCGTCCGGGGGGGTCCGATCCCTCCGGACGCAGCCGGTTCGCGGTGCTGAGCACGATCGTTCCGCTCGGGGAATGGGCCTTCGCGGGCGGGTTCTCGAGCGACCTGGATCAGGACTGGAGCGCGCGGTTCACGGACACGCTGGACACGTCGTTCGGGCGGTTCCCGTTCGAGGAGGTCCGCGAGAACGACGGGGGCACGAGCTCCGTGAACCTGGCGCTGGCCAGGAAGATCGGCCGGCTGTCCGTCGGGGGCGGGTACGGCCGCGTGACGGGAAGCCTTCGACAGCTCGTCTCCCGCCGCTTCGATCCCGAGGCGGGCAGCAGCATCGTGACGCTGGCTCCCTTCCGCGAGGACACGCGCTGGACGTACAGCTCCTGGCGGCTCAGCGGGGGTGCCGCCCTGTCCTTCGGCGAGCGATTCCGGGCCTCCGGCGTCGTCGAGTGGTCGAGCGATCTCACGGCGGAGGAAGACAGCACGGGGGTCACGCGCCGGTTCGGGATGCCCCTGACGGTGCGTTTCGGCGGGAGCGCCCTCCTCTCCCCCCGGTTTCTCGTCACGGGCACGGGGGGCTGGGCACAGTGGTCGCGGGCGGTCCGCGGCCTTCAGGGCGTGCGCGCGCAGAACATCACGTGGGGCGGCGTCGGCGTGGAGTACCGGGGCTTCGGCCTCGGTGCGCTCGACCTGCCGCTCCGGGCCGGGGGGCGGTTCACGGAACTTCCCTTCTTCCCGCGGGGCCGGAAGCAGCTCCGGGAGACGGCGGTGACCTTCGGGCTCGGGGGCACCGTGAGCGGTGGGCGGGGCGCCTTCGATCTCGGGTTCGAGATCGGGACACGCGGCGAGCTCGCCAGAACCGGGGCGGAGGAGAGCTTCCGCCGATTCTCGATCTCGATCACGCTCCGACAGTAGACAGGCTCCGGGCGGCCCGGACGACCTCCCGCTCCAGGAGCTCGGGATCGGTGACCGGCCAGTCGTGCCCCGAGTCCACCCAGCGGATGCTCGCACCGTCCGGACGGTCCGCGAGATACGCGCGGTATTCCTGAGGACGGTACAGAGCATCGTGCCGGGCCAGGACGAGAACGCTGGCCGGGCACTCCGGACGCAGGTCCTCGACGCGCGCCGCCAACGTGTCGGACACGGCGGGGAAGAGACACCGCGGCCGTCGCACGGCCGTGGCCACGTAGTCCAACATGATGGACCAGGCCCACCCGACGCCGGCCCGGCCCTCGAAGCCCGCGTACTCGCGGAGCTGGAGCCGGATCGCCCGGGCGATGCTCGTCCTCCAGCCGCTCGGCACGGGTACGGTCGGGGACAGCGCGATCGCGGGCCGGGACCCCAGGAGGGCGAGCAGTCCGCCGAACGAATGTCCGGCCACGGGCCCGGCCGGCGCGTACCGATCCGTGAGGCGCTCGACAAGCTCGCGGTACGCTCGAATCGTGGTGGGCAGCCGCTCGTGCGACCGGAAGGAGAGGTCGGGCATCGCGACCCGGTGATGGCGGGACAGCCGATCGATGCCCGTCCGGTAGTACCGGGGGTGTGCGCCCATGCCCGGCAGCAGCAGGAGGGGGGGGCCGTCCCGACCCCGCATCCACACGGTGATCCTCAGATCTCCGAACACGAAGTCATGGCTCGCGCGCATCGACCGATGGTATCGTACGGCCGGGCCTCGCGGCAACGCGCGCGGGCTCCGGAGGTGGCCGGCGAAACGCGGGGGAGAGTAGATTCGGAGCCGATTGAGAGCGCGTTGAGATCGCAGACGCAAGGAGAGGACGTGTCCGAGCTCGTACAGCTGCGCCGCGCGTCACGGCCGGCATCCGGAGCACCGCTCCGGCCGGACGGGGTGCGTGGCCGCGTGTACCTGGAGACGTACGGCTGCCAGATGAACATCGGCGACTCGGAGATCCTGGCCGGGGCGCTCGCGCGCCGCGGCTACTCGCCTGTCACGGATCCCGCGGAGGCGGACGTCATCGTGGTGAACACGTGCGCGATCCGCGAGCACGCGGAGCGCCGGGTGCTCGGACGGATCGGACAGCTCCAGCGGCACCGGCGGGAGAATCCGGAGCTCCTGCTCGCGGTCACGGGCTGCATGGCCCAGCGGCTGGGGAGATCCCTGCTCGAGCGGGTGCCGGGCGTGGACGTCGTCGCCGGCCCGGATGCCTACCGGCGCCTCGGCGGTCTCATCGACGGAATCCGGTTCGGCGGTCTCGAGCGTGGGCAGCACCTGCTCGAGCTGGACGGATCGGAGAACTACGAGCACATGGAGTCCGCCCGGCGCGGCGACACGGCGGCGTGGATCACCGTCCAGCGCGGCTGCGACCACCGCTGCACGTTCTGCATCGTGCCGTTCGTGAGGGGCCCCGAGAAGAATCGCGCGCCGGGGGACGTCCTGGCCGAGGTGCGCGCGGCCGTTGAGGCGGGCTTCACGGAGGTCACGCTGCTCGGACAGACCGTGAACTCCTACGCGCACGGAAACTGGGACTTCGCCCGCCTTCTCCGGGCCGTGGCGAGGACGGAGGGACTGCGCCGGGTTCGATTCACGTCGCCCCATCCGAACGACGTCACGGAAGCGCTCGCGGCCGTGATGGCGGAGGAGCCGACCGTGTGCCGACAGCTGCACCTCCCCGTACAGTCAGGGGCGGATCGGATCCTCCGGCGCATGGTTCGCCGCTACACGGTGGAGGGGTTTCTCGAGTGTGTTGCGCTCGTGCGCGAGCGGATGCCGGACATCGCGCTCAGCACCGACGTCATCGTCGCGTTTCCCGGCGAAACGGAGGAGGAGTTCGAGGCGACGCTCTCCCTGCTGCGGCGCGTGCGGTTCGACGAGGCGTACCTCTATCGCTACTCGCTGCGCAAAGGGACGCCCGCAGAGCGCTTTCCGGCCCACGACTTCGTCCCCGAGACCGTGGCGGGCCGGCGGCTGGAGCGGGCGATCGAGGTGCAGAGGCGCATTCAGCGCGAGATCAACGAGCGTGAGGTCGGGCGGGTCGTCGAGGTGCTCGCGGAGCGGAGCGCGCGGTCCCCGGGCGACCTGCTCGGCCGGACGCAGTCGAACAAGGTCGTCGCCTTTCCGGCTCCGGAGGAGGAAATCGGCGCCTACCACCGGGTCCGCCTGCTCGCGACGAGCGGGGCCACGTTCACGGGCGAGCGGGTGGCGTGAGGATCGGGCTCCGTCTGGCCACGGGCCTCGCCTTCCTCGCGTTCGCGATCTGGCTCGCGGCGGAGAACGGTCGGGAGCTCGTGACCCTGCGTCTCGGCTTTCTGACGTTTCGCTCCGTGTCGCTCGCGGTCGTGGTCCTCGGATCCATCATCGCGGGCATGGTCATCGCCCTGCTCGCCGGCCTGCGAGCGGACCTGAGAAACCGGGAGCTCCTGCGCCAGCTTCGTGCCGCCCTCGGCGACGAGGAGTGAACCGGCGGGCCTTCCCGCCGCGCCCACGGGAGACGTGCCGCTGAGGCCGGAGCCGTAACGCCGCGGCTCGGCCCGGCCGGCCACTCGATCACGATCTGACCGGATTCCATCCGCCGCCCCTGCTCCGCGGCGCCGTGGCCCTGTGCATCGGGGTGGCGATGGGCCTTCGGCTCGCGGCGGGATCGCCACCCGCGTCGCTCGGGGCGTTCCTGCGTGCGGGCGTGCTGCTCGGCGCGGCGGCGGTCGCCGTCGGAAGGCTCGGTTTTCGTCGACCCGGGCGGGCGGAAGCACGGCGGAACGCCGTCCGCCTGGCGCTCGCGGGGTGTCTCCTGTCGGGGGCGGCGCTCGGACTCCGATCGGGCCAGCTCGCGATTGGCTCGTGCGCGGCGGATCTCCGGGCCGGAGACCTTGTGCGTGCGGTCGGGCGGCTCCCGGCGACGGCCGGGCCGGGGGCGTGGGCGGGGAGCCGGGGAGGGACTCGCGGCCGCGGCCGGCTGCCCGTGTCCGACGTGTGGGTCGAGCGGCAAGGACGGGTCTGCCGGCTGCCCGCCCTGTCCGTCTCGATGCGCGGAGCGCGCGGGATCGCGGGCGCGCCCGGCGTCGTCGGGGTCACGGGCGCCTGGGTCCCGTACGCCGCCTCGGGGAGCGTGTGGCCACGGGCGCCGGAGCGGCTCGGCTTCCTCCGGTCCGCGGGGTCAGCGACGGCGGACTCTGCGGCGCGCGCCGACCTCCGGCGGCTCGCTCCCGGCCCGCCGGGCCTGCTCGGTCGGTGGAGCCGGCGCCTTCGCGGCTCCGCGGCCGCTCGGCTTCGGGCGCGGCTCGCGCCGGACGTGTGGGGCACGGGGCTCGCGCTCCTGCTCGCGGACCGCGGGGAGCTGGAGCCCGAGACGCGCAGGGTGTTCGCCGAGGCGGGCGTCAGTCACCTGCTCGCGATCTCGGGCCTGCACGTCGGCATCCTCGCCGTCGTGGCGACGTGGCTCGCGGGGCTCATCGCGCCGGAGCGCCGCTTTGGGATCGCAGCGATCCTGGTGCTCGGCTTCGTGACGCTCATCGGGGCGCCGCCCGCCGCGCTGAGGGCCGCCCTCCTCTTCGTAGGTTACGCGGTCTCCCGCCGGCGGGGCGCTCCGGCGTCGCTGGGCGACCTCATGGGGGGCGCGGCCATCGCGGCCCTGTTGCTTCGACCCATGAGCCTGCTGGACCCGGGCTTTCAGCTCTCCTTCAGCGGCTTCGCGGGGTTGGGGCTAGGGATGCGGGTCGCACGCTGGTCCCGGGTGCGTCGCCGGGTTCCCCGGGTGGCGCGGGGAGGGCTGGCCGCCCTCGCGGCGAGCACCGGCGCCTTCCTTTTCACGGCGCCCGTCGCCGCGGCGCACTTCGGGCGCCTGGCTCCGGTCTCGGTGCCCGCCTCCCTGGCGGGGGCGCCGATCGTCGCCGCCTCTCTGTGCGGCCTCCTGGGCGCGGCGGCTCTGCCGGGCGGCGCGGGAGAACTCGCGGGCTTGGGCGCGACGGTCACCCTGCGCGCGCTCTCCGGCCTGGCGGCCCTCGCGCGACGGGTTCCCCTCGGCCACGCCGACGCGATGGGCCCCGGCTCCCTCGGCTGGCTCGTCATCGCGGGACTCGGGTGCGCCGTGCTCGCCGGACTCGCCGCGAGGTCCCGCACTCCCGCCCTGACGGTCCTGGCCGGGGTCGCGGCGTTGTGGGCCGCGACGCCCGCGCTCCGGCGCTGGGAGACGGCCCGCGCCACCCTGCTCTGCACCCTGGACGTCGGGCAGGGAGACGCGGCGGCCGTTCGGACCCGTCACGGCCGGTGGCTCGTGATCGACGCGGGGCCCCGCGGACGTACCGGATCATCGCGCGGCGTGGCGGAATTCCTGAGATCCCACGGCGGGGGACGGATTGCCGCCCTCATCCTCACGCATCCGCACGCGGATCACATCGGAGGCGCGGCGCAGCTGCTCCGGACGTTGCGGGTCGATCGGGTCATCGACGCCGGAAATCCGGTGCCCGAGCCGGCCTACGCGAGCGTGCTCGACCTCCTGGCCGAGCGAGGGATCCGCTGGTCGGAGGCCGAAGCCGGGGCCCTCCTGCGCGTGGACGAGGTCTCGGTGCGGATCCTCGGTCCCAAGCGTCGGGGCGGCCCGGGCGACTCGTGGCCGGCGGTCGGTGCGAACGAGGGCAGCGTATCCCTGCGCCTCTCGGTGGCGGGAAGCTCCTTCGCCTACGTGAACACGGGCGACGCCTACCGGGCCCAGGAGCGCGGGCTCCTGCGTCTCTGGCCCGCCGATTCCGTTCGGGCGGCGCTCCTGAAGCTCGGTCATCACGGGAGCCGCACATCGACGAGCGTCGCCTGGCTCCGGGCCGTCCGCCCGTCCCTTGTCGCGATCTCCGTCGGGCGGGGCAACGGGTACGGGCACCCGCACGCCGAGACCCTGCGCGCCCTGGACGACGCCGGCATTCCACGACAATGGCGGACGGATCGGGACGGGACCCTGTGCGTGTCCGTCGAGCGGAGCGGAGGCTGGAGGATCGGGCCGCCGTAACGTCGGCCTGGCACGCGTCTTGACGGAGCTCGCCGGGCGTCCGTACAGTGGCCGTGATCCCACGGCCGGTCCCGCTCAATCGCGCCAGGAGGCGACATGGATCGATCCGTCGTGACGATCGGCCGCTTCATCATCGAAGAGGAGCGCCGGCACCCGGGCGCCACGGGCGCCCTCACGAACATCCTGCACGACCTCACGCTGGCCGCGAAGCTCATCCACCGCGAGGTGAGCAAGGCGGGTCTCGTGGACATCCTCGGCGACACGGGACGGCAGAACGTGCACGGCGAGGACGTGCGCAAGCTGGACGAGTACGCCCACGACGTCGTGTTCAACGCGATGGACCACGGCGGACACCTCTGCGTGATGGCCTCCGAGGAGTCCGAGGACCTGATCCCCATTCCGGAGAAGTTCCCGCGGGGCGAGTACGTCCTGCTGTTCGATCCACTGGACGGGAGCTCGAACATCGACGCGAACATCTCGATCGGGACGATCTTCTCGATCCACCGACGCGTGACGGAGGGTGGGGACGGCGCCCTGGAGGACTGCCTCCAGCCGGGCTCGAGGCAGGTCGCAGCGGGCTACGTGATGTACGGCTCGTCCACCGTGCTCGTGTACACGACGGGTGCCGGCGTCCACGGATTCACGCTGGACCCGTCGATCGGCGAGTTCATCCTCTCGCACGGCGAGATCCGGATCCCGGAGCCGGGGAAGAGGATCTACAGCGTGAACGAGGGGAACTTCTCGAAGTGGTCACCCGAGCAGCAGGCGCTCGTCCGCTACTTCCGGGGCGTCGACGGAAACGGGGCGAGCTTCTCGCAGCGCTACGTGGGCTCGCTCGTGGCCGACTTCCACCGCACGCTCCTGTACGGCGGGATCTTCATGTATCCGGCGGACGCGAAGTCGCCCCGGGGCAAGCTCCGCCTCCTGTACGAGGCCTCGCCGCTGGCGTTCGTGTGCGAACAGGCGGGCGGGAAGGCGACGGACGGGGTGAGGGACATCCTCTCGATCCAGCCCGGGGCACTGCACGAGCGCACCCCGCTCTACATCGGGTCGGCCGATCTCGTGGACCTCGCCTCGGAGGTCCTGGCCAGCGCGTCGGCGGAGGCCGCGCGCGGCTGAACGACGGGAGGAGGCCCGGATCCGGCCCAGGCTTCGGGCCGCGCCGGTCCGGGCCGGCCGGCGGATGAAGAAAAGGGGTCCCGAGCAATTCGGGACCCCTTTTCTCGTCCGGTGGGACCGGCGGCCGGCCGCGAAGGGCCGCCCGCCGGCGAGCCCCGCCGGGTCAGAATCCGAACGAGTACCGGGCGCCCAGCTGAATCGCCCAGCGCGAGAGGATGTTGTCCGTGTTGAAGATGTCATCCCGCGTCACGACGCCGTCGTTGTTCGTGTCGCTCTGCGTGAAGCGCACGATCGGCTTGCCCGTCGCCGAATCGTAGCCGCGGAAGCTGAGGATCGACTTCGACTGGAAGCTGACGAACTCCTGGTGGCCCCAGTCGCTGTTCAGGAGGTTCAGGAAGTTCACGACGTCGAGCGTGATCTCGAGGTTGTGTCCCCGGACCGACGGGATCACCTGCGCCAGCCGCAGGTCGAGCTGGTTCACCCACGGCTCACGCGAGGAGTTGCGCTCCACGATCCGGCCACGGTTCTCCGCCAGCCCGTCGTCGCTGCTCACGAACGCGTCCCACTGGGCGAACGTGCCCTGGTCGAAGATCGCGTCGCTCGCTGTGGCGGGGACGAAGATGAGGTCGTTCGACCGCCGGCCATCGTTGTTCGCGTCGCCCGAGTAGATCCAGTTGAACGGGCGGCCCGAGCGGCCGACGTAGAACGCCGTCAAGGTCGTGCTCCAGCCGTCACCGTAGTGCACGCGATACGAGGCGTCCGCCACGATCCGGTGCTGGATCTCGAAGTCGGAGGTCGCTGACCCCGGGTTGTTCGGATCCACGCCGATCTCGTTGAACTGGAAGTTGGAGATCGACCGGCTGGACGTGCCGCTGTTCACGTCCTGTGACTTCGTGTACGTGTAGGCGAGGCTCCCGGAAAGGTCCGGCAGGAAGCCCTCGCCGAGCTGCTTGCGGAGCTGACCCGTGATCTGGGCGGAATATCCATCCTCCGTGTTCGTGAGGAGGAAAACGCCCGGCGAGAACTCTGCCGCGACCGGCGTGTCAGAGAACAGCTTCCGGCCGTCGATCGCGTTGCCCGCCTCGACGATGCTCAGGTCCTGGAAGATGATGTCCTTGATCGTCTTCGTGTAGATCCCCTCGACCGTCCCGATGAGCCCCGGCACGAGCTGGTGGTCGATGGCCAGGTTGCTCCGGAAGGCCTGCGGGAACTTGAAGTCCGGATCCGTGATGTCCACCTCGGTCGTGGTGGACACGCCGCCCGCGATCAGCGGCTGATTGAACGGGTCCGGCTGGAAGGCCGGCACCGCGCAGCCGCGGCTCGCGCGGCAGTCGATCCGGATGAAGTCGAGTCCGGTGTTGCTGTACTGGTTCGACAGCCACACGAACGGGTTCCGGCCCGAGAACACGCCCGCGCCGCCGCGGAGCTGCGTGTTCCGCTGGCCGTCGAGGTCCGCGTTGAACCCGAAGCGCGGCGACCACAGGATGTTGCCGCTCGGGACCTTGGACGTGTGGAAGCCGGGGAAAGCGGCCGCGAAGGACGCGTTCTCGGCCGGATCGTCGGAGACGATCGGGATGTCCGCCCGCAGGCCCAGGGTGATGTTCACGCGCGGGCTCACCTGCCAGGCGTCCTGCGCGTAGAAGCCGAGCTGGAACGCGCTCCAGTCGATGCTCGGGAAGCGCTCGCTCGTCTTCGAGATGCTGACCCGATAGCGGGACGGCGTCCCGTTCGCGAAGTCCGTGATCGCCTGGGCGCCCTCGAACTCGTACTGCCCGAACGCGTCCTGGATGAACAGGTTCGAGAACGAGAAGAACTCGTTGTGCGTCCCGATCGTAATCGCGTGGTCGCCCGTCCAGTAGGTCAGGTCGTCCGTGATCTCGAACACGTCCTGGTCGAGCGCGTTCTGCTGGGAGAAGCGCTCCGTCCCGAGGACGATGCTCTCGCCCTGGAACGGCAGGGGCTCGATGTCCACCTCGGGGAACGGCGCGAGGTCCGGCGTGCGCTTGTCTCGCTGCCGCTGGTAGGCGAACCGGAACATGTTCGCGAGGTTGCTCTTGAACCGGCTGTCGAGCTGAAGGACGGAGGAGTTGGAGACCGCGTCGAACGCGTATCCCTGGCTTCCCAGGCCCGCCTCGAACGAGTTCCGTCTGATGCCGCGATCCGACGTCGCGTCCACGTGGTTGTGACGGACCGTCAGGTGGTGCTTGTCGGACAGGTTGAAGTCCAGCCGGCCGAAGATCTTGAAGTCATCCGTGGCCCGCTGGAGCGCGGTCGTGAAGTTGCCCGGGTCGTGGCTGTACGTCGAGCGGGCGATGCTGATGATGCTGTCGACCTGGGCCTGCGAGATGTCGATCGTGTTGGGCAGGCTGCTCCCGAAGAGGCCGAGCTCGAGCGGACGATCCGTCTGCTTGATCTCGCCGCTCAAGAAGAAGAACGCCTTGTCCTTCTGGAGCGGACCGCCGAGACGCAGCCCGGTCTGGAGTTCGTCGAACTGCGCGATGTCCTGGTCGTTCAACTGGCCGACGAAGCTGTCGTTACGCCCGAAGAAGTAGGCCGAGCCCTCGTAGCGGTTCGTGCCCGAGCGGGTGATGATGTTCACCGATCCACCCGTGAAGCCGCCCTGTCGAATGTCGAACGGCGACAGCGCGACCTGGAACTCCTGCACGGCGTCCAGGCTGATGGGCTGCGAGTTCGCCTGTCCGCCGGGCGTCCCGCTCGCCGGGAGCCCGAACACGTCGTTCAGGATCGCGCCGTCCACCTGGATGTTGTTGAACCGGTTGTTCTTCCCGCCGATGCTCGTCCCGCCGATGTTCTCGGAGCTCCCGATGTTCGTCCCGACAGCCTGCGGCGTGAGGCGAGCGAAGTCCTGGACGCTGCGCGCGATCGTCGGGAGGCTCTCGATCTCCTCCGTCGAGATGCTGCGCTGGGCGCCCATGCGGCTCGAGCTCATGATCGCGCCGCGCTCGGCGACGACCTCGATGCCCTGGAGCTGAACCGCCTCCTCGAGGAGCGTGAACTGGATCCGCCGGTCCTCGCCGAGGCTGAGCCGGACGTTATCCACGGACTCCGTCGCGTACCCGATGAACTCCGCCGAGATCGTGTACGGTCCTCCGACCCGGAGCCCGGGAAGGTTGAACCGCCCATCCGCCCGGCTGAGCGTCTGGTAGCGCGATCCGGACGGCGTGTGGACGGCCGTGACGACCACGTTCTCGATCGGCTGGCCGGCCCGGTCGAGAATCGTGCCGTTCACGGCGGCCGTCGTCACGCCCTGGCCGAACGCGATCGACGTCATGCCGAGCAGAAATGCCGCGGGCATGACGAATGCGCGAACGAAGGAACGGGGTTTCATAGCCAACTCCTGTTCTGGAGGGTACGGCGAGCCGTCATCGGCTTCGAAGCGGTTGGATCGGGGAGGACGGATGCCCGCGGTGGATTTACGGAGCCCCGTCCGGCGCTCCGGCCCCATCGCCGTGCGTCGCCTCATGAAACGAATCGGTGTCCTCCCTGGTCGATGCACAAAAGATGTGGAAGGGCGCGAATATGCGCAATAGTGAGGCGCGCGATCCTCAGCCGGACGCGAGGGCCCGGATCTCGGGCTCCACCTCGGCCAGGAGGGCCTCCTTGTCGCGGAAATGGAGGAAGGCGCTCCGGAAGCCGTTCAGGATCATCTCCGCGGCCTCGCCGACGGTGAATCCGAGGTGCTCGCAGGCACGCGCGTACTCCTCGGTGAGGGTCGTCCCGCTCATCAGCCGGTTGTCCGTGTGGAGGCTCACGACGAGCCCCTCGTCGAAATACCGGCGCACGGGATGGCTGGCGAAGTCCGGGACGGCCCGGGTCTGCACGTTGCTCGTGAGGCAGATCTCGAGCGGGATCCGGTGGTCGTTCACGTACGCCATCAGGTCGGGGTCTTCGATGAGTCGGGTGCCGTGCCCGATCCGGTGGGCGCCGCAGTAGTGGATCGCCTGGTGGATGGACTCCGGGCCGTAGGCCTCGCCCGCGTGGATCGTGCAGGGGATGTTCGCGTTCAGGACCCTGTAGAACGCGTCCTTGTGCTTCTTCGCGGGGTAGTTGTACTCGGCGCCCGCGAGGTCGAACGCCACGACGCCCCGATCCTTGTACGCCACGGTCAGGTCCGCCAGGTCCCGGGAGACGTCGGGTGACATGTTGCGGATGCCGCAGATGATGAGGGCGGAGCGGATCCCGAAGTCCTCACGGGCCCGCGTCATGCCCCGCAGCGGCGCGTCCACGGTCTCGGGGAGGGGCAGTCTGTTCCGCGTCATCAGGATGGGGGAGTAGCGGATCTCGATGTACCGGATCCCCTCCGCCGCGGCGTCCTCGCACAGCTCGTACGCGATGCGCTCGAGGGCCTCGGGGCGCTGCATCACGGAGAGCGTGAGCTCGAAGCGCGCGAGGTAGTCCTCGAGGTTGCGCGCGTCTTTCACGTGGAGATAGCTCCGGAGCGCGGCCGGGTCCGTCATCGGCAGCTCCACGCCGTTCCCCTCCGCGAGCTCGAGGATCGTGGAGGGCCGCAGGGAGCCGTCCAGGTGCACGTGGAGCTCTGCCTTCGGCATGGCCCGCAGGACCTGCCGGACGTCCTCACCCGTCATTCGCCCTCCGCTTCCGCTGGCGTGGCGTGGCGCCACCGGACGTCGTCCGGCGCCGCCACCGGCTGTGGAAGCGAGCGAAGATACTCGATGAGAGCGTCCAGATCCACGATCCCCGTCACCTCCGCCGAATCCGCCTCCTGGAGCATCGTGAACCCGCTGCCGCCCCCGGCCATGAAGTCGTTCACCACCACCGAGTACGCGGCCGCCCGATCGAGCGGACGCCCGTCGGCCAGCGTGACCGTCCGGACCCGGCCGCCCGCCGGGGCGAATGGATCGTATTCGACCGTCAGCCCGCCCACGTGGGCGTCCGGGCTTCCCGACTCCAGCGCGTGCTCGAGGGCCGCCAGCAGGCGATCGCCCCGGAGCCGGAGGCGGACGAGGACGTTCTCGAACGGCTGGAGGGCGAGCAGGTCACCGTACGTCAGCGGCCCCGCCGGAAGGTTCCGCCGGATCCCGCCGTTGTTCATCAGGGCGACCTCGGTCCCGGCCACCGAGCGCTGGGCGTCCGCGATGAGCCGGCCGAGAGCGTATCCCGTGGGCCCGCCGCGCGTCCGGTTCAGCGGCCGCGCGAGCGCGATCCCGAGAGGCCGATCCGAGATCTCCGCCACGCGGGCGCGGTACCCGTCCACGATCGCGGCCACCCCGGGGTCCGGGACGACGGAGTCCGCCCACGGGACGCGGATGGACGGAAGGTCGGCGCGCACGGTTCCGTCGGCCAGCCGCTCGAGTCTCTCGACGCCGAAGGCCGCCGTGCTCGACCGCGATTGGGCGACCGGGATCTCGCCGACCCGCGTGCGCAGGAAGGAGTGCGTGTGGCCGGTGACCGCGTAGTCGACACCGCTCCCCCCCCCCGCGAGCGCGTCGAACGCCTCCCCGCTACAGCCCTCGTCCGGCCGGCAGAAGCCCCCCGCATGCATGAGGGCGACGACGAAGTCCACCCCCCGGGCCCGCACCTCCGGCACGACGGCCCGCAGGGTCTCCGAGATGGGCCGAAACTCGAGGTCCGCCACGATCCACGGCTTCGTCGTCGCCGGCGTCGAGGCGGTCGCGAGCCCGATGACGCCGACCCGGACGCCGCCGCGCTCCAGGATCGCGTAGGGCTCGATCCAGCCGGGCCTCCGGCCCGTCGCCTTCTCGAAGACGTTGGCGGCCAGAAACGGAAACCGGGCCTGCGCGAGGCGCTCCTTCAGGACGTCGAGACCCCAGTCGAACTCGTGGTTTCCGAGAGCCGCCGCGTCGTAGCCAAGGGCGTTGAACGCCTCGATGGTCGAGGCGCCGCGCTCGAGGTTCGAGATCGCCGTCCCCTGCATCACGTCGCCCCCGCTGAGGAGGAACGCGGGGCAGTCCGAGGCCTCGCGGGCCCTGTCGAGCCACGCCGCGAGCGCGGCGGACCCGCCCACGAGCGCGTCACCCGAGCCGCGGAACGTGCGGGGCAGCAGCTGGCCGTGCGTGTCGTTCGTGGAAAGGATCGTCGCGCAGGCCGTCCGCGCGCCCGGGCTCTCCGGCGCGGCCGGGCCCGCGCGGCCTCCGGCGCAGGCCGCGAGCCCGGCTGCGAGGAGCGGCGCGAGCGCGAAGGCGCGGCGTCTCATCTTCTCAGCCATTCGCCGCCTCCTCCGGCTCCCGCTCGGCGAGGCTCGCTTGGGCGGCCGCCAGCCGGGCCACGGGGACCCGGAACGGCGAGCACGACACGTAGTCGAGCCCGCTCGCGTGGCAGAAGGCCACGGAGTCCGGGTCGCCCCCGTGCTCTCCGCAGATCCCGATCTTCAGGTCCGGGCGCGCCGCCCGCCCGTCGGCGACCGCGATCTCCATCAGGCGGCCGACCCCGGCCGTGTCGATGGACTGGAACGGGTCCCTTTCGTATACGCCGCTCTCGACGTAGAGCGGGAGGAACGTCCCCGCGTCGTCCCGTGACACACCGAGGGCCGTCTGCGTGAGGTCGTTCGTGCCGAAGGAGAAGAACTCGGCCGTGCCGGCGATCTGCCCCGCCGTGAGGCACGCCCGGGGGAGCTCGATCATCGTCCCGATCAGGTACTCCACCCGGTCGCCGGTCTCGGCAAACACGCGCTCGGCGGTCCGATCCACGAGGCTCCGCTGGTGGCGCAGTTCCTCGACGTGCCCGACGAGCGGGACCATGATCTCCGGGCGCACGTCCACGCCGTCCCGGCGGACCGCGATAGCGGCCTCGAACAGGGCCCGCGCCTGCGTCTCCGTGATCTCGGGACGCGAGAAGCCGAGCCGGCAGCCCCGGTGCCCGAGCATGGGGTTCGACTCGGACATGCGCTCCACGGTCGCTTCCAGGTCGGCCGGAGCGATGCCCAGCGCGCCCGCGAGCCGCTCGATCTCCAAGCGGTCGCGGGGAAGGAACTCGTGCAGGGGCGGGTCGAGGAGGCGCACCGTGACGGGAAGGCCGTCCATCGCCCGGAAGATCCCCTCGAAGTCGGCGCGCTGCATCGGGAGCAGCCTCTCGAGCGCCCGGGCCCGCTCCTCGGCGTCCGCCGCGAGGATCATCTCGCGCACGGCATCGATCCGCTCCTCGCCGAAGAACATGTGCTCGGTGCGGCAGAGCCCGATGCCTTCGGCGCCGAACTCGCGCGCCTTCGCCGCGTCGCCCGGCGTGTCCGCGTTCGCGCGGACGCCGAGGCGGCGAAACCCGTCCGCCCACGCGAGAAGCGTGCGGAAGTCGTCGCCCGGGTCCGGCTTCACCGTCGGCACGCGTCCCAGGATCACCCGGCCGGCGGATCCGTCCACCGTGATCCAGTCGCCGCCGGCGACCGACCGGCCGTTCGCCCGCACGCGCTCGGCCTCCTCGTCGATCTCCAGCTGCTTGACGCCCACGACGCAGCACTTGCCCATGCCCCGGGCGACGACGGCCGCGTGGCTCGCCTTCCCGCCCCGGGCCGTCACGATGGCCCGGGCGGCCACCATGCCCTCGAAGTCCTCCGGCGAGGTCTCGGCGCGCACGAGGATCACGTCGTCGCCGGCCGCGGCCCGGGCGACGGCTTCCTCGGCGCTGAACACGACCTGGCCGCTCGCGGCACCGGGGGAGGCGGGGATCCCCGCCGCGAGGACAGTCACGTCGGCCTCGGGATCCACCATCGGATGCAGGACGTCCTCGAGGCTCGCCGCGGGGACGCGGCGGACGGCCGTCTCGTGATCGATGAGGCCCTCGCGCGCGAGCTCGACCGCGATCCGCACGGCGGCCCGCCCGGTCCGCTTCCCGGTCCTCGTCTGCAGGAGATAGAGCCGGCCGTCCTCGACCGTGAACTCGAGGTCCTGCATGTCCCGATAGTGCGCCTCCAGGCGTGCGGCCGTGTCTTGCAGCTGTGCGTACGCCTCGGGCATCGCGTCCTCCATCTGCTCGATGGAGAGGGGATCCCGGATGCCGGCCACGACGTCCTCACCCTGCGCGTTCACGAGGAACTCGCCGAACAGCCGGTCCTCTCCCGTGGAGGCGTTGCGCGTGAACGCGACGCCCGTGCCGCTCGTGGGCCCGCGGTTCCCGTACACCATCGCCATCACGGTCACGGCCGTGCCCAGATCGTGCGGGATGCCACACGTCTTCCGGTACGCCTGCGCCCTCGGATTCCGCCAGCTCCGGAACACGGCCTCGATGGCGCCCCACAGCTGCCGCTCCGGGTCCTCCGGGAACGCCTCGTCCGCCGACTCGGCAACGAGACGTCGATATGCGTCCGCCACCTCGCGCAGGGCGCCGGCCTCCAGCTCGTGATCCTGCGCGACGCCGGCCTCCCGCCTCGCGTCGGAGAGGATCGCCTCGAAGCGCCCGTGGTCGATCCCCAGCACGACGTCGCCGTACATCTGTATGAACCGGCGGAAGCTGTCCCACGCGAAGCGCTGGTCACCGGAGATCCGGCCGAGGGCCTCCACCGTCGCGTCGTTCAGCCCCAGGTTCAGGATCGTGTCCATCATGCCGGGCATGGACACGGCGGCCCCGGACCGGACGGAGACGAGGAGCGGGTCCTCCGAGCCGCCGAAGCGTTTGCCGCACAGCGCCTCGAGGCGGTGAACGCCGTCGCGGACCTCCCCGACGACGTCGTCGGGGAGGTGCGAGCTGATGAGGTAGCGGCGGCACACATCGGTCGTGATCGTGAACCCGGGGGGGACGGGGACCCCGAGGCGCGTCATCTCCGCCAGGTTCGCGCCCTTCCCACCGAGGAGCGCCTTCAGGTCCTTGTGCCCGTCCGCCTGCCCGTTCCCGAAGAAATACACCTGCTGCATGTCAGTCCACCTCCGTCGACCGGGGCGGCTCAGCGGCGCGCGAGCCGCTCGGCTTCCCGGCCACTCTCCATGTCTATGAGGGGCGCCCCGTAGGCCCCCGTCCAGCACGCGTCGCAGAACGGGCCGTGCTCGGCCACGGCCGAGCGCATGCCCTCGAGGGACAGGTAGCCGAGAGAATCCACGTCCAGATGGGCGCGGATCTCCTCCACGGAGTGCGTCGCTCCGATGAGCTCCTCCCGCGTGGGCATGTCGATGCCGTAGTAGCAGGGGAACCGGATGGGCGGGGACGCGATGCGGAAGTGAATCTCGGCCGCGCCGGCCTCGCGAAGCAGGGCCACGAGGCCGCGGCTCGTCGTCCCCCGGACGAGGGAATCGTCCACCACGACGATCCTGCGGCCCTCGATGAGCTCGGCCACCGGGTTGTACTTCACCCTCACCTTGAAATCCCGCCCGCTCTGCGTCGGGTGGATGAACGTCCGCCCGATGTAGTGATTCCGGATCAGCGCCAGCTCGAACGGGATCCCCGACTCCTCGCTGAATCCGAGGGCCGCCGAATTCGAGGAATCCGGCACGGCGAACACACAGTCCGCCTGCGCCGGCTGCTCCCTCGCGAGCTGGCGTCCGAACGACCGTCGCGCGTGGTCCACACTGCATCCCATGATACGCGAGTCCGGCCGCGCGAAGTACACGAGCTCGAACAGGCACGGCGAGACCGGCGCCGGCTCCAGCGGCCGCATGGACTCGATCCCCCCGTCCTCGATCCTGAGCACCTCGCCGGGCGTCACGTCACGCAAGTAGCGGGCCCCGATGATGTCCAGCGCGCAGGTCTCCGAGGCGACGACCGCCGCGCCGCCGAGGCGGCCGAGGACGAGGGGCCGGAACCCCCTGGAGTCACGGGCGACGTACAGGGCGCGCCCGACGCTGAGGACGAGGGAGAACGCGCCGACGAGCTGGGAGAGGGAGTCGTCCACCTGCTGGCATTCCCGTTCCCGCCGCGAGCGCGCGATGAGATGGATCGCGACTTCGGAGTCGCTGTCCGTCTGAAAGATGGCGCCCTCGTCGCTGAGGCGGGCCCGGAGCTCCCGGGCGTTCGTCAGGTTCCCGTTGTGGGCCAGCGCCAGGGGGCCGTTCCTGCACTCCACGAGCACGGGCTGGGCGTTGCGCAGGTCGGACGCGCCGGCCGTCGAGTAACGCACGTGCCCGAGGGCCGTGGACCCGGGGAGGCCGGCGAGGGTCTCCTCATCGAAGCCCTCGCTCACGAGACCCATCGCCCGGTGGGCCCGGGCCCGCCCGTCGTCGTCGATGGCCACGATCCCGGCCGATTCTTGGCCCCGGTGCTGAAGGGCGTACAACCCGAGGAACGTGAGGTGGGCGGCGTCCGGATCCCCGCTCACCGCGAACACTCCGCACTCCTCGTGCGGCTTGTCGTCCGCGGCGCGGCCCGGCACGCCGGTCGGTCCCCGGCCCGTCACGCGGACCTCACCGCCCGCTCCATGCGGCGCGGAAGCGCGTCCTCGTATGCCGCCGCGAGCCGGGCGGCCTCGAGTCGGATGCGGCGCCGGCCGGTCCGGATCCCCACGATCCCGTCCGGCTCGGCCACGTGACCGAGCCGCGTCGCCGGGAGCCCGCGTGCCTTCGCCAGGCGCTCGATGGCTCCCGCGTCCGATCCGTCGCAGGAGACGACGATCCGGCTCTGGGACTCTCCGAACAGCGCGGCGGCGGGCGAGACGTCGTCCGGGATCTCCGCCTCGAGGCCGAGAGGAGCGCCGGGTCCGAGAATGGCGGACTCGACGAGGGCCACGGCCAGGCCTCCCTCCGCGGCGTCGTGCGCGGAACGGAGGAGCCCGCCGCGGGCGGCTTCCTCCAGGAACGCCTGGACGGCCGCCGCCTCCACGAGATCCAGGGCCGGCGGGCGCCCGGCCACGAGGCCATGGCGGACCGCGAGCCACTCCGAGGCTCCGATCTCCTCGCGGGACGTCCCGATGAGGAGCACGGCGTCTCCCGGCGCGCGAAACGCCGCGCCCACCGCGTCGCCCGCCCGCTCGAGCAGGCCGATCATGCCGATGACAGGGGTCGGAGGGATCGGACCCGCGGTCGTCTCGTTGTACAGCGAGACATTGCCCCCCGTCACGGGCGTCCCGAGAGCCCGGCACGCCTCCCCGATGCCGGCCACGGCCTCCCGCAGCTGATGATAGACCCGGGGTCGGAGGGGATTGCCGAAGTTCAGGCAGTTCGTGACGGCCAGGGGACGCGCGCCCACGCAGGCCACGTTGCGGGCCGCCTCCGCCACCGCGATCCTCGCGCCCGCTCGCGGATCGAGGTAGACGTAGCGGTCGTTGCCATCCACGCTGGCCGCCAGGGCCCGCCCCGTGTCCGCGAGGCGGAGCACGGACGCGTCGCCTCCGGGCCCCGCGATCGTGTTCGTCTGCACGCTGGTGTCGTACTGCTCCCAGATCCACCGCCGCGACCCGATCGAGGGGGAATCGAGGAGCGCGAGCAGGGAGTCCTCGGCCTCACCGTCCGACGCCAGGACGGCGCGCGCCGACAGATCCATCTCCCGGCGCTCCCGGATGGCCGAATCCTCCTCTCCTTCCCGCTCGTACGCGGGGCACCCGTTCACCAGCGGCTCGACGGGGATGTCGGCCACGACCCGGTCTCCGTCCCGGACCCGGAAGCGGCCGTCGCCGGTCACGCGCCCGATCGTCGCGGCCTGGAGGTCCCACTTCGCGAGGACCTCGCGGACGGCTCCCTCGTTCTCGGGCTCGGTGACCAGGAGCATCCTCTCCTGGGACTCCGACAGCAGGATCTCGTACGGCGTCATCCCGGACTCGCGCGTCGGCACCCGACGCACGTCGATGTCCACGCCCGTGCCCGCCCGGGCGGCCATCTCGGACGCGCTGGACGTGAGGCCGGCCGCGCCCATGTCCTGGATGCCCGTGAGGAGCCCCCGCTCGATGAGCTCGAGGCTCGCCTCGAGCAGGAGCTTCTCGGTGAACGGGTCGCCGACCTGTACCTGGGGCCGGCTCTCGTGGCTCGCCTCGTCCAGCTCGGCCGAGGCGAAGGTGGCGCCGTGAATGCCGTCGCGTCCGGTGCGTGCCCCCACGGCCATCACCGGGTGGCCCTCGCCCTCGGCCCGGCCGCGGACGAGGCGGTCGAGTCGGACGAGGCCGACGCACATCACGTTCACGAGGGGATTCCTCTCGTACGCGGGGTCGAACACCGTCTCGCCTCCGACGGTCGGCACCCCGACGCAGTTCCCGTAGTCGCCCACGCCGCGGACGACCCCGTCCAGCAGGTAGCGGGCCCGGCCGGACTCGAGCGAGCCGAATCGGAGGCTGTCGAACAGGGCGATGGGCCGTGCGCCCATCGTGAAGATGTCCCTGAGGATCCCGCCCGCCCCGGTCGCGGCCCCCTGGTACGGCTCGACGGCCGAGGGGTGATTGTGCGACTCGATCTTGAACGCGACCCCCCAGCCGTCGCCCACGTCCACGACGCCCGCGTTCTCCCCGGGGCCCTGCACGACGTGCGGAGCCGACGTGGGCAGGGTGCGGAGGAGCGGGCGCGAGTTCTTGTACCCGCAATGCTCCGACCACATGGCGCTGAACACGCCGAGCTCGGCCCGCGTCGGGGCTCGCCCCAGGATCCGGACGATGCTCTCGTACTCGCCGGGCGAGAGACCGTGCGCGGCCACGATGTCCGGTGTGATCTCGAGGCCGCCGGCCGCCGGCGCCTGGCCCGCCCGGTTCGCGGTCGTCACGCGGGCGCCCCCGCCGGCCTGCCCTCGAGCACGGAACGGAGGATGCCGAGCCCGTCCGTGGACCCCAGGGCCTCGGAGACGGCCCGCTCGGGATGCGGCATGAGGCCCACGACGTTTCGCCGTTCTCCGCAGATGCCCGCGATGTCGCGCACGGATCCGTTCGGATTCGCGCGGGGGGCGGGCCGGCCGTCGGCGCCGACGTAGCGGAACACGACGCGGCCTTCCCCCTCGAGCCGCTCCAGGGTCCCCTCGTCGGCCACGTACCGGCCCTCGCCGTGCGCGATGGGCATGCGCAGGACCTCGCCGCCGGCGAATCCGCGGGTGAAGGGTGTCGCCGCCGTCTCCACCCGGAGGTGGACGGGCCGGCACCGGAAACGGAGGCCCTCGTTGCGGACGAGGGCGCCCGGCAGAAGGCCGGCCTCGCACAGGATCTGGAAGCCGTTGCAGATCCCGAGCACCGGCCCCCCTGCCTTCGCGAAGGCGCTCACTTCCCTCATGATCGGGCTGAAGCGGGCGAGGGCTCCGGCCCGCAGGTGGTCGCCGTAGGAGAAGCCCCCGGGGAGCACGACGACGTCGCATCCGGCCGGGAGCCCGTCCTTGTGCCACAGGAGCTCGGCGTCGGCTCCGAGGATGTCCGCGAACGCCCGCCGGCAATCCTCGTCGCAGTTCGAGCCGGGAAAGCGGACGACCCCGACCCTCACGGCGCGTCCTCCGCCGGCGCGACGTGAAGCTCGAAGTCCTCGACCACGGGGTTGGCGATGAGGCGCTCGCACATGTCGTGGGCCTTTCCGCGGGCGTCCGTCTCGCCGTCCGCCTCCAGGCGCACGCGCACGAGCCGGCCGCACCGGACGCTCCGGACCCCCTCGTAGCCCAGATCGCCCAGCGCCCTCTCGATCGTCCGTCCCTCCGGGTCCAGGATCCCGGGTCGGGGAGTGATGCGGATCTCCACGTCCCAGGCGCTCACCGTCTCATTCCCCGGGTCTCCGATTCGGGATCACGCGTCTTCGTCCCAGCCGAGCGGCCTCACGAGTCCGGTGATGCGCGTGAAGGCATCCAGATAACGGTTCGTCGTCGCTTCGACCACCCGCCCCGGCAGGGCCGGCGCTGGCGGCTCGCGGTTCCACGCGCCCTCCCGGACCAGCCCCTCCAGGTAATCCCGCACGGGCTGTTTGTCGAGCGACTCCGGGGGACGGCCGGACGCAAGGCCGTCCGCGGGCCAGAAGCGGGAGGAATCGGGCGTCAGCGCCTCGTCTATGAGGAGGATCTCGCCCGACTCGGCGACCCCGAACTCGAACTTCGTGTCCGCGATCACGATCCCCTTCGCCCGGGCCTGCGCGGCGGCGAAGTCGTACAGGAGGAGGCTCGTGTCGCGCAGGAGAGCCGCGACCTTCCGGCCCACGATCCCCTCCAGGCCCGCGTACGTGATGTTCTCGTCGTGCCCTGTCTCGGCCTTCGTGGCGGGTGAGAAGATGGGCTCGGGGAGCTCCGAGGCCTCCGCGAGGCCCTCCGGAAGCGGCTCGCCGGCCAGGGTGCCGCTCGCCTCGTACTCCCGCCACGCCGAGCCGGCGAGGAAGCCGCGCACGACGCACTCGACCGCCAGGGGCTCCGCGCGGCGAACGAGCATCGCCCGGCCCTCCCAGACGTCCCGGGAGTCGGCGAGCCCGGGCTCGAGCCGAACGATCTCCTCGGGCTCGGCCGACAGGAGGTGATTCCGCACCCGATGGCCCGTGCGTCCGAACCAGTAGGCGGACATCTGCGTGAGGACGGCACCCTTGCCGGGGACGGGTGGGGAGAGCACGCAGTCGAACGCGCTGATCCGGTCGCTCGCCACGAGGAGCACGCGGCCTCCCACCTCGTACAGCTCCCGCACCTTGCCGCGTCGAAGGAGCGGGAAGGGGAGGCCGGATTCCTCCAGGACCCTCATCGCGGGCCGGCCTCCCTCACACGCGGATCTCCTCGTCGTCGGCCACGGGGTCGCCGGCCGCGGCCAGCAGGGGATCCACCCGGTTGAGGAGGTAGCGCTCCACCTGCACCGGGGCGCGCCCCGTGAGCCTCGCCGGCTCCGCAAGCTCCGCGATGTCCGCGCTCTCGACCGGCAGGTCCGGGTCCTCGAGCACGCGGTCGAGGAAGTCGTTCTCCGTCGCGCCCCCGTGGAGCCGGTCCCGCGCGCTCATCGCGTGGCGGCGGATCCTCTCGTGCGCGTCCTGCCGGTCGCCCCCGGCGCGCACGGCGATGAGGAGGATCTCCTCCACGAGCAGGAACGGGAGCTCGCGCCCGAGCCGCGCCACGATCGCCCCCTCGTGCACGACGAGCCCGCGCGCCACGTTCCGCGCGAGCCGCAGGACGGCATCCGCGCACAGGAAGGACTCGGGGATCGCGATCCGGCGGTTCGCGGAGTCGTCGAGGGTGCGCTCGAGGCCCTGCGCGGCGGCGGTCCACGCGGCGTCGACCTCGAGGGCGCACAGGTGCCGGCCGAGGGCGCACATGCGCTCCGATCGCATCGGATTCCGCTTGTACGGCATCGCGGAGGAGCCCACCTGGCCCTCGCCGAACGGCTCCTCCATCTCACCGAAGCTCTGCAGGAGCCGGACGTCCTGGCCGAACCGGGCCGCGCTCACGCCGACGCCCGCGAGGGCGCCGAGAATCCTGTGGTCCAACTTTCGGGGGTAGGTCTGTCCGACGACGGGAAACACGCCGGGGAAACCGAAGCGTTCGGCGAGCCGCTCGTTCAGGGTGTCCACGCGGTCGCCGTCGCCGTCGAACAGCTCGAGGAAGCTCGCCTCCGTGCCGGTCGTCCCCCGGGCGCCCCGGAACCGCAGGCCCGCGGAGATCGCCTCCACCGCCTCGAGGTCCGAGACGAAGTCCTCGATCCACAGGGTGGCTCGCTTGCCCACCGTCGTGGGCTGGGCGGGCTGCCAGTGCGTGTAGCCGAGGGTGGGGAGGTCCTTCCACTCGCGCGCGAACCCGGACAGGGCCTCGATCGCCGCCATGAGCCGCCCACGGACGAGGTCGAGGGCGTCGCGGATCTGGAGCAGGCTGCCGTTGTCCGCCACGAAGGCGCTCGTCGCCCCGAGGTGGAGGTACGCGCCCGCCTCGGGCGCGGCCTCGGCGAACGCCCGCACGTGAGCCATGACGTCGTGCCGGGTCTCGGCCTCGATCTCCGACACCCGGGCGAGGTCGATCCGCTCGCGTGCCTCCCGCATGGCGGCGATCGCGCCCTCCGGGATGTCGACGCCGAGCTCCCGCTGGATCTCGGCGAGCGCGATCCACAACTCTCTCCACGCGAGTGCCGTCTGCATGGGGGAGAAGAGGCCGGCCATTTCGGCCGACGCGTACCGCTCGATCAGCGGGTGCGCGTGTCGGATCGCTTCGGCTGCCAAGTACGGCCTTCTAGCGCAGGTAGAAGGATGTGTAGAGCGTCGAGCCGTTCCGGTCGAAGAACAGGACGATCTTACCACGCCCGGCGTAGTACTGGAAGAGCTCCGCCGCGTCCTCCTTCGTGGCGACCTCCCGGCGGTTAAGCTGAACGATCACGTCCCCGCGCCGAAGGCCGGTCGCGCGCTGCGCCCGGGGGTCGATGTCGACGATCATCGCGCCCCGGTCCACCGCGAGCCGCCGCTCGACCGCGATCTGTGGGGTGACCGTGATGAGCTCCAGGCCGCGGAAGACCTCGACCCGCTCGGCCTGCTCCGACGGAAGCTCTTCGATCGTGAGGTCCGCGGTCCGCGTCTTCCCGCCGCGTCCGTAGCGCACCGTGACCCGGGATCGCACGCCCGCGTCCAGAAGCCCGACGTCCCAGTCCAGCGGACTGTCGATCGGACGCGAGTCGAGGGAGAGGAGGACATCCCCCTCCTGGAGACCCGCTCGCGCCGCGGGCGATCCCGGCGCGACGCGGCGGACGACGGTGACCCCCCGGCTGAGCGTGTCCGATTCGATCTCCATCGCGTCGATGCCCACCCACGGACGGCGGATGCGCCCGAACTCCCTCAGCTCGTCGGCGATCCGCAGGGCCCGGTCGATCGGGATCGCGAAGCCGAGCCCTTCCGAGCCCCCGGACCGCGAGAAGATGTTCGAGTTCACGCCGATGACCCGTCCGTCGGCGTTCACGAGCGGACCGCCGGAGTTCCCGGGATTGATGGAGGCGTCCGTTTGCACCATGTCGGCCAGGAGAACGCCCCGCCCCTCTTCCGACTGGATGTCCCGGCCGACGCCCGAGATCACCCCGCTCGTCACCGTGGCCTCCGAGTTCGCGAGGAGATAGCCGAAGGGGTTGCCGATCGCGATCGCCGGCTCGCCCACCATGAGGTCGGAGGAGGTTCCGAGCGGGGCCGGGGGCACCCGGGCGGCCGGGATCTTCAGGACGGCGATGTCCGTGAGCTCGTCCGTGCCGATCACCCGGGCCTCGTAGCGCCGGCCCCGGGCGTCCACGACGACGATGGAGTCCACGTCCACGACGACGTGGTTGTTCGTGAGGATGTGGCCCGCCGTGTCGATGGCGAACCCGGATCCGAGCCCCTTCACCGTGCGCTCGAACTGCCGGGGCACGAAGAAGTCGAACAGGTCTCGCCGGGTCGTCGTGACGCGCTTCAGCACCGTGACGCTGACGACGGACGGTGCGACCGATGCCGTCGCCTCCACGATGGGCGTGTATCGGCGGCCGTTCGAGGTCGGGTCGGGCTCCGGACGGGCGGTCGCGCTCTCACCGGCGGGATGGCCCGCGCCGGGGCGCGCCTCGTCCTCGCCCGATCGGGTTGGGGCGAGCGGGCCCGCGGCGTCCCCGGCCGGCTCCACGCCCAGGCTCGCGAACCGCGGCTCCGCAGCGTCCGCCCCCGCGGCGGTCGGGCGTCCGTCGGGGGCGCGCAGGACGGCCCCGAGCCCGAGGCCGAGGGGAAAGGCCACGAGCAGGGCGATCCCGATCCACTTTCGTCCGACGGCCGACCTGCGCGCCTGGCTCACCGCTCTCCCTCGTCTCCGTTCACGCCGCCGGGAAGCCCGGGATCCCCGGCGGCCGATTCCATGCGTCGTACCGCACGCCGCTGAGGTAGAGCCCGCAAGCCGGCGCGGGCTCGGGCGGCCTGTGGGTCGTGTCCCCATCCAGCATCGACGCGAGCTCGTCGAGTGACCGACGGCCCCCGGCGACGTCCATCATCGCCGCCACGAGGTAGCGTACCATGCGGTGAAGGAATCGATCCGCCACGACGAGAAACCGCAGATCTCCGCCGGCCGTGCGGCTCCAGTCGGCCTCCTCCACCCGACAGCGCGTTCCCCGCTCCGGCTGTCCCGCCTTGGCGAACACCTCGAAATGCCGCTCGCCGACGGCGAGCGCTGCCGCGCGCCCGAGCGCCTCCGGGTCGGACACGGCGCCATGCGCCCACATCCGTCCTCGCCGGACGGGCGATGCCGCGTCCTCGCCGACGGAGACGACGTACTCGTACCGCCGGCCGGTGGCGGAGAAGCGGGGGTGGAAACCTTCGCCCGCCGGCGACAGTTTCTCTACCCACACGTCGTCCGGAAGGGTCGCGTTCAGCGCCCGGCGGAGCTCGTCGGCGCTCCACCCCGGCGGCGATTCGAAGGCGATCTCCTGTCCGACCGCGTGAACGCCCGTGTCCGTCCGTCCCGCGCCGTGCGCGCGCGCCGGCCGGTCGAACAGGCGCGCGAGGCGCGCTTCGAGCTCGCCCTGGACGGTTCGACGGTCGGGCTGGAGCTGCCAGCCGTGAAAAGCCGTCCCATCATAGTGGAGCGTCGCGCGAAACCGGACCGCCGCTGGGTCGCTCACGGCGGGAAGCTATCCGGGCCGAAAAGGGAGTGTCAACCGAGCGTGGTCGGCGTCCGCAGGAGGGAATCGTAGCGTGCTGGAACACGCGATCCGCAGGCTGGAAGCCGGAGACTCGCTGAGCGCGGAGGACGCCCGGGCGGCGTTCTCCGTCCTCATGACGGGCGGTTTCGAGCCGGAGCGGGCCGCGGCCTTCCTCCTCGCCCTGAAGCGGAAGGGCGAGACCGCCGTCGAGATCGCCGGAGGCGTGCGGGCCCTTCGCGCCGCCCTCGTGCCAGTCGAGATCCCGGGCGGCCCGGTCGTCGACACGTGCGGCACGGGGGGCGGGTCGCTGACCACCTTCAACATCTCCACCGCGGCCGCGCTCGTCGTGGCGGGAGCCGGCGCCCGCGTCGCCAAGCACGGGAACCGGTCCTTCACGTCGCGGTCGGGGAGCGCGGACGTGCTGGAGGCGCTCGGCGTGGCGATCCGCGTGCCGCCCGAGCTCGCGCCGGCGTTCGTCGAGCGGACGGGGTTCGTGTTCCTGTTCGCGCCCAGCTACCACCCCGCGATGCGGCACGTGGCCCCCGTGCGGCGCGACCTGGGGGTCGCCACCGCGATGAACCTCCTCGGCCCGCTCGCGAATCCGGCGGGCGTCCGGCGCCAGGTCGTGGGCGTCGCGGACCCCGACCGTCTCGATCTCATGGCCGGCGCCCTGTGCGAGCTCGGGCACGAGCGGGCTCTCGTGGTGCACGGCGCGCCGGGGATGGACGAGTGCAGCCCGCTCGGGGAGACCTCGGTGCGCGTCGTCGAGCACGGGACGGTCCGCTCCCACGTGATCCGGCCCGGCGATCTCGGCTACGGCCCGTTCGCGGCGGAGGAGCTGGCGGGCGGAGAGCCGGAGGAGAACGCCCGGATCGTGGAGGCCATCGTGCGCGGCGAGCTCGGCGGCGCCGCACGGGCGGCCGTGGAGCTGAACGCCGCCGCGGCGCTGTTCGCCGCCGGGGTCGCGTCGGACCTGGCCGACGGTGTCCGGCGCGCGGGCACGGCGATCGACGGTGGGGCAGCGGGCCGCGTCCTGGAGCGGCTTCGGGAGGAGAGCCGGAGGCTCAGTCCCGAAACGTGAGCAGCGTCAGGGTCCAGGGGCCCCGCAGCGGAGGCCGGGCGGCGTCGAGGAACCAGAGCGTCCAGGCCTCGCCGGCGCGCCGGCCCAGCAGGAAGGGGTGCCGCGTGTCGCCCGTCCGCTCCCCGGGCGCCCGGTCGATCCGCTCCGGCGCGTCGCTCACGAGCCGTACTTCCGGATCACGCCCACCACGAGCCCCTGGACCGTCACCCGATCCTCCGCGAACCGCATCGGCGCGAGGCGCGGATTCGCGGGCTGGAGCCTTACCTGGCCGCCCGCCTCGCGATAGTACCTCTTCACGGTCGCGTTCTCGCCGTCGATGAGCGCGATGACCATGTCGCCGTTGTCGGCGCTCTCGCGGGAGCGGACGATCACGTAGTCGCCGTCCCGGATCTGCTCGTCGATCATCGAGTCTCCGCGGACCCGCAGCACGTAATGGGCTCCGGTCACGCCCGAGACCATGTCGTCGGGGACGGAGATCGCCTCCTGCTGCTCGATCGCCTCGATGGGCTCGCCAGCCGCAACGGTCCCGAGAAGCGGAAGGTCCACGGCCGCCACCCGCATCTCCGTCCGTGCGAGCTCGATGGACCGGCTCTCGTTGTAGCTCTTCCGGATGTAGCCCTTCGCCTCGAGGTTCGAGAGGTGCTCGTGCACCGTGGCGAGCGAGCGATAGTCGAAGAAGGCCGCGATCTCCTCGAAGCTGGGCGAGTAGCCGTTCTCGTCGAGGAAGCCCTCGATGAAGTCCAGGATCTCCTTCTGCCGTCTGGTGAGCGCCATCGCGGCTCTCCCGGGTGTGCCCGCGCGCGGGCGGGACGATCGAACCGAACGGAAACCGAAGAGAAGCTACCCGAACAGGAGCCGAAACGCAAGACCGTCGGGGGCGCGAGTGGAGTTTGCCCCGGGCGCGACCTATGTTGGCCGTCGCTCGAAACTGACCGGAAGGCGTGGCCGAATGATCCTGGACGACATCCTCGCCGCCAAGGAGGCGGAGGTGCGGCGTCTTCACCCCCGGGCGGCAGCGCTGCGGGCGGCCGCCGCCGCCGCGCCGCCGCCGCGCGATTTCGCGGCGGCGCTCGGATCGGCCGATACGGTCGCCATCGTCGCGGAGTTCAAGCGGCGGTCCCCGTCCGCCGGGTCGATCGCGGCGGACGGGGACCCGGCTTCCGTCGCCGTCGCGTACGAGCGGGGAGGCGCCGCGGCCGTGTCCGTGCTCACGGACGGGCCCTTCTTCGGCGGCTCGCTCGGCGACGTGAGAGATGCGCGAGGGGCGTGCGGCCTGCCGATCCTGCGCAAGGACTTCCACGTGGACCCGGTGCAGCTGCTGGAAGCCCGGGCGGCCGGGGCCGACGCCGTCCTGCTCATCGTGCGGGTTCTGGACGACGGGCGGCTTCGGGATCTCGTGGGACTCGCGGCGGAGCTCGGGATGGGGGCCGTCGTCGAGGCGCACGACGGAGAGGAGCTCGGGCGGGCCCTCGCGGCCGGGGCCGGGGTGATCGGAGTGAACGCGCGGGACCTCTCGGACTTCTCCGTGCGTCCGGACGACGCGGCGGCCGTCCTCGCCGCGATCCCCCCGGATCGTCTCGCCGTGGCCGAGAGCGGCATCCGGGGACCCGGGGATGCCGAGCGCGCGGCCCGGGCGGGGGCCGATGCCCTCCTCGTTGGCGGCTGGCTCATGGAGGGATCTCCCGAGGCTCGCGTCGCCTCGCTGGTGGGTCTGTCCCGCCGTCCCCGGCCGGCACACGCGGCGGGCGGGCACGCGTGACGGCCCGCCGCCCGGCCGTGAAGATCTGCGGCATCCGCACGGAAGCGGACGCACGCCTCGCCCGGGACGCCGGCGCGGACTACGTCGGGCTCGTCCTCGCCGGGAGTCCTCGCCGCGTGGACGAGGAGACGGCGGGGCGGGTCGCGCGCGCCGTGGAGATCCCGGCCGTCGGCGTGTTCGTCGATCGAGATGCGGAGAAGATCCTCGCGCTGGCCGGGGAGATCGGATTCCGGGTGGCGCAGCTGCACGGCGGGGAGCCGCCGGAGGTGTGCCGCCGCCTGCGCGCGAGCGGCCTGGAGGTCTGGAAGGCGCTGCGGCCCGCGAGCCGGGAGGCTCTGGCGGACCTGGCCGATCGGTACGCGCCGGACGTGGACGCCCTTCTCGTGGAGGGCTTCTCGGCGTCGGCCGCCGGTGGGACGGGAGCCGGGTTTCCCCACGAATGGCTGCACGGCGTCCCGCGCGCGCCCGGGAGGCCGCGCCTCGTGCTCGCGGGCGGACTCACGCCGGAGGGGGTCGCCGCGGCCGTCGCGCGGGTGCGCCCCGATGTCGTGGACGTGAGCAGCGGCGTCGAGCGGCGTCCCGGCGAGAAGGACCCGGAGCTCGTGCGGGCCTTCGTGCGGAACGTGCGGGCCGCGGCGCGCGCGGTGGGGGGACCGGCTTGAGCGGGCCGGAGAGCGGGGCCGGGGGCCGCTTCGGACCCTACGGCGGGCGGTACGTTCCGGAGACCCTCGTGCCCGCGCTGGAGGAGCTCGCCGCGGCCTACGATGAGGCGCGGCGGGACCCGGACTTCGAGTCGGAGCTGGCGGGGCTCCTGCGGGACTTCGTCGGGCGGCCCACGCCCCTGTTCGAGGCCCGCCGCCTCGGCCGCGAGCTCGGAGGCGTCAGGGTGTGGCTGAAGCGGGAGGATCTCGCCCACACGGGGGCCCACAAGATCAACAACACGATCGGCCAGGCCCTTCTGGCCGGACGGATGGGAAAGAGCCGGATCATCGCCGAGACGGGCGCCGGCCAGCACGGGGTCGCGACCGCGACGGCCTGCGCCCGCTTCGGCTTTCGCTGCGTCATCTACATGGGCGAGGAGGACATGCGCCGGCAGGCCCTGAACGTGGACCGCATGCGCCTGCTCGGGGCCGAGGTCGTGCCCGTGAGCTCAGGCACCCGGACCTTGAAGGACGCGACGAACGAAGCGATTCGCGACTGGGTCACGAACGTGCGCGACACCCACTACATCATCGGGTCGGTCGTGGGCCCCGATCCGTATCCGCGGCTCGTGCGGGACTTCCAGCGCGTGATCGGCGACGAGGCGCGCCTCCAGCTCGCCGAGGCCGGCGTGCGGCCCGCGGCCGTGCTCGCCTGCGTGGGCGGCGGCTCGAACTCGATCGGCATCTACACGGCCTTCCTGGACGATCCCGACATCGAGCTCGTCGGATACGAGGCGGCCGGAGCCGGAATCGACACGGGCCGACACGCCGCCTCCCTGTCCGCCGGGCGGCCCGGCGTGCTGCACGGCTCGCTGAGCTACCTCCTGCAGGACGACGATGGGCAGGTCACCCCGGCCCACTCGATCTCCGCGGGACTCGACTATCCAGGCGTAGGACCCGAGCACGCGTGGCTGCGGGACGAGGGCCGCGTCCGCTACGAGGCCGTGGGCGACGACGAGGCGCTCGCGGCGTTCGGGCTCCTCGCCCGCTGCGAGGGGATCCTTCCGGCCCTGGAGAGCGCGCACGCGCTCGCCGGGCTGTCCCGCGAGGCGTACCGCTGGGCGGACGCGGATGTCCTCGTCTGCCTGAGCGGACGCGGGGACAAGGACGTCGGGGAGGTCGTCCGGCTGGGAGCGTTCGGGTGAGCGGACGCATCGCGGGCGCGTTCGCCGCGCGAGAGAACGCCTCCGGCCGGGCGTTCATCCCCTACGTCACGCACGGGTTTCCGTCCCCCGCCGCGACCCCGCGCCTCCTGGAGCGCCTCGCCGACGGCGGGGCGGACGTCGTCGAGCTCGGCGTCCCGTTCAGCGATCCGCTGGCGGACGGGCCCACGATTCAGCGCGCGTGTCAGGCGGCTCTGCGCGCCGGATCGACTCTGGACGGCGCCCTCGAGCTCGTGGCGCGCCAGGCTCGGGACCTTCCCCCCGTCGTGCTGTTCACGTATCTGAACCCGGTGCTCCGGATGGGCGTCGAGCGGTTCCGGGACCGGATCGCGGACGCCGGGGTCGCGGGGGTCCTGGTGACGGACCTGCCGGTGGGCTCGGATCCGCAGCTCGAGGCGCGACTCTCGACGGCCGGCCCGGACCTCATCCGGCTCGTCGCTCCGACCACGAGCCCCGATCGGAGGCGACACGTGGCCCGTGCCGCCTCGGGCTTCCTCTACTACATCTCGCGCACGGGCGTGACGGGAGCGACGGAGCGGCTCGCCGCCGGTCTGGCGGACGAGGTCGCGGCGTTGAAGAATCTCACCCGACTGCCCGTGGCGGTCGGCTTCGGCATCTCGAGACCCGAGCAGGCGGCCGCCGTCGCCGCCGTGGCGGACGGGGTCGTCGTGGGCTCGGCGCTCGTGGAGGCGCTGGAACGGAGCGAGGAGGCGTTCGTGGACCTGGCCGGATCCCTGTCCGAGGCCGTGCATGGCGTGGCGTAGCCGGCTCGCAGCGGCCGCGATCGTTCTGAGCGCGGTCCGCCCCGCGGCCGCGCAGGAGGTGTCGGTCGGGAGGTCCCTGCGCGCGGCCGTCCGCGGCCTCGGCCCCGGAGAGCGCGTGCCCGTCCTCGTCGAGTACGACGCGGTGCCGCTCGGGCCCGCGTCCGTCACGGATGTGCCGGCCCTGCGGCGACGCGCCCGGCTCGCTCTCGCTTCCCTGGCCGGGATCGCCGTCCGAGGCGACGTGGAGGTCCGCGAGCGATTCTGGGTGGTCCCGGCAGCCCTCGTGGACGCGACGGCCGTCGGCGTGGATCGGCTCTCCCGGTCCGCGGGGGTCCGTCGCCTCGTGCTGGACGAGCGGCTGTCCGTGAGCCTGGATCCCGTCGCCTCGATCCGCGCGGCACCCTCGTTCACCTCCGCCGCGATGCAGACGATCGGAGCGGACGCCGTGTGGGATGCGGGGGCGACGGGGGAGGGCGTGACGGTCGCGATCTTCGACACAGGCGTGGACGGCGCGAACCCGATGTTCGCCTCGAGGTGGCGGGGCCGGCGCACGGCGATCCGTGCGGCCTGGTTCGACCCGTTTCGGCGAGCCTCCCAGCCTCAGGATGGCGTCGGGCACGGGACCCAGGTCCTTGCCGCCGCCATCGGGGCCCTTCCGGCCGGCGACACGCTCCTGCTCGCGGACGGGACCCGCATCGTCGCGGCCACGGATCTGGATGTCGTGACGGGGACGGCTCCCCGGGCGGAGTGGATCGCGGCCCGGGTGTTCGAGAACTTCGGAGGCGCGCCGTTCACCCGCCGGTCCGTCCTCCTGCAGGCGTTCCAGTGGGCCCTCGATCCGGACGGGGACCCCGCGACGCCCGACGCCCCCGCGGTGATCAACAACAGCTGGGGCATCTTCGCGTCCTCCGGAGAGTTCGATCCGTGCACGGACATCCTGTTCGGCGCGATCGACGCGGCCGAGGCGGCGGGGATCGCCGTCGTCTTCGCGGCGGGGAACGCGGGTCCGGCGCCGGGGTCCGTCGCGGCCCCGGCGGGCCGCGACGATCCCGGCCTGCGCAACCTGGCCGTCGGGGCCTCGTCGGGAAGCGGAGCCAGCCTTGACGTGGCGAGCTTCAGCGGACGCGGCCCGTCGCCGTGCGGGGGAGGCACGAAGCCGGAGATCATCGCGCCGGGCACCGTGCCCGTCGTGATCGGGGCGGGGACGAGGACGGCGCGCCTCACAGGCTCGAGCGCGAGGGGGACCTCCTTCTCGACGGGCGAAGTCTCGGGCGCCCTCGCCCTCATCCGGCAGGTGAACGCCGGCGCGACCCCGGAGCAGGCGAAGCGCTTTCTCCTGAACACGGCCGTCGATCTCGGGCCGACGGGCCCCGACAACGACGCCGGGTACGGCCTCCTGGACGTCCCCGCGGCGATCTCGGCCGCGAATCCCTCCTTCGCGGTCGCGGCCATCCAGCTCGAGCTCGCGGCGGCGGGGCCCGACTCGGCCGTTCTCGTGGTGGTGAACCGGGCGCCGGAGGCGTGGGAGGGAGGGCATCTTCGGGTGTCGGGGCCCCGGCTCGCGGCCCGAACCTTCGACCTGCCACCCCTCGGCGCGCACGAATCGTGGACGCTCGGCCTCGCCCTGGCTCCGGGGGCGGCGGGCCCGAGCGTCCTTCACGCGGTCCTGTCCTCCCGCTCCGGACTTCTCGACATCTCGCGCTCGCTGCTCCTCACGCCGCCCGACGTGTTCGGCGGTTTCCTGCTCGCGGACGGGGCTCTCCGCGCCGGCGGCAACGACTTCGGGCGCCTGGGCCGGATCGCTGCGCCCGAGGGGTTCGTGTGGCAGGGGCAGGACCGGCTTCCCGCCGGCTCCTTCTTCGTGGCCGGGCGGGGGAGGATCTCCGACGGGATCTACGTGGAGGTGCAGGGCCAGCCGGGCCTGAAGACCTCGGCCCCGGCCGTGGAGACGGACTGGGCCCCGTCGCGCGCGCTCACGGACGTGGGGCCGAGCGCCGCGCGGGCGCGGTTCGACGATTTCGAGGCCCTCTCGCCCGTCGGCCTCCAGGTCGATGCGACGTACACGGCGAGCGACAGCGGGGGGGTCGGTGCCCTGGGCGTCGTCGCCTCCGTGAGCAACCGGAGCGGCACGCGGCTCCCGGACCTCACGCCGGGGATGTTCGCGGATTGGGATCTGAGCGGCGGGGAGACGGTGCGCTGGTCGCCGACCCTCGGCGCTCTCGTGGCCGAGCCCCTGACCGGCACGGGGCCGCTCCTCGTCCTCGCCTCGGACACCTCGGTCGTGGGATCGGCGGCCGTGCCGCTGGGCACGCCGGGCCCCCTGGGCTTCTACGACCCCGCCAGCGGCGTCCTGGCGGACGGATTCGCGGAGGCCGACAAGCTGAACCTCGCCCGGGGCGCGTCGCCCGCCGGACTGCCGGGGAGCGGTACCGCGACGGACCAGGCCGCGCTCCTGTCCGTTGGGCCCTTCGACCTCGCGCCCGGGGCGTCGGCGCTCGTCCGCTTCTGGCTTCTCGCCGCCCCCAGCGAGGCGGCAGCCCTCGCCCGGCTCACGGAGCTGCGAGCGGAGGAGGTCGTCCCGCCGGGCGTCGGAGGGGAGTTCAGCGCGCGTCCCCCGTTCCCGAATCCCCTGCGGGTCGGAACGGGCGTGATGACCTTCCCGTTCTCGCTCCCGGCCGCCGGCACCGGGCCGGGCTCGGAGCTCACGTTCGAGATCTACGACGTGGCGGGTCGGCGGATCCTCAGGCAGCGCCTGCCCCTGGGGGCCGGTGGCGCCCCGCCCCCGCCCACGTGGGACGGCCGGCTGGGCGATGGAGCGGCCGCCGCCGCCGGACCCTACCTGTTCGTGTTCCGGCTCGACGGACGGACCCGCACCGGACGGATCCTCATCCTTCGCTGAGCCGGTCCACGAGGTCCGGGTCCGGCTCCACGAACAGGGTGCGGACGCGCTCGGACCGCACGGTCCCCGGCGGCGATTTCCGGGGCTTGCGCACGTGCTTGCGTCTCGTCCACGTGACGGCCACGGCCCCGCTTCCGCGGGCCGCGCTGTTCACCGCCGCGACGACGGCCGCCTCCAGGAGATCTTGCCGGGGGGGATTCTCGTCGCGTCGTCCCCACCGCAGGATGACGTGCGCTCCGGGCGCGCCGCCCGCGTGGAGCCAGATGTCCTCCGGATCGGAGTGCCGGAAGGTGAGATCGTCGTTGGACGATGCGCCCCGGCCGACGCGGATCTCCAGGCCCCCCGTGCTCCGCAGGCGACGGTAGGGCAGGGGATCCGTCCGGGCGCTCCGGCCCGCGCCGGTCGCCGCGGCGGGGCGCCCGCCGGCGAGGCGCCAGAGCTCCTCGTCCGGCCCCTCCTCGGCGAGCCGATCCAGGCCCGCGCGCAGGCTCCCGAGCTCGTCCTCGACCCGGCGGAGCAGCCCCGGCAGCCGGCGGGCTGCGCGCTCCCTGTGTCGGGCCTCCTCGAACAGGCGCTCCGCGTTCGCGACGGCGTCCCGCGCGGGGTCGAGCTCGACCTCCATGGCTCGGCCCTCGAAGTCCTTCAGGGTGATGCGGGAGCGGCCCCGCGGGACCTCGTCCCGCCGCGCGAGAAGGAGCGAGCCGGCCCGCCGAAGCACCTCCGGCTCGCCGCCGCCCAGCTGATGCCGGAGAGCCGCCCGTCGCTTCTCGAGCCTCCGGAGACGCCTCTCCATCGCCACTCGCAAGCCGGCCGTCTCTCCGTCCTCCGGCGGCGGCAGGCCATCGGCACGCCTCGCCTCCCGCATCGCCTCGAGCAGGTCGGATGCGGGCCGGGCCGCCGGGTCGCCGAGCGGGTGTGGATATGGTTGCCAGCCCCACGGCCGCGGCACTGTCCACGCGCCCGCTCCGGCCCGCAGGGCTACATAGCGGTCCCAGGCCGCGGCCAGGTCCGCCTCCGTCTCCGGATGGGTCCCTGCCGCGCCGAACACGAAGTCCTCGTTGAGAGAGCTCAGCCAGGCGATGTGCCGCCTGGCCGCCGCGCGCCTCTCCGCCGCCGGCGCCGGGGCCAGCACGTCGAGCCAGGCCTCGCGCGACAGGGGACCCCCCGCGCCGCGCCGGCCCGGACGCAGGTCCGGCGCCTCCGCTCCCCGTCGCCTCAGGGTCGCGACGACCTGGCCGTCCCCGGTGAGGATCCGGGCATCCCGGCGGTTCGCCCGAAGATCCACCCGCACGACGCGTCCGCGCTCGTCCAGAGGGCCCAGACGGAGGTCGATCTGTCGGGAATCGACCGGACTCGCGGCCGCCGCGAGCCGCAGCCCCCGAAGCGGGATGCGGCGCCCGCGCTCGAGCGATCGGTCGACGGCGAGGACGTGACCGGCATCCGGATGGAGGTGAAAGACGAGGGAGCCCTGCCGGCGAAACCGGATCTCGACGAGCCGGGTGCCGGGGTCGATCCAGGCGTCGCGGGCGGGGGCGCCCTGCCAGCGGGCCTGGATGCCGGCCGCGAGACGGCTCGCGAGGATGGGATCGTACCGAACGGTCATGGGGACTCCGGTTCGCGGGGGACGCCGCCGCTGGTGCGGGGCCGACCGCCGGATATATTCCACCCCTTCGACGCTCTCTTCAATCCCGGACCGGAGACGCCGTGTCGAGCGGGGGGCCGCAGGGCGAGAATCGGCGGGTGACGACCCACGACTTCATCGAGATGAAGCGGCGGGGCGAGAAGATCGCCGTTCTCACCTGCTACGACTATCTGTTCGCCCGCATCCTGGACGACACGGCCCTCGATGCCGTGCTGGTCGGCGACTCGCTGGGCCAGGTCTCGCTCGGCTATGCGTCCACGCTGCCCGTCACGCTCGACGACATGATCCACCACGCCCGGGCCGTGCGGAGGGGGACCTCCCGCGCCCTGCTCATCGTGGACCTCCCCTTCCTCAGCTACCAGGTCAGTGACGAGGAGGCCCTCCGGAACGCGGGCCGCGTCCTGAAGGAGAGCGGGGCGGAGGCCGTGAAGCTGGAGGGCGGGGATCGGGCGGCGCTGGATCGGGTGCGCGCCCTCGTGGGGGCCGGGATGCCCGTGATGGGACACCTCGGCCTCACTCCGCAGTCGCTCCACCAGCTCGGCGGCTACCGCGTGCAGGGTCGCGACGCCGGTGGGGCGGCGAGGATCTTCGAGTCGGCGCGGGCGCTGGAGGACGCCGGATGCTTCAGCCTCGTGCTCGAGCTCGTCCCGTCCGACCTCGCGGCGGAGATCTCCGGCTCGCTCGAGATCCCCACGATCGGCATCGGCGCCGGGCCCGCCGCCGACGGACAGGTCCTCGTGCTGCCGGACATGCTGGGGCTGAACGAGGGCTTCGCCCCCCGGTTCCTGCGGCGATTCGCGGATCTGGGGGAGGCGGTTCGCGACGGCGTGCGGGGCTATGTGGAGGCGGTGAAGGCGGAGGAGTATCCGGGACCCTCGGAGTCCTACGATGCCTGAGCCGCGGACGATGGCCGTGGCCCGCTCGCGCGGCGAGGTCGCGGACGCCCGGCATGCCCTCCGCGAGGCCGGAGGGTCCCTCGCGCTGGTCCCGACGATGGGGGCCCTGCACGAGGGACACCTGTCGCTCGTGGATCGGGCGGCCGAGCTGGCGGAGCACGTGTGCCTCTCCGTGTTCGTGAATCCCACCCAGTTCGGTCCGTCCGAGGACTTCGACCGGTATCCGCGCGACCTCGACCGCGATCTCGAGCTCGCGGCGGCCCGCGGCGTGGACCTCGTCTTCGTCCCGGGCGCCGAGGACGTGTATCCGCGGGAGCAGGCGATCTGGGTCGATCCCGGGGAGCCGGGCACCCGCCTGTGTGGGGCGAGTCGGCCCGGGCACTTCCGGGGCGTGCTCACGGTCGTGCTCAAGCTGATCGGGCTCGTGCGCCCGGATGTGGCCGTGTTCGGCCGCAAGGACTTCCAGCAGGCCGTCCTCATCCGCCGGATGGCCGAGGACCTGTGCTTGGGCGTGCGGATCGAGATCGCGCCCACCGTCCGCGAGCCGGACGGGCTCGCCCTCAGCTCGCGCAACGCCTACCTGCGAGGAGACGAGCGGAGGAGCGCGCTCGGCCTGAGCCAGGCCCTCCGCCGCGCCCGGACGGCGTTCGACGACGGGGAGCGGGATGCGGGGCGGATCGTGGAGCTCGCGCGCCGGGTGCTCGACGAGGCCGGCGTCTCGATCGAGTACGTCGAGATCGTGGATCCCGTGACGCTGGCGCCCGTCGGCCGGGCCGCCTCCGACTCGGTGTGCGCCCTCGCGGGCCGGGTGGGAAAAACCCGTCTCATCGACAACGCGACCCTCGGAGAAGGAGACGCGCCGTGAGTTCCTCCCTGCACCCCCTGATCCGGGGCGCCGCTGAGACCGGGGCGCTCCCCGCGTGGGCGCGTTGCGGTCCGGAGCGCCTCGAGCACGCCCGGGCCGTCGCTGGCCTGCTGGACGGATGGGCCGTGGAGCTCGGCCTGGAGGAAGAACGAGGACGCTGGAGGGCGGCCGGGATCCTGCACGACGCGCTCAAGGATGCGGATGCGGAGGAGCTGCGGGGGCTCGCGGGCGCGGAATGGCCCGACCCCGTGCTCCACGCGCCGGCCTGCGCCGCCCGCCTCGCGCAGGATGGGGTCACCGACGGCGAGCTCCTGCAGGCCATCTCCTATCACTCCATCGGCCACCCGGACTTCGGCCTGCTGGGCGACTGCCTGTACCTGGCCGACTATCTGGAACCCGGCCGCGATGGGCTGTCGGCCGGGCGGGAGGAGCTCCGGTCGAGGCTGCCCGGAGGCCGGGAGGAGGTGCTGGGGACCGTGATCGGCCTTCGGATTCGTCGCCTGCTCGACACCCGGCGGCGGATCCTGCCAGAGAGCATCCTGTACTGGAACCGCGTGACCGCGCGATGACGAGCCGTCTGCACACGGCGTTCACGATCCTCGTCCTTCTCGCCGTGGGAGCGCTGCTGGGCTCCTTCTGGCTCGGGTGGCGCAACGCCCGCCTGACGGGTGAGGTCGGTGGAGACGTGCGGGGCGTCCCGGCGAGCGCGCCGGACGCGCTCGCCGGCCGGGTGAGCGTCGAGGTCCTGAACGGCTCGGGCGATCCGGGCGCGGCCCGCCGGGTCGCGGAGCGCCTTCGCGAGATGGGATTCGACGTGAAGACGTTCGGCAACGCGCAGAGCTTTGCCCACTCCGTGACCTCCGTTCTCGATCGGTCCGGGAGGCCGGGCGCGGCCCGGAGGATCGCGGATTCCCTCGGAGTGACGGCCGTCGTGACGGACCGCCGCCCCGATCTCTACCTCGATGCGACGGTCATCCTCGGCAGGGACTGGCGACGTCTCATCCCGGATCCCGCCCGGCCGTAGCGCTGGCGCTCTCGAGGCGCAGCTGTCCGCACGCCGCCGCGATGTCGCGTCCGCGCGGGCGCCGGACCGCCGCGGGCACGGCCCGCGCCTCCAGTTCCCGGGCGAAGCGGGCGATCCTCTGCGGCGAGGACGGGCGCCACTCGCTGGCCGGGATCGGGTTCAGGGGGATGAGGTTCACGTAGGCGTCCAGCCCCACGAGGAGGTCCGCCAGCTGCTGCGCGAGCTCCGGGCCATCGTTGACGTCCCGGATGAGCGTGTACTCGAACGTGATCCGGCGCCGCTTCCTCTCCTGGTAGGCCCGCAGGGCCTCGAACAGGTCCGGGAGAGGGTAGCGCCGCTCGATCGGGACGAGTCGGAGCCGGAGATCGTGATTCGGCGCGTGGAGCGACACCGCAAGGCGGAACGGCGCGGCGAGCGACGCCAGGTCCCGGATCCCGGGGATGAGTCCCACCGTGGAGACGGTGATCCGCCGGGCGCCGAGGCCGAAGCCCTCGTGGAGGACCCGGAGCGAGGCGAGCACGGCCTCGCGGTTCGCGAACGGCTCGCCCATGCCCATGTACACCACGTTGGCGATCGGCCGCCCGAGCTCGTCCAGGGAGACGCGGAGCGCGTCGCGGTACTGCGTGACGATCTCCGCCGCCGACAGGTTCCTGCGGAAGCCGAAGTGGCCCGTCGCGCAGAACGTGCACCCGAGTCCGCAGCCGGCCTGCGAGGAGAGGCAGAGTGTGACCCGCCGTCCGCTCGGGATGAGCACGGACTCGACCCGCTCCCCGTCCGCCAGCCGCCAGAGATGCTTGATCGAGCCGTCCTCCGATCTGGCGACGGTCTCGGCCTCGAGGGCGGAGAGGCTGATCCGCTCCCGCAGCTCGTCCCGGAGCGCCTTCGGCAGGGAGGTCATCTCGTCGAACGTCCGGGCTCCCCGGGTGTGGATCCACGAGGCGATCTGAGGTGCCCGGTACCCGGGCTCGCCCAGCTCCGCGAGCAGATCCTCCAGGGCGGCGCGGAGGCCGCGAGGAGGCAGGCCGAGCGCCGGGATTCGCTTGCTGGCTCCCGAAGGCACCGGTATTATTGCGCCTTGCCGATTCGCCCGGTCACGGGTCCCCCGTTCAGTCGGATTCATTGACGAAACCTACGGCTTCCGGCGCGTCCCTGCTCCCGGCGGATCACCACGTTGCGGAGGCGATGGCGCACGGGCCCGCGGCCAGCGTGGGGTGGCCGCCGTGAGGAGGAGGGTCGAAGCCTGGGGGCCCGTGGTCGCGTGGGCAGCGTTGATCCTGCTGCTGACGACCATGCGGGTGCCGTCTCCGGACGTGGGCCGCCTGCCCGTGGACAAGGCGGGACACCTCCTTCTGTACGCGGGACTCGGGGCCCTGCTCGAGCGGGCGAGGCGTCGATCGGATGCGGCCCCGGCGCATCGCCGGGGGGCGGTCACCGGAGTCGGGATCGCGTTCGCCGCGCTGGATGAGCTCCACCAGCGATGGTTGCCGTGGCGCTCGGCTTCCGCCGCGGATTGGCTCGTGGACGTGCTCGGCCTCGCGCTGGGCGTCGTGGCGGCGGCCCGCTTCCACGCCGGCGGCGGGAGCCGGGGCGAGGCGGGTGGGGGCGAACCGAGGGGAGGGAGAGACTGAGCGAGAAGAGGGGCGCAGGGACGGAGGCACGCCGGGCGCCGGGTGCGACGGCCCTCCGGGACGCGCCGTGCGGGGCGCTCGACGCGAGCTGGGAGGGACGGCGGATCCGGCTCGCCGGCTGGGTCCATCGCCGGAGGGACCTCGGAGGCGTCGTGTTCGTCGACCTGCGAGATCGCTCGGGCCTCGTCCAGCTCTCCTTCGGGCCCGCATGGACATCGGACGCCGGCCTCGAGCTCGCGTCCGGGCTCGGCGCCGAGGACGTCCTGACCGTGGAGGGCGAAGTGGTCCGGCGCCCCGATGAGGCCCGGAACCCGGGCATGGCCACGGGCGAGATCGAAGTGCGCGTCGAGTCCGCGTCCCGCCTCTCCGCCTCGGATCCGCTGCCGATCCTCGTGGCCGTCCCGCCCGAGGAGGACCTGCCGTCCGAGGAGTTGCGCCTGCGGCACCGGGTGCTGGACCTGAGACGACCCGCGCTCCAGCGAAACTTCGAGGTCCGCCACCGGGCCGTGGCCGCGGCGAGGACGGCGCTCGGGGAGGAGGGGTTCCTGGAGATCGAGACGCCTTTCCTCACGCGGCGCACCCCGGAGGGCGCCCGGGACTTCCTCGTGCCGAGCCGCCTGCACCGGGGGCAGTTCTACGCCCTGCCCCAGTCGCCGCAGATCTACAAGCAGCTTCTCATGGTCGCCGGGTTCGACCGCTACTTCCAGGTCGCACGCTGCCTGCGCGACGAGGACCTCCGGGCGGACCGTCAGCCCGAGTTCACCCAGATCGACGTCGAGATGGCCTTCGTGGACGAGGAGGACGTGTTCGGCGTGTGCGAGCGCATGGTCACCCGCATGTGGGCCGAGGCGGTGGGCGACGCGCCCGCCCTCCCGCTTCCGCGCCTCACGTACGCCGAGGCCATGCGCTCGTACGGGACCGACAAGCCCGATCTCCGCGTCCCCTGGATGCTGGAGGATTTCTCCGAGGTGCTGTGCGGCATCGGCTTCGAGATCGCCGACGCCGCCGTGGCGGGGGGTGGGCGGGTCAGGGGGTTCGTGGCCCGCGGCGCCGCGCTCACCCGCTCCCGCCTCGATCGGCTGCAGGAGGTCGCGCGGACGAACGGGGCTCCGGGCCTGCTGTGGCTTCGGCGCACGGAGGACGGCTGGTCGGGGCCGCCCGCGAAGTTCCTGGATGCGGCCCGCGGCGCGAGCCTGGCGGGGGAGCGGGGGGTGGCGGTCGGGGAGACCGTGCTCCTCGTCGCCGGCCCGGAGGCCGCGACGTCCCGTCCGCTGGACGCCCTGCGGCGCGAAGTGGCCGCCGACGCCGGGGTCCTGACGGGAGATCATCGCTGGGTGTGGATCACAGACTTTCCGCTCTTCGAGCCCGATCCCGAGACGGGCGAGCCCGCCGCGAGCCACCATCCGTTCACGATGCCCCGCGATGCGACGCCGGAGCGCATCCGCGAGGATCCGTTCGGCGTCGGCTCCCACGCGTACGATCTGGTGTACGACGGTGTGGAGCTGTGCAGCGGGAGCCTCCGGTGTCACGATGCGGATCTCCAGCGCGCGATCCTCGCGACGCTCGGGATGGATGCAGAGGAGGCCGAGACACGGTTCGGGTTCCTGCTCGAGGCGTTCCGCTACGGCGTCCCGCCGCACGGCGGATTCGCGCTCGGGCTGGATCGGCTCGTCGCCCTGATGGTCGGCGCGTCCTCGATCCGGGAGGTCATCGCGTTTCCGAAGACGACCGCGGCGAGGGGCCTGATGGAGTCATCGCCGTCGCCGGTGGATGCGGCGGAGCTCGCCGAGCTCGGGATCCGGCGCATCGACGGGTGACCGGAGGGGGAAAGATCAGCGAAAGGAGCTCCGTGACCCGATCTTCGACCGACGAGCCGGCCGTCCAGCACCGGCTCCCCGCGGAGGGCGCCGATGCCCTCCTCCTGGCGGGCGTGAACGACACGCTTCTCAAGACCCTGTCGCGGATCGGCGGCTGCCGCGTCATCCTCCGCAGCGATCAGCTCATCCTGTCCGGGGTCCTGGAGGCGGTCGAGCGCTCCGCCCCCGTCGCCCAGCGCATGATCGAGATGGCCCGACTCCGGCGGAGCTTCGATGCGGCGGACGTGGAGCGCTACTTCCTCGAGGCAGAGGACCGAGAGGGCTCCGCCCTCGATCTGCCCGAGGAGGAAGCGGTCGTCCTGCCCGGGGCGCGCAAGGTCATCCGGCCGAAGTCGGAGGGACAGCGCGCCTACCTGTGCGCGATGCGGGACAACGACATCTCCGTCGGCATCGGGCCGGCGGGCACGGGCAAGACGTATCTGGGGGTCGCGATGGCCGTGGACGCGCTGGCGCGCAAGCGAGTGCGCCGGATCATCCTGACCCGCCCGGCGGTCGAGGCGGGAGAAGCGCTCGGCTTCCTGCCGGGTGACATCCGGGAGAAGGTCGATCCGTATCTCCGGCCCCTGTACGACGCGCTCGAGGACATGATGCCCCCCGACCGGGTCCACCGCGCGATCCAGGAGCACACGATCGAGATCGCTCCGCTCGCCTACATGCGCGGGCGGACCCTGTCGGACGCTTTCCTCATCCTGGACGAGGCGCAGAACGCGACGAGCGCCCAGATGAAGATGTTCCTCACCCGGCTCGGCCTGAACTCGAAGACCGTGATCACCGGAGACAAGACGCAGATCGACCTGCCGCGACCGGAGGAATCCGGCCTGCTCGAGATCGAGAGCATCCTCCGGTCGATCGAGGGCATCGCGTTCGTCTATCTCGACGAGACCGATGTCGTGCGGCATCGGCTCGTGAAGGACATCATCCGCGCCTACGCGGACGGCGCCGGAGGCTCGGAGGACGCCGGGGCGTGAGGCGTCTGCGTCGGCTGCGGGCGGCCGTGCGGGATTTCCTGCGCGCGATGAACCGGGAGCCGGGCACGGGCTGGCGCGATCGGATCGCCCACCACGGGACGCGGGTCCTCGTCGTCCTCGCGATCGCGGCGAGTCTGCCCGTCCTGTTCCCCGTCGAGCCGCTCCCGGACGTGGTGACGCTCGAGGAAGGGACGGTGGCGCCGGAGGACGTGATTGCGACGCTCCCGGTCGCGGTGCCGAAGGCGGCGGACCGTCTCGCGGCCGAGCGGCGGGAGGCCGAGAAAGGTGTGGCGCCCATCTTCGTCCTCGACCCGACGGCACGGGACTCGGCCGTCAACCAGTTGGATGCCTTCTTCCGGGCGCTCGACGAGGCCGCGGCCGACACCGTCGGACAGGATACGGCGCGGATGCGGAGCGTCCTCGCGAGTTACGGGATCCGGCCGACGGCGGTGCAGGAGGCCTATCTCGCATCCGGCCGGGACCGGGCGGCGCTGCGGCGGGGCCTCGAGAGGGCGTACCGCTCCATACTCCCCCGCGGCGTCGCGGCGATCCTTGACCTGCCGGGACAGACGGTCGGGCACGTCGTGATCCGTGGCGAAGTGCGGGACCGCCTGGTCCGCGCCGACTCCATCACGACGGTCGCACGCTTCGTGCAGACGGCCGTCGAGCTGGCTCCCGGCGGGGACGCGGAGGTGATCCACCTGTTCCAGACGCTGCTCGTCCGCTTCGTGACGCCCAGCCTGCGGCCCGACGCGGAGGCGACGGCCGCCGCCCGGATGCAAGCGCGGAGCGCCGTCGACACGATCGCCTTCACCGTCCTCCCGGGCGAGCGGATCGTGTCGGCGCACGAGCGCGTGGGGCGGGCGGAGATCGAGAAGCTCCGGGCGTACCGGGCCGCCCTCGTCCGGAGCGGACAGATCGGATCGGGGGGGCTGCTGCGCAACGCGGGCAGCGTGCTGTACGGGGTTCTCCTGCTCGGCATCCTGGGCGCGGTCCTCTTCCTGTTCCGTCCCGGCGTGTACCGCGACGCGCCCGCGTTCTTCATCGTGATGCTTCTCGTGGCCCTCGTCCTCGCGGCCTCGGCGCTCGTCGCGCGAGCGGACGCGAACCCGACGCTGATCCCCATCGCGTTCCTCGCGATCCTGCTCGGGGCCCTGTGGGACGGGCTCGTGGCGCTCGTGGCCGTGATGGTCGTGGCCGCCCTCGTCGGAGGGCAGGTGCCGTTCACGGGCATCAGCGTCCCCTTCCTCGTCACGGCCGGAGGAGCCGCCGCGGCGATCGGGATCCGCGGCGTGCGCCGGAGAGCCCAGAGCCTGGTCATCATCGGCGCCGTGGCGGGGGCTTACGTGGCGGCGGGGGCCGCCCTCGTGCTCATGCGCTCGCTCCCGGTCGGCGAGTTCCTCTCCATGGCCGGCTGGGGCGCCGTGAGCGCGACGCTGAGCACGGTCCTCGCGATCGGCGCGGCCGTGCCGGCGCTGGAGCGCGCGACCGGGATCACGACGGACCAGTCGCTTCTGGAGCTCTCGGACCTGAACGCGCCTCTGCTCCGCGACCTCTCCCTCAAGGCGCCGGGGACGTACGCCCACTCGATCAACGTGGCGAACCTCGCGGAGGCTGCGTGCACGGAGATCGGCGCGAACCCGCTGCTCGCGCGGGCCGGCGCCTACTACCACGACATCGGGAAGATGCAGCAGCCGCAGTACTTCGTGGAGAACCAGCCGAAGGGCCGCAACCCCCACGATCGGCTTCGTCCCGCGCGGAGCGCCGCGATCATCCGTGAGCACGTGCGGGAGGGCCTCCGGCTGGCCGCCGAGCACCGGCTTCCGAGAGTCATCCGCGACTTCATCTGCGAGCACCACGGCACGATGGCGATCTCGTTCTTCCTCGAGCGGGCCCGCGAGGAGGATCCCGAGGCGGAGATCGACCCGAACGACTTCGCCTATCCCGGCCCCAAGCCCCGGTCCCGGGAGACGGCCGTCGTCATGCTCGCCGATGGCGTCGAATCGAGCTCGCGGGTGCTGCAGGACCCCACGCCGGACCGGATCCGCGCGCTCATCGATCAGATCGTGGAGGGACGCGTCCGCGAGGGGCAGCTCGACCGGTGCCCTCTCACGATGCACGAGCTGGACCGCGTGAAGAGTCAGTTCGCCCGCGTGCTCGTCGGCATGTACCACCGCCGGATCGAGTATCCCTCGGGCGTCCGCCCGTCCGAAGCCCCGGCCTCCGTTCCCCTCCCCGGTCCCCCGGGCGGCGGCTCGGCCCGGGAGGCGGGTTGAGGCCCGGTCGGGGCCCGCCGTGGCCCTCGGGCTGACGTTCAACCGGCTGGCCGAGTGGTCGTTCGTGGCGGGCCTCGAGCCGCGGCTCGCCGCCGCGGCCCGGCTCGCGGTCTCCCGCGTCGCCCCCGGGACGACGGGCGAGCTTTCCGTGACCTGTCTGTCCGACGACGAGATGACGGCGCTGAATCTGCGCCACCTCGATCGGGAGGAGCCGACGGACGTGATCGCGTTCGAGCTCGGCGACGGGGGCTCGCTCCTCGCCGACGTGTACGTGGCCCCGGCGACCGTGCGCCGGCATGCCGCCGCGTACGACGTCCCGCCGGAGGAAGAGATGCTCCGGGTCGTGATCCACGGCGTCCTGCACGTTCTCGGACTCGACCACCCGCCGGGTTCGGAACGCGAAGAATCCCCCATGTTCCGGCTTCAGGAGGAGTTGCTCCGTGAGCTTCTCCCGCGCTAGCCTGTCGGCGTCATGAGCGAGACGATGGATCGGATCCAGATCCTGCTCGAGCACGTGCGCGAGCTCCTGGAGCGCGACGACGAGGCGGCGCTCCGGGAGTACGTCGAGGGCCTCCACGCGAGCGACGTGGCGGATCTCGTCGAGCATCTCGACGAGTCCCACCGCGTGCGGCTCCTGTCGCTCCTTCCGGCCGAGGTGGCGTCCGAGACCCTGGCCGAGATGGAGGAGGTCGAGAAGCCGGCCGAGCTCCTGGCCCAGCTGCCGCCGGCGCGGATCGCCGAGATCGTCGAAGAGCTGGCGGACGATGATGCGGCCGACCTCATCGGCGACCTGGAGCCGGAGGATCAGGCCCGGGTGCTCGCGGCCGTCCCCCACCCCGACGCGGCGGAGATCGAGGAGCTCCTCCATTATCCCGAGGACACCGCCGGGGGCATCATGACCCAGGAGATGGTCGCGGTCTCCTCGGGGCTCACGGCGGGCGAGGCGATCGACGAGATTCGCCGCAACGCCCGGGAAGCGGGGGAGTTCTACACGATCTTCGTCGTGGATCCGGACCGGCACCTGCGCGGGATCGTGTCCCTTCAGGATCTCGTCCTCGCGACCCCTTCGGAGCCGATCGCCAGCCTCCTGCAGGCCCCGCCGGCCGTCGTGCCGGTGGACATGGACCAGGAGGAGGTGGGCCGGATCCTGTCGCGCTACAACCTCGTGTCCATCGGCGTCGTGGATCCGCTGAACCGGCTTCTCGGCCGGGTCACGTTCGACGACGTGATCGACGTGATGGAGGCGGAGACGACGGAGGACATCCTCCGATTCGCCTCCGTGTCGGACGAGGAAGAAGTCCGCGGGGCGCCGCTGGACGCGGTTCGGAGCCGGCTTCCCTGGCTCCTCATCAACCTCGTCACGGCGCTCGCCGCCGCCTCCGTCGTGTTCGTCTTCCGCGAGACGATCGAGCGGCTCGTCCTGCTGGCCGTCGCGATGCCGATCATCGCCGGCATGGGGGGAAACGCGGGAACGCAGGCGCTCGCGGTCACGATCCGCCGCCTCGCTCTCTCGAACGAGACCGTGCGCGCGCGCTGGCGCGTCGTGGGGAAGGAGCTCGTCGTCGGCCTGCTGAACGGGCTCGCCATCGGATTCGTCGCCTTCCTCATGGGCTTCCTCGTCCCGGGCGGAGCGCCGACGTTCGGGCTCGTGGTGCTGCTCGCGATGTGGGGCAACCTGATCATCGCCTCCTTCGCGGGCGCGTTCATCCCCATCCTGCTCGCGAGCGTAGGGATCGACCCGGCCGTCGCCTCGTCCGTGTTCGTCACCACGCTCACGGATCTGTGCGGCTTCTTCTTTCTCCTCGGGCTCGCGAGCGCGATCCTCCTCCACTGAGGAGCCGCCGGCCGATCCCTCCCTCCCGGTACGGCCCGCGCGCCATCGCCGGAGCGACGACTGGCACCGATATTGCCGCTGTCCGGCTCCGCGGAAGGCGAGCGCCGGCCCGCCTTCCGGGAACGGAACGGGATGTTTCGCCTATATCCCGGGGTGATGGGCCGGCCGACTGGACCGCGACCGTGGGAGCCGACACGAACATGAGCAGAAAATCCTCGCATTTGGCCGGCCTGTTTGCGCTTTTCCTCCTCGCCGGCTGCGGCGGAGACTCTCCCACGGGCCCCGGCGGAGGCGGGGGCGGAGGCAACGCGATCGCCCTCGTCAGCGGGAGCGGCCAGAGCACCGGCACCGGAGGCGCCCTCTCGTCGCCGCTCACGGCGCGCGTCACGTCCGGAGGAGCGCCGGTCTCCGGCGTGTCGGTCACGTGGGCCGTGGCGACGTCCGCGGGCCCCGGAGCCACCCTGAGCGCGACGAGCACGACGACGGACGCCTCGGGGAACGCGTCGGTCACGTTCACGGTCGGGAGCACCCCCGGAACGTACACGGTCACGGCCTCGATCACGGGAGGCTCGGTTACCTTCAGCGCCACGGCGGTGGCCCGCGTGGCCGCGACCGTATCCGCCGTCTCGGGGAGCGGCCAGGCCGGGACGGTGAGCACGACCCTCCCGGCGCCGTTCGTGGCAGAAGTCAGGGACCAGTTCGGCGATCCCCTGTCCGGCCAGGCCGTCGCGTTCGCGATCTCCCGTGGAGCCAGCGGGACGCCGGGCGTCACGCCCGCGAGCGCCACGACCGATTCGGGCGGCCAGGCGTCGGCGACCCTCACGCTGGGCAGCAAGAACGGCACGTACGGAGTCCGGGCGACGGCGGACACCGCGTCCGTCGAGTTCCTCGCCACGGCCTCGGGCGGGGTCGCGGACCTCATCGGCGTCACGGCCGTGACGCCGGACACGATGACGGAGGGCGGGACCGCCACGATCATGGGGACGGGCTTCAGCCCGACCGCGAGCGCGAACTCCGTGTGGATCGACGGCCGCGCGGCGACGGTCACCGCGGCGTCGGACACGATGCTCACGGTCACGGTGCCGGACTTCTCGGACGTGTGCCTCCCGCGGCGGGCCGCGGCCGTGCAAGTGGCGCTCGGACCCGACTCGGCGGGCGTCTTCGGCTCGCAGGTGAAGCCGGGCCTGCCCGTCCTGAGCCTGGCGCCGGGGGCGGACACGGTCGTGGCCGGCGCCGGGGTGGGCTGCGTCCAGCTTCCCGGGCACGCGGCCGGAGCGGAGTACGAGGTCACGGCCTCGCTCGCGCCGGTCGGCTTCGCCGCCACGGCGGCGCGGGTCTCCGTGAACGGCCGGGGTCCCCTCGTGTCGCTGCGGATGCCCGGCGCGCCCGCGCCCGCGGCGCGCAGCGTTCGCCCGGCGCGGCGGGCCGCGCGCGGGCCGATGCTCGATTCCATGCTCGTCCGATACCGGTGGGAGGAGCGCCTGCGCGAGATGGAGCAGCCGCTCCTGCCCGCGATCCGGGCCCGGGCGGCGGGCGCGTTCGGGCTCGCGGGGATGCCGCCCACCGTGGGGGACACGGCCACGTTCGGCGTCTCCTGCACCTCCCAGCCGTCCGTGCACGCGAAGGCGGTCAGCGTGGGCACGGCCGCCGCGATCTTCGAGGACACGACGGCGGGAGGCGCCTACTTCACGACGGCGCAGTACGACTCGATCGCGGCGGAGTTCGACACGCTCGTGTTCCGGACGGACACGGCCTACTTCGGCGCGCCGGCGGACATCGACGGCAACGGCCGCGTCATCATGCTGTTCACGCCGGAGGTGAACGCCCTCACGCCGGGCAACTACTCCGCCGGATTCGTGGCCGGCTTCTTCTGCGGGACGGACCTCATCGGGGCGAACAATGCGGAGATGTTCTACCTCGTCGTTCCCGATCCGACCGGGACCTTCAACCCGAACGCGAGCGACTCGCTCTCGGCCTCGACCGTGCGGACGAATTCGATCAACACGATCGCGCACGAGTTCCAGCACCTCATCAACGCGCAGGTCGGCGGCGGGGGCGCGGCCCCGATCTGGATCAACGAGGGTCTGTCCCAGCTGGCCGAGGAGGTGAACGGGCACGCGTTCCTCGGCTTCTCGCCGGGGAGCGAGCTCGCGGCGGCGGACCTCACGGGGGCGAACTTCCCCAGGTTCGTCCAGTGGTACTCCGCCAACTTCCTGAACCTGTCGTTCGTCCTCGTGGGGCCGGCGGACACGGCGGGCCTCGTGCAGCAGAACGACCCGATCAACGTGAACGATCCGAACGGCAGCTTCCGCATGCGTGGGGCGGCGTGGTCCTTCCTGCGCTACGCCCTCGACCGGGCGGGAGGATCGGAGGCGGTGCTCACGAAGGCCCTCGTGGCGGGGACGGGCGATGCGCGCGCGAACATCTCGAGCGTGACCGGCGTCCCGTTCGAGGACCTGGTCGCGGACTGGCACGCGATGCTGTCCGTGGAGGACCGGGCGGATCTCGGCGGCGTCCCGCGCACGAGCCTCCAGCTCACGTCCTACAAGCTCCTCGACCTCTATGCGAACATCTCGCTGGACGCGGCGTCGAACCCCGGCACCCTCCAGTTCGGTTATCCGCTCGCCCCGCTCGCGCGGGACCTGGCGGCGACCGGCTCCGTGACGCCGCTGCTCTATCCGGGCACGGCGGAGATGCTCACGCTGTCCGCTTCGGGCGCCGGGTCGGGCGGGACGGGCCTCCGGTTCGAGGCCGCGAGCGGCGCCGACCTGCCGATGAGCGCGCTGCCGAGGCTCGTCATCGTCCGCACGAAGTAGCCGCGTCGATACGGAGGTGCCGCCTTGCCGCTGCCCGGAGGGGCGGCCAGTTTCGCCTGCCATGGGAGACCAGGCTCCGAAATCGTCCGTCCCGCCGGCGCGGCGGGACCTCATCCAGCGCTTTCGATCGCGCGAGCTCGCCGCCCTGGCGCGCGCGATCAGCCTCGTCGAGAACGAGACGGATGGGTTCGAAGCGCTTCTCGAGGCGCTCCACGACGGCGTGGGGCGCGCACGCCGGATCGGCATCACGGGCCCGCCCGGGGCGGGGAAGTCCACCCTCACGGCCTCCCTCGCGCGGGCGCTGCGCGACCGCGGCGATCGGGTGGGCGTCATCGCCGTCGATCCGACGAGCCCGTTCACCGGCGGAGCGCTCCTAGGGGACCGCGTGCGCATGGACGACCTCGCGACGGAGCCGGGGATCTTCATCCGCTCCATGGCGAGCCGGGGATCGGCGGGAGGCCTCGCCACGTCGTCGTCCGAAGTCGCGGACCTCATGGATGCGTTCGGCTACGGCGTGATCCTGCTCGAGACCGTCGGCGTGGGCCAGTCCGAGCTCGAGATCGCGACCTCGGCGGACACGACGGTGCTCGTCCTCGTACCCGAGTCCGGCGACGCGATCCAGGCGATGAAGGCGGGGCTCATGGAAGTGGCGGACATCCTGGTCGTGAACAAGGCGGACCGGCCGGGCGCGGACCGGCTGAAGCGGGAGCTGGAGGTGGCGACGGGCCTGCGGCGCGGCGCCGGGGCGTTCGGGCCACCGGCGCACCACGGTGTGGATCTCTCGTCGCTGGCGCCGGCGTCCGGCGATCGGGCGGGACCGGTTCCGGGCCCGGGTCGGGCCGCGCGGGAGACGGAGTCCGGATCGGCGGACTGGTCCGTTCCGGTCCTGGCGTGCGTCGCCTCCCGGGGCGACGGCGTGGCGGACCTTCTGAGCCGGCTCGACGCGCACCGGGCGTGGCTCGAGTCGAGCGGGCGGCTGACGGACCGCCGGCGGGACGCGGGCCGGGAGCGCGCGCGCGCCGTGCTGGATCGGGCTGTGCGGCGCCGGGCAGCGGAGGCGTGGGACCGGTGGCGCTCGTCGGGCGAGCGAACGCCCGGAGCGGACTCGCCGTACGAGATCGCGCGCCGGCTCCTGCGCGAGACGCTGGGGTCCGACCGGCCGGACGGGAGCGGATGAGGGCTCTTCGATGGAACGGCGGTCGGACCGCGCGGTATATGCAGGACCGCAAGTCGCGACGACCGCACGGGTCCTCCGGGCCGTCGCGGGCATCGCACCCATGGTCCCGGTCCGAGGGTCTCCGATGAGCCATCTGCTGGACGGAAAGACCGCCGACGGCCCTCGGCTCGAGGCCGAGATCGAGAGGCGACGGCGGGAGCTGGAGGCGCTGGAGGCCGAGCTCGAGGCCTGGCACGGCCGATTCCACGCGACGGGTGAACGGGACGACGCGGACTTCACGACCGTGTCGGGAAACCCCATCCGGCCGCTCTACACGCCGCTCGACGTCGCCGACGACGTCTACCTCCGGGACCTCGGCTTCCCCGGCGAGTACCCGTTCACGCGCGGACCCTACCACACGATGTACCGCACCCGCCTGTGGACGATGCGGCTGTTCGCGGGCTTCGCGACCGCCGAGGAGACGAACCGGAGGTACAAGTTCCTCCTCCTCCGCGGCCAGACGGGCCTCTCCGTCGCCTTCGACTTCCCGACCCTCATGGGCTACGACTCCGACGATCCGCTCGCGGACGGCGAGGTCGGAAAGTGCGGGGTCGCGATCTCGAGCCTGGCGGACATGGAGACCCTGTTCGAGGGCATTCCGCTCGATCGGGTCTCCGTCTCGATGACGATCAACGGGCCCGCGATCATGCTCTACTGCTTCCTGCTCGCGACTGCGGAGAAGCAGGGGGTGCCGTTCGAGAAGATCCGGGGGACGATCCAGAACGACATCCTGAAGGAGTACATGGCGCAGCACGCCTGGATCTTCCCGCCCCGGCCCGCCCTGAAGATCATCACCGACATCTTCGAGTGGTCGGCGGAGCACGCGCCGCGGTTCAACACCGTCTCGATCTCCGGCTACCACATCCGGGAAGCGGGGGCCACGGCGGCGCAGGAGCTCGCCTTCACGCTGAAGAACGGGTTCACGTACGTGGAGGAGGGAATCGCGCGGGGCCTGGACGTGGATGCCTTCGCGCCGCGCCTCTCCTTCTTCTGGGACGTGCACAACGACTTCTTCGAGGAGATCGCGAAGTTCCGGGCCGGGAGGCGGATCTGGGCCCGGCACATGCGCGACGTGTACGGAGCGAAGAGGCCCGAGAGCTGGCGCCTCCGTACGCACGCCCAGACGGCCGGCGTCACGCTCACGGCGCAGCAGCCGCACAACAACATCGTCCGGGTCGCCTATCAGGCGCTCGCCGCCGTGCTCGGCGGGACACAGTCCCTCCACACGAACGCGATGGACGAGACCCTGGCCCTGCCGACCGAGCACGCGGTCCGCATCGCGCTTCGCACGCAGCAGATCCTGGCCTACGAGACCGGGGTCGCGAACACGATCGATCCACTGGCGGGCAGCTACTACGTCGAGACGCTGACCGACCGACTCGAGGAGGAGGCCGAGACGATCTTCCGCGACATCGACGAGGCCGGCGGTGTCGTGGCCGGCATCGAGTCCGGTTACTTTCAGTCGCGGATCGCGGCCTCCGCGAAGCGCTTCCAGGACGACGTCGAGGCCGGCCGGCGACGCATCGTGGGGATCAACGCGTTTCGCGAGGAGGAGGAGCCGCCGATCGATATCCTGCGGATCGGGGAGGCTGCGGAGCGGACCCAGCGGAAGCGTCTCAAGGACCTGCGCGGTCGACGCGACGACGGCGCGGTGGAGTCGGCCCTGGCGCGGCTCGCCGACGCGGCGCGAGACGAGCGCAACCTCATGCCTTCGATGATGGAAGCCGTGCGGACGTACGCCACGCTCGGCGAGATCCGGGAGACCCTGGCCGGAGTCTACGGGCACTTTCGAGAGCCCGTCGCGTTCTGAGCGGGAGAACGCGCGCCAACGCGTCAGGCCGGCGTCCGGGGGACGCCGGTTTTTTGTTGCCCGGCCGCGTGTCGCCGGGGTAAGTTGCGCCGCCGCCGCGCACCGGCGCGCGGCCTGTGAATCGAGACGTTGAACAGGGACGGGGAATGTCGGATCGACCGATACGCGTGCTCGTCGCGAAGCCCGGCCTGGACGGACACGACCGGGGGGCGAAGGTCATGGCCGCGGCCCTGCGGGACGCGGGCATGGAGGTCATCTACACGGGCCTGCACCAGACCCCCGAGAAGATCGCGGCGACGGCCCTGCAGGAGGATGTGGACGTCGTCGCGCTGTCCGTGCTCTCCGGGGCCCACATGACGCTCTTCCGGAAGGTGAAGGCCCTGCTCGACGGGCAGGGTCAGGCCGACGTCCTGCTGACGGGCGGAGGGATCATCCCGCCCGATGACGCGCAGGAGCTCTCGGCCATCGGCGTCGGGCGGCTGTTCGGGCCGGGGACCGAGACCTCGGAGGCCATCGCCTACATCCGCGACTGGTTCGAGGCGAACCGGGCCGACGGAGAGGCCTGATGGCGGCGTCCGCGACGCGCCTGCGCCGGCTCGCGGAGGAGATCCGCGAGCTCGAGGCCAGGGTCCGCCTCGGGGGCGGGCCGGCGAAGATCGAACGGCAGCACGGGCAGGGGAAACTGACGGCGCGCGAGCGGGTCGAGCGGCTCGTCGATGCCGGGAGCGGCTTCCTGGAGATCGGCCTGCTCGTCGCCCACGACCGGTACGACGGGCAGGCTCCCGCGGCGGGCGTCGTGACGGGCGTCGGCGAGGTGGCGGGGCGCGTCGTGGTCATCGTGGCGAACGATGCGACCGTGAAGGCCGGCAGCTGGTGGCCCGAGACGATCACGAAGATCCTGCGGACGCAGGAGATCGCGATGCGCTGCCGGGTCCCGATCGTCTACCTCGTGGACTCGGCGGGCGTGAACCTCCCGTACCAGGGAGGCGTGTTCCCGGGGCAGTACGGCGCGAGCCGGATTTTCTACTACAACTCGATCATGCGGCACTACCTCGACGTGCCGCAGATCGCGGCCGTGATGGGGCCTTGCATCGCGGGCGGCGCCTACCTGCCCGCGCTGTCCGATCAGATCGTGATGGTGGACGGCACGAGCTTCATGGGCCTCGGGGGGCCCAACCTCGTGAAGGGAGCGACCGGACAGGACGTCGAGGCGGAGGAGCTCGGTGGGGCCTCGACGCACACGCGGATCAGCGGCGTGGCCCACTTCCGCGTCGAGGACGATGACGCCTGCCTCGCGAAGCTGAGGGATCTCGTGGCCGACCTGCCGCGGGACGGCGTGCCGCCCCCGGCGGACGCCCCGGCCCCGCCGGCCCGCGACCCGTCGGAGGTCTACGACCTGCTGCCCGCCGATCATCGCCAGCCCTACGAGATGAGGGACGTCCTGGACACCTTCCTGGATGCGGGCCGGTTCGACGAGTTCCAGGCCGAGTACGCCCCGGAGCTCCTCACGGCGACCTGCCGCCTGGAGGGTCGCCGCGTGGGCGTGATCGCGAACCGCCGCGGGATGTACCGCGATCCGGCCGGCGGCCCGCCGCGGTTCGGGGGCATCGTGTACGCGGATACGGCCGAGAAGGTCGCCTACTTCATGGACATGTGCGACCGCCACCGGATGCCCCTCCTGTTCGTCCAGGATGTGAGCGGCTTCATGGTCGGAACCGAGGCGGAGCGCTCCGGGATCATCCGGGCCGGTGCCCGCATGGTCGAGGCGATGGCGACGGCGCGGGCGCCGAAGATCGTCCTCACGGTGAATCACGCGAGCGGCGCCGGATACTACGCCATGGCCGGGCAGGGATTCGATCCCGATTTCCTGTTCACGTGGCCCACGGGGCGCATGGGGGTGATGGAGGGCGACTCCGCCGTGCGCGCGATCTTCGGCTCGAAGATGGACCGGGCCGCCGCCTCGGGCGAAGTGCTCGACCCGGAGACGGAGGAGGCGATCGAGAGGACACGGGCGGAGTACGACCGCCAGCTCGACGCGCGGTACGCGGCGGCGCGCGGGTTCGTGGACGCGATCCTCCATCCCGAGGACACGCGGCAGGCGCTCGACCTGGCGCTCCGCTGTGCCCTCCACAATCCCGGCCCCCACATCGGCGCCTTCAGCCTCCCCGCCGATGCCTGAGCGGGCCGCCGACCGCGTCGTGCGCGTCGCCTCCGGGCAGGGCTTCTGGGGTGACTGGCAGGAAGCCCCGAAGCTGCAGGTCCGAGCCGGCGACATCGACTACCTGATGCTCGACTATCTGGCCGAGATCACGATGTCGATCATGCAGAAACAGCGGGAGCGGAATCCGTCCGCCGGCTTCGCCCGGGACTTCGTGCCCCTCGTCCTCGACCTCGCGCCGGAGCTGCTCGACCGCGGCGTGCGCGTCGTGAGCAACGCCGGGGGGGTGAACCCGGCGGCCTGCCGCGAGGCGTTGCGGGCGGGCCTGGCGGACGTGGAGACGCCGGGGCCGATGCGGATCGCGACCGTCGTGGGAGACGATCTGATGCCCGACCTCGACCGCCTCCTGGAGGCGGGTCACGAGCTGAGGAACATGGAGACCGGCGCGCCGCTGTCGGACGTCCGGGACCGCGTGCAGAGCGCGAACGCCTACATCGGGGCGCGCCCCATCGTGACGGCGCTCGAGCAGGGAGCGGACATCGTCATCACGGGGCGATCGACGGACACGGCCCTCACGTACGCGCCCCTGGCCTTCGAGTTCGGGTGGCCGGCGGACGCCTGGGATCGGCTCGCGAGCGGCGTCGTGGCGGGCCACATCAACGAGTGCGGAGCCCAGGCGGCGGGCGGAAACACGCTCTTCGCGTGGCGTGACGTCGATCTCGCGGTGCCGGGCTATCCCATCATCGAGGCGAGCCCGGACGGGAGCTTCGTCGTCACGAAGCATCCCTCGCTCGGCGGGCGCGTGAACTGGGCCTCCGTCACCGAGCAACTCGTGTACGAGATGGGCGACCCGAAGGAGTATATCACGCCGGACTGCCGGGCGGACTTCTCGACGATCCGGCTCGAGGACCTCGGGGGCGACCGCGTCCGGATCTCGGGCGTGCGGGGTCGTCCGGGCCCCGACACGCTGAAGGTCTCCATCGCGTACGCGGACGGCTACAAGGCCGTCGGAAGCCTCACGTACGCGTGGCCGGATGCGCTGGACAAGGCCCGGCGCGCGGACGAGGTCCTGCGGGCGCGGCTGGACCGCCTGGGCCTGACGTTCGATGAGATCCGTACGGAGTACGTGGGGGCGGGCGCCTGCCACGGTCCGCTCGCGGGCCCGGTTCCGCCGGACCTCCCGGAGGTGGAGCTCAGGGTCGGCGTGCGCGGGCCGGACCGCGCGGCAGTGGAGCGCTTCACGCGGGAGATCGCCCCGCTCATCCTCGCCGGACCCCCCACCGTGACGGGCTTCGCGGGCGGCCGCCCGCGCGTCCAGGAGGTGATGGCGTACTGGCCGGCCCTGCTGGATCGATCCGTGATCGAGAAGGGGCTTCGGGTGGAGACGGTGGAGGGATGAGAGTCCAGCTCCGGCGCCTTGCCTTCGCCCGCTCGGGCGACAAGGGAGACACGGCGAACGTGGGCCTGATCGCGCTGCATCCGGAAATATATCCAGTGTTGGTCAAACAAGTTACGGCTGAACGTGTGAAGCAACACTTCAAAGGCATCTGCCACGGCGAGGTCGAGCGATTCGAGCTTCCGAACCTGAACGCGCTCAACTTCCTCCTGCACGGGTCGCTCGGCGGCGGGGGCACGGTGTCCCTGATGCTGGATGCGCAGGGGAAGACGTTCGGGGCCGCCCTTCTGCGCATGGAGATCGAGGTGCCCGACGGGGTCCTTGAGCTCACGTCGCACCCCGCGGGGCCGGGGGCGGAGGCCGCCGATGGCTGAGCTCGTGACCGTGCGTCCGCCGGACGGGTCCGGCGTCCGGCGGCTCGTCCTGAATCGGCCGGAGCGGCGCAACGCGCTGAACGCCGCTCTGGTCGGGGATCTCTCGTCCGCGCTCACGGAAGCCGGGTCCGACCCCGATGCGCGGGTCGTCACGCTCGAGGGGGCCGGCCCGGACTTCTGCGCGGGCGCCGATCTGGCCGAGGTCCAGGCGGCCGTCGAGGCGGGCATCGTCGAGAGCCTGAGGGACGCGGAGAGGCTCGGCGAGCTGTTTCTCCAGATGCGGCGGATCGAGAAGCCGCTCGTCGCGCTCGTGACGGGTCGCGCCCTCGCCGGAGGATGCGGCCTGGCGACCGCGTGCGATCTCGTCCTCGCCTCCTCGAGCGCGGAGTTCGGCTACCCCGAGGTCCGGCTCGGCTTCGTGCCCGCGATGGTGATGGCGATTCTCCGGCGATCCCTGGGCGAGAAGCGGGCGTTCGAGCTCATCGCCCTCGGGGACCGGATCGGGGCGGACGAGGCGGAGCGCATGGGGCTCGTGAACCGGGTGTTTCCGGCGGAGACGTTCGCGGAGCGCGCGGACGCCTACGTCACCGAGCTCGCGAGGCGCAGCGCGTCCGCCCTCGCGATGGCCAAGCGGCTGTTCGTGAGGACGGATGGAGCCGATTTCGAGACCGCGATCCGCGCCGGAGCGCAGGTCAACGCGCTCGCGCGGCTCACGGACGACTGTCAGGCGGGGATCCGCCGTTTCTTGGATCGTTGAGACGGGAAGGAGTGCCGGGCGATGATGGCTGAGAGTGCGACAGGCGCCGGACCCGGCGCGTTGCCCGCGCGAGAGCGACGGGCGGCAGGCGTGGGGGCCGTTCTCGCGGCGGGCATCGGGGTGTGGCTGGTGGTCGGCGGCGGGCGTGGGGGTCTCACGGCCGGCGTTCTCATGGTCGTGGCCGCTCTCGCGCTGGCGGGGGCCGCGATCGGGGGAGGCGGCGAACGGCCCGCCACGGAGGCGGGCGTCGACCTCAGCTCGCGGATCGGGCTGGGGCTCCTCGGCGGCGGTCTCGCCGGGCTCGCGCACGGCCTCCTCACGCGCCTGGGCGGGGCATCGGGGCTCGTTCGGGCGCTCGACGTGAGCGTGGCCACCGAATTGACCGGCGCGCAGTGGCTCGAACGAGGTGCCATCGGCCTCGCCCTCGGGGTGGCGTTCGGGCTCGTGTATCCCCGCCTTCCCGGACGCTCCGCCGTCGGCCGCGCCGCGGCCTTCAGCCTCCTCCCGTCCCTGTATGTCCTGCTCGTGCACTATCCTCTGCGCGAGCAGTTCGGTCTTCTGGGAGTCGGTCTCGGGCGCTTCACGCCGGTTCTCGTCCTGACGGCGAATCTCGCTGCCAGCCTCGTGGCGGCGGGCGCGCTCCGCTGGGCCGAGCGGACGGAAGGAACGCCGAGCCGTGCGCTCGCCGAGTGATGTTCCGCCGGCCGGGGGCGCCCACGGCAGGGCTCCGGCGTCGACTCGCGCTCGGCGCCCTCGGGGTGATCGTCTGGCTCGCCGGTGTCGGGCTGGAGGCGACCTTCGTGTCCGGCGTCGGCGTCGGCCTGCTCGCCGCCGCCCTTCTGCTCGGAATCGCGCCGGGCGAGCGTCCCGACGCGGACGGGGCTCCGTGAGCCGACGGGCCCTCGCCGCGCTGCTCGGGATCTGCGGGCTGGCTCCCTCCGCACCCGGCCAGGCGGTGCCGGAGAGCGGCTATGCGCTCCTGGCCTACGACGCGTCGTCGGGCCGGATCGCGGCCGCCGTCGCCACGACCGGGTTCGCGGCGGCGTCCGGCGCCCTCGCCGCGGATCCGCGAGCCGGGGCCGCCGTCGTCCTCGGCCGGCCGGCGAGTCTCGCGGCGCGGCAGGCGATCGCGTCTCTCGCGGCGGGCATCGAGCCCGCCCTCGCGCTGGCCGGCGACGACGCCCCCCGGGCTCCGCGCGGCGTCGCCGCGATCCTGTCGCGGGACTGCGAGGGGGCCGTATCCGTCGCCGACGGCGCCCCGCCGTGGACGGGAGGCTTCCGGGGAACCGCCGGCTCCGTCTGTTACGCAGTCGTGGGCGAGCTCCTCCCGGACGAGCGAGTTGTGCGTGCGCTCGAGGCGGCGTTCCGGGACGGGACGGCCGACCTCCTCGACCGGGTGCTGGCCGGCCTGAAGGCGGCCGAGGGGCGGCTCCGGGAGGCGCCGCGCAGCCGCTCGGCGGCCGTGTGGATCCTGTCGGCGGACGGGATGGACGCGCCGCTCGGGCTTTCCGATCTCCGCCTGCAGGTGGAGGATCACGCGAGACCCATCCTGGCTCTCGAGACGCTGATCGGGCGTGGACGGGCCGAGGCGGTGGCACGGGAGGCGAACCGGCTCGTGGACGCCGGGCGCTACGCCGAGGGCCTGACGATGGCGCGCGAGGCCCTGGCGCTCGAGCCGACCACGGCGGCCGCCTGGCTGGCCGGCGGCCGGGCGCAGATGTTCGAGGACAGCGTGGAGGAGGCGGAACGCTGGTTCCGCCGCATGCTGGAGCTGAATCCGTACCTGCTGGAGGCCCTGGGGGACCTGGAGACCGGGGAGCCCGTGCCGGGCGTGATCCCGTACGATCCGAGGCTCCTCGAGAGGCTGGCCCTGTACCGCGCCGCGTTCTTCCCGGACATCACCTTCCCGCGGCTGCCGGACCCGGACTAGGGGCGGGTCGGGACGCGGATCGAGCGAGCGCGGAGCCCGCCGCCCGCGCCCGCCCGTCCCGGGCTCAGCCGGCCGGGGTCGCGTTCTTCACGTCGCAGCCATCCAGGCATCCCTGATGCCATTCGTCGCACGCGTCCTGGTCGAGCCACCCGATGGTCTTCTTGCAGCCCAGGTAGATGACGTCGCAGTAGAGACCGCACCAGTCCACCTTGGCCGAGGCGGGCCTGGGGGTGCCGATGATCGTGGCCGCCGCCGCGGCGGCCAGAAGCGCTCTCTTCATCCCTCTCTCCTTTCCCGGTCCGGGTCGCGCGTCTCGGCTACAGCTGCGCCAGCTTGCACCCGCCCAGGCAGCCGAGGATGTACCAGGAGCAGCGCCACGAGTCGATGCGCTCGCAGTGCTCCGCCGCCCGTTCGGCGCAGTAGTCCGTGCAGTCCACCGTCTTCGTCGTCCGGGCCAGCGCCCCCTCGCGGATGCCCCCGGATCCCGCGAGGAGCGCCAGGGCCGCGAGCGCGATCGCCATCCTCTTCATCGTCCACCTCCCGTGCGTGGGTGAGCCGGCCCGCGGGGCCGGAGTGTCGAATCGGCCGATCCCGGGACGAGCGCCGCCAGGCGATCCAGGTCCGACGGGGCCAACCGTCCGGCGAGTCGGAGTCGAAGCCGCCGCTCGGTGTCCACGAGCAGCGTCGTGGGTACGGCCTGCAGACGCAGGTCGCGAATGAAGTCATCGGGTCGGAGGGGGAGGGCGGGGACGGCCGACGGCAGATGCGCGCGGGCGTAGGCGAGGCCCGGCGCCGCGTCCTCCATGGGGACGGCGAGCAGCTCGGCCGCGTCCCCCACGCGGCGCGCGAGGGCGCGCCACGCGGGCAGGTTTCGCTCGCACGCGGCACAGGTGGACCGGAAGACGAGCAGCACGACGGGCCGGCCTGTCTGGATCCGCAGGGTGTCTCCGGAGGTCGGGTTCTCGAACGCGAGGGTCGCCGGCAGCCGATCGCCCGGGTCCACCCGGGACCGGTCTCTCCACGCGGGCCACACCCGGTCCCGGGCCACGAGCCCGAGCGCGGCCGCGACGACGCCGGCCGTGCCCAGGTTGAGTGCCGCGTTCCACGCGCGTGACCTCTTCATCCCGTCCCTCCTCACTCTCCCGGTGCGCGGGCGCTCCCCCGGCACCGTGGGGAGCGGAGTCATCGCGGCGTCAAGACGGGCTGTCGGCCGCGCGCCCGGAGCTGCGTGATGCGGCCTTGATCCGGCGCGGCAGTCTCCGGGCATGCGCGAGTATCAAGATTCCCCGGGGCCGGCCGACCCCCTGGCGCAGGCCCGGCGGGTCCTGCGCGATCGGTTCGGGCACGCGGACTTCCGGGCCGGTCAGCGACGCATCGTGCGGGCGTCCCTGGCGAACCGCGACGTTCTCGGCGTGCTCCCGACCGGGAGCGGAAAATCGCTTTGCTTCCAGGTCCCGGCCCTCGTGCGGCCGGGCCTCACGGTCGTCGTCTCGCCCCTGATCTCCCTCATGGACGATCAGGTCGCCCGTCTCGCCCGCGCGGGCGTCGCCGCGGTCGCGATCACGTCGGCCGACCCTCCGGCCCTCCGCCGGGCGAGGCTGGAGCGTCTCGGTCGCCCGGATCTCCGCCTCCTGTACGCCTCTCCCGAGCGCCTCCTATCGGCGCCGGTGCGCGCGCGTCTGCGGGCCGCCCGGGTCGGCGCCCTCGCGGTCGACGAGGCGCACTGCATCAGCGAGTGGGGGCACGACTTTCGGCCCTGTTACCGGCGGATTCCCGAGCTCTTCCCGGTCGTCGGGCGTCCGCCTGTGCTCGCGCTCACGGCCACCGCCACCCCGCGCACCGCCGCGGACATCGAGGCCTGCCTCCGCCTGCGGAATCCGGTCCTCGTCCGCCTGCCAGCCGATCGGCCCAACCTCCGCTGGGAGGTCGTGGGAGCCGGGTCGGCGTCGGCCGCGGTCCGGGTGATCCTCTCGAACCTGCGTCGTCTCCCGGGGTCCGCGATCGTGTACGCGCAGACCCGGTTTCGAGCCGTTCGCGCCGCCTCCGTGCTTCGGGCGCGGGGCGTGTCCGCCGAGCCGTACCACGCGGGGATGACCGCGGAGGCCCGGCGCGCGGTCCAGCGGGCGTTCTTCGAGGGCGCCACCCGGGTCGTCTGCGCGACGAGCGCCTTCGGGATGGGGATCGACCACGGGCGCGTGCGGGCCGTGTTCCACCTCGGAATGCCCGGCTCGCTCGAGGCGTACGTGCAGGAAGCCGGCCGCGCGGGCCGGGATGGCGCGCCGGCCCGCTGCCTCCTCATCGCCCTTCCCGATGACGGGCGGCTCCATCGAAGCCGGCTACGCGCGCGGCGCGGATCCGGATCGAGTCCGGCGGCCGCGCGGGCCAGGCTCGCGGCCATGCGACGCTACGTGGAGACGCGGAGCTGCCGCCGGGCCGCCATCGCCATCCACTTCGGCCAGGATCCCCCGGAATGTGCGGGCTGCGACCGCTGCGTCCGGTCCTGATTCGGCGTTCGACGCGGGTCTCCGCCAAGTTTCCCGGTCTCCGCGTTTGTCGTAGGTTGTGGGGCCGTTTCGGTCCGGAAGCCACCCGAACCCCGTGAGACATGACAGACCTGGATCTCTATCTGGACGACCACCACAAGATGCTGCGCGACATGGTGCGCGAGTTCGCCGAGGGCGAGGTCGCGCCCGTCGCGTCCCGATACGACGAGGCGGAGGCGTTTCCCTGGGAATCCGGCGCGAAGATGGCCCAGCTCGGCCTGTTCGGCGTGCCGTGGCCGGAGGAGTACGGGGGAGCGGGTATGGACCTCCTCGCGTCCGTCATCGCCGTCGAGGAGCTGGCTCGCGTGGACGCGAGCCACTCGATCATGATCGGCGCCCACACGTCCCTCGCCTGCCAGCCGATCTTCCGCTGGGGGACCGAGGAGCAGAAGCGGAAGTACCTCGTCCCGCTCGCCTCAGGGGCCGTCCTCGGCGGCTTCGGGCTCACGGAGCCGGGATCCGGCTCCGACGCGGGCGGGATGCGGACGACGGCCGTGAAGGACGGCGACGCCTACGTCCTGAACGGCCAGAAGACGTTCATCACGCACGCGGGGGTCGGCGAGATCTTCGTCGTCGGAGCGCTCACCTCGCCCGAGAAGGGCAGCAAGGGGATCAGCGCCTTCATCATGACGAAGGAGACGTGCGACCTGGACGAGGCGCGGCGCCTCGACTTCGGGCACAGCGATGACCTCGAGCCGATGCCCGGCTTCACGTCGGGCGAGAAGCTCCGGAAGCTGGGCTGGAACGCCTCCGACACGCGCGAGCTCATCCTGCAGGACGTGCGGGTACCGGCCGAGAACCTGCTCGGGGAGGAGGACCGCGGCTTCGCCGTCTTCCTGGACACGCTCGACGGAGGGCGCATCGGCATCGCGGCCCATGCCCTGGGCATCGCGCAGGGGGCCCTCGACCTCACGCTTCGGTACACGGGCGAGCGCCAGCAGTTCGGGCGGCGGATCCAGGACTTCCAGGGGGTCCGCTTCATGCTGGCCGAGATGGCCACGCGGATTCACGCCGCGCGCCTGATGACCTACCACGCGGCCCGCCTGAAGATGGCCGGGAAGCCGCACAAGACGGAGGCCTCGATGGCGAAGCTCTTCGCCTCGGAGGCGGCCATGGACGTGACGATCCGTGCCGTGCAGCTGCACGGGGGCTACGGATACTCCCGCGAGTATGCCGTGGAGCGCATGATGCGGGACGCGAAGATCACCGAGATCGGCGAGGGGACGAGCGAGATCCAGAAGATCGTCATCGCCAGGCAGCTCCTCGGAGGCCTCGAGGAATGAGGCGAGAGCTCCTCATCGACGCGACCGGCACCGAGACCCGGGTCGCCATCCTGGAGGACGGGCGCCTCGTCGAGCTCATGCACGAGCAGTCCGACGAGCAGCGCATGGTCGGCGATCTCTACCTGGGCCGCGTGGAGGCCGTCCTGCCGGGCATCCAGGCGGCGTTCATCGACATCGGGACCGAGAAGTCCGCCTTCCTCCACGTGTCCGACGTCGTGGACCAGGAGGACGAGGACGAGAACGGGGGAGGGGGAAAGCGGTCCCGGAAGTATCCGCCGATCGAGGAGCAGCTGAAGCGGGGCCAGGAGATCCTCGTCCAGGTCACGAAGGAGCCGATCGGCACGAAGGGGCCGAGGGTCACGACGCAGGTCTCCCTGCCGGGGCGGTTCCTGGTGTTCATCCCGTCCAGCACGCACATCGGCGTGAGCCGCAAGATCGAGGACCGGGAGGAGCGGCACCGGCTCAGGGACCTGGCCCGGGAGCTTCTCGGCGACGGAGACGGCGGGGTCATCATCCGGACCGTGGGCGAGGAGCTCACGCGCGCCGCGTTCGCCCAGGAGCTCCGGTCGCTCCGGAAGACGTGGGAGAAGGTGCAGCGGCGGATCGGGGGCACGAAGGCGCCCGCGCTTGTGCACCAGGAGGCGAAGCTCACCTCCGGCATCATCCGGGACCTGTTCAGCGAGAAGTTCGACTCGCTCGTCGTGGACTCCCGCCCCCTCGCCCACGAGATCAAGTCCTATCTCGGGCAGGTGAGCCCGGAGCTGCTGGATCGGGTGAAGCTGTACGAGGGGAGCCAGCCGGTCTTCGACGAGTACGAGATCGAGGAGGAGATCCGGGCCGCGTTCCAGCGGCGGGTCGAGCTTCGGTCCGGCGGGCACATCGTGATCGAGGCGACCGAGGCCCTGGTGGCGGTGGACGTGAACACGGGACGCTACACGGGAAAGAAGGACCCGGCGAAGACGATCCTGCGCACGAACCTGGACGCGGCGGCGGAGATCGCGCGTCAGCTGCGGCTGCGGGACATCGGCGGGATCATCGTGTGCGACTTCATCGACATGGACGAGCAGGAGTACCGGGACCGGGTGCTCCAGGAGATGCGGACGCACCTCGGGCGCGACCGGGCCCGGACGAAGGTGTTCGGGATCTCCGAGCTGGGGCTGCTGGAGATGAGCCGCCAGCGCGTCCGGCCCAGCCTGTTCCAGATGATGACCGTCCCCTGTCCGAGCTGCGGGGGCACGGGCCGCGTCCTCGCGCCGGAGACGGTCGTGCGGCGGATCGAGCGGGCGCTGCGCCGGGCGAGCGCCAACGGCGATCGGCGCGACATCACGGTCCGGGTCCATCCCGAGGTCGCGCTCTACCTCCTCGAGGAGGAGCACGAGTTCCTGCGCGAGGTGAAGCGCGGATCGGGCATCGAGGTGGACGTGCGGGACGATCCGCTGATGGGCCACGACGAGTTCCGGCTCCTCGCCGCGCCCGCCGATACGGACGTGACGAACAAGTACGCCGTCGCCTGACGGATCCCTCTTCGCCCTCCGCACTCACGCGTTGACAGTCCTCCTGTCCGCTCTTAAGCTTAAGGGCTACGAACCTTTCGAACTCAGGACGGACCGGACATGTACGCGATCATCCAGGCCAAGGGGAAGCAATTCCGGGCGGAGCCCGACGAGACCCTGCGGCTTCCCTCTCTCGATGCCGCGCCGGGCGAGCGGGTGACCTTCGACGAGGTCCTGCTCGCGCAGCGGGACGGCGAGGTCATCGTGGGACGTCCGGCGCTCGACGGCGCCTCGGTGAAGGCCGAGGTCGTGCGCCACGGCAAGGACGACAAGATCGTCGTCTACAAGATGAAGCGCCGGAAGGGCTACAGGCGCAAGCAGGGCCACCGGCAGAAGTTCACCGAGGTGCGGGTCGTGTCCATCGATCTCGGGACGGGCAAGCCGGCGGCGAAGAAGGCCCGCAAGCCGGCCGCCGGACCGGCCGCGAAGGTGGAGACGCCTGCCCGGAAGCCGGAGACGCCCGCCCCGAAGCCGGCCGCGGAGGCGAAGGCCGTGGAGGCCACGCCGGCGGCGGCCGCGCTCGCCGAGGAGCACGGGATCGACCTCTCGACGATCGAGGGGAGCGGCAAGGAGGGCCGGATCCTGAAGGGCGACGTGGAGAAGGCGATCAAGGCGCAGGGAGGGGCGTGAGCCATGGCGCACAAGAAGGGAGTCGGCTCCAGCCGCAACGGTCGGGACAGCAATCCCAAGTACCTGGGCGTGAAGCGGTATGGGGGTGAGACGGTGCAGGCCGGCAACATCCTCGTCCGCCAGCGCGGAACCCGGATTCACCCGGGCCGGAACGTGGGCCGGGGAGGCGACGACACGCTGTTTGCGCTCGTGGACGGCCGGGTCGAGTTCCGGCACCGGCGCGGAGGGCGAAAGCAGGTGAGCGTGATCCCCGTGGCCTGAGCGGGGCCCGGGAACGGCAAATGGGAGGCCCCGGCCGCTCGCGGCAGCCGGGGCCTCTTTGCGTTCGGGAGGGTCGCGCGCGAGCCGGGGCCCGGGCGGCGGCCTCCGGGGTCACCGCGGCGCGCGGTCCAGGATCGTCTGGAGCTCCACCGCCCAGTCCCGCCGCACGGAGGGAACGGGCACGCCGTAGAACGACTCCACCTCCTGGATACTCGCCACGAGCAGGGCCTCCATGAGGAACGGGTTGTGGGTCGTCGATCCGAAGACCTCACCCGAGGATCCCTGGAAGGCCATGTTGTAGTTGAAGTAGGCGCCCTCCGCCACCGTGAACGTGGAATCGGACGCGTCGATCTCCCCGCCTGCCGCGTTCAGGCCGGGATCGACGACCAGGAGCTGGTTCATCAGGTCCGTCGCCCGCGCCTCGATGCGGGCCGAGGCGAGGGTGAGCGCGGAGAAAGCCGCCTGCTCGGAGCCGTGGCAGCCGGAGGCCACGCACCCGTTGAATGACCGCGACGTCGTGTCCAGCGGGCAGGGCCCGGTCGTCGGCACCCCCTGCGCGTCCAGGCACGGGATCGGCTCGAACGTGTGCCCCGTCGCGTTCAGCACGAACCCACCGGTCGCCGCGTCCGTGACCGTGAACGTGCTCACGTGGCAGGTCGCGCACAGCTCGGGGTTCGCGGACGACCCGTGGGTGGCCACGATGTCTCCCCGGTTGATGGCCAGGCCCGGCGGGAACCAGCCCGCCTCGCCCATCAGGAGCTCGGACTCGGGCGCGTGCGGCGCCAGGCCGTGGCTGGAGGTCGGGTCCGGCACCGTCCGCCGGTCGTGGCACCGGGCGCACAGGTGCTCGTCGATCGAGGTCGTGTTCACCGGGAAGCGCAGCTGGTGGGCGTTCGTCGCGTCATGCGGATCGTGACACACGACGCACGTGATCGCGAGGTGGGTCGGGTCGTTCTTCTCGACGTACTCGGCCGTCTCGCCCCACGCGCGCAGGGTCGCCTGCCCCCGGTGGCAGCTCTCGCACTCCGGACGGTCGGCCGCGAATCCCACCACGCCCGAGTGTGCGGACATCTCCCACTGCTCCACGAAGGGATGATGCGTGTCCTTGTGGCACTCGCCGCATCCGTTCGTGGCCGTCGACGACACGTCGGCGGACGCGAGCGGCTGAGAGGCGTCCGGATCCATCACGTGACCCTCCCCCGGACCGTGGCAACTCTCACACTGCACGTCGTGGTAGCGAGGATCCAGCGTGGCCGTCCACGCCACGTCCGCCGCCGCCTCGTTGCCGAACTCGCTGACGGCGTGGCAGTTCTCGCACAGGGCCTGGGCGTGGCCGCTGTTCTGGAGGTCGTCCCAGGCGTTCGCGTGGGCGGTGCCCTGCCAGCTCGACTGCTGGCCGATGTGGCAGGCGCCGCACACCGTGAAATCGGTTGCTTCGTCGCTGAACCCGAGGAAGCTCGCGGCGCCGGGAGGGGGCGGCTCGAAGAGCGGCCGTTCCACCTCGACGGGAACCTCCACGGGAACCTTGACGATCTTCTCGTCCCTGCATCCGGCGATCGCCGGCAGGGCTGCCAGGAGCGCGATGAGCGCGATCTCCGGTTGGCGGCCCGCGGCGCGCGGAGCCCGGCTCCTGTCCTGTCGCATCGTGTCCCTCCGCTCTGGCCGGCGGGTCGGACACGGCCTCCCGCACGAAGCGGGATCGGAGCGACCGGCCGGCGCCAGAGCTCTCGCGTCTCGATCACGGGAGGCCCGGGCGGACCTCCCCGCGTCGGGGAGGGGCAACGGACGTGCCGCGGGGGGAGAGTGGGTGGGGATGAGTTTCGGGCCGGACGTCTGCGGGTCGCCGGGGAAATGGGTCCGGATGGCGCGGTCGGGGAAACCGCCAGATTGTCCCGGCCGCGCCGTTCTGTCACACCCGGCCGGGGGCCGGGCCGCCGGGTCAGGTGCCCCGGAACTCGGGCTTCCGCTTCTCGAGGAAGGCGCTCACGCCCTCGTCCATGTCGTCGGTGGAGAACAGGAGGCTGAACCAGCCGCGCTCGAACTTCAGACCCTCGTCCAGGGGCATGCGGCGGGCCGCGAGGATGCTCTCCTTTGCCGCCTGGAGGGCGATCGGGCTCTTGGCTGCGATCTCCCGCGCGAGCTCCAGCGTGCGCTCGCGCAGGTCGGCCGCGGGCACGACGATCTCGACGAGTCCGATCGCATGGGCCTCCGCCGCGTCGATCATGCCTCCCCGGAGGATGAGCCGCATCGCGTGGCCCTCTCCGACGAGACGCGGCAGGCGCTGGGTTCCGCCGCCGCCCGGGATGATCCCCAGGTTCACCTCCGGCTGCCCGAAGCGGGCCCGCTCCGAGGCGATGCGGATGTCGCAGGCCATGGCGAGCTCGCAGCCGCCGCCGAGGCAGTAGCCGTTGATCATCGCGATGATCGGCTTCGGGAAGGTCTCCATGGCGAGGTAGATGTTCCCGCGCTGCATCGCGCGGAGCTGCTCCACGGGCCTCGCGTCCTTGAACTCTCCGATGTCGGCCCCGGCGATGAATGCCTTCTCGCCGTCGCCCGTGAGGACGAGGACCCGCACGTCGTCATCGTCCCGCAGGGCCTCGAGGGTCCCGAACAGGCGCCGCCTGACCTCCAGGTTCAGGGCGTTCATCTTGTCGGGGCGGTTGAACGTGAGGAGGGCGACGCCGCCCTCCAGCTTCTCCGCCAGCAGCACATCGCTCATCGTTCGACGTCCTTGTCTCGAAAGGGTCCCGCGGACGAGTCCTTCACCACGAATAGAAGCCCTGGCCGGACTTCTTGCCGAGCTTGCCCTCGGCGACCATCCGCTCCAGCAGGTCGGGCGGTCGGAACCGCTCGCCTCCGAGCTCCCGGTGCAGGTACCGGGCGATCTCGAGCCGCACGTCGAGCCCGACGAGGTCGGACAGGCGGAGCGGCCCCATCGGGTGCCGGTACCCGAGCTCCATCGCGCGGTCGATGTCCGCCGCCGAGGCGACGCCGTCCTCCAGCATGCGAATCGCCTCGAGGCCGAGGGCGACTCCGAGCCGGGAGGAGGCGAAACCGGGCGTGTCGCGCACGACGATCGGCGTCTTCCCCATCTCCTCCGCGAGTCCGCGGGCGCGATCCACGACCCGCACGGCCGTGCGGTCCCCGCGCACGATCTCGACGAGCGCCATGATGTGCACGGGGTTGAAGAAGTGCATTCCGACGATCCGCTCCGGCACCGGGAGGCCGTCCGCGATGGCCGTGATCGACAGGGAGGACGTGTTCGTCGCGAGCACGGCATCGGGCTCGACGCCCTCCGCGGCGCGGCCCAGGACTTCCCGCTTCAGCCCGATGCGCTCCGGCACGGCCTCGATGACGAACTCCGCGCCGGCCACGGCCTCTTCCAAGCTCCCGGCCGTCCGCAGGCGGGCGAGCGCCGCCTCGCGGGCCTCCGCTTCTACCTTACCGAGCTCGACCCCCCGATCCAGGTTCGCCCGAATCCGCTCCACCGCGGCGGCGAGCGCGCCGGGATCCGCATCGTGAAGGACGGTCTCCCTGCCGGCCAGCGCCGCCACGTGGGCGATGCCGTGGCCCATCGTCCCGGCCCCGAGGACCGCGATGCGTCCCCTCTCCGCCGCGGTCATCCCGCCTCCCCGAACGCCGGCGGGCGCTTCTCCAGGAAGGCCCGCGTGCCCTCGCGGGCGTCGGCGGACCGGAAGCACTCCGTCTGCGCCTCGAGCTCGTAGTCGAGCATGTCCTGGAGCCCGGCGCCGGGACTCAGCCGGAGCGCCCTCTTGGCGAGCCGGAGGGCGCCGGCGGGCTTCGCCGCGAGCCGGTCGGCGAGGCGCGCGGTCTCGGCGCGGAGATCCTCGTGCGGGACGACCCGATTCACGAGTCCGATCCGCGCCGCCTCCTCCGCCCCGACCATCTCGGCGAGGAAGACCAATTCGGCCGCCCGCGCGGGTCCGACGAGCCGCGGGAGGAAGTACGTGCCGCCCCAGTCGGGGTGAAGCCCGATCCGGTTGAAAGTCTGACCGATCGCGGCGCGGTCCGAGGCGATCCGGAGGTCGCAGGCGAGGGCCATGTTCGCCCCGCCGCCGGCGGCGGGTCCGTTCAGGGCGGCGATGACGGGCTTCGGCATCTCCGAGATGAGCGTGACGACGCGACGGCCGGCCTCGACGAGGAGCCTGGCCTCCTCGATCCGCTCCGCCTCCATGAGTGACGCGAGGTAGCCCACGTCCGCGCCCGCGCAGAAGGCCCGCCCGGCGCCGGTGATCACGACGACCCGGACGTCCGGGCTCTGCGCGAGGTCGGCGAGCCCATCGGCGATCGCGTCGCGCATGTCGCCGACGAGCGCGTTCAGCTTGTCGGGCCGATTCAGGGTGAGCGTTCCGACGCGGTCGCGGACCTCCACGAGAACGTGCCCGCCGGCGCGCGACGCCCCGCCTTTGTCAGGCATCGCCGCCGCTCCCCTCGGCCTGTACGACGGAGGCGATCCCCTGGCCCACGCCGACGCACATCGTCACGAGGCCCGTGCGGGCTCCGCGCCGGCGCATCTCGTGCACGAGTGAGGTGAGAAGGCGCGCCCCGGTGCACCCGAGCGGGTGCCCGAGCGCGATGGCCCCGCCGTTCACGTTCACGCGGGCCGGCTCCAGGCCGAGCTCGCGGATGCACGGGATCGCCTGCGCCGCGAAGGCCTCGTTCAGCTCCACCAGATCGAGGTCGCCGGGCTCGAGGCCGGCCCGGGCCAGCGCCTTCCGGACGGCGGGCACGGGACCGATGCCCATGCGGTCGGGCGGGCAGCCCGCGACGGCGGACGCCCCGAGCCGGGCGATGGGCCGCAGGCCGAGCTCCCGGGCGGCCGACCGGCTCGCGAGCAGGAGGGCGGCCGCCCCGTCGTTGATGCCCGAAGCGCTCCCGGCCGTCACGGTTCCGTCGGCCCGGAAGGCGGGACGCAGCGCGGCCAGCTTCTCCGCCGTGACCTCCGGCCGCGGATGCTCGTCCGCGTCCACCACCACGGGGTCGCCCCGCCGCGCGGGAACCGTGATCGGAACGATCTCGTCCCGGAAGCGGCCCTCCCGGATCGCGGCCGCGGCCCGGCGCTGGCTCTCCAGGGCGAAGGCATCCTGCTCCTCGCGGGTCACGCCGTGCAGGTCCGCCACGACCTCGGCCGTCTCGCCGAGCGAGATTGTCCAGTCTTCGGGCATGGCCGGATTCGTGAACCGCCAGCCGAGGGTCGAGTCCGCCATCTCAAGGGTGCCGCGCGGATGAGCGCGCTCGGGCTTGAGCAGCACCCACGGGGCCCGGGACATGCTCTCGACCCCGCCGGCCACGAACACGTCCCCCTCGCCGCAGCGGATCGCGTGCGCGGCGCTCACGGCGGCCTGGAGTCCGGAGCCGCAGAGGCGGTTCACCGTCTGGCCCGCGACCTCGACCGGAAGGCCGGCCAGAAGGGCCGACATCCGTGCCACGTTCCGGTTGTCCTCCCCGGCCTGGTTCGCGCACCCCATCACGACGTCCTCGATGCGCTCGGCCGGCGTACCCGTACGCTCGACGAGCGCCCGGATCACGGCGGCGAGGAGGTCGTCCGGGCGCACGGCGGCCAGCGAGCCCCCGTGCCGCCCGACCGGCGTCCGCACGGCATCGATGATGAGGGCGTCCCGGTCGCTCATTCCTCGAGGCTGATCCACACGCTCTTCACCTGCGTGACCTCGTCGAGGGCGTGGCGGCCCAGGTCGCGTCCGAAGCCGGACTGCTTGAAGCCGCCGAAGGGCGAGCCGGGATCGTAGCGGTTGTACGTGTTCACCCATACGGTGCCCGCACGAACCTCGCGGGCGAACCGGTGCGCGACGCCGACATCCCGCGTCCACACGCCCGCCGCGAGCCCGTAGATCGTCTCGTTCGCCTGCCGGGCCGCGTCCTCCACGTCCTCGAATCCGAGCACCGCGAGGACGGGCCCGAAGATCTCCTCGCGCGCGATGGACATGTCCGGCGCCACGTCGTCGAACACCGTCGCCTC
>JBHHZD010000006.1:0-91369 GCA_046757885.1 Gemmatimonadota bacterium
GCTCGCGACGGGGATTGAACCCGTGACCTCATCCTTACCAAGGATGCGCTCTACCCCTGAGCTACGCGAGCCACCGTCGGGTCCGACGGGACAGGGGCGGAGGGACTCGAACCCCCAACCGCCGGTTTTGGAGACCGGTGCTCTGCCAGTTGAGCTACGCCCCTGTACGCCGATGGCTGGGGACGGAATCGAACCGCCGACACCCGCGTTTTCAGCGCGGTGCTCTACCGACTGAGCTACCCAGCCGAACCAGCGCGACTCCCGGTCGCCGATCGGCGGACTCCGGGGGGGGGATTCGAACCCCCGACCTAGTGGTTAACAGCCACCCGCTCTGCCGCTGAGCTACCCCGGAAAAACGATCGGAAGACGCCTCCGTCGGGAAACCGGCGGACCCCGGGCACACGTCATGATTGTCAAAAAGCCGCTCTGAAAGCAAAACGCCCCGCCTGGCAAGGCCAGCGACGCGGGGACGAGTCCGTCACCTCCAAGTAGCGGGGGCAGGATTCGAACCTGCGACCTTCGGGTTATGAGCCCGACGAGCTACCAGACTGCTCCACCCCGCATCGGCCCACGATGCTACGCTCGAAACGGCGAGAAGTCAACCGCCCCGGGGTCCGCTCCGCGGCGGATCTCTCGGGACTCCGCTCGCTTGCCGCGCCCCGCCCGGCCGTCCTAACCTCGTGGACATGAGCACACCGGTCGGGCTCCCGCCGCGCCTCGAGAGACGTCTCCGCCGGATCGTCGGCCGCGAGGAGCTCGTCACGGGGGCGGACCGCCTCCTGGCGTACGAGGCGGACGCCCTCACGACGGTCTCCGGCAGGCCCCGTGCCGCCGTGCTCCCGGGGACGCGCGAGGAGGTGCGGGCCGTGGTCCGGTGCCTGCACGAGGCCGGGGTCCCGCTCGTCCCGCGCGGCGCGGGCACGGGCCTCGCCGGCGGAGCCGTCGCCCGCGGCGAGATCATCGTCGGCACGTCCCGCCTCCGCCGGATCCTGGAGCTGGATCCGGTCGAGCGCACGGCCAGCGTTGAGCCGGGAGTCATCACGGCCGAGGTATCGAGGGCGGCGGCCCCCTACGGCCTTCGGTATCTGCCGGATCCGGCGAGCGCCTCCGCGTGCACGATCGGAGGCAACATCGCGATGAACTCGGGCGGACCGCACTGCCTCAAGCACGGCGTGACCACGGATCACGTCGCCGAGGTCGAGGTCGTCCTGCCGGACGGATCCGACGCCACGCTGCGGCGGGGCGAGGACGGCGGTCTCGACCTCGCGGGCCTGTTCATCGGCTCGGAGGGAACGCTCGGCATCGCGACGCGGATCACGGTCCGGCTGTCGCCCGTGCCGGAGGCGGTGCGGACGCTTCTCGCCCTGTTCGACGACCTCGGCCGGGCCGGCGACGCCGTGAGCCGGGTCATCGCGTCCGGGACGATACCCGTCGCGCTGGAGCTCATCGATGCGGCCACGATCGCGGCCGTCGAGGAATCCGTGTATGCCGCCGGACTGCCCCGCGACGTGGCCGCCGCGCTCGTCATCGAGTGCGAGGGCGGGCCGGACGAAGTGGCCGCCGACATCGGCCGCATCGAGATGCTCCTGCGCGAGAGCGGGGCGAGGGAACTCCGCACGGCGAGAGATGAGGCGGAGCGCGCCGCGCTCTGGCACGCGCGGAAGAAGGCGTACGGAGCTCTCGGCCGGCTCGCCCCGGACATCCTCGTGCAGGATGCCGTCGTCCCCCGGACCCGCCTCTCGGCTCTCCTGCCCGCCATCGCGGACGTGGCTCGCGAGCACGGACTGCCGCTCGCCAACTTCTTCCACGCGGGGGACGGAAATCTCCACCCCAACCTGCTCTTCGACCATCGCTCGAAGGAGGCGGTCCGGCGGGTGGAGGCCGCGAGCGCCGAGATCATGCGCCTGTGCGTGGAAGCGGGCGGGACGATCACCGGGGAGCACGGCGTCGGGCTCGACAAGATCCGCTACATGGGCCTCGTGTTCGGGCCGGACGAGCTCGCCGACCTGCGCTCGGTGAAGCGGGCGTTCGATCCGGTGGGTCGCTGCAATCCGGGCAAGCTGCTTCCTCCGCCGCGGGATGGGTGGTCCGAGCCCACGACCTGTCCGCCGACCCCGGCGGGACCCCCGCCGGCGCCGGACGGCTGGTTCGAGCCCGGGAGCGAGGAAGAGATCGCGCGGTGGGTGCAGGAGCGGGCTCTGGATGGAACCGTGCCCCTCATCACGGGAGCGGCCGCGCCCCCGGAATGGCTCGACCCCGACGTGGCGGTCCTCTCGACGTGCCGGCTCGGTTCCGTGCTGGACTTCCGGCCCGACGACCTCACGGTGCGCGTGGAGGCCGGGATGCGGGTGTCCCACCTTATGGAGCGCCTCGAAGCCGACGGGCGCTGGCTTCCGCTGGAGGGCGGGGCGCGGCGCCTCTCGGTCGGTGGCCTCGTAGCGGCGGCTCCCGCAGGCGCCCTGGACGCCCTGTTCGGACCCCTTCGCCGGCACGTGCTGGCCGCCACGGTCGTGTCCCCCGACGGCCGGGCTCGGCACTGGGGCAGGGCCGTCATGAAGAACGTGGCCGGGTACGACATGGTCCGGCTGCTGTGCGGCAGCCGCGGCCGGCTGGGTGTGCTCACCGCCGTCACCTTCCGGCTGTGGCCGCGGCCCGCGTCGGACCTCTCGTTCGAGCTCTCCGGCGGTCCCGGGCCCGAAGCGCTCGCGGCGGCCATGACCGTGGCGACGGACCCGGCTCCCGGTGACGGCGCGCTCCGATGGCGTTGGCGTGCGGAGTCCGGGGCGGCGCCGGACGAGAGCCTGGAGGTGCGAATCCTCGGCCCGACGGCCGTCGCGGAGGCCCGCCGCGAGGCCGTGGAGCGCTGGGCCCGGGCCCGCGGGGCGGAGATGCGGGCCGTGGCGGCCGGAGACGACGGGCCGCGGGAGCATCCGCACCCTGCGGACCGTCGAGACCGGCGCGTCTTCCGGTTCTCACCGGGTCGGCGGTATCTTTTCGAGACGATCCACGCGATGCGCGAGCGCGCGGGCTCGAAGGCCCTCCGAATGGAGGCGTTCCCGGCGCTGGGCCGCTTCCGACTGGAGCTCGGGACCGGTGACGACGCCGGCGGGGACTCCGCGGGCGACGGAATCCCGCCGAGCCCACCCGATCAGGGCGCGGCGGAGATCGCCCGCCGGCTCGCGGAGGAGCTCGGGGCTTGGTCCGTGCACGCTCTGTCCGATCGACTCTGACTGTGAGACTCGACCCGGAGGAGATTCTGAGACGGCAGCTCATCCTGCTCGCGGCCGCCACCCTCGGGATGGCGGAAGCCACGTTCGGGCAGACCCCGGAGAGCACCCCGGGCATCGTGCCTCCCGGCGCGACGTACCTCTCGGCCGCCGGCGAGCACGACCACCCGCTCATCCGCTGGCGGATCGGAGCGCGCGCGCGTTTCCGCGCACTCGGCGTGTATTACGAGCCGGACCCGAGCGTCGGGCCGGGCCGGGTCGCCGCCGTCGAGCGGGCATTCGCGACGTGGAACCGGGTCGCCGAGCTGCCCGTTCGCTTCCGGCGAACTCTCGATCCGGCCGTGGCCGAGGTCCGCATCCGCTGGGTCGATGAGTTCGACCGGCAGCAGGCGGGACTCACGGAATGGGTCACCGACGGCGAGGGCTGGATCCTCGGCGGAACGATCACTCTCGCCCGCAGGCATCGGGATGGCCTGCCCATGAGCAACGAGTACACGGGCCTGGTCGCGCTGCACGAGATCGGCCACCTCGTCGGGCTCCCCCACAGCGAGGATCCCGGCGACGTCATGCACCCGGGGAACCGCAACACGCGTCTCTCGGTCCGGGATCGCCGCTCCGTCGCCGCCCTCTACGCCCGACCGGCCTCCGACCCGGCGGCGGGCCCGTGAAGATCTACACGCGGCGGGGGGACGGCGGAGACACGGGATTGTTCGGGGGGACGACGGTCGCCAAGGACGACCCGCGAGTGGAGGCCTACGGGACGGTCGACGAGCTGAACGCCGGCATCGGCGTCGTCGTCGCTCTCCTGTCCGCCGATGAAGGGCATCGAGATGACGTCGAGGCCCTGTGGGCCGTGCAGTCCGACCTGTTCGCGATCGGGGCCCGGCTCGCGGCCGCCGACCCGGCTTCCGAGCTCGAGGACGACCGGATCCCCGTTCTCGAGGACGACCGGATCCCCGCCCTCGAGCGCTGGATCGATGCCCTGGATGAGGAGCTCGAGCCCCTCGACTCGTTCGTGCTGCCCGGGGGCTCTCCGGCCGGCGCGCACCTCCACGTCGCCCGCACCCTGTGCCGGCGAGCCGAGCGACGGGTCGTGTCGCTACTGGCCCTTCAACCCGACTTGAGCGAAGTTGTGCTTCCGTACCTGAATCGACTGTCCGACCTCCTGTTCACGCTCGCGCGCGCGGTCAACGTCAGGGCCGGCCGGCCGGAACGGGGGTGGACGCCGGTCCGCCGCAGGGTGGACGGTGCTCCGGAGGCCGGGCCCCCGTAAACCTCCAGATGGAGAGCCCCTCTCGCACGTGACCGACCCGTCCGCAGACCCCACGTCGACGATGTCCGAGCCCGACCGCGAGCAGGTCGCGGAAGTCCGCGAGCTCATCGTGGCCCTGCTCAAAGCCGTTCGGGCCCGGCAGACCTACGTCGAGGGGAATCCTCTCATCGAGAAGTTCATCCAGGAGACGGCCGGGCGCTTCGCGTCTCTGTTCGAGACGGTCCCTCAGATCGCGCTCACCGTGGATGAGGGGCGTCTCCTGTGGAACGACGTCGAGGTGTACGAGAAACCCATCGGTCCCGAGAACGTCGCGTTCCGCTTCTTCAAGGACGGGATCCGGTGGCTCGTGTTCCTGCCCGGGGTCGAGGACAGGGAACTGCCCGAGCTGGTCGGGATCCTGGCCCACCGGAAATCGCCGGATCGGGACGAGGATATCCTCGCGCAGCTGTGGCGGGCCGGGTTCGAGACGATTCGGATGGAGTACGTGAACGTCAGCGAGGACGAGGGCGAGCTCGAGGTCCCGACCTCAGACCGGAGCGCGGGCGAGGGCGAGACGCTCGAGGACCTCTCCGAGATCGAGGACGTGCTGGCCGGGGGACCGGTCCCGGAAGAGGAGGAGGACGAGCTCGCCGCGATTCTGCTCGGCGAGCCGGATCTGGCCTACCTCACCCGCGAGCTGGAGGCGGAGTGGCAGCGCCCCCTGGTCCGCGACGTCGTGCTCGGTCTGCTGGACCAGTTCGAGCTCCGCGACCAGGATCGACGCCGGCAGGTCGTGGACATCGTGAGAGCGCTGCTTCCCCGGCTCCTCGCGGATCGGGACTATCCGAACGTCGCCCTGCTGTTGAACGAGCTTCAGCTGCTCGCGAACAAGACGGGAGACGAGGACACCCAGGAGCTCGTCACGTCGCTCCTGCGGGACATGAGCGAGGCGGTCGCAGAGCTGGTGAGCGGGGCGGGCGTGGCCGGCGAGGCGCCGGAACAGGAGGACATGGCGGCCCTGCTCGGGGCCCTGCAGGCGGACGCGATTCCCACGCTCGTCAGGGCGATCCCGGCGATCACGAGCGCTCGGGCGCGGAGGCAGCTCACGGAGGCGCTCGACCGGCTCGTGGCCGGATATCCGGACCAGGTACGCGAGCTCCTGCGGTCGGAAGACCCGGTCCTGGCGGCCGAGGCGGCCCGGATCGTGGGCCGACTCCGGATCGCGGAGGCGGAGCCGGATCTCGTCGCTCTCTTCGCGAGACCCGAGATGCTCACGAGGCAGGCCGCCATCGAGGCGTTGACGGAGATCGGCTCCGTCGCGGGCACGCAGGCCCTCGGCGAGGCGCTGGAGGACGGGAACCGCGAGGTCCGGCTCGCGGCGATGAAGTCGCTCGCGACCCTGAAGCCCGAGGGTGCCGACCGCATGCTCAGGCGCTGGCTCGCTCCGGGCGTGATCGCCGGGAGGGACAAGACGGAGCAGATGGCTCTTCTGAAGGCCTATGCCTCGGTGGCGGGCGAGGATGCGGTGTCCGTTCTGTCCCGCCTGCTGCACGGGCGCCGGTTTCCGTTCCGGCGCCATCCGCCCACGGTGCGGGCGGCCGCGGCGCGCGCCCTCGGTCTCCTCGATTCGGAGGTGGCGCGACAGGCGCTGAGCCGGGCGCGGGACGACCGCAACGCACCGGTCCGCAGCGCCGCCCGCTCGGCCCTCCGGGCCGCCTCGGAGAGGCAGGCGCCCGGGGAGGCGGGCGAGTGACCGGGCGCTTCGGACAACCGGGCGATCCGCCGGCGGAGGATCTGAGCAGCGGGGCAGCGCTTCTCTCGTGCATGCACGCGGCCGCCCGCGCGCTCCAGCTGTATCCCGCCGACAACGAGGTCGTGCGACGGGCCATCCGCGAGGTGGGAGGGAAGGCGGACGCGATCTTCGCCGAGGAAGGCGGGCTCAGCCTGTGGGTCGCGGGCAGCTTCATCTTCGTCAACGATCTGCGGATCCGCCTGGACGAGGCCGCCTACGCCTCCTTCGCCGCGATTCGGGAGATCTTGCGGGCACACGGGATCGGGCGGATCGACGTCGGGACCCGGGTCGGACGCTCGGACTGGATCGGACTGCTGAGCGTCATCGCGGAGGAGCCGGAAGCGGTCGAGGACTCCCTCGCCCATGCGCGCCATCGGCTGGCGGAAGAGGACGTCTCCAACATCACGATCGGCCCGCCTGCCGCGCTCTTCGCGCCGGAGACCCGGGGCGACGACGGCGAAGAGGCGCGCCGCACGTACGCCCGCTCGGTGAAGGCGGCGCGGGAGATGATGGAGGGCATGATCCTGGGAAAGGCGATCGGGGCCCGCCGCGCGGAACGGGCCGTGCTCGGGATCGTGGATCAGGTCCTGAGGGACCGCTCGTCCATGCTCGGGATGCTCTCCCTGCGCAACTACGACGATCATTCCTTCATCCATTCCGTCAACGTGGCCATCCTCGCCGTCGCCCTCGGAGACCACCTCGGCTTCTCGCGGGATCAGCTGTTCGACCTGGGCTTCGCCGCGCTGTTCCACGACATCGGCAAGCTCCTCATCCCGGCCAGCATCCTGAACAAGCAGGGCTGGCTGAACGACGAGGAGTGGCGGATGGTGAGCCAGCATCCGGATTTCGGCTTCCTCATGATGTTCAACGCCGAGGGGTTTCCCGAGCCGCAGTACCGGACGATGCTCGCGATCTACGAGCACCACATGAAGCCGGACCTCTCGGGCTACCCCCGCGTCATCCGCAGGCGCCGACAGGGGTTCTTCGCCAAGATCATCGCGGTCGTCGAGGCGTACGACTGCGCGATCTCGAACTACAGCAAGCAGTTCTTTCCCTGCTCACCCGACGAGGCGATCCGGCAGCTCCGCGACATGGAGGCCTCGACGTTCGACCGCGTCGTCGTGCGGGCGTTCGTGAACATGATGGGCATCTATCCGGTCGCCACGCTCGTCATCCTGGACACGGGCGAGATGGGCGTCGTCGTGGCCCCGAACCCGAACCCGCGCGCCCTGACCCGGCCTCTCGTCCGCCTGGTCGCGGACGCGCACGGAGAGCGGATCGCGGACGGGCCGATCCGGGACCTCACGGAGATCGATCCGGACACCGGCAAGCCCAGGCGGACGATCGCGCGATCCACGGACCCCGAGCGCTACCACCTCGTCGTGGGCGACTTCGTCGCCTGAGCGGCCGATGGTGACGCGCACGCCCTTCTCGTTCGAGCTGCGAGCCGACGACGTGGTCCGCGGCGATGTGTGGCGGCCCGCGGTGACGGGCACGGATGCCACGATCGTCGTGTGCCACGGCTTCAAGGGGTTCAAGGATTGGGGCTTCTTTCCCTACGTGTGCGAGCGCCTCGCGGGCGGCGTGGGCTGCGAGACCGTGGCGTTCAACTTCACCGGAAGTGGAATCGGCGAGGACCTCCAGACCTTCACGGAGCTCGATCGCTTCGCGCGGAACACGTTCAGCCGCGAGCTCGAGGACCTGGGCAGCGTGCTGGAGAGGATCTCCGGGGGCAGCATCGGGGGCGTGGCCGTCGCGGAGGCGACCCGCTTCGGCCTTCTCGGACACAGCCGCGGCGGCGCGGTCGCGATCCTCGCGGCCGACCGGCATCCCGAGGTCCAGGCGCTGGCGACCTGGGCCGCCGTCGCGTCGCTCGACCGGTACGGCGCGATCGCCGAGCAGATCGAGAGAGAGGGCTTGGCGTACGTGCTCAACGCGCGCACGGGCCAGCAGATGCCCCTCCGCCGGGACATCCTCGACGACCTCCGGGCGAACCGCGAGCAGCTGGACGTCCAGGCGGCGGCCCGGCGGCTCAAGATCCCGCATCTCGTCGTGCACGGCGACGCCGATGAGTCCGTTCCCGTGGCCGACGCGCACGCCCTCGCCCGGGCGGCGGGGCGACGCGCCCGGCTGGAGGTCGTTCGAGGCACCGGCCACACGCTGGACGCCACCCATCCTTTCCGCGAGCCCTCGACGGCCCTGGAGCGGGTCGTGGACCTGACGATCGAGCACTTCCGCCGGCATCTTCGGGCCCGATGAGGAGAGTCGGGGCCGTACTCGTCGGCGCGCTCCTGGCGTCGGGCGCCTGCCGGGTCGAGCATGTGCCCAACCCCGGGGACGACGCGGCCGCTGTCCGCCGGGCCGCGATCCTAGCGATGCTCGAGGGCTCCGCCGACGCCTGGAATCGAGGGGAGCTCGAGGGCTTCCTGGACGACTATCTGGACTCTCCCCGCACGACGTACGTGGGTCGGGGCGGGCTGCGCACGGGCTTCGAGTCGATCCGCGAGCGCTACGCTCCCCTGTTCGCGCCGGGCGCTCCGCGGGACAGTCTCCGGTTCGAGGACCTGAGCGTCCGCGGGCTCGGCAGCGGGTACGCTCTCGCGACCGCGCGGTGGATCCTGTACCGCGACGGGTCGGTCACCGGGTCCGGACCGTTCACGCTCGTGCTCCGGCGCGTCGGAGGCGAGTGGAAGATCATCCACGACCACTCGTCCTCCGACCCGACGCCCGACTGACGCGTGCCGAGCCCCGCGGCCGCCCATCTGATCGAGGCGCACGAGGATCTCCTGGCGTGCGTGCACTGCGGCTTCTGCCTCCCGGTGTGCCCGACCTACGACGTGACGGGAGACGAGAACGACGGCCCGCGTGGGAGGATCTCCCTCATGCGCGCCGCCGCGGAGGCCCGCGCGCGACCTGCCGGCGTCTTCGCCCGGCACATCGATCGGTGCCTCGGCTGCCGGGCCTGCGAGAGCGCATGCCCGGCGGGCGTCCGCTTCGGACTCCTGCTCGAGCGAGCCCGGGCCGATCGCGCTTCCTTCTCCCTCCGGAGCCGCCTGGGCTCCGCGCTGGAGCGCGCCGTCCTCGCCGCGCTCACCGGCCGGCGCCTCTCCCGGATCGTGTACGGCGGCGCGCGGCTCCTGCGGGGCGCCCCCGGGGTCCGGTTCCTGGCCCGCCGCGCGCCCGGCAGGGCAGGACGCGCCGCGGCCTTCCTCGCCGCCACGCGACCGCCAGGATGGCGGCGACCGGCGGCGACCGAGGCCGGGCCGAGCCCGTCCGTCCCTCCGGGTGCACCGTCGTTCGTTCTCCTGGAGGGCTGCGTGATGCGCGGGCTGTTCGCCCACGTGCACGCGAGCGCCCGGCGCGCCCTGGCGGCCTGGGGATTCATCGAGACCGCCGCGCCCGGGCAGGGCTGTTGCGGCGCCCTTCACGCGCACGCGGGACGGCCGGAGGAAGCCCGGCGGCTCGCGCGGCGGAACATCGAGGCGTTCGAGCGCAGCGGGGCCCGCTGGATCGTGGCGGATTCCGCCGGCTGTGGCGCGGCGCTCCGCGACTACGCGAGCTGGCTCGAGCGGGATGAGGCGTGGTCGGATCGCGCGGAGAGCCTCGCGACGCGCGTCCGCGATGTCACCGAGCTCGTGGCGGACGGCTTCGGCCCGTCGGCCGGGGCGCAGGGGAGAGGGCCGGCGCTCCGACCGGTGCCGGGCCGGGCCGCGTACGACGCCCCCTGTCACCTCCTGCACGGCCAGGGCGTGCGCGAGGCGCCCCTGGAGGCCCTGCGCCGGGTTCCGGGTCTCGATGTCGAGTCCCTTCCGTCCTCGGAGCGCTGCTGCGGCGGGGCGGGCACCTACAACCTCAAGCGCCCGGGCCTGAGCGAGAGGGTTCTGTCCGCGAAGCTGGACGAGATCGCGGCCGCGAAGGTGGACTGGATCGTGACGGGAAATCCGGGCTGCATCATGCAGATCGGCGCGGGCCTCGGCTCGCGAGGCCTCGCGACGCCGGTGCTTCATCCGATCGAGCTCCTGGACCGGGCGCTCGAGCGTACCGAGGCGGAGGGGGCCGCGCGCGCGTGATGGAGGCCGACTACCTGCTCGTGGGCGGCGGCCTCGCCGCCGCGGCCGCCGCCGAGGGGATCCGGGAGCGAGACCCGGACGGCACCATCCTCCTCGTCTCGGAGGAGACGGAGCCCCCCTACCAGCGCCCGCCGCTGTCGAAGGAGTACCTGAAGATGCCCGACGCCCCCCGGGAGCTCCTTCACGTCAAGCCGATCGACTGGTACGCCGAGGCCGGCGTCCGGCTCGAGCTCGGGCAGGCGGTTCTCGGGCTCGACACATCCGCCCGGACCGCGCTCACCGCGAGGGGCAACGAGATCCGGGCGGAGCGGATCCTCCTCGCGACGGGCGGACGGGCGCGCGTGCCGGAGATCCCCGGCATTCGACTCCCGGGCGTGCACACGGTGCGCTTCGCGGGCGACAGCGAGGGACTGCGCGCGTCCGCCGCCGAGGCTCGCTCGGCGGTTCTCGTGGGCGCCGGCTTCATCGGCATGGAGATCTCCGCCTCCCTCACGGAGCTCGGCGTGGCCTGCACGGTCGTCGAGGCGGACGTAAGGGTATGGCCGGGGGCTCTGCCCGGGCCGCTGTCGGGCTTCGTGCAGGCCCGGTTCGAGGACCGGGGGGTCACCTTTCGGCTCGGATCCACCGTGCGCGAGATCGCCGGCCGGACGCGGGCGGAGGAGGTCGTGCTCTCCGACGGCGTGCGTCTGCCGTGCGATTTCGTCGTGATCGGCGTGGGCATGATACCGTGCGACGGTTTGGCGCGGGAGGCGGGCATCGCGACGGACGACGGCATTCTCGTGGACGAGCGAGGCGAGACGAGCCACGCCTTCGTGTACGCGGCCGGGGACGTCGCCCGCTTTCCCGACCCCGTCTTCGGCGGGCGGAGCCGGGTGGAGCACTGGGACCACGCCCGCGTGCACGGCCGCCTGGTCGGCCGGAACATGGCCGGCGCCCGTGAGTCCTACGCGCATCTGTCCCACTTCTTCTCGGACGTGTTCGATTGGAAGCTCAACGTGGTCGGTCGGCCCGGCGCGGCGGACGCGGTCCTGGATCGCGGAGACCCCGACGGTCCCCGGCTCGTCCTGTGCCTGGCCGAGAGCCGGCTCACGGGCATCGTCCTCGTGAACGCGACCCGGGACCTGGAGGCGTGCCGATCTCTCGTGCGGGCGCGTCCGACCCTGCACGAGATCCCGGAGGACTTTGGCCCATCCTGATCCGGCCGGCTATGTTCACCGAACCGGACCCGAGGAGGCGACATGGAAGACAGCGCGCAGCAGGCGGCCGAGAGCGTCAGGCAGGCGCTTCGCACCGTGAAGGACCCCGAGCTCGGTCTGAACATCGTGGACCTGGGCCTCATCTACGACATCGAGGTCTCGGATGGCACCGCGCGCGTCACGATGACCCTGACGAGTCCGGGCTGCCCGGCGGGAGGTCAGATCATGATGGGCGCGCAGGAGGCCGCGGAGGGCGTGGAGGGCGTGGACCGGGCCGAGATCAACCTCGTGTGGAAGCCGTTCTGGACTCCGGAGCGCATCGACCCCGTCGTGCGGGCCTCCATGGGGTTCTGAGCGCGGCCGGGCCGCCCCGTTCGCCCCTCCACTCCTGTCCCACCGCCTCCTCCTCCGCTTCCGTTGACGCTCCGTTGACGCCCTGGCCACAGCGTGTCCGCGGGTGCAGGGCCGGGACGAGCCGGGCGGAGGCCTCCCGTTCGACGGGGACGGAGCCCGCCCGATCACCGGGCGCAGGGTCGTGGCAGCTTCGGGCCTTCCGCGCCGGCCGTCCCGCGCCTTCTTGACGCCCGTCAGACGCCCGACTGACGCGGGCCTCGTCAACTTCCGCACACGAGGGCGGAGGTCGATCGGGCTCGCTCCCGGCGGGGCCGCAGGGGTGTCGAGTCCGGTTCGGTCTTCGCCTCTCGTCTCATCCCCATCTATCTTTGCTGCATGACGAATGGACGGAGGGTGTCGCGGGAGGCCGTGCGCTGCGTCGTGTACGATGCGGACTGCGGCTTGTGTCGGACCTTCGTCCGGGCCGTGCGACGCCGACGGACGGGAGCGTTCGAGTTCCGGACGCAACCGGATCCGGCGGCGGAGGAGATCCTCGTCGTCGAGCCGGACGGCCGCGTCCTCGGGGGAATCGAGGCCCTGGGCGCGATCTTGCGGCAGGATCCGCGCACGGCCCTCATCGGCCGCTGGCTCACGCTGCCCGGGATCCGGCGAGTCGGCGCGGCGGGCTATCGCTGGGTCGCGCGGCGCCGGCGGGAGCTCTCCCGCTGGCTTCGGCTGGCCGGGAGGCCGAACCTCGAGGGAGATCCAGAGTATGAGGTCGGGTCCGACTGCGCGGCGATTCACGCCGCCGCGCACCCTCACCCCCCGGCTCCGGAGACGCCGTGCTGCTGAAGCTCTTTCTCGCGTTCACCCTCGTCCCGCTGATCGAGATCGCCGTCCTCATCCGCGTGGGAGGGATCATCGGTGCCGGACCCACCCTCGCGCTCGTCGTGGGCACGGGGCTCGCGGGGGCGTGGCTGGCCCGCCGCGAGGGGGCGAGGAGCTGGCGCGCCGTACAGACCGAGCTCGCCGCGGGGCGCCTGCCCGCGACGGGACTCATCGATGCCTTCCTCATCCTGGTCGCCGGCGTCGTCCTCGTCACCCCGGGCATCTTCACGGACCTCGCGGGCCTGCTGCTTCTCGTCCCCGGCGTTCGTCGGCCCCTGGCGCACCGCGTGCGGAGACGCCTCGCCGGCGGAGCGCGCATCGTCCCGCTCTCCGGGGCGGGCCCGTTCGGCGGCGCCCCCGGAACGGGAGCCCACGAATCCGGGACCGGGACGAGGGACGAGGAGCCGTCCGCCGGGACGGAGAGGCGCGGGCGCGTGATCGAGGTGTGAGACCGCTGGCACATCGGACCGGGAGGACGCCATGAACAGGGGATCGAACCCACAGCTCGGACTCACGGTGCTCCGGGTCGTCCTGGGCGTGACGTTCATCGCGCACGGGGCCCCGAAGCTCTTCGGCGGCCTGGACATGACATCCGGCTTCTTCGGCCAGCTCGGGGTTCCGCTCCCGACCCTGGCCGCCTGGGGGGTCGCGCTCCTTGAGTTCCTCGGCGGGCTCGGTCTCATCGCCGGGCTCCTCGTGACGCCACTCTCCATCCTGCTCGGGATGGAGATGTTCCTCGGGATCATCTTCCTCCACGCCCGCAACGGGTGGTACGTCGTGGGTGGCGGCAGCGACGGCGTGGAGTTCAACGTCCTCCTCATCGCGGCGCTCCTCATGCTCATCCTCGGCGGTCCGGGCCTCGCGGCGCTGGATTCCCGCGGACGCCGGCGGCGGGGGCCGTAGCGTGCTGGTCGCCGCGGACGTCATCCGGGCGCTCGAGGCGTTCGATGGGGCCGGCGGGGACCCTCTGCTCCGGCGGGCCGTCGAGCTCATCGAGGCGGCAGACGAGCGCTACGACTGGGTGGGCGTCTACATGCTGGAGGACGACGTGCTCGTGCTGAGGACGTACGTCGGGAAGGCGACCGAGCACGACCGGATCGAGGTCGGCGTCGGCGTGTGCGGCACGGCGGTGGCGGAGGACCGAGACATCAACGTTCCCGACGTGACGGCGATCGGGAACTACCTCGCGTGCAGCCTCGAGACGCGGGCGGAGCTCGTCGTGCTCATCCGGGCGCCGGAAGACGGCCGCATACTCGGACAGCTGGACCTGGACAGCGACCGCCCGGACGCGTTCGACGGGAAGGACCTCGCGGAGCTGCGCGCCATCGCGGACTGGCTCGGAGCCCGGATCGCCTGAGCCGCCACCTCAGGCCACGACGAGCAGCGCCGTCGCGTACATGACGCCGAGCCCGACCGCCAGCCCCGTGGCGTTCCGGGGGGCGAACAGGCCCCCCTCGCTTCCCTGCACGAGCCGACCCAGCTCCCAGACGACTTCGAAGATCGCCCCCGCGCCCAGGGCCAGGAACAGCGCCCCGAGCGCCGGGGTGTAAGCGAAGCCGCCGATCCACGTCCCGGCGATCGTCGGGAGGCCCGCGATCGCTCCGAGGATTGCGAGGCGGCGGATGCCCGGCCGATCCGCGGCGACGGGCGCGACGATCCCGATCCCCTCCGTCGTGTTGTGGAGCGCGAACCCCACGACGAGGAAGCTCCCGAGCGCGATCTCCCCCACGGCGAACGCCGAGCCGATGGCGAGCCCCTCGCCCAGGTTGTGCAGTCCGATGCCCGCCGCGATCAGGGTGGCGAGCCGGAGACGACCGGCGGCGGCGTTCCGCTCGATGCCGGCCGAGCGCCGGTGCGCCGCGGACGCCCGGAGGACGAGCACGCTCCCCGCGACCCCCATGACCACGATGCCGGTTCCACGCAGGGCGGAGGGAACGGCCGTCGCCGCCTCGAGCGCCTCGTGTAACGAGTCGACGCCCAGGAACACGAGGAGGCCGACCGTGAGGCTCAGGAAGAAATCCAGCCACCGGCGGCCGATGCCCCCCAGGAACGGCGCCCACAGCAGGCCGATGAGCACGGGCACCACGCCCGCGTACGCGCCGAGAAGAGCGAACACCGCGAAGAAGCGGGGTCCGGCCCGCGGCGACAACGTCGCGACATCCACCTCGTGCTCGAACGTCACGCCCGTGGAGCTCACGAGAGTCACGGCGAGCGGCTCGCCGTCCACCCACGGGTAGGGGAGCCGGATTCGGGCGCGCCCGAGGCGCGGGATCGTTCGGCCCGGATCCATCTCGTGCTCCCAGAAAGCATCGTCCACCATGACCTGGGCGACGGTCACGGGCTCGGGTCCCCCGTTCACCACGTGGACGATCATCTCGGACGCGGCGGGAAACGACACGCGCTCGATCGTGAGCTCCTCGAGGGGCGGGAAGGGCGACCTCAGGGCCCCGAGCGGATCGAAGCGGAGAAACGCCGCCAGCAGGCCGCCGAGGAGCAGGAGCGGACCCAGGCCGTACAGCCAGCGTCGACCGACGCCCCGGGCAGCGGCCGGGCCCGCGCGCTCGGGCGATCGCGCCTCCGGACGCGCGTTCTCAGCCATACCGGTGGACCGGGACGCCGTCGTCGGCCGCCAGGTTCTCGACCGCGTCGAAGAATCCCATCCAGCCGAGCTCGGCGAACTCGCTCTGGTGGGCATGGAACATGTGGAGCCCGGGATGCCCGAGCTCGAACTCCAGGATGTGGCGTTCGCCCTGGCAGAGCATGACCGTGTCCGTGATCTCGTGCGCCTCCGGTCGCGTGCCCGTGCGGAAGACCCGGAACATCGCGGCGTGCAGGTGAAAGCTGTTGATGAGATCGAACTCCGTCAGGTTCACGAGGTAGACGCGCACCGGCTCGCCCACGCCGACGCGCACGGGATGGCTCCGGTAGAAGAACGCGGCCGTGTTCACCGCGTAGATCTCGTTCTCGCCGTCGAAGTTCGTGTCGAATCCGTTCATCACCATCACGAGCTCGCGGGCCGGCGAGCGCCCGTCCGGCGGATCCACGATGAACGCGCCGTAGAGACCCTTGTGGATGTGCCGCTTCAGCGGGATCGCGTGGCAATGATACAGGTGCAGGCCCCACGGCAGCGCCTCGAACTCGTACGTGAACTTTTCGCCCGGCGCCACGACGGGCTCCACGCCGTCCATCCCGGGCGGATGGATGCCGTGAAAGTGGATCGTGTGGGGGTGCGAGCCGGCGTTCCGGAAGCGCACGCGGATCCGGTCCCCTTCCCGGCAACGGATGGTGGGTCCGGGCACGCGGCCGTTGTAGGTCCAGGCGGGGAACCACACGCCCGGCGCGACCTCGATCTCTCGATCGAGGGCGATGATCTCGTACTCCCGCACGGTCTCGCCCCGGGGACCCCGGACGATCCGTCCCCCGTCGAACTCCGTCAGATAGCGCACCGGGTCGAAGCCGTCGGCGGGCGTTCCGTTTCCGTACACCCCCATCCGCAGCTGCTCCATGCCGTGCGGATCGTGGCGGACGGCCGCCTCTCCCGCCTCCTGGCTTCGGATCCCGGCCCGTCCGAGGGAAGCGCCCGCGGCGCTCCTGCGGGCCAGGCTCAGGACCGTCGCTCCCGAGAGTCCCGCCACGCCCGCCGCTCCGAGCCGCAGCCAGTCGCGCCGATTCATCGGCTGTGGCCGCTGATGCATCCGGCCTCCTTACCCGGTTAGTTTTAGTGTTAGCTAAAAATGGTAGGAAGGGACCGGGCTGGCGTCAAGAGGCCCCGGCGGGCTCTCCGAGACGGTCCAGGGCCCACTCCGCGTGCTCACGCACGAGAGGCGAGGGGTCCGACAGGCACCTCCGGAGCACATCCCCGGCGCGGGAGTCGCCGGAGTTCCCCAGGCCGACGCACAGGTTGCGCAGCAGCCCGGCGCGGCCAGGGCGGCGCAGCGCGGTTCCACGATAGGCCACCGCGAACTCGCCATCGTCCATGTCCAGGAGCCTCGTGGCCCACTCCCGCATCGAGGACGGAAGCGCGGGCTTGCCCGGGGTGAGTCGGTCCGACGGGAGCGGCGCGAGGTCCCGGTTCCAGGGACAGACTTCCTGGCAGATGTCGCACCCGAACACGCGGTCTCCGATGAGGGGCCGAAGCTCGACGGGAATCGAGCCCCGGAGCTCAATCGTCAGGTAGGAGATGCAGAGCCGCGCGTCGAGCTCGCCGGGCCCGACGATCGCGCCCGTCGGGCAGGCGACGATGCAGCGCTCGCAGGTGCCGCAGTGCTCCGCCTCGAACGGGGGATCCGGCGGAAGCTCGAGCGTCGTGAGAAGCTCCCCCAGGAGGAAATAGGATCCCAGGCCAGGGTGCAGCAGCATCGTGTTCTTCCCGATCCAGCCGAGGCCGGCCCGCCGCGCGTGGTCCCGCTCCAGCACCGGGCCGTAGTCCACGTAGGGGCGCGAGGTCTCGCCCGGGGCGACCGCGTCGATCCGCTGCCGGAGCCCTTCCAGCATCTCCTCGAACACGTCGTGGTAGTCCCGGCCCCGGGCGTACCGGGCGACGACCGGCCCGGTGCCGGAAGAACCGGAAGAAGGAGAGGGGTCGTGGGCCAGGCTCACGATGACGATCGTACGGCACCCCGGAAGCGCCTCCCCGGGGTCCAGCCGGCGGCGGACGGCGTCTTCCCGCGCCATGTACCCCATCTCGCCGTGCCGGCCGCAGGCGAGCCAGCGCAGGTAGGCGTCCGCGTCGGGCGGGCGGGCGCACGGAGCGAATCCGATCTGCGCGAATCCCATCTCGAGCGCCGCCTCCCGGATCCGGTCGCGGAGCCCCCCGGCGTCCGAATCCTTCCTCAAGGGAAAGAGCCGGCGGAGGGGCAGTGGCCCGCGATCTCGCAGCCCTCGCAGTCGGGCCGGCGGGCCCTGCACCGGCCACGGCCGTGGAGGATGAGCCGCCACGCGAAGGCGTGCCACTCCTCGCGCGGCACGACGTCCATGAGATCGCGCTCCACGCGCACCGGATCGGCATGATCCGTCAGATCCAGGCGGCCGGCCACCCGGCGCACGTGTGTGTCCACGACGATCCCCTCGACGCGACCGAAGGCGTTGGCGAGAAGCACGTTCGCCGTCTTCCGGGCCACGCCCGGGAGCTGGACGAGCGCGTCCATCGTGTCCGGGACCTCCCCTTCGTGCTCGGCCACGAGACGCGCCGCCATCTCCTGGATGTGCTTCGCCTTGTTTCGGTAGAACCCGGTCGGGCGGACGAGCGCCTCGATCTCCTCCCGATCCGCGCCGGCGTAGGCGCTCGCGTCCGGGAACCGCCGGAACAGGGCCGGGGTGACCCGGTTCACGCGCTCGTCGGTGCACTGCGCCGAGAGGATCGTGGCGACGAGAAGCTCGAGCGGAGTACGGTAGTCCAGCGTGACGGTCAGGTCCGGATAGAGCTCCGCGAGGATCGGCGCCACCGCGCGGACGCGTCTCCTCCTCGCCTCTCCCTTGCGGTCCTCGCTCACCCGTCGCCTCCGTTCCGTGGCCGGTCTCCGCCCTCCGCGATGTCGAGGCGGACCGATCTCTCCGCCCAGGCCCGGATCTCCGCGAGGCCGATCGTTCCCACGAGGCGGTCCTCGTCGATGACCAGGATGCGCGCCTCCGACCCTTCCATCCGGCCGATCACGCGATCCAGGGCCTCTTCCGGGCGGGCCCTGGGCAGATCGGCGAGGGGCGTCATGATGGCGGAGACGGGCGTGCGGCGGCGGGCCGCGTCATCCAGCTGAGCGACCCGAGACAGCGCGAGAAGGCCCACCGCGCGGTCCCCGCGCGTGACGGGCAGGGCATCCGGCGTCACGCCGAGGAAGACGCGGGCAGCCTCCGAGGCCGGAACGTCGGCCTCGACCGACGGCGATGGCGAGCGGAGCAGGCGCGAGACGGGTACGCCCGCGAGGGCGCGGCGCATCACGAATCCGCGAAGACTCGAGACCGCCGCGTTGGCGAGAAACCAGCCCAGGAAGCCCGCCCACACTCCGGAGAGCAGATAGCCGCTCACTGCGAGAAGGAAGCCCGCGAACATCAGGAAAAAGCCGAACACGCGTCCGCCCATGGCGGCCCAGCGTGTCGCGCGGGCGAGATCTCCCGTCGCCTGCCAGACGGCGGACCGCAGGATCCGGCCTCCGTCGAGCGGGAAGGCGGGCACGAGGTTGAACAGGGCGAGCACGAGGTTCAGGATCGCCAGGAAATCGGCCACGACCGCCAGGATCTCGGCGCCCCCGAACGACCGGATCGCGGCGGCGGCGAGGGCGAACGTTCCCGAGAGGACGAGACTCGACAGGGGCCCCACCGCCGTGATGAGAAACTCGTCGGCCGGTCGCCTCGCCTCCATCCGCATCTGCGCGACGCCACCGAAGATGAAGAGCGTGATGCCTTCCACCTCCACGCCGCGGGCCCTCGCCATCGCGGCATGCGACAGCTCGTGAAGCAGGACGGACAGGAAGAACAGGGCGGCCCCCGCCGTCCCCATGGCCCCGTAAACCCAGGGGTCGAGTCCGGGAAGCCGGACGGGGAACTCCCAGGCGGAAAACGTCCACAGGACGAGGGCGAACACGACGAACCACGAGTAGTCGATCCGGATGCGGAATCCGAACCAGCGGCCAACGCCGAATCCCCCGACGAGCATCGAGCCCCCTCAGGCCTCCGGCCGCGCGAGCGTCCGGTAGCGTCCGCGGAAATGCAGGAGCGGCTCGGTGTCTCCGTCTCCCAGGCCCGCCTCCAGGACCCGGCCGACGAGGATCACGTGGTCACCCTGCGCGATCTCCTCCTCCAGCAGACACTCGCACCACGCGATCGCCGACGCGAGACGCGGCGACCCCGTCTCGCCCGCCTCGAACGCCACGCCGTCGAACTTGTCGGACGCGGCGGATGCGAAGCGGTCGGCGAGCTCGCGTGCCCCGGCGGCCAGGAAGTTCAGGGCATACACCCGCGATTCGCGCACGACCTTCAGCGTGTTCGCGTTCGCGTCCACGCACACGAGCACGAGCGGAGGATCGAGGGAGACCGAGCACACGGCGGTCGCCGTGAGACCGCTGGGCCGCGCGTCGGCGTCGCGGCTCGTGACGATCGTGACGCCGGCCGCCAGATGGCCGAGCACGCGACGGAACTTCCCCTCCGGGACCGCCACGGGTCAGGGCGCCAGGCCGGGATCGGGCTCCTGAAGGTGGAGGATCCAGAGTCCCGAGTGCATGTCGGAAACGTAGATATCACCCTTGTACGGCTGCGGTCCCCAGGCCATCGTCGAGTGCGGCACCGTCCCCTGCGCATCCTCCGTCATGAACACGCCCAGCTCGCGTCCCTGACGGTAGAGGTCTCCGCGGAGCTCGCCCGAGATGTCGACCACGCGAAGGCCGCCCTGGTAGTGTGCCACGTAGAGCCGATCGTCCTCCGCCCACAGGTTGTGCGGCCCGGCGCCCGGAACGCCGTAGCGAGCGATCTCCACGGGGCGCTCGATGTCGGTCACGTCGAGGACGTGCACGTACCCCTTGGGCCCCGTCTCCGCACAGTAGCGACAGCTGAGCACCTCGTCGCCGAGAAACACGTAGTCCTTGTAGCGGATGGCGTGGTGCGTGTTGCCGGCCGAGTCCGGCCCGACGGCGTACCGATAGCGAAACTGGGAGACGAACGCCGGATCGGTCGGCGTGCCGCCCCTGAGGCCCGCGCCGACGTCGAGAATGACGAGGCCGTCGTTCCAGTAGCTCAGGTACGCAAGCCCGTCCTTGACCATCACGTCGTGCAGGTACTTGTCGGGGCGCTCCAGGCCCCAGCGCCCCACGTTGCGCGGCCGGGCGGGGTCGGAGATGTCGATGATGTGCACGTCTCGGGTGCCGTCGTTGACCGCGTACACGAGATCGCCGTCGATCCAGACGTTGTGCACCCCGCCCGTGAGGTTCTCGGTGAAGTGGGACACGATGGTCGGATGGGCCGGATCGGCGATGTCGAGGATCGTGATTCCGTTCCGGCGGTTCGAGGCCTGCTCGCTCGTGATGATCGCGAGCGTGGCGTCCTCGTTCACCTTCACGTCGTTCACCCGTCGGCCGTCCGCCTTCACGGAATCCGTGATCGTCGGATGCGCCGGATCCGTCACGTCCCATGCGTACATCGTCGCGGCGGACATCGTCCCGGTGTAGGCGTAGTCGCGCCCGTCCGCCCCCTCGAACACCCACAGATCCGTCGTGGAGCCGGCCTCCGGGGGGACCACGCCGTGCGCGACGAGCTTCACGGGGCGGCGCGGAGGCCGGCGCCCGACCTTCACGTCGGCGACCGAAGAGAGGGAACCGACCGTCGCGACCACGCGGTAGAGCCCCGGCTCGTCGGCCACGAAGGCTCCGTCGGACGCCATCTCCGCCGCGGCCGTCGCTCCGCCCAGCCCGGCGGCCGTCCACTCGACATCCACCGGCACGGGGCGGCCGCGGCCGTCCAGGGCGGTGGCCGAGAAGCGGATGACCTCGCCCGCCGCGAGCTCGGCCCGATCCGGCACCACGCGCAGCCGCCGAACCGGATTCTCGACCACGCGCAGCTCGACCGACGACTCGACGCCCTCCGACGCCGCCGTGAGGATGGCGGACCCCGGATGTCCCGCGAGAATCGTGGCGTCGTGGATGACCTCCAGCACGCCCGGGTCCGAGGAGGCCCAGGTGATCGTCGCGTCTTCTCGCCGCCCGCGCGCCGAGAAGGCGGTCGCGGACACCAGCCTGCGCGTGCCCGCCAGCAGGGACTCGTCGGGGCCCGGCGCGTCGATCGCGATCCGGCTCACCGGGAGCGGATGCACGACCACCTCCAGGGTGGCCTCCACGGCCCCCCCATCCGCCTCCGGCCGGGGCACGCGAAACGTGAAGGTCGTCTTCCCGGCCGCGAATCCCTCGATGCTCGCCGCCTCCGGATCGAAGGCCGCCGCCACGCCGGAGGCGCTCCACTCCATCATCACCCCGGCCACCGGATCGCCTCGCGCGTCCAGCGGGATGACCGCCTCCACCGGAGCCACGTCGCCGACCGTCAGCTCGAGGGACCCGGGCCTGATCTCGATCCGCTCGACCCGTCGGGCGAGGAGCTGGGCCGCGCCGGCCGGGCTCGTGGGCCCGGCGGCATCGACCGCCACCCCGGCGGGCGCCGGCGGAGGAGCGGGAGGTGACTCGGCTCCGCGCCGCGCGCCGCACCCCGCGAGCACGAGCAGGGCGAGCAGTGTGGGTCGTCTCGTCACGGAAACACCTCCAGTCGGATGCGGGCTCAGAGGACGATCGATCCGGCGGCGGGCGACCCCACTTCGTCCTCGGCGCCGAATCTGCGCCCCAGCCAGCGGTTCAGAGCCAGAAAGACGCCGGCCGCCAGCATCCACTGAACGAGCACGGTCCCGACGTTGGAGCTCGAGCGCGGTGTCAGCGTCGCGGCGAGGTCCGACGGATCGAACGCCTGCAACAGCCACCATCCCATGAGAACGATGGCCTCAACGGTAACGAGCCGGATCGCCCAGTTCCACCAGCGCCCGACGATGATGTCGCATCCGTCCCGGTTCACGAGCGTCCGCCGGAACCGATCCACGCCGTACCGGATCACACCGAGGGCGAAGAACAGCCCGGAGAGCATGAGCCCCACCCCCCAGACCCAGTCCTGGTTGCGGAAGAACGCCACCGAGAGGGCCGAGGGAAGCCCGAGCAGGAAGCCGCCCGCGCCCACGATGAGGATCGATCTCGTGCGCGTGAGTCCGGCATCGATGAGCACGCGGGAAGCGAGCTCGATCATCGCGATGAGGCTGCTCCAGGCCGCGAACACGAGGGCCAGGAAGAAGAGCGCCATGAAGGCCGAGCCCCCCGGCATGCGGGCGAACAGCTGCGGGACCCAGATGAACGTGAGGCCTTCGTTGCCGGCACCCACGATCGTGTCCGCCGCGCCCGGCATGATCGCGAACACGGTGCACAGGACCATGACCCCGGCCAGCAGGGACACGGTGTTGTTGCCGAAGCCGAGGACGAACGCGTTCAGCGTCGTGTCTTCCCGGCGCCGCAGATAGACGGCGTAGGCGAGGATGAGCCCCCACCCGGCCCCCGTGTCCCACGCGTTCTGGGTCAGGGCCTCCAGCCACACGCGGGCCTCTCGTAGCCCGTGCCAGTCGGGCGTGAACAGGAAGGCGAGACCCGCCTCCGCCCCGGGGAGCGTGACGGCGCGAATCGCGAGGATGACCACGAGGAGGAACAACGCCGGGATGAGGAAGCGGGCCGCTCGCTCGATGCCCTTCACGCCCCGGATCACGACGAGGACGCCGAGCGACATCGCGATCGCGTGCGTGACCACGGCGGCCCCGGACCCGGCGTATCCGTCCCAGAAGCGCTGCGCCGCGTCCGGCGACGTCATGGGAATCCCCTGCGTGACCGCACCCCACAGGTACCGGATCGTCCAGCCCATCACGACGGAGTAGTAGAACATGATCGCGATCGCCGTGAAGGCGATCCACGCCCCCATCCAGGCGCAGCGTGGAGCCACGACCCGGGCGAAGGCCCCGATGGGTCCGCTGCGGGCCTGTCGTCCCATCGCGAACTCCACGAGGATGAGCGGGACCGACCACAGCAGCAGGAAGACGACCCACGCGATGAGGAAGGAGCCGCCGCCGTTGTTCGCCGCGACCCGCGGAAATCGCCAGATGTTTCCCGTCCCCACGGCCATGCCGAGCATGGCGAGCATCATTCCCCACCGCGATGAGAACCGTTGCTCCTCCGTCACTCCACCACCTCTTCCCCAGGGGTCTTCGCGGGACGCGCGGTGCCCGCGAGCCAGTCGATCAGGATTCGATTGAAGCTTCCCGGCATCGAAATGTGCGAGCAATGCCCCGTTCCGGGAATGGTCACGTAGCTCGAGCCCGGAATCAGCCGCGCGATCTCCTCCGCCCACGCCGGAGGCGTGTAGCAGTCGCGCGGTCCCTTCAGGACCAGCGTCGGAGCCTGGATCGCCGGAAGCTCGGGCCGGAGATCGGTTCGCCGCAAACGGTCCACCCGCACCGACGAGACCCGCGGCGACACCGTCCTCGCGCCCGTGAACAGGGCGTACTCGACCACGCGGGCGCCCCCCGGCGAGTCGTCGAAGATCCAGACGGCGACCCGGCTCCAGAGACGGGCCAGAGCCCGGGCGACAGGTGTCGGAAGCCAGCGCGTCGTGGCCATCGCCACGGGCGTGAGCGCGGCCCGGTTCAGGCCCACGTGCTCGTAGCTCACCCGGGCGAGCGTGTTCGACAGGACGAGCGCCCGCACCCGGCCCGGATGGCGCACGGCGAACCGCATCGCGATGGCGCCGCCCAGGCTCTGTCCGACGACCGCCGCCTCCGGGATCTCCAGGTGGTCGAGCAGCTCGGCGAGGTCGTCCGCGAATCGGTCCAGCGTATCCGCGGGCGCGAGCCGCGTGCGAAGATCCGCGCAGATGACCCTGTGGTCTTGCATCAGCGCCGGGACCTGGTACCTGAACGTCTCCTTGATCCCGTCGGCTCCCGGCACGAGGAGGACGGCGGGCCCGGTTCCGGCGTCGTGGAAGGCGACGCACTCGCCATCCGAGAGTTGCAGCCGGCGCGCGGGGAGGGGCTCGCCGCGCGCATCCACGACCGGCGGCCGTTGCAGGCCGCGGTTCCGTCGGACGACCCAGACCGCATACACGAGCAGGGCGGCGCCCGTCGCTCCGAGCCACGCCAACCCCGTCATTCCGGCGCCTCGGGCGGTGGGACGCGAACACCGGCCAGCAGGCCCTGGACGCGCCGCACCGGATAGACGTCCCCCGCCCCGGACGGGTACCCGGCCGCGTACCATCCGTCGGCGGAATAGGGCTCGATGAGCACGGCCAGTCGGGCCGCGCCCGGTTGGCTCGAAAGCACGAGCCACGACCCGGCCCGGAACTCGCGCCGCCGCCAGCGAAGCAGCGCTCCGGCATCCCCTCGCAGCGAATCGGGCCGCACCGGATACTCTCCGGCGAGAAGAACGGCCGGCGCCGTGAGCTTCTGCAGCTCGAAGCCCTGCCGCAGAAGGAGCGTCGCGAGCTCGATTTCTTCCGGATCCAGGAGCCATGCGGCCGGGCGCGTGATCTGGAGAGTGGGCCTCACGAGCGGGCGCCAGCGGTCGGTGGTGCGCACCGTGACGGGACCCAACTCGCTTCGCACGCGCCACGTGAGGTTCGGGCGGTCCGGATCCGGTACCCGCTCCGCCCGGAGCGTCGTGAGCGGAGCCGGACCCTCGCGGGGCGGCGCGAGGTCGGCCGCCCGCGCCGCCCCCACACGCCGCACGACCTCGTCCGCCCACGCGGCGATGACCTCCAGGAACGCCCGCGCCACCGTGTACTGGATCTCCGTGCGCCGGGCGAGATCCTCGATCCCGCGCGACGACGTGACCTCGACGAGGTAGGTCACGGCGGGCTCGAGCGCGAAGGCGTTTCTCGCGTTGTTCGCCGTGATCGGCGCGAGCGTGTAGTAGCCGAGCGTATCGGCGCCCCCCGTCGCCTCGGCGGTCTCTTCCAGCTCCGGGGGGACCGGCTCCGCCGTGACGTACTCGTGGAACGTGAGGTTCCTCCGCGCCAGCTCGTTCGCAACGTACGGCAGGAGGTAGAACCGCCCGAGCTCCAGCAGGACCGGATCTGCGTCGGGGTGCGTCGGCAGGCCGATCTGCGCGTCGTAGACGGAAGGGCCGAGCTCGTGCAGGTCCAGAACGACGTGCGGTCTCCAGCGGGCGAACAGGCGGTGGATGGCCTCGACTTCCGGCGAGCGGAGGCGCAGGTGGTCGCGATTCGGATCGATGCCCTGTTCGTTTCGGCGGACGTTCCAGGCCGAGCCCGCGGGGTTCACCAGAGGCACGACCCGTACATCCATCGCCTCGCGCAGCGATGAGAGGTCTCCGAGCGCGAGATCCCGGAGCAGGCGCAGCGCCGCCTCCGTCCCCGACGGCTCGTCTCCGTGCTGGCTTGCCAGGATGAGGACGCGCGGCCGGGTCGGCCCGGCCGTCGTGTCGGCTCGATCGAATCCGGCGACGAGGATGTCCTGCGCCTCCACCCTGCCGTCGAGCTCGAACGGGGCGGTGCGCCCGATCCGCTCGACCGAGAGTCGCGCCGGGCCCGACGAGAGCCGGCCGAGGAACGACGCCACGGAGTCCGGGCGCGTGTACCTCAGGTAGGCCGCGGCCTCGGCCGGCGTGGGCAGGCCTCCGGGCGCGCGAGGTGTCGAGTCCGGCGTCTGGGCCGGCGCCGCGCGGGCGCCGAGGCGAGGAAGGAGCAAGGCGGCCGCGGCGAAGGCCCCGACCCGCACCGCGAGGCCCCCGCGGCGTCGGGTTCGGCGGCGACTACTGGAGTGGGGCAAGGATTGTCCCGGTCAGCGCGCCCGCGTCCAGCCGCTCGCACTCGAGGCTTCTCGAGAGCTCCGCCGCGTCCCGACAGCCGCTGGCCGCGAACCAGCGCCGGAGGAACTCCCCGGCGCGCGGATTCCGATGCCATTCGGCGTCGAAGCGCTCCCGAAGCTCGCGTCCGAGCTGGGCCGCGAGCATGCGCGCCCGCAGCCGCGTCGCGACCCCGAATCGCTGCCCGAGTTGCTCGAGGAAGGCGCGTGGATCGAAGCGGAATCCGGTCGCCGCCTCCAGGATCTCCGCCCATCGCACTCCCATCGCGCCGGGCCGGTCGCTTTCGCACAGCTCCAGCTCGAACTCGAGCCGGGCCACTTCCCGACGCACCTCGAAAAGCTCGATGAAGGCGGCGAGGCGCAGGTACTCCTCGAGCTGCGAGGCCTCGAGATGGCGCGACCTCTCCACCCAGGAGGGGGCGTGCAGGAGTCTCTCGAACAGGAGCCCGCTCGCCTCGCGGACCGCGACGTCGCCGAGGGCTCGGTCCTCGAAGCCGAGGGACGGGTCGGTGTACGCGAAGTGCACCGCCCGGCCCAGTTCCAGCAGCAGCGCCTTCCAGATCGGCTGCGTGGTGTCCGGCGTGGCGAGAAGCAGGATCCGGTCGGGCACGTAGACCGGCGCCGCGTACGGGCGCATGCCGGGACCCGGGAACGCCTCCACGTGAAGCGCGAGGCGGCCTCCCGCTTCCATCGGCAGCTCCATCTCCATGAGGTCGTTCCGGACCAGGTCGAGGATCGAGACGCTGTCTCCCGTCTCGTCGAGCCAGGCCATGCGGGAGAGCCGGAGCGCGTCGTGGCCCTCTGCCTCCTCGGGTCCGATGCCGAGGTGAATCCGCAGATGGTGGGCCAACTGGCGACGATATGCCGCTTCCGTCTCCGCGAGCACCTTCCGCATCTCGTGCACCAGGCCGCGGATGCTGAACCCGTGAATCCGCTCGGCGGCGTCCAGGTACCCACCGTACCCGAGCTCCTTCGCGGCCACGCGCCACCGGTTCAGCCGATCCAGCTGGAGGGGGAGCGCCTCTTCCAGGGCGGCAGCGCGGGCCCGCTCGAGCGTCCGGCGCTCTTCGCGATCCTCCATGCCTTCGACGGCGAACGCCGCCTGGCTGAGCGGAAGGTCCACGCCCCCGATCTCGAGGCTCGCGGTGCTCGCCCAGAACCCGAACTCGTCGTCGAGGGCGGCGTTCGCGTTCAGGAGCCGGTGCTCGGCCGTGAAGGCGAGCAACCGCCGGAGTCGTCTCTCCTCCTCTCCCGTGGCGGAGGCCAGGCACCTCTCGATGGCGGGAAGGGCGTCGGGGTGGTGGAGGATCGGCTCGGCCGCGTAGAGCGGAGCGACCTCGGCCCAGCTCTTCTGCCCCGCCCGGGCCCGGAACCGCTCCTCGAGCAGCAGGGCCCGAAAGCGCTCCGCGCGATCCCGGATCTCCGCGACGCCGAGAGCCACGGGCGGATCAGCGGCCCGAGAGGTCTCGAGCCAGCGCCTCCTGCAGGTGATCCGCCAGCCCGTCCGCCGCGACGCGGACCTGCTCGAGCGTATCGCGGTCCCGGACGGTCACGGTGCCGTCCTCCATCGTCTGTCCATCGACCGTGATGCAGAAGGGCGTCCCGGCCTCGTCCTGGCGCCGGTACCGACGTCCGATGGAGCCCGCCGCGTCGTGGAAGACCGGGAAGCGTCGCCGGAGCTCCTCCGCGATGGCCTGGGCCATCTCCGGCATGCCGTCCTTCTTCACGAGGGGAAAGACGGCCGCCTTCACGGGCGCGAGGGAGGGATGGAGTCGGAGCACGGTGCGCGTCTCGCCGTTCACTTCCTCCTCGGCGTACGCGTCGGCGAGCAGTACGAGCAGCGTTCTGTCGAGGCCCGCGGACGTCTCGATGACGTAGGGGATGAACCGGCTGTTCGTCGCCGGGTCGAAGTACTCCAGCTTCTTGCCGGACCGCTCCTGGTGGCGGACGAGGTCGAAGTCCGTCCGGTTGTGGATGCCCTCGAATTCCTTCCAGCCGAACGGAAAATGGTACTCGATGTCGAAGGCGGCCTTGGCGTAGTGCGCGAGCTCGTCGGGCCCGTGCTCGTGGAAGCGCAGACGATCGGCCCGCACGCCGAGCCCCCGGATCCAGTCCATCCGCCGCTCCATCCAGACCTCGAGCCAGTGCTCGTCCGTGCCCGGCTCGACGAAGAACTGCATCTCCATCTGCTCAAACTCCCGCGTGCGGAACACGAAGTTGCCCGGCGTGATCTCGTTGCGGAACGCCTTCCCCACCTGGGCGATCCCGAACGGGATCTTCTGGCGCGCGCTGTCCTGCACGTTGCGGAAGTTCACGTAGATCCCCTGGGCCGTCTCCGGCCGCAGGTAACAAACCGCCGTGTCGTCCTCCACCGGTCCCATGAAGGTGCGGAACATCAGGTTGAACAGGCGCGGCTCCATGAGCTGGCCGGTCGTTCCGCAGGACGGGCACTGCTCGCCCTCGATCTCGTCGTCCCGGAATCGCCGGTGGCAGTTCCGGCACTCGACAAGCGGATCGGTGAAGCCCTCCACGTGCCCGCTCGCCTCCCATACCAGCGGGTGCATGAGGATCCCCGCGTCGACCCCCTCGACGTCGGCCCGCCGGTGCACCATCTCCGCCCACCACGCGTCGTGGAGGTTCCTCTTCAGCTCCACGCCCAGGGGGCCGTAGTCGTAGACGGCCCCGATGCCGCCGTAGATCTCGGACGACTGGAAGATGAACCCCCGCCGCTTGCACAGGGACACGAGCTTGTCCATCAGGCCTTCGGGGTGGCCGGTCTCTCCGGCCTTCGTCGCCTCGGTCATGCGCCTCCTCGCCGGTCCTGCCTCCTCCCGGCGCGCGAAGCCGCGCGCCGGAGCGTGACGCGAAAGGATACCCGCCCGACGCGCGTCATGCGAGCGGATGGCGGGTCGCGCGTCAGTCGGCCGCGCGGAGAGATCGGGCGACGAGATCCGCCAGGCCTTCCTCGTCGAGCTCGGCGCCCGCGGCGTCCACCGCCACCACCCCCTCGGGCACGGGGCCGCTCACGCGTCCGCACGCGAGAAGGACCCGGGCTCCCGCCGCCAGCGCTTCGTCCACGACCCGGCCGACGATCTTCCCCAGGCCGCTTCCCCCATCCCAGGTCCCTTCCCCGGTCACGACGAGATCCGCCTGCGCGACCTCGGCGTGGAACCCCGTCCGAGCCATCGTCCAGTCGGCCCCGGGTACGAGATCCGCCGAGAGAAAGGCCGCGCAGGCCGCTCCGAGGCCCCCGGCGGCTCCGCCGCCGGGGAGCTCCGCCACCCGGAGACCGAGGTCCGCTTCGATGCACGTCGCGAGCCGCTCCAGCCCACCCTCCAGGCGGCCGACGGCCCGGGGATCCGCCCCTTTCTGGGGCCCGAACGTCCGGGCGGCGCCGGCCGGGCCGCACAGCGGCGTCCGGACATCGGCCAGCGCCACGATCCGGGCCGTCGGCGCCCTGCCGGGGAGGATGCGCTCCAGGGCCTCCAGGGCCCCTCCGCCGGGGGGAAGGTCCCGCCCGTCCCCGTCCAAGAATCGGAATCCGAAGCCGCGCGCGAGGCCGGTGCCCCCATCCACGGTGCCCGACCCCCCCAGGCCGATCGTCACCCGCCGCGCCCCTCTGTCGAGGCACCGCCGGACGAGCTCTCCGACGCCCCGCGTGTCCGCCCGCAGAGGATCCCTTCCAGACGGGGCCATCAGGTGCAGCCCGCACGCGTCGGCCGATTCGAGGACGGCCTCGCCGGGCTCCGTCCACAGGATGCGTGCCCGCACCACACCTCCCAGCGGGCCCGCGACGTCGAACTCTTCGATCCCGGGGCCGGCGGCACCCCGGAGCGCATCGAGCAGCCCGGGCCCCCCGTCGGAAAGGGGCCGGACGTGCACCCGCGCGCCGGGGAAGGAGAGACGCACGCCGGACGCCATCGCCTCGGCGACGCGCCCCGCGCCCAGGGTCCCCTTGAACGCGGTCGGAGCTACGAGAACGCGCATGAATCGGCCGTTTCGCCCGGTCGGAGAGTGTGTCGGCACGCGCCGTCTCGAACCTAGCCCGTGGTGGACAGGCCCGCAGCCGGGCGACTACTCTGTCGATCATGTTCGGCCCCGGCGGACCCATTCGCATCATCGGCCACCGCGGCGCGGCGGGCGCCGCCCCGGAGAACACCGTGGAGGCCATCCTGCACGGCGTCCAGGCGGGGTCTCACGCCATCGAGTTCGACGTCCGCCGCACGTCGTGCGGCGCGCTCATCCTCATGCACGATCCCACCGTGGACCGGACGACGGATGGCCGGGGCGCCGTGGCGGACCTGTCTCTTGCGGCGCTTCGCGAGCTGGACGCGGGACACGGCTTCACGCCCGACGGAGGTCGCACCCACCCGTTCCGGGGCCGGGGCGTTCGGATCCCGACCCTCGAGGAAGGACTCGAGGCCGCCGGCGACCTCCCCGTCATCATCGAGATCAAGAGCGAGCCGGCCGGAACGGCGCTGGCAGACTGGCTCGACCGCGCCGGGCGGGATCGTCCCATCCTCGTGGGCGGCTTCTCGAACCGGGCGGTCCGGCCCGCCGCGCGCGCCGCGCGTTGGCGCTGCGCCACCTCCGACGAGGTCCGCCGCACCGTTCTGTGGGGGAAGTTCGGGATCCGCCGGCCCCTTCCGGCCGACGTGACGGCCGCGATGGTGCCGGTGCGATGGCGCGGCGTGCGCGTGATCACGAGCCGCTTCGTCCGCGCCGCTCACCGTCAGGGCGCGGGCGTGTACGCGTGGACCGTGAACCGGCCGGCCGAGATGCGCCGTCTGTTCGGTCTCGGAGTGGACGGCCTCATCTCCGATTTCCCGGCCGTGCTGCGGCGCGTCGTGGAGGAGGCCCCGGCCTGATGGCGCGCGCGATCCTGCACGTGGACATGGATGCCTTCTTCGCGGCCGTCGAGGAGAGGGATGAGGAGGCGCTCCGCTCGCGCCCGCTGGTCATCGGCGCGGATCCCCGGGGCGGACGCGGAAGAGGCGTCGTGTCCACCGCGAACTACGAGGCGAGGCGCTACGGCATCCGGTCCGCCATGCCCATCTCGGAGGCCTATCACCGGTGTCCACACGCGGTGTTCCGGCGGCCCCGCATGACGGCCTACGCCCGGGCGTCGAAGCGGGTGTTCGCCATCTTCGACCGCTTCACGGATCTCGTCGAGCCCCTCGGGATCGACGAGGCCTTTCTGGACGTGACCGCGAGCCGGCGGCTGTTCGGCACCGGGCCCGAGATCGCCGCCGCCCTCAAGCAGGCGATCCGGGCCGAGGAGCGCCTCACCGCCTCGGTCGGCGTCGCCACCTCGAAGTACGTGGCGAAGGTGGCGAGCGATCTCGAGAAGCCGGACGGGCTCGTCGTCGTTCCGCCGGGCGCGGAGGGCGCGTTTCTGGCCCCTCTGCCGCTCGAGCGGCTGTGGGGCGCGGGGCCCCGGGCCCGCGGGCGCCTGGCGTCGCTCGGGTGCCGGACGATCGGAGATGTCGCGGCGCTCGACCGCTGCGTCCTCCGCGACGGGCTCGGAGACGCGCTCGGCGACCGCTTCTATCGCTTGAGCCAGGGCGTGGACGCGCGACCGGTCGTGCGCGACGGGAGGCGCAAGTCGCTCGGCAAGGAGATCACGTTCGACCGGGACGTCGAGGACCGCGACCGGGTCGAGCGCACGCTGCTCAGGCTCTGCGAGGGCGCGGCGCGGGCGCTCCGTCGGCGGGGCCTCTGCGCCCGCACGATCACGCTCAAGCTCCGGTGGGAGGGCTTCGAGACCCTCACGCGCGGCCGGACGCTCCCGCGACCCGTGCGTACCGTGGAGAGAATCTGGCCGGTGGCGCGGGACCTCTTCCGGGCCGCGGACGGCGGCCGTCGCCGGATTCGGCTCGTGGGCGTGAGTCTGTCGGGCCTGGCGCCGTCCGGCGCGGGACAGATGTCGCTGTTCGAGGAAGGGGCGGAGCCGGACGATCGGATCGCGGACGTGACGGACCGGCTGCGAGAGAAGTACGGCACCGGCGCCGTCACGCGGGCCAGGCTGCTCGAGAAACCCTGAGCCAGGAGTCGGAATGTCGGATCTGCCCGCGAGGGAACAGGCCCTCGCCCTGATGCACGAATACACGCCGAGCGAGAAGCTGCGGCGCCATATGCTCGGCGTCGAGGCCGCGATGCGCGCGTACGCCCGCAAGCAGGGGGCGGACGAGGACCTGTGGGGACTCACGGGCCTCCTGCACGACTTCGACTACGAGCGGTGGCCGAACGACGGGCACGCCGCGGACCGGGAGCATCCGTCCGAGGGCGTGAGAATCCTTCGCGACCTCGGATACCCGGAAGAGATGTGCCGGGCGATCCTCGCCCACGCCGAGTACACGGGCGTGGAGCCGGACGGGGCCATGGCCCGTACGCTCCGGGCTGTGGACGAGCTGACGGGCTTCATCGTCGCCTGCTCGCTCGTGCGGCCGAACGGGATCACGGACCTCACCCCGAAGTCCGTGAAGAAGAAGATGAAGGATCGCGCCTTCGCGGCCGCGGTGGACCGGGAGGCGATCCGGACCTCCACCGAAGAGCTCGGCGAGGACCTCACGGAGCACATCGCATTCGTGATCGGGGCGCTCCAGGACGTCGCCGCCACCCTCGGCCTCGAGGGCGGGAGATGAGCGCGGGCGGCGGCTTTCGGACGATCATCGAGCCCTTCCGGATCAAGAGCGTCGAGCCCATCCGGATGACGACCCGCGCCGAGCGCGAGGCGCGCATCGTCGAAGCCGGGTACAACGTCTTCCTCCTGCGCGCGCGGGACGTCCTCATCGACCTCCTGACCGACAGTGGCACGGGGGCGATGAGCGCGAACCAGTGGGCCGGGGCGATGCGGGGCGACGAGTCCTACGCGGGCGGCGAGAGCTTCTTCCGGTTCACGGAGGCGGTCCAGGACATCTTCGGATTCGCGAACGTGATCCCCACCCACCAGGGGCGGGCGGCGGAGCGGATCCTGTTCTCGACGGTCTGCCAGCCCGGCGACGTCGTCCCGAACAACAGCCACTTCGATACGACGCGCGCGAACATCGAATTCGTGGGCGCGAGGGCCGTCGACCTGCCATGCGCGGAGGCGGCGGAGCCGTCCATCCCCGGCCCGTTCAAGGGGAACATCGACCTCGCGGCCCTCGAGGCCCTCCTGTCGGACGCCGACGCCCGCGTGCCGCTCGCCATGATCACGGTGACGAACAACTCTGGCGGCGGCCAGCCCGTCTCGATGGCGAACATCCGGTCCGCGTCGGAGATCTGCCGAGCGCACGGCGTCCCTCTGTACATCGATGCCTGCCGCTTCGCGGAGAATGCCTACTTCATCCAGCAGCGTGAGGAAGGGTACGCTGACACTCCGCTCATCGACATCGCGCGAGAGATGTTCGCCTGCGCGGATGGGGCCACGATGTCGGCGAAGAAGGACGGACTCGCGAACATCGGCGGGTTCCTGGCCACGAACGACGACCGGCTGGCAGCGCGGGAGAAGGACCTCCTCATCCTCACCGAGGGCTTCCCCACGTACGGCGGGCTCGCGGGCCGGGACCTCGAGGCCGTCGCGGTGGGGCTCTACGAGGCCCTGGAGCCCGACTACCTGAAGTACCGGATCACGTCCACGGCCTATCTCGGGAATCATGTCGCAGAGCGGGGCGTGCCGATCGTGCAGCCGCCCGGGGGGCACGCCGTGTACCTGGACGCGGCCGCGTTCTGCCCCTCCATCGAGCCGCTGGAGTACCCCGGCATCGCGCTCGCGGTCGAGCTCTACCGCGAGGCGGGCATCCGTGGTGTCGAGATCGGGAGCGTGATGTTCGGGAGCACGGATCCGGAGACCGGCGAGCGACGCCCCGCACGCCAGGAGCTCGTGCGCCTCGCGATCCCGCGCCGTGTCTACACGCAGAGCCACATCGACTACGTCGTCGAGGCGATCCTGCGGGTGTTCGAGCGGCGTGACGCGCTGCGCGGCTATCGCATCGCGTACGAGCCGCCCTTCCTGCGCCATTTCACGGCCCGGTTTGAGCCCGTGTGACCTCGACGGGCGGGGTGCGACCCGTTCCGGACCGCGTTAGATTCGCCGGCGACTCGAGCCGCCCCGTAGCGCGAGGAGGTACCCCTGACGACCACCGGCATCGTCACCATGACGGTCATTCTCGGCGTGGTGTGGGGCGGATTCGCCCTGCTCGTCGCGACCGCCGTCCGGAGAGAGCGCAGGAAGCGAGAGCTCTCCGGGTAGAGCCGGACGGCCACGGGGGGACGAGAGGCCTTCCGCGGGTGCGGCCTCGCCGAATCGACTGGAGGTGTTTCCGTGCGTGACACGAGCCACGGCGCGGTCCGGGCCCCGTCCGCCATCGCCCTCGTACTGACCGCGGTGCTGGCCGGCTGCGGCCCGGCGGACGGCGGAGCGACGCGGGCGTCGGCCGTGCGACCCCTGCTGGATGCCGCGGAGATGCAGGCCCGCCTGGATCAGTTCGCCCCCACGACCCTGTCCTTCGACACGACGCTCCTCGACGCCCGCCAGAAGGGCGTCGTCCACCACCTCGTTCTCGCGGCCCGGGAGCTCGACCGCATCTTCCTGGAGCAGGCATGGGCGGGCAACGAGGATCTGATGCGAAAGCTGGCGGCGGCCGGGGAGGGCGACATGGACGCCGCCCGGGCCTACGCCGAGATCATGTACGGCCCCTGGGACCGGCTGAAGGAGTCCGAGCCCTTCCTGGACGTCGGGCCCCGTCCGGCCGGCGCGGGCTATTACCCGGAGGACATGAGCCGGGAAGAGATGGAGAGCTGGCTCGAGGCTCATCCGGAGGACCGGGACGCCCTGACCGCCTACAACACGGTCGTCCGCCGATCGGACGACGGCCTCGTGGCCGTTCCGTACGCCGAGGCCTACCGGGATCGTCTGGAGGCTGCGGCCGGGCACATGCGGCAGGCCGCCTCCCTCGCGGACAACGAGAGCCTGAGGAAGTTCCTCGAGTCCCGCGCCGCCGCCTTCCTGTCGAACGAGTACTTCGACAGCGAGGTGGACTGGATGCGGCTGTCCGACAACCTGGTCGATCCCACGATCGGACCGTACGAGGTCTACGAGGACAACCTCTTCGGCTACAAGGCCGCATTCGAGGCCTTCCTCGCCGTGCGGGATCCGGCGGAGAGCGCCCGCCTGGCGGAGCTCGAGAGCCACCTTCCGAGCCTCGAGGGGGCCCTTCCGATTCCGGACGAGCACAAGAACTTCGATCGGCCGTTCACGTCACCGATCTCGGTCGTTGACGAGATCTACGCGGCGGGCGACACGCGCGCGGGGATCCAGACCATCGCCTTCAACCTTCCCAACGATCCCGTCGTCCGGGAGCAGGAGGGGTCCAAGAAGGTGATGCTGAGGAACGTGATCGCCGCCAAGTTCGTGAAGATCCTGCGGCCGATCGCGCAGACCGTGCTCGTCGAGAGCCAGGCCGCGCACATCTCCGTCGATCCCTACTTCACGCGCGTCCTCATGCACGAGCTCGCGCACGGCCTCGGCCCGGACTACGTGACGGGCCAGCCCGGGCTGACGGTGAACAAGGGGCTGAAGGAGCGCTACTCGGCCATCGAGGAGGCGAAGGCCGACGCCGTGGGCACGCACAGCCTGCGGGTGCTCACGGAACGGGGCGTCTACACGGACGACTTCCTGGCGCAGGTCTACATCGACCACGTGGCCGACATGTTCCGCTGCGTCCGCTTCGGCGTCTCTGAGGCGCACGGCAAGGGATGCCTCACGCAGTTCAACTTCCTGCGGGAGAAGGGCGCGATCACCTGGGACGAGAGCTCCGGGCTCTTCGCCGCGGACCTGGACGCGATGCCCGACGCGATGGCGGAGCTCGCCGGGCGCTACCTGATGCTCGAGGCCACGGGAGACTACGACGGCGCGGGCACCTTTCTCGATCGCTACGGGCAGATGTCGCCCGAGATGGAGGCCGCCATCGACCGGCTGGCGGCCGTGCCGGTGGACATCCGGCCTCACTACGCCGTCGTCGACATGATGGCCGACTGGTAGCCGCGTGCCGCGGCGGGACGATCTCGACTCGATCCTCCTGATCGGCTCCGGGCCGATCGTCATTGGACAGGCCTGCGAGTTCGACTACTCGGGCACGCAGGCCTGCCGCGCCCTCCGCGAGGAAGGCTACCGCGTCATCCTCATCAACTCGAACCCGGCGACGATCATGACGGACCCCGATCTCGCCGACGCCACGTACATCGAGCCGCTGACGGCGGAGTGGGTGGAGCGGGTCATCGAGAAGGAGCGCCCGGACGCCCTCCTGCCGACGATGGGAGGCCAGACGGCGCTCAACGTGGCCCTGGAGCTCCAGGAAGCGGGCGTGCTGGACCGGTTCGGGGTCGAGCTGCTGGGGGCGGACATCCGGGCCATCCGCATGGCGGAGGACCGGGAAGCGTTCGCGGCGGCCATGAGGCGGCTCGGCCTCGCGGTACCCCACGGCGGATTCGCGAGGACCCGGCAGGAGGCCCTGTCCATCGTGGAAGACACCGGGTTTCCGGCCATCATCAGGCCTTCCTTCACGCTCGGGGGGAGCGGGGGCGGGATCGCCTACAACCGGGAGGAGTTCGAGCAGATCGTACGGGGCGCCATAGAGCGCTCGCCCGTCGGCGAGGTGCTCATCGACCGCAGCGTGATCGGCTGGAAGGAGTTCGAGCTCGAGGTCATGCGGGATGGGGCGGACAACGTCGTCATCGTCTGCTCGATCGAGAACGTGGATCCCATGGGCGTGCACACCGGCGACTCGATCACGGTCGCGCCCGCCATGACCCTGTCGGACTTCGAGATGCAGCGCATGCGGAACGCCGCCATCGCTGTGATCCGTGAGATCGGCGTGGCCGCCGGGGGCTGCAACATCCAGTTCGCGGTGAGTCCGGACGACGGCGAGCTTCTCGTGATCGAGATGAATCCGCGGGTATCGAGAAGCTCGGCCCTCGCCTCGAAGGCGACCGGCTTTCCCATCGCACGGATCGGAGCGAAGCTGGCCGTCGGGTATCGGCTGGACGAGATCGAGAACGCGATCACGCGGGTGACGAAGTCCTGCTTCGAGCCGGTGCTGGATTACGTCGTCGTGAAGATCCCCCGCTTCACGTTCGAGAAGTTCCCGGCCGCCGACGCCACCCTCGGCATCCAGATGAAGGCGGTCGGAGAGGTCATGGCGATCGGGAGGACCTTCCGGCAGGCCTGGCTCAAGGGCTTCCGCGCCCTCGAGCACGGCCGTGACGGATGGCTTCCGGCCGCGAACCCATCCGAGGACCGGCTCCCCGACGAGTCCGAGGAGGCCCTTCGCGCGGCCCTTCGTACGCCTACGCCGGAGCGTCCGTATCAGCTGTATCGGGCGCTCGCCATGGGAATCCCGGCGGCGGACGTCGCCGGGCTCACGCGGATCGACCCCTGGTTCCTGCACCAGCTGTCGGACATCGTCGAGGCCGCGAGCGCCCTCCGGGCGCTGCCCGCGCTCGGCCCCGAGGCGCTGCGGGAGGCGAAACGCGTCGGATTCGGCGATGCGGAGCTGGCGCGACTCCGCGGGGTGCCGCAGGCCGAGATTCGCGACGCGCGGCATCGACACGGCATCCGGCCCGTGTACCGCACGGTGGACACATGCGCCGGGGAGTTCCCGGCGGCCACGCCCTACCTCTACTCCACGTACGAGACGGAGAACGAGTCCGTTCGATCGGACCGGCGCAAGGTCGTGATCCTCGGAAGCGGACCGAATCGCATCGGCCAGGGAATCGAGTTCGACTACTGCTGCGTCTCGGCGGCTCTCGCGCTGCGCGACGAGGAGATCGAGACGATCATGATCAACTCGAATCCCGAGACGGTATCGACCGACTTCGACGTCTCGGACAAGCTCTACTTCGAGCCGCTCACGCTGGAGGACGTCCTGGAGATCGTCCAGCACGAGCGCCCGGAGGGCGTCATCGTCCAGTTCGGGGGCCAGACGCCTCTCCGCCTGGCCCGCGCGCTCGAGGAGCTGGGCGTGCCGATCCTCGGTACCCCGGTGGATGCCATCGATCTCGCCGAGGACCGGCGCCGCTTCGAGAGACTCTGCCGGGAGCGCGGGGTCGCGATCCCGGAGGCGGGGACCGCGACCGGACCGGACGAGGCGGCCGAGATCGCGGACCGAATCGGGTATCCCGTCCTCGTGCGACCGAGCTACGTGCTGGGGGGCCGCGCGATGGAGATCGTCTACGACGAGCCGACCCTGAGGGAGTACTTCGCGAGAGCGGTTCGAGCCTCCCCCGAGCACCCGGTCCTGCTGGACCGCTTCCTCGAGGATGCGTTCGAGGCGGACGTCGACGCGATCTGCGACGGCGAGCAGGTACTCATCGGCGGGGTGATGCAGCACATCGAGGAGGCGGGGATCCACTCCGGCGACTCCGCCTGCGTGCTTCCGCCGTATCTTCTGAGGGACGAGGACATCGAGCACATGCGCGAGCAGACCCGCGCCTTCGCGCTGTCCCTCGGGGTGCGCGGCCTCATCAACATCCAGTTCGCCGTGCACGAAGGGCGCGTATACGTGCTCGAGGTGAATCCGCGGGCCAGTCGGACCGTCCCGTTCGTGAGCAAGGCGACCGGCGTCCCGCTGGCGCGCGCGGCCGCTCGCATCCTCGCGGGCGTCAGGCTCGCGGACCTCGACCTGTCCCACGACCCGGCCGTCACAGACGTCGCCGTCAAGGAGGCCGTCTTTCCGTTCCGGCGCATCGCGGGCTCCGACCCGCAGCTCGGGCCGGAGATGCGGTCGACCGGAGAGGTCATGGGCCTCGCGGAGAGCTTCGGCATGGCGTTCGCGAAGGCGCAGGCCGCGGCCGACGGAGCGCTCCCCCTCTCGGGGACGGTCGTCGTGACCGTGCACGACCGCGACAAGCCCGCCGCGATTCCCATCGTCAGGCGGCTGCACGAGCTCGGGTTCGAGATCCGGGCGACGGATGGAACGGCCAGGTATCTGCGCGCGCGCGGCGTCCCCGCCGAGCCCGTCCTGAAGGTCCACGAGGGAAGGCCCAACATTCTGGACCTCCTCCTGTCGGGGGAAATCCACCTCCTGATCAACACCCCTCTCGGCAAGCACGCGCAGCACGACGACTACATGATTCGGCGCGCGGCGATCACGCGGGGCGTGCCGTATACGACTACCCTCTCCGCCGCGTCGGCGGCCGCCGACGCGATCATCGCCCTGCGCAGCCGGGCGTGTCGCGTGCGGAGTCTGCAGGAGCGTCCGGCGGCGCGACCCGGCGCGACCGAGGCGGGGCTGGAACCGCTGGCCCTGACCGAATGTTGACGCTCCGGGGTTTTCGTGCGTATTCATATGGAACGATGAGTAGCCGGATCCCCGGATCCGGCTTCGCTCATCGCGACCCATACGGCGGAATGTTCGTTACGCCCGGGGTATTTCATCGGTCGGGGGACGGGTGCCTTCCGGCCAGGAGAGTCCGGGGTAGTCTACTCGCTCCGAATGGAGGCACTATGTTGAAGAAGTTGCGCACCGCATGGATCGCACCGCTCGCCGTGGTGTTCGTCGCGGCGGCGTGCTCGTCGGCGGACAACGCCGCGGACACCTCCGCGGACACGGCGGCCGACGTCGAGAATCCGTGCGCGGCCAACCCCTGCGCGGCGGATGAAGCCAACCCCTGCGCGGCGGATGAAGCCAACCCCTGCGCGGCCAACCCCTGCGCGGCCGACGAAGCCGGCATGGACAACCCCTGTGCGGCGAACCCCTGCGAGGCGAACCCGTGCGCGGCGAACCCCTGCGCGGGCGACTGACCGAACGTTCCCGGCAGGATGGATGATTCGTTCGCCGTGAGCGGACGGAGAGGAGCCCGGCCGACCTCGGCCGGGCTCCGGCGCTTGGAGGGCGCCGCTCTTCTCCTGGCCGTCTTCGCGGCCGCCTGCGGGCGCGAGCCGCGTGCGACGGAGCCGATGGCCTCGCCACGCGCCGACGCCAGGGTGTTCGAGGACATGCAGGACTTCCTCGACGGCTACATGGTGAGGCCGATCCCCTCCCAGGGATCTCCCCCGGAAGAGTTTTCGGCGCTCGAAGCGTCTCTCCAGCCCAGGGACTGTGGCACGTGCCACGTCCAGCAGTATCAGGACTGGCAGACGACCGTCCACTCGCGCGCCTATTCTCCAGGTCTCTCGGGCCAGCTCGTGAGCCAGGAGGACACGAACTTCGGGTATGTCCGGAGCTGCTACACCTGTCACGCCCCCCTGTCCGAGCAGGCCGCGAAGCTCCAGTCTTCCGGGGGGGCCTACCTGCGAAATCCGGACTTCGACCACGAGCTCAAGGAGCACGGCCTCGTGTGCGCGGCCTGTCACGTCCGTGGCTGGAGGCGGTACGGGGCACCGCGGCGCGATGGCTCCGTCGAGCCGTCCCCACCGGGCTCGCCTCACGGCGGCGTGACGAGGTCCCCGTTCTTCGAGGACCCGCGGCTGTGCGGGAGCTGTCATCAGTTCGAGTCGCCGGCCCCGAACGGAAAATCTCTCCAGAACACGCTCACGGAGTGGAGACAGAGCCGCTACGCGCGCGAGGGCATGACGTGCCAGAAGTGCCACATGCCGGACCGCAGACATCTGTGGCGGGGCATCCACGACCCCGAGATGACGGCGTCCGGCATCACGATCGAATGGGTCGGCGTGGGGCCCGCGGCGGCGCGGGAGGGTGGCGTGGGGATCCGCGTGACGAACAGTGGCACGGGCCACCGATTCCCGACGTACGTGACGCCCGAGGTCCGAATCCGCGTCGAGCTGCTGGACGGAGCGCACGAGCCGATCCCGGGCGCGTTCACCGACAGCGCCATCGCGCGACGCGTGACGACGAGGGCAGGAGCCTGGGTCGAGCTATCGGATACCCGGCTCGCCCCGGACAGCAGCATGGTCGTGACGGTGCCGGCGGGCGGTCTGGCGGCGGAAGCGGCGCGAGCTACGGTGACCGTCCACCCGGACGCGTTCTACCAGGGCGTGTACCGGAGCCTGCTCTCCGGAGCGCTGAGCGACACCTCACGGGTGCTTCTGCAGAAGGCGCTGCGGAGAACCGAGGAGTCCCCGTACGGGATCTTCGACGAAACGATCTCGCTCGTTCCCGAGCCTCCGAGCGCGAGCCGCACGCTTCGGGACTAGCGCGACCCGCGCAAGCCCGAGCGCCTCTCCTCCCTACTGCCCACCCTCCGCCGACCCCAGGAGCGGGCCGGCCAGACGAAGCAGCGCCGTTCCGCGGTCGTAGTTCCGCTGGGCGTCTTCGGGCAGCTCTCGCAGGCGGTACGCCTCGCCCAGAGCGACGTGGGCGAGGTAGTACTGCGAGGGGATGCTCGCGCGGGTGGACGGCTCGGGCCAGCGCTCCCAGCCGAGCAGGTACTCGAGCTGGAACACGTCCCACAGCAACGTCTCGGTTCTCTTCCGATCGATCCAGCGGACATCGAACGGAGCCCCGAGCTCGACCGTATCGGTCGTCGATTCCAGGACCCCGTCGATCAGCTTGTGCGCGAGTCCCTGTCGAAGGAGGTAGGGCTGGAGCGCCCAGTGCTGGTAGACGGGAGGGGCGGTCGACGCGAAGTACACGGGCCGGTCGCCGAGGCTGTCCCGGATGATCCGATAGGCGAGAAGGTCCGGGTGCGTGACGACCGTGTCCGTGGGGAACGAGATCCTGATGTGGTCCGAAAACGGCACTTCGAACCCGGCCGGCACGACGCTGAAGTTCGGTACCCGATCGATCTGCTCGTCGTTGAGCGACAGAATGGATCGGGTGGGCGCCCGCGGCGTCATGTCCCGATAGGGCTCGATGGCCGCTTCTGTGTCGAAGGGACGCTGGCACACCGCGACGCTCGGCCTCGCGCGCGGGTCGACACCCTCGGGACACGGACGCGTGAGCTCACGAAGTTGCTTCGCATACCATTTCGTCCCCAGGTACGAATGGACGATGACCGTGACGTCCTGCCGGACTCCCTCGACTTCCTGCAGGTACCACAGAGGGAACGTGTCGTTGTCCCCATTCGTGAACAGCACGCCGTAGGGCTCGACGGACTCCAGGAGGTTGTACGCCCAATCCCGCGCGGAGTAATCGCCGCGCCGATCGGCGTAGGAAAAGTTGAACAGAAGGGGGAGGAGCGCCACGCCCAGCACGGGCGCCGCGAGACGGCCCGCGCGGTGGCCGCCCGCCCTCTCCATCTCGAGCCGGCCCGCGAGGGCGCTCCACAGGGACGCGATGCCGAGCCCCGCGTACAGCCCCCAGAGATTGAAGCTCAGGATGTAGAAGTAGTCCCGCTCCCGGACCTCGTGCAGGGGCGTCGGAATCTCGGGGTACTGCGAGTATCCGTACTTGAAGTTCAGGTAGTAGATGAGAAGGACGCTGACCGTGAGCAGCAGCGTCGCGAAGTACCCGAAGCTGTGCGGATCTCCCCTCCGGTGCCGCAGGAGACCCAGGATCCCGAGGGCGAAGAAGACCAGCGTGACGATCATGCGCGGAACCGGAGGGAGCGAGCGGGCCCACTGCCAGTCGAAGTACTGCCGGTAGTTCGCCACCTGTGCCTTCAGGGGCGACTGCCGCTCGCTCAAAGGCCCCTTCTGGTACTGCTCCCGAGCCATGGAGGCCGCGAGCGCATCGCAGCGCACGAGCAGCTTCTTCTTTCCGTTGAACGTCTCGAATACGCTCGGGGTGACGGCATCCCAAAGGCTCTCGCACTGCGGGTCCGCTTCGTCGATGACCGGATTCCGTGCGGAGCGAATGGGCACGAAGAGGAGCTGTACGGAGAAACCGATGAGAGCGAAGGCCAGTCCCCCCAGCACGAGCCTCCAGCGCAGGATCGTGCGCCAGCGGTGCCACAGGACGTACACGCCGAGTGCGAGAAGCGGCATGATGGACATCTGGTGGTTCGTGGCGCCCAGCCCGAGGAGAAAGGCGATGAGCACCACGAGGCGATCGCCGGAAGGACGATCCGCGTGGTCCTGCCACAGCACGGCCACATAGGAGACGAGCGCCACGAACAGCAAGGAGACCGTGTACACCTTCTCGTTCACGTTGGACTGCGCCCACACGGTGAAGGCGGTCGCGGAGACGAGCACCGCGGCCCCCGAGGCGACGAGGACTTTCGTGCGATCCGCCGTGAACCGGGACCAGATCCGGGCCACGGTCAGGAACCAGATCGCGGCCGCGCCCGCCGACGCCGTGGCACTCAGGAGGTTCACGCGGGCGGCCACGCCCAGCCCCGTCCAGCCGAGGAGAAGGATCCAGGTGCGCCCGAGGAGCACGAAGAACGGATTTCCGGGTGGATGGGGAAGCCCAAGGATGTAGGCCGTCGCGATGTACTCGGACGTATCCCAGAACGCCGTGTCCGGCGCCAGCGTGAGCACGTACAGCACCCACACGAACCCGCCGGTGATGAGCGCCCACCCCCAGGTGGGCATGCGACGTAGCCTGCTTCCCTCAGTCAAGGTCACCCCCCGCCACGACGGCCCGTTCGGTTCCGCGACATGCTCCGGAGCGGCGACGGAACTTATCGAGCCTCCGTGAGGGAGCCAACCGATCCGGGCCACAGGCGCGCGGCCGTCACCGTCGTCTCCCCGGCCCGGACCTGCACGTCCGGAAGACGAAGCTCGCGGCCGGCCGACAGGATCGCGGTCAGGGAGTGTCTGCCCGGCGGAAGGCGCAGGCGTACCACGTCCAGGCGGGCGGGCACCAGATGCCAGCTCCTGAGGTCCGCCCGCTCGAGCAGGGCGCCCGCCGCGTTCGCCGCCAGGCCCGCGAGACGGCCCAGGACTTCGTCGGAGCCACCGAATCCCTCCTCGATGCCCTCCACCGCGGCGTATTTCGTCGCGGCTCGGGCCAGGGCCTTCACGAGCACGCCTCCGAGCCCGGCGTCGAACTCCTGCGTGACGGAAGCGGTGACGTCGGTGTCCAGCACCGGGGATGCGGTCTCACCGACGTCGCTTCGAACGGCAACGACGTGCGCCGCGGTCCCGGTCCGGCGAAGGGCCGGCCAGGCGATGCGGAGAAACCGCGGGATCGCGACGTGATCATCATCCTCGTCCTCGCCGTCCCCGTTCCGGCTCGCGTGCTCTTGTTCGTGCTTGCGGACCGGGGCCACGCCCTCGACGAGACAGCGATCGCCCGCGCCCAGATGCCACGTCGCCGTCGCTCCGAGGACGGCGAAGACGGAGGGTGGCACATCTCCGAACGCCCGTCGGGCCACGCACCGCGCCGCGGCGTAGCGAATCTGTGCCCGCTCGTGCCCGAACGCGGCCACTTCCTCGGGATACAGGAGCACGTTGATGGACTGCTCCACCCGATGCGCCACGAAGCCAGATTCTAGGAACAGCACGACCTCACCCGACGGGGCGAGCGGGCTCACAGCGCGCGGCGTCATCGATGTCTCGGCGTCCACCGAAGCCAAGCGGAACGCGACCGCGGCGTCCTCCGTCTCGCCCGCCGCCTCGAACATGGCGCCAGTGAAGTACCGCAGGACACGCCGGAGATCCCGTTCCGCTCCCCCGGGGGCGTCCTCCTCGCTCAGGGACAGGACGTGCGCGAGGCGCCTCGCTTCGACGGCCGCCTCGTCCGGCTGGCCGAGCGCCAGGTAGTTCAGCCCGGCGTAGTAGTGAACCAGGCTTCGCTCGGTCCGATTCGGCGTCCAGGCGAGGAGACGGTCGCTCGTGACGAGGGAGACGATCGCGCGCGTCAGGCTCTTCGTGTACCGGTCTTCGATGAGGAGGAGGGCCCGCTCGAACGAGTCGTTGCTCGCCTCGAGCTCTCGCGCATAATGCGCCACGAGACCGCTCTCGAGGAGGCGCAGCAGCTCGTCGCCCGCATGCCCGGCGTCGGGCTCCAGTCTGGACAAAGCGGCCCCGAAGCGGCCGCGGGCGAGGAGGTCTCTGAGCTCGCGGTCACGCAGGGACTCGCCGTCGCGCCCGAGCTCGATGGAGTGGAGTCCCGCGCAAGCCGGGAGCGCGAGCAGCAGGAAGGAAAGGAGCCCCCGCCGGATCCTCGGCCCGGCCTCTCCCCATGTCACGGCTACTCTTCGTGTTTCTCCAGCACGATGATGCGCTGGCGCGCCTGCGCGATCGCATCGGCGAGGTGGCCGGCCGCCCGGCCGCGCGCCTCGATGCGCTCCAGCTCCAGCTCGTGAAGAAAGAGCCTGTACTGAATGAGGGCCTCGATCGGACGGAGCTGCTTGTCGAGCACGGATGCGATGCGATACTCGAGCATCGGATCGTCCGGCGTGAGGATGCTCGCCCGGTCGTACCGGTCGAGGGCCGAGTCCAGATCCCCGCGCGCGGCGAGGTCATCGCCCTCGCGCAAGAGCGCCTCCGCCAGCGCCTCCGCCCGACCCTCCGTCGACGCGTCCCGCTCCGAGTCCACGACTCGAATCCCCTGCGCTTCGCGATAGCCCACCCGGCTGACCGCATGGTCCGCGAGCTGTACGAGGACGACGTCGCCCACGATGTCGGACGGCGGGTCGACGAGGGATCGGGGTACGAACACGGTCGCATCCCCCGCCCGGCGCAGGCTCCAGGCCCGCTCCGTGGTTCGGGTGGCGGCCAGCACCTGCGCCTCGTTCATTCCCATCGCGATCTCGCCGCGCAGCACCGCATCGCAGACCCGAGGACTGCACGCGGCGAGCGCCTCCGCCGTGATCGCCTCGCGTTCCTCGGCGGTTCGCGCCCCTTCACTTTCCGATCGCGCCGCCGCGCCCGCCACCGTGGCCGATGCGTCCCCGACGCGGTCGTCGTTCCGCATGATGGGCTCCTCGTGAACTCGCTTCGGCGAGCAAGCCACCAGCGCCGCCGCGACGAGCACGCCTGTCTGTCGTCTCATCATCGCCTCTCAGTCCAATCCCAGGCGCCGCCGCTCGATGTACTTCTTGATCTTGTGCTGTCCGGCCCAGATCACGGCGTTCGATTCCAGGCTGACGAGATTCGCGTCCACCTGGTAGAACACGATCTTTTCGCGTCCTTCCTCGTCCTCGATGGACTGAATCTCGCCCTGCAGGATGTAGTCGGCCCCGAGCTCCTGTCCGAGTCGCGCCCGCGTGTCGGCCGCGGCGTTCTGCTGCTGGTCCTGTCGTTCGGCTCGCACTTCCTCGCGCTGGTCCGAGCTCGCGACGACGGTAACGGAGCCCGAGTTGATGAAGGCCCGCTCCAGGTCGCGCACGAACGTCTGCACGGGAATGTGCTCCAGCGTGCGGTTGCGAAAGGTCCCGACGATGACCGTGGGCGCCTCGCCGCCGTGGCCGTCCCGGTAGGTCGTGATCCACGGATTCTCCAGACTTTGCGCGATGAGCTCGTTCGCGACGAGGCGCGAGTCCGTGTCGTTCCACCGGCCCGACAGGTCGGTGACCGCGCCCGGGTCGATCCGGGAGACCCGCTTCCCGCCGCACGCGACGGCCACCACGACCAGCGGGACAAGGAAGGGAGCCGCCGGACGGCCGCCGCGGCTCCGGGGTCGGGAGGGGGGTTCGGGTCGCATGTCGCCTCCGGTTCAAGCCTCCGGGACGGGACCAGCCGCCCGGCGAGTCGGGCCGTCCCGGTCCTCCCGGCTCGCCGACGGGATCTCGGCGTCTCCGTCGTGTTCCTCGCCTCGTACCCGAGCATGGATCGGCGGGTCCCGGAACGCGCGCCGCGTTGACACCCGTGCGCCACCGGCTCGACATTCCGGGCCACACTCAGCTCTGCGGTCAAACTTCGCACGGACGACTGCATGCCCAACATCCTGCCGGGCGCGCCCGCTCCGGACATCGACGCCTTTCGCGCCCTCGCGGGCCCGGGGCGCGTCGTCCCCGTGTTCGTCGAGTTCCCGTTCGACACGGAGACGGCGGTCACGGCCTACGCGAAGCTGAGGCGGGGCTCCTTCGGCTTCCTGCTGGAGTCCGTCATCGGGGGCGAACGCTGGGCTCGATACAGCTTCCTCGGCTCCGGGCCCCGCGAAGCGTGGAAGGTGAGGGACGGCGTCGTCTCACGCTGGACGCCCGACGGCTCTTGGGCGCAGGTGGGCCGGGCCGAGGATGCGCTGTCGGAATTCGGCCGCTGGCTGGGACGGTGGGAGCCCGCCGATGTGAAGGGTCTGCCTCGCTTCTGGGGTGGGGCCGTAGGGTTCTTCGGCTACGACATCGTGCGTTGGTTCGAGCGCCTGCCGGACGCGCCGGCCCGGGACATCGACTGCCCGGACGCGTGCTTCCTGCTCACCGACTGCGTGCTCATCATCGACAACCTGTTCAATCGCGCGCACGCGGTGACCGCGGTGCCCATCTCCGCCGATGAGGACGTGGACGTGGACGCCCTGTACGCGGAGGCCGTCGAGCGCCTGCGCGGCTGGCTGGCCGATCTTCGCGAGCCGTGCCGCCTCGAGCCGCTTCGGTCGGGGCCCGCGGCCCTCGACGGGATCTCGCCGCGCTCGAACCGGACGCGGCAGGACTACGAGGGAGCGGTGGAGCGCATTCGCGAGTACATCCGGGCCGGCGATGCCTTCCAGGTCGTCCTCTCCCAGCGTCTCGAGGTCCCGATGGAAGCCGACTCGCTCGCCGTGTATCGCGCGCTCCGGAGTCTGAATCCGTCGCCCTACCTGTATCTGCTCGAGCTCGATTCCGTGCGTCTCATCGGCGCTTCCCCGGAGGTGCTGGTACGGGTCGAAGAGGGCGAGGTGACCGTGCGACCCATCGCCGGGACGAGGCCGCGCGGAAGCGGAGAAGAGGAGGACCGCGCTCTGGCGGACGAGCTCCTGGCGGACGGCAAGGAGCGCGCCGAGCACCTGATGCTGGTCGACCTCGGACGAAACGACGTGGGGCGCGTCGCGGAAGCCGGATCCGTGCGGCTCGCCGAGTTCATGACCATCGAGCGCTACAGCCACGTCATGCACATGGTCAGCGAGGTCACGGGCCGCCTGCGCGACGGCTGTGACGCGCTGGACGCCTTCCGGGCCTGCTTTCCGGCCGGTACGCTCACGGGTGCCCCGAAGATCAGGGCCATGGAGATCATCGACGAGCTGGAGCCGACGCGCCGGGGCCCCTACGGGGGGGCGGCCGGCTACATAGGCTGGGGAGCCCGCTCTCTGGACATGGCGATCGCGATCCGCACGATCGTGAACGCCGGCGAGCGGGCGTACATCCAGGCCGGCGCCGGAATCGTGCACGACTCGGTGCCGGAGCGGGAGTGGCAGGAGACGCGCGACAAGGCACGCGCGCTCGTCGGAGCGCTCGCCAGGGCCCTTCCCACGGGCGGCGGCACATGACGCACGAGAGCCGGATCGGGGAGAGAATTCGAACGCCCGGTGCGAAGCGGGAGTACGTGCGCACACTCTTCGGTCGGGTCGCCCGCCGCTACGACCTGACGAACGATGTGATGTCGCTGGGCCTCCATCGCCGCTGGAAGCGCCTCGCCCTGGCTCTCGCCGAGGTGGGCCCGGGAGATCTCGTGCTGGATCTCGCGGCCGGCACCGGGGACTTCTCCCTTCGGGTCGTCCGGCAGACCGGCGCGCGGACGGTCGTGGCCGCGGACCTCACCCGGGAGATGATGGCGGTCGGCAGGGCCAGGAGGCGGGCCGGGAGGGTTCGCTGGGTGCAGTGCGATGCGATGGACCTTCCGTTCGCGAGCGGGTCGGTCGACCGGGTCCTCATCGGCTACGGTCTTCGAAACTTCCCCGATCTCTCCCGTTGTCTCGCCGAGATCGCCCGCTGTCTGCGCCCCGGCGGGCGGCTCGTCAGCCTCGACTTCGGCCGCATGCGCTCGCCCCGGCTGGACCGGGCGTACCTGAAAGGGCTACGGGCCGTCGCGGGTGCCGCCGGATGGCTCCTGCACCGGGACGTCGAGTCCTACGTGTACATTCCGGAGTCACTGCGACGGTATCCGCCACAGGAGAGCGTCACCGGCCAGATGAGGGCTGCCGGCTTCGAGCGCTGCGGGCACATCGACCTTCTCTATGGCGCCATGGCCCTGCACTTCGGCGAGCGCGCGGCGGGAACCTGAGAGAGGCTACTCCTTCTTCTGCTTCCATATCGTGAGCTGGCGCTGTCCCGTCTCGCTCCCCTCCAGACGGGCCGTGAGGGTATCCCCGTCCTCGAGATCCAGGTCGTCTCGCATCTCCTGCGGAATCGTGATCCGGCCTCCGCTGCCGACCGTGACGGTGGAGTAGTACAGGACGCGATAGATGGCCATGCTCAGTCCTCCCGGGGGGAATGCGGGCCGTGCGCGAGGCGCCGTGGCACCCGATCCGACGTGCGCTCGTTTTCGGGGCGGCGTTCCCAATATACCACGCGACCCGCCCGTGCAGAAACCGGCTCCTTCGCGGAACTTGGCCCCGGCCGGGCGAACTTGCCTTCCCGCTGCGCCGGCCCGATCATCCCGTGCCAGACTCAGCCAGGAGGTGTGTTGGATACAGCCATACGCCTGCGCGGGATCAGCAAGACGTTCGGAAACACCCGCGCTATAGAGGATCTCGATTTCGAGGTCCCTCGCGGAACGATCTGCGGCCTGCTCGGGCCGAACGGAGCCGGCAAGACCACTACGATTCGCATCATCCTCGACATCGTGGGCCCGGATCGTGGCACGGTGGAGGTGCTGGGCTCGCGGATCGACGACGGCCTCCGCGCCCGCATCGGCTATCTGCCGGAGGAGCGGGGCCTGTACCAGAAGATGAAGGTGGTCGAGCACCTGGCCTTCTTCGGCGAGCTCAAGGGCATGGCGCACGCGGACGCGATGCGCGAGGCCCGCGGCTGGCTGGACCGCCTGGAGCTGGCGGACCGGGCCGACGAGCGAATCGAGACGCTCTCGAAGGGCATGCAGCAGAAGGCCCAGTTCATCGCGACCGTCCTGCACCGTCCCGACCTCCTCATCCTGGACGAGCCTTTCAGCGGACTCGATCCCATCAACGTGGACCTCCTGAAAGACATCGTGCTCGAGCGCAAGCGCGAGGGCGCCACCGTCCTGTTCTCGACGCACATGATCGAGGACGCGGAGCGCCTGTGCGAGAGGGTCTGCATGATTGCGGGATCGCGCAAGGTGCTCGACGGGACGGTGACCGAGGTGAAGGCCGGGACGGGCCGCCGCGACGTGGCCATGAACTGCGACGGCGGGCATGCGTTCCTCAGGGCACCCGACCTCGTGGACTCGGTGAACGATCACGGACAGTACGTGGAGGTGCGGCTTCGGGAGGGGGCGGACCCGCAGGAATTGCTTCGACGGGCCGTGTCCGAGGGCGTACGCATCGATCGTTTCGAGCTCGTGGAGCCGTCCCTGCGGCAAATCTTCCTGGAGCGAGCCGGGAGGTCCGGACCGAACGGACCGACCGGGAGTGAGGGGGTCTGATGCCGATAAATCGCCGGGTACGGGCGGTCATGCGCCGGGAGTACCTGCAGCGGGTCCGCAGCAAGTGGTTCCTCTTCTCGACGCTCGTCGTGCCGGTGCTCATCCTCGGGATCATGGTCCTGCCCGTCATCCTGCCCGAGGTCCTGGGCGGAAAGGAAGAGATCGGCGTAGGGGTGATCGATCGATCTGGAACGGACGTGCAGGACCGTCTCGCGTCGGGCCTGGCGGAGGAGAACATCTCCGTGCAGACCCTCGAGCTGCATCCCGACGTGACGCCGGAAGGGCTGGCCGACGAGCTGCCCCCGGAGCCGCCGCTTCAGGCGTATCTCTTCCTGCCCGCCGATGTCCTCGAGAGCCGCGCGGCCACGCTCGTGGAGGTCAAGCATCTCGGCGCCAGCCAGCACGCCGCGATCCGCCGGGCCCTCAGGGAAGCCATCACGGTCGTCCGTCTGGCGGGCAGCGGGATCGAGGGCGAAGAGGCGTCGGCGATTCTTCGCCCGGCGACGCTCGATGTCGAGGAGCTGCGCCCGAGCGGCCGGGGGCCGTCGGAGATCTACGCGGCGTTCGGGTTCGTGTTCGCGATGATGCTGTACATGATGTTCATCGTGTACGGCCAGATGATCGCCCGGGGCGTCATCGAGGAGAAGACGTCGAACATCGTCGAGATCATGGTCTCGTCCGTGCGGCCCTGGGAGATGATGCTCGGCAAGATCGTGGGGGTGGGAGCCGTCGGCCTCACGCAGGTCGCGATCTGGGGTGTCGTCGTTGCCATCGCTTCGCTGTACGGCCTGTCCGGTGCCATGGCGACGTTGTCGGATCTGGGCCTGGACTTGAGCGGATTCCGGTTCCCCCTGGGGCTCGCGACGATGGCGCTGCTCTTCTTCGTTCTGGGATATCTCCTCTATGCGAGCCTGTTCGCGAGCGCCGGGGCCATGCTCAGTAACGAGCAGGACGTGCAGCAGGTCATGATGCCGGTGCTCATCCCGATCGTGATCCCGATCATGCTGATGCCGGCCGTGCTCGACACGCCCGACGCGAGTTGGGCCGTCATCGTGTCTCTCGTGCCCTTCTTCAGCCCCATCCTTCTCATGGTGCGGCTCGCGGTCGGCAATGTCCCGGTGTGGCAGAGCGTGGCCGCCATCGCGCTGCTCGTCCTCACGATCCTCGGGACCGCATGGGTAGCCGGGCGCATCTACCGGGTCGGCATCCTGATGAAGGGCAAGCGGCCCAATCTCCCGGAGCTCGTCCGCTGGGTGAGGTACGGATGAGACACGGCGGCCGTGGCGGGCGCCCGGGGAGCTGGAGCCTGCTCGCGGCGGCGCTTCTCGCCACGACCGCCTGTGCGCGCCACGCCTCGCCCCTGCGCGTCGGGTCCACGACCTCCCTGTACGACTCCGGCCTTCTCGATGCGCTCGTTCCCGCATTCGAGAGCGCGCACCCGGACCAGGACGTCAAGATCATCGCGGTCGGAACGGGAGAAGCGCTGGCCCTGGGCAGGAGACGCGACGTGGATGTGCTGCTCGTACACGCCCCGTCCGCCGAGGCCACTTTCATGGACGGGGGATACGGACATGATCGCGTGACGTTCATGCGCAACGACTTCGTGATCGCGGGACCACTCTCCGATCCGGCCGGAATCTCGGACTCGCGCTCGGTTGCCGAGGCCCTGACCGCGATCGCCCGGAAGGGAGCCCCGTTCGTCTCGCGAGGGGACGGATCCGGGACCCACATCAAGGAGACCGCGCTCTGGAAGGTGGCCCACATCACCCCGTCCGGCCCGTGGTACCGGGAGGTGGGCCAGGGAATGGGGGCGGCCCTGCGGATCGCCAGCGAGAGCGGGGCGTACGTGCTGACGGACCGCGCGACCCTGCTCGCGCTCGGCGAGAGCCTTCGGCTGAGCGTGCTGTTCGGGGCCGACTCGACGCTCGCAAATCCCTACTCCGTGATCCAGGTGACGGACGCGGCGAACCCAGGTGGGGCCTGCGCTTTCGAGAGCTGGCTGCTCTCCGACGACGCGGGTCGCCTGATCGGGGCCTTCGGAAAGGATCGGTTCGGATCCGGCCTCTTCCGTTTCCTGCCCTCCGCGGCCGAGTCTCCGTCCTGCGCATCCGGTGAATCCGTTCGCTAGCGCCTGGGAACTGTTGTCTTCGGGGGACGCGTACGTCCTCGACATCGTCCTTCGCTCTCTCTCGATCTCGGGCACGGCCCTCGTGCTGGCGACCCTCATCGGCATCCCGATCGGGACGATCGTGGCGCTCGGCCGATTCCGGTTTCGCGCCCCCACCATCGTGCTCCTGAACACGGGTCTCGCGCTCCCCCCCGTCGTCGTCGGCCTCGGGGTCTACCTGCTTCTGTCACGCAGCGGTCCCCTGGGTCCGATGGACCTCCTGTACTCGCCGAGCGCGGTCGTGCTCGCCCAGGTCATTCTCGCCGGGCCTTACATCGCGGCCGTGACCCTGGCCGCGGTCGACGGCGTCCCCGCGGATGTTCGTCTTCAGGCGCGGGGGCTCGGCGCGAATCGCTGGAGAGCTCTCCTCCTGCACCTGCGGGAAGTGCGCGGCTCGCTGATCGCCGCCGTGGCCGCAGGCTTCGGCGCGATCATCAGCGAAGTCGGCGCCGTGATGATCGTGGGAGGGAACATCCTGGGCGAGACGAGAGTCATGACGACGACCATCGTTCTCGAGACGCGGCGAGGGCACTTCGGGATCGCGGTCGCGCTGGGCGTCGTCCTCTTCGCGCTCGCGCTGGTCGTCACCGCGGGTCTCCTGATGCTGCCGGGGGGACGCCTGCGGAGGCCGCAGACCTCGTGAGGCCATCGGGGGGTGAGATCCTGATCGGGCTCGATCTCGGTTTCGAGGTCGGTGATCGCACCGTGCTCGCCGTCCCCCGCGTGACCCTGCGCGAGGGCGAGATCCTGGCCATCCTCGGCCCCAACGGGTCGGGGAAGACGACCCTGCTGCACGTTCTGGCCGGGCTCCGGCGCCCCACCTCCGGACGCATCGAGTACCGGGGGCATACGGGGGCCGACGCCCGGAAGGCCCTGCGGCTCTCGACCGCCGCCGTCTTTCAGCGCCCCCACCTGTGGGAAGGCTCCGTGCGCATGAACCTCGAGCTCGGGCTGCGCATCCGCGGGCGCCGCCGGCCGTCGAGCGACGAGATGGCGGCGAGGGTGGAGGCCAGGGCGCGCCAGCTGGGGGTGGCCGCCCTGCTCGATGCACCGGCTCGGCACCTGTCCGGCGGCGAGATGCAGCGGGTCGCGATCGCCCGGGCCCTCCTGCTCGAGCCCGATGTCCTGTTCCTGGACGAGCCGACCGCGAACCTGGATCTCGAGGTGTGCCGGTCGCTCAGAGAGGACGTCGAGCGCGTCGCCCGGCAGGGGACGTCGAGCGTGCTGCTCGCGACCCACGATCGCGTGGAGGCCTTCTCACTCGCGGACCGCGTCGCCGTCCTCCGGGAGGGGCGCATCGTACAGCAGGGAACACCCACGGATCTCTACGAAGACCCGCAGGATCCGATGATCGCCAGATTCACCGGAGCGGAGCTCACGCTAGAGGGCCGGATCGTGGCCGGGCGGGACGGGTTCGTGGAAGTCGAGGCCGGATCGACCCGCCTCACGGCGAGGGGCGAGGCTCCCGTCGGGGCCAACGTGAAGATCGCCTATCGGCCCGAAGACCTGCTCCTCGTGAAGGAGGTCTCCGAGCACGGGAGCGCCCGGAATCGGCTCACGGCCCGCATCAAGGACGTCCGCCTTCTGGGCGGCGTGATGCGGGTTCGGCTCGCTGCCCCCGTGGAGATGGTCGCCGTCGTCACCCGTGCGGCGGCCGAGGAGCTGGAGCTGCGGGAGGGGGGGACGATCGGCGTCCTGTGCAAGGCGACCGCACTGCACGTCTTCCAGGTATGACCTACCCGCCGGAGGCCTCCGGATCCTCGATGAGGGTCATCTGGTCGTCACCCCGCGAAGGAACGACGTGGTGGCGGCGGCATCGCGCCTCGTAGCTCTCCGACCCCCCGACCTGAATCGTGGGCCCTTCCGCGGGAGCCGGCTGTCCGTCGATCAGGCGCTGGTTGCGCGTGGCGAGCTCGCCGCACACCACGCAGATGGCGTGCAGCTTGTCGATGCGCTCCGCGATGGCGAGGAGCTCCCCGATGGAACCGAAGGGCCGGCCACGGAAATCCATGTCCGTGCCGGACACGATGACCCGACAGCCACGATCCGCCAGCGCGCTCACCACCCCGACGATTCCCGGGTCGAGAAACTGCACCTCATCGACGGCGACGACTTCCGTGTCGGGCTCGATCCATTCCGCGACGTCCCGGGAGCTCGTCACCGCCTTCGCGTCGATCATGCGGCCGTCGTGGGAGCTGATGGTCTGGATGCCGCTGTAGCGGTCGTCGAGATGCGACTTGAACACCTGGACCTTTCTGCGCGCGATGAGCGCCCGTCGGACGCGGCGCAGGAGCTCCTCGGACTTGCCGCTGAACATCACTCCCGTGATGACCTCGATCGACCCGTCCCTGCCGTCGGCGGCCACGCTTCGTTCCCCGGGTTTCGGGTCAGCTGTCCGTCACGCTGGCCGCGAAGAGCTCGGCAAGATCCTCGTCCGTGGCCTCCTGCAGCTCGCGCTCGGCCACCGAGACATCACCACTCGGGTGGATGACGAACCGGGGTCGGGTCCGCGGAGCATCCAGACAGTTGAAGAAGATCCGGGCCGCGGCGGCGGAATCCGGCTGCCCGCCGGTCACGTACGCTTCCCAGCGCAAGAGGTCGGCATCGAAGAAGGTTCTGGCCATGGGACGGTCAGACCTTCACCGAACGGGTCAGCAGGTCGCGAAGATCCGCCTCCTTCAGCTGCGCCGCGGCTTGCCTCGGAACCTTGGATACGCCCGCCGGCACGAGCGTGTAGCGCTGCGCCTCCGCCGGCCGATTCCGATTGCGGAACATCACCAGCAGACGTGGTGATTGCGGATCCGTCCCCGAATGGAGGCAGAGCTCCGCCTGCCAGCGGTCTCCCGAAGGGCTCGTGAACTCGACCTTGTGGCTATCGGCCGCTCCGTCGAGCCGGAACAGAAGCTTTTTCAGCAGTGCCTTGGCCTTCGCGTCCATCCCTTTCGTCGCTCCTGGGTCGGTGGCGCCCGGGGTCGGTCGGATCATCTCCAGCCGCTCGGGAGTGCGCGTAACCTAGAGCAGCGCCCGCCGCCTTGACAACAGGCCTGGCCGGGTGCCGGGAACCGGATGAAACCGGTGGATCGTGGCGTCACCTCCGTAGTCCCGGCGCCACACCGGGGGACGGAAAGCTCGCAGTTTTCCACAATCCCGCGGCCCTGCCGCGGCCGTGGTCGGCGCCCATATCCAACTGGCACATCGGCAGATACGAGGCCGAGCCGTCTCCGCTGAGCGAAAATGCCTGCTTCCGCGCCCCCCCGGGGGCGGGTATGTTTCTTGTACCCTCGACCGATCTGTCCCGAGGCCCGCCCCCGACGGCGCGGCAGCATGAGACAGGCCTGTGAGGCAGGAGAGCCGTGAGCCTGACCTTTTCCGTAAACGAGCGCTGCACGTCCTGCATGGCCTGCGTGCGCGTATGCCCGGTAGAGGCGATCTCGGTCTCGGGCGAAGAGGTCGCGATCCACGAGGAGACGTGCATCGAGTGCGGCCTCTGCGTTCCCGCCTGCCACCACGAGGCCATCGACGTCGTCGGAGATCTTCCCGGTGGAGCCGAAGCCATCCGCGATGAGAAGGCGCTGTTGATCCTCCCCACGGAAGTCACGGTGTTCTTTTTCCCGGCCACGCCCGAACAGATCATCAACGCGTGCTACGACCTGGGCTTCGATGGCGTCTTCTTCGAGGCCGTTGGCGATGAGCTCGTGGCCGGAGAATACCTGCGCATCTGGAGGGACGAGGGACCACGGGCGTGGATTCGGTCCACGAGCCCGATCGTCGTGGATTACTGCCGGACCCGGCTCCCCGAGCTCCTTCCCTTCCTCGCCCCGGTCGTCACCCCCGCGGTCGCGCTGGCCCGTCACCTGGGTGAGTTCGCGGCACAGGGCTACCGCATCGTCTACGCCGGCCTCGGGACTCCCGGCTCCAATGGAAGCCTGATCGGCATCGACGACTGCATCTCCTTGTCCGAGCTCGAACAGGTGATGGCGGAGGTCGACGCGAGTCCCGCGTCGCAGCCGCTCACGCTGACGCGGATCCCGCCCGAACGTCGTCGTCACCTGTCGCTCGCCGGCGGTCTGCCGCGAGCGATGCTCGATGCTCAGACGCTGTCAGCTCGTGGATTCCAGCGCAGGCGAGGACTCGAGAGCCTGGGAGCGGTGGCGCGGGCCGTGATCGGAGAAGAGTCGCCGCTGGGTTTCGTGGACGTCCTTCCGTTCGAAGGAAATCTCGGGCATCCGGCTTTCGGCCCCGATGAGGATCTGTACTGGCGGAAGACGATCGCCGAGCTCGCGGAGCCCCAACGGGCGGAGAGTCCCGTGGTGGAGCGGTCGTCCGACCTGGACCTCGGGGCGACGTTCCGGCCGAAACACGAGACGCTGCCGACACCCGACCCGGAAGAGGTCCAGCGCGTGCTCGCACAGATCGGCATGACGCCGTCCGGACGGTACTGGAACACCGGCTCCTGCGGCCACGCGACGTGCCTGGAGTTCGCCCAGGCCGTGGCCCGCGGGCGCTCGACCCTGTCCCTGTGCCCGATCTACCTGAACCGCCAGTACGAGAGGGCTTCCGAAGATGCCCTCCACGACGGTCTCACGGGCGTGTTCACCTATCGCGTCCTGGAGGAGCGACTCGCGGAAGAGGTCTCGAGAGCGAACCGCACGGGAACGTCGATCGCGGTCCTGTTCATCGATCTGGACAAGTTCAAGGACGTGAACGACATCTTCGGCCACGGCGTGGGAAACCTGATCCTTACCGGTGTTGCGAAGATTCTGGGTGAAGCGATACGCTCAACCGACATCGCGTGCCGCTACGGTGGCGACGAGTTCGTCGTCATTCTCGTCAACCCGGATCGACCCGGTGCGGCAGGGGTTGCGGAGGAGATTCGGCGTCGGGTGGAGGACTTCAAGGTTCCGACGCCCGATGGGGAGGCGGGGGTTACGCTCAGCATCGGGCTCGCGTATCATTCCGGAGCCCCGCGGTCGAATCTGACGAGTGAAGTCCTCATGGCAGAGGCCGACGCCTCGCTGTACGTGGCGAAGGCGCACGGCGGCAATGCCGTTCACCCTGCAGTGGAAGGTGAGCTCGTTCGATGACGCCTGAAGAGAGGGAAGCCGGACCCGAGGTGATGGGTCTGGATCCGTGGGGCCTCCGACGCATCGAGAAGCTTCTGGCGAGCCTCGACGGCGTCGATTCGATGAAGATCGTCCCCGACGGTCACGGGGGCATCGACGAGATCCACGTTCTCAGCAGCTCATCGCTCGGCCCCAAGCAGATCGTGCGTAACATCGAATCGGCCCTGCTGGCCGAGTTCGGCCTTCAGATCGACCACAGGAAGATCTCGATCGCCCGCGTCAAGGCTCCTGAGATCGAGGCCGCTCCCGTGCCGGAAGTCACGCCCTCTCCTGCCGCGCGCGCGGGCGAGCGCCGCATACTTCTCGACAGCGTCCAGATCGAGCGACGCGCGGGTCAGACGGTGAGTTGTCGCGTCGAGCTCCTCGGCGGGTCCAACAGCTGGGTCGGCGAGGCGGATGGCCCCGATTTCGAGCAATCCCGCCTGGATGTCGCCGCCACGGCCGCGCTCACCGCCCTGCAACAGGCCTCGGATTCCGACGCGATTCTTTCGCTGAACGGCATCGCTCGCGCGGAGTTGTTCGGTCGCAACCTCGTCATCGCCGTGATCCACGGCCGCTCCGGACGCGAGTTCGCCTCCCTGGCGGGCATCGCTACCGTGAAGGACTCGCCGGAAGAGGCCGCGGTGCTGGCGTGCCTCCAGGCCACGAATCGCTGGGCGGACGGCCGCTAATCCACGACAGTCGGTTGCGTTGCGACGCTTGGTTCCTTCTATTTATCGGGTGTCAGGGGCGCGGTCCGCCGTCTGGATACCGGGATGTGGGGATCTCGCCGTGCGCCGCAATTCAGTCGAGAGGTCGAATCTCCAGTCTATAATAGAAAGATACCCCCAATCTCTGCGACGCTGCTGAGCTGAGCGGAGCGATCCTCCGAGCGGAGCTGAAGCATACCCTATAGCGGCTTGGGTATGACTTCCTTACGAAAGGAGGTGAGCTCTATGGGCTCTCTTTGGCTTGTCTTGCTGCTAGGCGGCACCGTTAGGTGGTAAGACGTAGAGATTGGGGGTAGCTGTATCAGATGGCGCTAGACAAGAAACTCCGAAGGCTAATCGCGGGTGTCGCCTCGGCGGCTGTCCTCGTGACGGTCTTGGTCTTTCGCTTCTTCCCTTCTCCGCTTACTCAGCGCTCACTGCTGGCTTTCCTTACCCTCCTAGCGCTCAGCACGCTGAGCATGATGCTGTACCTAAAGTTCACGGAGTCGGGCTCGACGACGTCTATGGACTTCGTGCCGGAGCTGGGTGCGATCCTGCTGCTGGGCCCCGCGGGCGCCGTAGCCGTCACCTTGGCTTCGGAGCTGGTCTCTCATCTGTTCCTCTATCGTGAGAAGGCCCTGTTCAAGAAGGTCTTTAACACGGCGCAACTAGTTCTCGCGGTGGCGGCGGCTGGTGTAGTCTACGTCGCTTTTACAGGTACTCCGAGTCTGACAGATCTGCAGTTTCGTTCGACGCTGCCGCCGTTCATACTTGCCGTTCTGGTGTACTTTGCGGTCAATACGGGCACGGTAGCGTATGTGGTATCGCTCTCCGAGGGAAGGCCTTACCTGGAGTGCTGGCGGGGGATAACAGCGGGCTTGATCGTCTTCGATGTGGCGATGAGCCCCCTGGCCTATGTTGTGGCGTACCTTTACGTGCAGTTCAATCCTCTAGCCCTCATGCTCGCCATCATTCCGCTCATCGGACTGCGCTACAGCTACGGCATCAACTTCGAGCTTCGGCAGCTGAACACTGATCTTCTTCGGTTGATGGTCAAGACGATCGAGGCCCAGGATCCGTACACTTCGGGACACTCCATAAGGGTGGCGGAGACCGCACGCGCCATAGCTCGAGCCCTGAAAGTAAAGCCCAAAGAAGCTGAGATCATTGAGACTGCGGCCTTGCTTCACGACATCGGAAAGATTGACGTTGCATACAGCGAGATCCTCCGTCAGAAGGGGCCATTGAGTGCCGAGCAGCGGGAACTTATTCGAGCTCACCCTGATCGCGGTGTCGATATTATCAAGTCGATTCGGAGCATTGATCCCGAGGTGCTAAGGTGTGTCCGATACCACCATGAACGATGGGACGGAGACGGTTACCCGGTCGGGCTTGAAGGCGAAGCAATCCCGCGCGGTGCTCGGATTATTGGAGTCTGCGATACGATCGATGCGATGACCACGGCCCGTCCCTATCGAGGAGCGCTGCCTGTAGAAGTTGTGCGTGAAGAACTGCAGAAGCACAGTGGTGGTCAGTTTGATCCTGCGGTCGTCACGGCTATCCTCGCCACGGATGTCCTCGAAAAGATAGACGTTCCTCAACCTCGGCCCAGATCTGGTGGCCAGCGTCTAGCAGGTATCGCCCCGATCAAAGGAAGAGACTAGAGCCGGCCTTGTGACTTAGCGTCTGCGGCGTAGCGCCACCGCCGAAAGAACCCTACGAACCAAAGAAGGTTCGTCTCCCTTAGAGACTTACGCAGGGCCTCTTTGTTGGCGGCCTCGGGTGGACAGTTGTCCCGGCCATAAAAAGAGTTTCCGATCCAAAGGAGCTTCAGATAACTAGGGGTGTCCTGCAGGCGCTCCTTCTCGGCGACTTCAAAAAACCGGTCCGATGATCTCGCACACTGTGCTTGGAGGCTCGTATACGCGCGGAACCACTGCACCTTGAACCTCTCCTGCACGCCGCCCGACTCATCCGGTATGTCTAAGAGGCTCATGGAATTTCTCACCGCTGCCAAGTCGCCTCGCTGGAGTGAGGTGAGACCCACGCACGCAGTAAGCTCTGGTATGAACCCGATCGAATGATTGGAAGAAGCAATTGCGAGACACTTAGAGTACTGTTCGGCTGCTTCAGCCGACTTTCCTTGGTAAAACAGTGCGTTGGCCTTATTGATGCTTAGCGGAAGTACTACATCTAGGGTCACGGGTACATCGTGCTGTATGTCCTCTACTCGCTTGGTGACGCTGTTGAACTCTTCCCACTTGCCCTGCTCCAAGTAGCAACATGCAAGATTGTTCAGTAGCCAGCTTAGCTCGACCAAGTCGTTCCGCTTGGTAGCCAAGTCGATTGCTACCTTGATCTCGTGTTCCGCAATATCCCACTCGGCCCTCCGAGTCTGAATGAGCCCTCGAAAGAGCTGGACTCTTCCGGCAAGCCTGGTGGGAACGTCCTTTATTAAGGAGGAGATTGCCTCGACCTGCTCGAGAGCCTTTTCGGCTGTTTCGAAAAAGGCATAGTACGCGGCTAGCGAGCATGCCGCGGAAACGGAGGCGATTGCAGTCAGCGTCCCAGCTTCCCTCCCCTCTGAGAGAAGCCTCCTGATCGTTACTGCGTTGGAAGTAGCAAGAGCGCTGTCCGCCTGCCGCATCGCGATCTTGAGACTCCAGTGAAGTCGCTCCATTTCGCTCTCGAGCCGTCCCCTAGGCTCCTGAATGTCCCCAATCTCAAGCGGCAAAGCGTCGACAAGTTGGCGACCAAGCGTCCACTCCGCTCGCTCAACTAGGGCCTTCACAACGCTCAACTTCACCGCGATGCGTTCTTCGAGGGGCATGTTGGGGTCGAGGACGAGCATCCGGTCGAAGTGCTCCTGCGCGGACTGTAGCTGCGCCGTGGACAGCTCGGAGTCCGCGAGGATTCGGAGCGCCCGCACCGTTTCATCGCGGGTTCGGGACGTGCTCACGGCGAGAGCCGCCATATGCGAGGCTTCCAGATGGCCGCCGGCTTCACTCGCCTCGCGGGCGGCTCGTATGGCGCAGTCGAATGCCTTCTCCCGGTCCCCTCCGAGTCGGTAGTGGCGGGCCAGCGTGGCGAAACCGGTGTCCGGTTCTGCGCAGAGGAGTCGGGCCGCCGCACTGTGAAGGGCGGCGCGCTGCATCGAGGTCAGCTGGCCGTAGACATACTCCCGGGTGATGTCGTTCACGAACTCCACCCGGTCCTCGTCGTCCTGAATGAGGCCCCGAGCGTACAGATCTTCGCCCAGCGCGGCGCATTCTCCCAGTGAGATGTTGGAGACCGATGACACATTGCGGGGCGTGGCGTATCGTTCCAGCACTGCGATCGATCGGAGCAGATGTAGCGATCGATCCGAGAGGCCCTGAAGGCGGATCCGGAAGACCTCGCTGAGGCGGGCATTCGTGAGCAAAGCCCACACGCGAGCCTTTTCCGCCCACTCGGCCGAGCTGACGGCGGCTCGAAAAACTTCCAGCGCGTAGAACGGGTTCCCTGCGGAGAGGTGCTGGGCCAGGGACACGGCCGCCGTACCTTCGGCGTCGGGTCTCACGCACAGGACGAGACTCGCGATCTGGTCTTCCGTGAGGGGTCCGAGCGTAAGTGTCTCGCTTCGGCCGCCGGCGACGTACCCGGCGACCGGAGGCGCGCTGGCGTTGACCCTGTCTCCGCGAACCGTGCGGAACGTCGTGATCAGGAGGAATGGCTGCTCCGCCAGCCGGCGAGCGATGCAGTGGAGCAGGGATGCGGACGTCGCGTCGATCCACTGAACATCCTCCACAACCCACACGATCGGCTGTCGTGTCGCCGCCATCTTCAAGAGATCAGCGACTTCCTCGTACAGCCGCCTCCTCCACGCCTCGGGATCCGGAGCATCGGTCTCCTCGTCTTCGAGGAAGTCGTCGAACTCGGGAAACAGGTGGCCGAGGCGCGTGAACGCTTCGGACCCCGGGGCCAGCTCGCGCGCCACACGGCCCGCGACCGGCCTGAGGCCGTCGACGACGGGGCCATAGGGTATGTCTGCCTCCGCTGGATAGCAGCGACTCTCCAGGCACTGGACGGGCTCGACGCCCAGGGAGTGCACGAACGCCTTCACCAGTCGTGATTTTCCGATGCCTCCTTCGCCGCGGACGACGACCGTCGAGCCGCCGCCTCGACCCAGGTTGCGGGCTCGCGTTCGGAGGAACTCGAGCTCCTCTTCGCGCCCGATGAGGGGGAGCTCCGCGTCCTCGTCGAGGTCGCCGGTCGGGCGGGCGGGCGGCGTGGAGCGGATCCGCTCCGCGAGGGCGCGTGTCTCGCTGGAGAAGCCACCGGGAAGCTCGGCCTCGAGTCGCCTGTCCGTTTCCTCGAAGTGCTGCAGGGCCGACTCTCGATCACCGTGCAGCCACAGCCCACGCATCAGGGCGCGGTGTGCTAGCTCATCCAGCGGATCGATCTCGACGAGCTTCATCGCCGCGATGCACATCTCGCCCCAGAGTCCGCGCGAATCACACTGCTCCACGTATCGGCGCAGCGTCACGCGACTGAGGCGCTGCAGGCGGACTCGCTCCGCTTCCAACCAGCGCTCGAAGTCGTCCGTGCCCGTGGACTGGAGGTTGCAGGCGAAGGGCCCGTTGCAGAACTCGATGGCCCGCTCAAGCTGTCCCCTCTTCAGCGCGAGCTCCAGCTCGCGGGCATCGTAGGAGATCCGCTGCGCGTCCAGACGCAGCTCCTCGGCCGGACCCGTCACGAAGGCGCCGTCGAGTTGCCCTCTCAGGTCGTAGATGGCCTGACTCAGCGAATGTCTCGCGCGCTCGGGAGGACTCGTCCAGAGAAGGGCCGCCAGCTCGCTTCGGGTGTGCACCCGGCCGGCGTTCGCCGTCAGGTACAGCAGGAGGGAAAGATGCTTGCGCGAGCGGAAGCGCACGACCTCCCCCGAGGGGTCCCGGAGTGACACGCCACCGAGGCTCTGGAGATGATACATGTTCCGCCCCGCCGATGGGTCGCGTTGGACGCCCGCCCCACACCGACCCCGCACGCATCCAGGGTGCACTCGGGCGTCATCGCAGCATCAACTAACACGTCGAAGGGCGCTTACGGCTTGATCGCGGTACCAAATTCACTATCATCGGTGCGCCATGGCAAACTCGAACGTGCCGTCTCGCTCCCGGTGGAGGTTCGTGACCGTCGCCATCACATCGGTCGGTCTGCTGGGGTGCGGCGCCGAACCCTCCGAGCCGCCGCAGGTCGAGCGCCCGGGCCGGGCCGCCTGGACCCAGCTCGCGTCCGATGGGCTCTTCCTCGTCGAACCCGCGGATTTCTCGGCCGGGAACGGCTCTCAGGCATGGATCGCCGATACGCTGTTCGAGGCGGTCACCCGATACGATGAGTCGCGCGGCGACTACAGGATGTTCGGGAGGGACGACGCCGAGCCCGTCGAGGTCGTACGGCCGCGCCTCGTGGAGGAGGCCGCCGACCTGGGCGTGTTCGTCTACGACGCCCAGACGCGAAGCGTCGACCTGTTCACCCACGGCGGGGAGCACCTGAAGGGCTTCGAGCTCGGCTTCACGCCGGTCCTGATGCGCCTCACCCGATTCCCGTTCGGCCTCGCGTTCGCGACCCTGGCGCGGACCGAGTCGGACTCCGTACCCGTTCTGAGGATCATCTGGGAGAACCTGGAGGGGGAGGCGGCGGACACCCTGCTCGATGGGTCACGCGGACCGCCATCGGTCCGGGGGATCTCTCCCAGGGTCGGTGAGACGGCACTGGCTCCGTCAGGCCGAGGCCTCTGGCTGTGGTCAGCCGCGGCCAGGGACACCGTCTTCGAGATCGCGCCCAAGGGGCGTGGGCGGAAACTGGCGGTCCGGATCCCCGATGGCATGTCGATCGGACTCCTCGGAGACCGGAATGGGGATCTGCTGTGGGTGCTGCGCTCGGATTCGACCGGAGTCTTCCACTACCGTGCGTACGACGTGCGGGGTGAGGGATCGCTCCGGGCGAAAGACCGCTTTCTGGGGGCCCGAACGACCCCCGACGACTTCATCCCGATGGACCAGTCCGGCGGAATCGTCGTCGGGTGGCATCGCTCGGAGAGGAACGAACGGCTCATCGCGGCCTGGGATCTCGGCATCGCAGAGCCGCTCACACCTTAGGACAGGTCCGGGAGCTCCTCCGGGCCCGCTTCGCCGCACCGCTCCAGCGCGAGATCGAGCGCCCCTGCCAGCAGACCCGTCGTCGCGCTGCCCGCTCGTCGAACCGATTCGTCCACCGCCTCCGACACGGTTCTCTGGATCGACCAGAACACGGCATCCGGGGTCAGTGGACAATCCGAGCGGCTCTGGCAGGCGAAGGCATGGGCCGTACCCGATCCCGCGATGATGTCGGCGAGGACCGCGAACCTCTCGTCAGCCTCCCGCTCGAGGGCTACGTCGCCGGGCTCGGAGGCGGCGAACGGCTGATTGGCGGCGCACACGACGGTCTGCACGCCCAGCGTGTCCAGCACCCCGAGCGACTCGGCGTCCAGCGTGCCGGAGCCCGCGGCGGCCACGAAGACGTCGGCCGGCGTGCTCCAGAATTCGTCGTGCGTTCCCCGCGCGCTCTTTCGCGGCTCCGGGAGTCGATTCCCCTCCCGCTCGGAGAGGAAGATCTCCAAGTCCTCCGATGAGAAGCCCGAGCGGTCGATGACCGCGGACTCGGAATCGACGATGCCCACGAGACGAACGCCGAGCCGGGCCAGGTAGAACGCGGCGGCGCCTCCCACGCAGCCGAAGCCCTGCAGCAGGACCCTCGTGTCCTCGGGCTCCCGCTCCTGATGCTCGAGGAGCCGGGCCAGCGACGCGGCGACCCCGTACCCCGTCACCAGATCGAACACTCGCAGATCCGTGCCCGGGACGCCGAATTCCCCCTCCACGACCTGATCCAGTCCCTCGTGCATGAGGGCGACCCGCTCTCCCAGCGCGGCCCCGTCCAGGCCGAGATGGCCTCTCAGCACGCCCAGCTGAGGGTGGCCGATCCCCAGCGCCTCACAGTGGGGCATCACCTCGCGCAGCTCGTTGACGTTGAGGTCGCCGGCCGTCCCATACCGCGTGGCCAGCTCCGGGAGGATCGCCTGAAACCACCGACCGAGAACCTCGGGCTTTCTGGGATCTTCGGGATCGAAGTCGATGCCCGACTTCGCGCCGCCGATCGGCGGGCCCGCGATGGCGAATTTCAGCTCCATCGCCTTGGCGAGAAAGGTGGCCTCGGCGCGCGACGCACCGGGGCGCATGCGCGTGCCCCCGCCAGCGGCCCCGCCCCGGAGGCTGTTGATGACCAGCCATCCCCGGGCCTCCGACTCCGGGTCACTCCATTCCAGGACGATCTGGGGCGCGGCTCCGAAGAACCGCGCGCAGCGCTCCCAGATCTGCTCCGTCGGCCTGGAATCCAGTTCGAGCATCAGCGCCGTCCCCCGGCCTGCGCCCGAAGTCGGAGCCTGGACTCCGGGCGCGAGCCGCGGCCCTCCAGGGGCCTGAGCCTCAGTTCTCCGCCTTCCACTCGTTGTTCGAGCGATCCCTGTCCGGATAGTAGGAGCCGGGATCGATGGTGACCTTCGCGACGTCGTCGGAGACGGCCAGGGTGCGGCTGATCGTTCTCGTCCCGGTCCAGGCATCGACGGGGAGCACGACCTCGGTCTCCGAACCGTCGACGAGCTGAATCGTCAGCTCCACCGGCATGACCACCTCGCCCAGGTTCGAGAGGGAGATGGTGATGCCTCCGGGCGCCGGTGTCACGGAATCGATCGCCTGGTCGAGCTCTCCGTCGCCGTAGAACCAGCCCTGCCAGAACCAGTCCAGGTCGGTGCCCGCCGCCTCCTCCATCATGCTGAAGAAGTCCCACGGCATCGGATGCTTGAACGCCCAGGCCCGAGCATAGTCGCTGAACGCGGCATCGAACGTGTCGTCGCCAAGCATATGCCGCAGGGCGTGCATGACCGAGGCCGGCTTCATGTAGGCGGCCACACCCCGGCCGAAACCGTTCTCGACGTAATCCGTGTGCTCCATGATCGGAGTGTCGAGCCCGAATCGGACCGCCTGCAGATAGATGTTCCGGTCCTGGTTGCGGGCGTTCTCATCCCCGTAGTAATCGCCCATGGCCCGGCTCGCGTTGAACTGCGTGAAGCCCTCGTCCATCCACGCGTACGCCATCTCCTTCGAGCCCACGACCATCGGCATCCAGAAATGCCCCAGCTCGTGCGTGACGACGCCGTTCAGCCCCCGTCCCGGCGAGCTCCGGTTGATGAACGTGATCATCGGGTACTCCATGCCGCCAACCTCAGGGGGGCCATACGCCGTCGTGGCGTGCGGATAGGGGTACGGGATCAGGTGCGCGCTGAAGAGCTCGATGGCGTGCTTCGCGTAGAGCGTCGCCTCCGCCCAGTGCTCGACGGCCGGATCGTAGACGTTCTGGATCAGGACTCGCCCTCGGGGGCCTCCGGTGTCCGCCCCCGTCGCATCGAGGACGTACTTGCCGCTCGTGGCGAACGCGAAATCCCGAACCGAATCGGCGTGAAAACGCCACGTGAGGGTCCCGGAGGCGCTCTCTCTGGTCGCCCTGCCGGCCGAGAGGTCCTCGGCGCTGACGACGTGGACGACCGTGTCCACCGCGGGCGCCGAGCGGAGTCGCGCCAGCGCTTCCGGGCGCAGCACCTCCTCGCCGTTCGTGAGCTCGCCCGTCCCGACCACCAGCCAGCCCTCCGGCACCGTGACGGCGACGTCGAAGCTCCCGTACTCGTCGTAGAACTCTCCGTTGCCCAGATACGGTGACGCATCCTGGCCGAAGACGTCATCGAAGACCGCCACCTGCGGGTACCACTGCGCGAGGTTGAACACGTCGTGGTCCAGGCGACCCATGCGCATGCCGCCCCCACCGGACACGTCGAAGCCCCACTCCACCTCGAGCTCGATGCTCGCGCCCGACTCCACGGCGGTCGGAAAGAGGACCTGCGCGATCGTCCCCTGCACGAGATATCCACCGTCTCGCTCGCTGCTCCTGAACTGCTGCTGCATGGTCCGGGCGTCGATCTCGCCCAGATCCTTGCCGCCCGTCGCCACCCGCGTGAGCTCGATCCCGCCGGTCAGCGTCACGGGGCGGTTCCGCCTGACCCCCTCCGAGAACAGGTTCTGATACAGGTGCAGGACGGCGACCTGGATCGGACCCGGTGAGTTGTTCTGGATGCGGATGGTCTCCGAGCCCGTCAGCCGCGCCGTGCTCGGCTCGAGCCCGACGTCGATTCGGTAGTCCACCTGCTGCTGCCAGTAATCGGGGCCCGGCCGCCCATCCGGGCTTCGGGTCCCGTTGTCGATCGCCGTCTGATACGCGGCCGGCGGATGCACGGCCTCATACACCGGATAGTCCACGACCAGGGAAGATCCGTCCCAGACAGGGTGCGCTTCCGCCGCTGCCGAGGCGCCGTTTCCCTGGGCGAAAAGGTCGGGCGTGCGTCCCGAAGCAAGGCTCAGGGCCGCCATCGCGGTCACCGAGGATCCCAACCACCTCACCCACACCGACTCTCTCATCGCCTCCTCCTCGTTGTTTCCTCCGCGGTCGAATCCGATCCACCGCAGCGCGAACATACCGGCGGGTCGTCGATCCGGCCAAGTTAATCCTCGACGTCCATCCAGCGAATCAGGGGCAGCAACTGGGCGCGCCCGTCGTGACGCCAGTCGGGCGGCGGCCAGGCCATGGTTCCGAGCTCGGCCACGCGACTCACACCCAGCTCCAGGCCCAGTGCCACGACCTCGTCCCATCCCTCGCGGCCCGCCGTGCCGATCGCCTGAATCCGGCCCTCGAGCGAATCCAGCAGCCCCCGCAGCGTAGAGACATCGGGCACCGGGTGAACTCGCACGACGCGCGGGAGGTCATCGACGGGTGGCTCCGGCCTCTCGCCCGTGATCACGGTCCAGGAGTACCCGTCCGCGCTTCCCAGCACGGCTCTCCCGCCCGGACTCCCCTCGCCGGCGCTTCCCGCCGACTCCTCGAACTCGACCTCGGCCCGAAGCGCCCGTATCGCGGTCGCTTCCGCCGCGAGCGGTCGCTCCGGCGCCGTCTCGCACGCGGCGCCCAGCGCGGTGGCCAGGGTCTCGGCAAACTCGCCGGCGCTCCCGCCGACCACGTACGCCGCCCGGGGCGACACGCAACCCTGTTGGGCGTACGCGAGCACATCCTTCGCCAGGCGCGCCGCCGCCTCGGGCCGGTCCGCGTCTGGAAGCAGGACCGCGATGCCGACCCGGGGACCGTAGGCGACGACATCAGCGCCGACCCGGGCATCCTCGCGCACGGCGCGCACCACATCTTCGCCGCCATAGACAATCACTTTACCTGCTAACTTTACCCATTCGCCCCAAGGCTCGCCGCGGGCCGCGCCGGCCCACCAGGCCGCGGCCACGCAGTCGCCGAGGAGCCGATCCTCGGCCGAGAGGGCCCGTGCGAACAGGACGCCGAGGCCGGGCTCCTCCCGCGGGAGCTTGCAGAGGACGCCGGACCGCACCATGAGCCCTCGAATCATGGCCGTGATCGTGACGCCGGGCACGTTGCCGGCGTGGACGAGCAACAGGAGCGGCGGGCCCAGGGCCCGGCGCCGGCGTCCCGCTCTGCTCGTGCGGACGAATCCGTCGAGCGCGGCCGCGCCGCCCAGCTCCTCGTCGAGGACCCCGGTCAACGCCTCCCGGGTCCACGACGCCGACATGCCCTCGAGTGTGGAGGCACAGAGGGACGCCGACCAACCGAGCTCGCGGCCCAGCAGGGAGAGCGCCTCCCTGCCGATGGGGTCGCGTGGATCCGCGAGGCGGAGGGCGGCCCGGCTCGCCCGGTCCACGACGCTGGCCGTCGACCGGGCTTCTCTGGCCCGGAGGGCCGCGTTCCTGACCGCCCGCGCCACGTCGCGCGCTGCCTCCGCTTCGAGCCTCGGGCAGCGAAACCCGAACCCGGCTGCCGTACGGCCCTCCAGGAAGCCTTCCGCCGGGCCGCCCCCCGGCGCCGGTCCCGCGAATCCCGGGAGGTGCCAGAGCTCATCCATCGGGCTGGGCGGCCAGAAGCTCCGCCGTGGCGAGCGAACAGCCCCGAGGCCGCGCCCCCGGCACGCGCCCGACCCACTCCACGATCCCGCCGCGCACGCGCCCCAGGTCCTCAGTGAGCACGTGCGACACGCTTCCCGCGTTCGCGAGATCGAAATGGCAAAGCACACCCTCCTCGCCCTCGGGCAGCGGAGCGAGCGTCACGGGATCCAGGGCGCGCGTGCGGAGCCACGGGGGACCCGCGAAGCGTGTGGGGCCCGAACCCGAAGCGCCCGGGATCGCGTAGCGCTGGGAGCAGAGCTCCGTCATGCCGAACTCGTTGATGACGCCCGAGGGATCGAGACCCAGCCGGTCTCCCATGCGCTCGACGACGCTCGGCCGGCTCAGGTCCGGCCGACCCTTCGATCCCCCGGTGTCCATGGCCCGTGAGCCGTCTGGAAGCGACACGCGGATCGCGTGGCGCTCGAGCCACTCCATCCAGGCGTCGAAGCCCAGCGTCGTGGCCAGCAGGCACACCGGCCTGCCTTCAGCGGCAGCGCGCGCCGCGGCTTCCGCTGCCCGCCTCCACTCCAGCTCGCCCGTGGTGACTGCGTGGATGCTGCCCGGGTCGCCGAACCGCGCGAGCACGGCATCGATCATCCACGCGAGAGATGAATCCTCTCCGACCTCGAACGGCGGGTGCAGCGCGATCATGCGCGGGGCGGGAAGATCCGGGACCACGAACCGGCGGAACGCCGCCTCGAGCGAGGCCCGGTAAAGCTCGGGCTCCAGGATCAGGTGCCGGCCACGCCGATCCGTGCCGCGCGTCGTCCCGCTCGTGCGGAAGACGAGCCGGGCGGACCGGGGATCCCCGGCGATCAGGTCCACGGCCCGGAAGGCGGCCGTGGGCACGGCCGGCACGGCCGTCCAGTCCTGCACCTCCCCGGGGACCACGCCGCGCCTCCGGCAATACGCCCGGTACGGCTGCACGTGCTCGAACTGGACCCGAAAAGTCTCCAGGGCCAGCTCCTCGAAGTCGCCGGCCGGCCACTCGGGCTCGGCGACGGATGCCCACGAGCGGAAGCGCCGCGCGAGCCGCTGGCACAGACGCGCCACGTCGGGCGGCCCGCCGGCCCCGGAAGCGACGGATCTCATGTCGGGAAACTGGCACGACGTCGGGGTCTCAACAACCGGATCCGCGAACGGGCGCTGGAGCGACGGACCGGCGGCTCCGGGCCGGACGATCAGGCGCTGGCCCCGACTCAGGACCCTTCGATCGTGCCCTCTCGCGTGCGCCCTTTACGAATCCACTTTACGTTCACGCCAGCCCGCCCGTGAAGGATGTCGCGCAGCTGGCGGACGCTGTCGCAGGGCCGGCCGCCGGCTTCCACGACGACGTCGCCCTCGCGAAGCCCCAGGCGCGCCGCGGGCGTTCCCGGAAGGACCCGAAGCACGAGCAGACCGTCCTTCACGCCGTCGAAGTAGGAAGCCATCTCCCGACTCAGCGGCTGGAACTCGGCTCCCGCCACGCGGCGATCGTTCTCGACCAGGGACCGCACGATGTACCGGCCCTCAGGCGCGCGTACGAGCCTCGAGCCTCCCCGCCCACGACTCGGACTTCCGCTCTCCACGAGCCGCCGCGTGAGGGTCTCGAGGCGCTCCGCGTCCAGCCGGAGCCGGCTGCGCAGACGGAGCAGGGAATCCAGCTCCGCGCGGGCCTGCTCGGCGAGCGAATCGCGGGCGACGCGAAGGCGCCCGGCGAAGGCCGAGTCCGCCCACAGGTACCCGAACAGACCCGCGACGGCGCCGGCCTCCTCCTCCGCGGTCGGGACGGACGGCTCACCCGATTGCACCTTGTACGAATAGGAGAGAGAGCCATCGGTGGAGACGGTCGGATCCGAGACCTCGACCCGCACGGCGCCGGTGCTGTCGCCGTGCACGAGAACGAACCCGGTCCGGCGGTCGCCCAGGCTCTTCACGACCACGCGAAGGGAATCCAGCTCCTTCGTCGACAGGCTGACGGGCCCCTGCGGCAGTGGGCGCGGCGCCATGCCCCGAATCCGGACCGCGGAGGGAGGTCGGCCCAAGAGGCGCGCCGCACTCCACCGGAGATCCGCCGTCGGCACGACCTGGATCGAGAGACGGGCGCCGCCGCGTTGCACGGTGAGCGCGACCGACTGACCGTCGACGAGCTCGCCCAGGCGCCTTCGTCCGCGAGCCGTCTCGAAGGACAGTCCGTCGATCTCGAGCAGCTCATCTCCGGTCCGGATTCCGGCCTTCTCGGCGGGACCACCGGGCACAACGGACTGGACCGTGAGGGGAGTCCGGCATGGTCCCTCCACGGAGCACGATTCCTCGAGGAAAACCCCGATCCGCGCCCTCGGCTCGGGCGCTCGACGCGCCGACGCCTCCTGTGCCCTTGCCGGCCGGCCGGCGCCCGACACCAGGAGGCCGACTCCCAGAGTCAGAGACAGCCACCGCTGGATGCGCCGCCGAGCCTTCATCACCTGTACTCCACGGCCGTCGTCTGCAGCATACGGGTCAACCCCTCCGCGAGGCTCTCCCGCTCGTCCATCACGTCGAACAGGAAGTTGTTCAGGACCGGGTCGGCGGGCGCCTCCTCGAGGGCCCGGCGCGTGAGCTCGGCGAGAACGTCCAGCTTCGCGATCCGCTCCGTCATCGCCTCCGGACCGGTCAGCGACCCACCGTCCCCGACGGCCCGCTCCCGCAGGTCCGCCAGATCGGCAGCCGTGCGCAGGTAATCCGCCTCCGGCCCCCGACCGAAGTCGAGCTCCGAGCTCTCCGCCGGGGCGTCCGTCATCTGCGTGACGGCCGCCCGTCCCGCTTCCGCCTCCGCGCCCTGGAATCCGATCGTCCGCCCGACCAGCCATCCGCCCGCGAACAGGGTGAGCACCGCGGCCGCCTGCAACGGCCAGCGGCCGAGGACCGGGAACGGCAGGACTCTGTTGCCGGCCCGCCCCCGATCGTCATCGCCTCGACCAGACGGCGCGGACGCGACGCGCTCCAGGCTCGCCTCGATCTGCTCCCACTGTCCCACCGGCGGCTCGAGGTCGGACAGCGCCGACAGGGCCATCCGCATGCGGCTCATCTGCTCGTACTCCCGACTGCACGCCGCACACCTAGCCAGGTGCGCCGAGCCGGCCGCCCCTCCGTTCATCTCATCCAGCAGCGCCGCGATCTGCTCGCGGCTCAGGTGCTCAGACATGATTCCCTGCTTCACTCTCTCCGTACGACGGTGCAAGCATCTCGCGCATGCGCGCACGTGCCTTGTGCAGCTGCGACTTCGAGGTGCCGGGCGCGATGCCGAGTCGCTGGCCGATCTCCTCGTGCGTCAGCCCTTCCACGTCGTGCAGCACGAGCACTTCCCTGTAGCCCGAGGACAGCTGGTCGAGCGCCTGCCCGATCAGCCGCTGGTTGATGAAGCGGTCGTCCGCGTCCGCCAGCGGCGGCGGGGGCTCGACTGTTCGCTCGACCTCGGCCCTGCGGCCGTGGCGGCGGAGGCGATTCAGCGCGACGTTCACCGAGAGCCGGTGCAGCCAGGTTCCGAACGCGGCGTCTCCGCGGAACAGATGCAGCTTCTCGAACGCCCGGACCCATGCGTCCTGAGACACGTCATCCGCCACGGCATCATCACCCACCATTCGCCGAACCACGGAGTACACGCGCGCCGCATGGGCGGTGTAGAGCTCTGCCATGGCCCGACGGTCTCCCGCGCGTGCGCGTGCCACGAGTTCGGCCTCGGTCACGTCTCTCCTCTCATCGTCCACCGTTTAGACCCCGGGGGCGCCGGAGGGGTTGCCCGTGTCCGGCAGGGCCCCGGCGCGGCCGACCAGCGCGGGGGACAGCGCGAGGCTCAGGCCCGCGATGCCGATTCCCGCCAGGGCGTCGATCCCGTAGTGGAATCGTCCGTACACCGTCCCGAGCACGAGGGTCACGGCGGGAAGGGCGAACCCCACGAGCAGGACGCGCCGATGCCTCCCCGCCGCGAGCCATGCGGTGACCGCCGCCGCCACGTGCGAGCTCGGAAAGGCGGTCCCTTTCGACGAGCCTCCCTCGAGGATGCGATGGACGAGCGCGAAGAAGAACCCGCGAGCCGGGGGTCCCTCAATGGGCGGAAACGCGTACCGGGGTCCCGCGACCGGGAACACGCTGAAGATCAGGTAGCAGACGAAGAACGCGAGGCCGACCGTGAACGTCCACTCGTGCAGGGCCCGCCGCCCCGCGAGCAAGTACACCCCCAGGGCCGCTCCCGGCACGAGCACGTAGTAGGAGGCGTATCCTGCATGCAGGATCTCCGAGATCCACAGGTGAGGCAGCCAGCGGCTCGCGTCCACGCTCAATTGAACGCCGAACAGTGCCTGCTCCCAGGACTGTACGACCCCATCGAAGTAGCCCGTCACGAGAAGCTGGTTCAGCCACGCGAGCTCCGAGTACAGGAGAGGCGTCGCCGCGACCGGGTAGGCCAGCCGCAGGAAAGCCAGCCACCGGTGCCCCGGCACGTCCCGGCGTGCGACGGCGAGGATCGCGGCGGTGCCTCCCGCGTGGAGCGCCGCGATGAGCGCCCCGCGCGAGGAGAACGAGGCGAGCGCCAGAAGACCTGAGAGCCAGAGATACCCGAGGGCGAGGCGGTCTACGGCGAGGAGGCCGCGCGGGCGGCGTCCGCTGTTCACGCCGGGATCCAGCCCGCCCCGCGATACCACGCGGCCGTTCGGCGCAACCCGTCGGCCAACGATACGTCGGCCCTCCAGCCGAGCCCCCGCTCCGTGACCGAGACGTCGCACGTCCACTCGTGGCGCGCGAGGTCCGTCGCGCGACGGCGGTCGAACACGGGCCGTATCCCCCGGAGCCGGGCCGCGAGCTCCGCCACCGCGCCCGCCGATTCGAGGAGGCGCGGGGGCACGCGCAGCACCCGCACGCGTCGGCCGACCGCCGCCCCGAGCTCCCGCGCGACCTCGCTCCAGTCGTGCACCGACGTGCCCGCGATGTCCCACGGGCCGGGACCGGCGCTTCCCACTGCGCCGATCACGACCGCACGCCCGACGTCCTCGGCATACACGGGCTGGAGGCGCCCGGGCCCGGCCGGCGCGACCAGGAAGCCGCGGGCCGCCATCCGGAACAGCGGAAGCAGGTCCGCATCCCGCGGCCCGTAGACCCCCGTCGGCCGCAGGATCACCGGCTCGAACGCGCCGCCCGGCTCTCGCGCGATGCCGAGCAGCCGCTTCTCCGCCTCGCGCTTGCTGCGCCCATAGGCGCTCACCGGCGCATCTCCGCCAGCCACCGGGTCGACACCCGCCGGGAGGTCCCGGTGGTCGGGGCCCCGGGCGGCGAGACTGCTCACGAGAACGAAGCGCCGGACTCCCGCGGCCCGGGCCAACCGCGCCAGACGTTCCGTGCCCCCCACGTTCACGGCCTCGTACTCGGCCGGATCGCCGGCCCGCGTGAGACCTGCCGCGTGCACGACGGCGCCGATTCCTTCCACGGCGGCGCGGAGCGACGCCTCGTCCGACAGGTCCGCCGGGACGCGCTGCACATCCAGATCCTCGATCCAGGCCAGACGGCTCGAGGGACGCACCGTGCATCGCACCGCGTGGCCCGCCGCCGCGAGGGCCCGGGTGATGTGGCTGCCTACGAACCCCGTCGCGCCCGTGACGAGCACGGGCTCAGACCGGACGGTCATACAGGCGGTAGCGCTTGTAGATCTCCGACCCGAGTCTCTCCAGTGGCTTCCGCATCGCGAGGTTGTCCTCGAGGACCCACGAGAACTCGCCCTCGCTGATGCGTTTCGCGGCGCCGACCCGGAAGATCCGCAGATACATGAGATTGTCGATCCCCTTCCCCCGATACTCCGGCAACAGCCCCAGCGTGAGGACGCGCAGCCTGTGGATCCGGTCTCCGCGCGTGAGCCACAGGATCTTCAGCAGGCCGAAGGGGAAGAGGCGGCCGCGCGCCGCCTTGAGCGCGATGTTGTAGTCCCGCAGGGAGAGGGAGAATCCGATCGGCACCCCCTCGGCGTTCTCGGCCATGACGACGAGCTCCGGGTCCTTTCGCACGGCCATCTTGAGCTCGTGGGCCATGAAGTCCAGCTCGGCGTCCGTCATGGGCACGAAGCCCCAGTTTTTCTCCCACGCGGAGTTGTAGATGCGCCGCACGTGCTCCAGCTCTTCCGTGAACCGGTCGAGGCGGAGGCCCCGCAAGCGGACCCCGAGACGCCGACTCAGTCGCTCCTCGGCCCGGATCAGGAAGTCGGGGATGTCGCTCTCCAGGAAATAGGCGACGAGCGTCTTCACGGGCTCGAAGCCGGCGCCCCGGAGGAGATCGACGTAATAGGGAGGGTTGTACGGCATCATGATGACGGGTGGGCGATCGAAGCCTTCCACCAGCAGACCGGCCTGCTCGTTGGTCGAGAAGCTCGTGGGTCCCCGGAGCGTCTCCAGCCCCCTCGGTCGGAGCCAGTCACGCACCGCATCGAACAGCCGGCCGGCCACCGCGGAATCGTTCACCGACTCGAAGAGCCCGAAGAACCCGACTGGCTCCTCGTGGAACCGCACGTGGTTGCGGTTGTGGATCGCCACGATCCGCCCCACGGCACGGTCGTCGCGGAGGGCCAGAAACGGCTGTACATCGGAATGGAGGTGGAACGGGTGACGGGAGGGATCGAGCATGTGCCGCTCGTCCGACATGAGGGGAGCAACCCAGTTCGGGTCCCCCGCATAGATCGAGTGCGGGAGCCGGAGGAAGGATCGGAGGAGGCGCCGTCCCTCGACGGGGACGACGCGGATCTCACCTGAGCCTGTCGTCACACGACCGCGTGCTTCTTGGCGACCTTTTCGATGCACTCGAGCACGAAGTCCAGCTGATCGTCTGTATGCGTGGCCATGTAGCTCGTGCGCAGCCGACAGCTTCCTTCCGGAACCGCGGGGGGCACGACCGGATTCGTGAACACACCGGCCTCGAACAGCTCCCGCCACAGGAGGAACGTCTTCTCCATCGGCCCGATGAGAATGGGGACGATGGGCGTCTCCGTCGGCCCGATGTCGAATCCCATACCCTTCAGCGCCTCGTGCATCTTCTTCGTGTTCGTCCAGAGGCGCTCTCGCCGCTCGGGCTCACTCCGGATGATCTCGAGCGCCTTCAGCACCGTGGCCACGGCTGTCGGTGGCATGCTGGCGCTGAAGATGAGGGCCCGGGCGTTGTTCTGCAGGTAGTCGATGACCTCCCGGCGCCCGGCCACGAAGCCGCCGATCGACGCCAGGGACTTGCTGAACGTTCCCGTGATGAGATCGACCTCCGCGGTCAGGCCGAAGTGCTCGGCCGTCCCGGCGCCCGTAGGCCCGAGCACGCCCAGGGAGTGCGCGTCATCCACCATCAGTCCCGCGGCGTGCTTGCCCGCCAGCGACACGAGCCCTGGAAGGTCCGCGATGTCGCCTTCCATGCTGTAGACCCCATCCACCGCCACGAGCTTTCCGCGGTCGTCCTTGACCGATGCCAGCATGCGATCGAGCGTCTTCAGGTCCCCGTGCCGGAACCGTTGGATCTCGCCGAAGCCGAGCCGCGCCCCGTCCTGGATGCACGCGTGGTCGAGCTTGTCCAGAAAGACGGTGTCGTTGCGCCCGACGAGGGCGCCGATCGTGCCGAGGTTCGTCTGGTAGCCCGTGCTGAAGACGAGCGCCGCTTCCTTGCCGACGAAGTCCGCGAGGTCCGCTTCGAGCCGGTCGTGGAGATCGAGGTTGCCGTTGAGGAACCGGCTCCCCGTGTTGCCGCTCCCGTACTTGTCGAGCGCCGCCCGCGCCGCCTCCAGGATCCTCGGATCGTGGGTGAGGCCCATGTAGTTGTTCGAGCCCACCATGATCTTCCGGTGGCCGCCGATGACCACCTCCGTATCGCACGACTGCTCGATGCGCTGGAAATACGGATACAGCCCCTTGGCCCGGAGGTCTCTCGCGGTCGTGAAGTTCTCGCATTTGGCGAAAACGTGCATGGGCTGCGTTTTCCTTGCTGGTGGGCAGGAACCTTCGGGCAACGGCGGTTCAGCCGGAGAAGCTACCCGGGGCGAGAGGGGGGGGCAAGCAACGGCGCACGGCGTTGATGGCGCGATGAGGGTACGGTCGTAGCATCGCATCGGACGGTGCGGGTCGTGGACGGTGAACGCCTCTCGGTCGCGGCGAAATCATCGATGAGCGAGCAGGAACAGGCCACCTGGGTGCAAGCCTCCCTCCGCGCGACGCTGGAAACGCTCGGGGGACTCGTGGAGCTCTCCTTGCGTGGCCACGCCCTGTCCCTCGCGCCGCTGATGCGAGACTACCTGGATCACGTCGAGCTGTGGGGAGAGCTGCTCGATGCCTCGGCCGCTTCGCCCGGGGGGCGGACTCAGCCGGGCCCGGTGGCGGGCACGCCCCTTCGTGCGATCGAGGCGGCCGCCTTCGCAGGGCGCCTGGCCGCGGCGATGGCCGGACGGATACGGGCCACGACCCCGGAACTGCGGCCCGAGGCGCGCCGCATCGCCTTCGCCTGTCTCGCGGACCTGGACAATCACCTGCACTGGGCCGCCGGTCGCCTGAGCGGATGGACCTGCGGCGAAGACGACGGTTGCCCGTGAATCGGCCGGCGCCCATCCTGCGCCCATGGTGCAAGGCACTTCGTCGATACGGGCCCTGACCGTCCTCCTGGCCGCTCTCGTCGCGGCGTGCGCGACGGGCGGGAGCCCCGAGCCCCACGCCCCGCGGCCCGACCGGGCCGCCGACGATTCCGCGGTCGCGGCTCCGACGCCGGGAGCCGTCGTGCCGGGGCGGACGGCGTCCGAAGGCGCGGGTGCCCGGGAGGCCGGGCTCGGGCTGCCGGCTGCCTCCAGTGACGGTTCCGGGAGACGCCCCGCCTGGACGCCACCCCCCGTGCGACTCGGCGTGGAATGGAGCCCGGCCCGGCTCCTGGAAGGCACGGCGGCAGCGGTTCGGCTTCTGCTGCCAGCCGGCAGGACGGCGCCCACATCCGTGGAAGGTAGGGTCGACGGGCGGGTCGTGCCGTTCGGCGCCGTGGGCCGGGAGCGGGTCGGCTTCGTGCCGCTTCCTCTGGGGACGTCGGGACCGGACACGCTCCGTATCACCGTGACCTGGGGACCGGCGGAGGTGACCGAGCAGTCCATCGTCCTGGATGTGGCGGGTCGGGAGTTTCCCTCCACCACGCTGCGCGTCGCGCCGCGGTTCTCCTCGCCGCCGCCGGAGGCCGCCGCCCGCATCGAGGAGGAGCGGATCACGGTGAGGAACCTCCTTGCGCGCTCCACGCCCGACTGGCTCCCCCGCGGGGCTTTCCAGCCGCCGCGACCGTGGCGGGTCACGAGCCCGTTCGGACAGCGCCGCCTGTTCAACGGTGAGCTCCGGAGCCGGCACACGGGCCTGGACCTGGCGGGCCGGGAAGGGGAAGCGGTGCGGGCAGCGGCGCGCGGACGGGTGGCCCTGACGGCCGATCGCTACTACACGGGAGGGAGCGTCTACATCGACCACGGCCTGGGTGTGTTCACGGGCTACTTCCACCTGTCGAGCATCGAGGTGGAGGCGGGCGACCTCGTGGAGGCGGGCGATGTGATCGGCCGCGTGGGCGCGACCGGACGGGTCACCGGGCCCCACCTGCACTGGTCGCTGTACGTCGGGGGGGAGAGCCTGGATGCCTCCAGCCTGCTTCAGATGAGGCTCCCTGGCGCGGAACGGGCCGGGCCACCGGGCGATTCGTGAAGGCCGCGCGGGACGGCGCGAAGCGGGGTCCGGCGTCCGGACGCACGCACGGCGCGGGTCGATGCGAAAAGCCGCCTGCACGGTAGAGACACTTCGCGGCGAGGCTCGAACCGCTGGGTGCAAGACCGCACAGACGGCTTTTCACATCGGTTTCGATCTACTGAACGCCGGCATCGGCAATTCGGTTCCCGACCCCCCGGCCCCCGCTTGCCTGACCTCCTGCCGCCGGTCAGTTTGACGGCCCACGGCCCGGAAAGTCCGGCGCCGCACGGGTAGAACGGAGGATCATGGCGAAAATCGCGCTGGTCTTGAGCGGCGGAAGTTCCCTGGGGGCCTACATCGGCGGTGCGGTCACCGAGGTGTTTCTCGCCCTTCGCCGCAACGCGGCGGACGACCGGGTGACCATCGACGTCATCACGGGGACCTCGGCGGGAGCCCTGACCGCCGGCATCCTGGCCCGCACCCTCGTCGTGAACCCGCACACGCTTCCGTGGATTCGCACCGCCTGGGTGGATGCCGTGGATGCGAGGGCGCTGCTCGACCCCACCCGGGCCAACCGGCTCGGCGGGCTCGACGCGTCCGTCGTGGAGGACCTGACCGAGGCGTTGATCACGGCCGAGCCGGCCTCGGACGATCATGTGTCTCCCGTCGCGGGGGACCCCCTGCGGGTCGGGCTCACGCTCGCGGGCCTGGACGGGATACGCTACGACGCGCCGATCGGCTTCCGTAACGAGCCCGGACGACACTACGGAACCCGCGTGTTCGCCGACTCGATCGCCTTCGACCTCACTCGCGGGACCGGTGCCGGAGATCGGGTGTGGGAGAGCCTCCGGCAGGCGGCCCTCGCGTCCAGCGCCTTTCCCTTCGCCTTTCCGCCCCGCGGGATCGTCCGGTTTCCCGGCGACTATCCCGGGGCGCGGCTGCCTCCGGGCTCCGACGACGGCTTCCTGCGGTGGTACGCGGACGGGGGGCTGTTCGACAACGCGCCGGTCGGCCTCGCGAAGCACCTCGTCGAGAGGGATCCGGGGTATCGCGGCGAGGACTGGAGGTACGTCCTCGTGGAGCCGACGATGCGCGCCGGCGCGGACGACGTCCCGGCGGCGGAGCGCGAGCCCCGATCGGTGTCCGATCTCGGGGCCCGGCTCGCGGGCGCGGTCCTGGGCCAGAGCGCCGCGAAGGACTGGGCTCGCGCCCGAGACGTGAACCGCCGGCTCGCCATCCTGAGAGCGCTCGTGGAGCAGCTGCCGGACCTGCAGGATCGCCTGGAGGACCCGGAGGCCGTCGGCCTCGGCCGCCAGATCGGCAATCTGGCCGAGCGTGTGGCCGAGATCGTCGTGAACGAGGCCGGGCCCATCGACGGGGCGGAGCTGGAGGAAGCCGCCCTCGACCGGCTCGAGAGCGCCGTGGATCGAATCGAGTCCGATCCGTCCTACGCGACCGCGTTCGGGAGGCTCGAGACGCGGGCGGGCCGGGCGCGCCTCGCGAAGCTCATCTTCGTGCTGGAATCCGTCGGGAAGCTCTCGGAGAAGGCGGACATGCCGCTCTACCTCGTCGCCCCACGCACCTCCGGCGAGCTGGCCGGAAGCTGCCTGGGCAACTTCGGCGGCTTTCTGCGGCGCGAGTGGCGTGAGAGCGACTTTCGCGCGGGCAGGAGGGACGCGCGCCGCCTGCTCGAAGGTCCGCTGGGCGACATCATCCGCTACGAGCCGGACGAGGACGAGGCGTACGAGCCCGCCGCGGGTACGCCGTCCTGGGAGGACGTACCACCCGACACCCGCCGGCAGCTGGAGCGGGCGCTCGCCGCCGAGGCGGACCGCCTGCTGGAGGAGGTCAGGTCCGGGCCCGTCGCCGCGCTCTTCGGCTGGGCGTGGAAGCCGGCCGTCCGTCGCTGGATCGTCGGACGGGCCCTCGAGGCGCTGCGCGAGTCGTGCTAGATCGGCGCGCCCTGCAGTCGCTGACGCAGCTCCTCGCGCTCGTCCTGTGCGCGGCCGTCATCCTGTTCGCCTTCCTGAACACGCAGCCCGTTACGGTCGATCTGTACGTCACCCAGGTGCGGTCGTCCGTCGCCCTCCTCGTTCTCGGCAGTCTGCTCGGGGGCATCCTCCTGGGGTGGAGCGGAGCGCGGCGGCGTGACAGGATCCGGCGGCGAACGGGAGCCGAGCCCGGCCTGGAGGATGAGGGGGACGGTCCGGAGACCCTGACGGATCAGGACGCGTCCGGGCCGGGCTCGTAGGCCGCGATCTTCCCCGCGAAGGCGGACGCGAGGACCGTCAGCGGACTCGCCAGATAGACCTGCCCGGGCCCACTGCGTCCCGGGAAATTGCGGTTGATCGAGCTCACCGTGACCTGGTCGGCCGAGTGGCTGACGCCGGGACCTGCGTTGATGCACGCACCGCATCCGGGCGCGAGCACCGTGATGCCCGCCTCGCGGAACATCGCGTCGTACCCTCGCTCCCGGGCGTACGCCTCGACGTCGAGGGAGCCGTACTGCAGATAGGCGTCCACGCCCGGGGCAACCGAACGGCCCGCCTCGAGCGCCTCCCCGACGACCCGCGCGGCCATCGCCACGTCCTCCCTCTTGCTGGCCGTGCAGGAGCCGGCGTACACGATGTCCACCGGGACGTCGCTCCCCAGCTCATCGATCGGCACCCCGTTTCCCGGATCTCCGGGCGTCGCAACCATGGGGCGCAGGGCCCCGGTATCGATTCTAAGAGTCCATTCGTACTCCGCCGCGGGATCGGACTCGAGGCCCTCCACGAGGCCTTCCGCCTCGCCGCGCTCCATCCCCCGCTCGGCGACCAGCCAGGCCACGGTCGTCTCGTCCGGGGCCACGATGCCCGTGAATCCCCCCACTTCGGCCGCCATGTTCGTGAGGGTCGCCCGCTCGTCGATCCCCAGCGCTTCGACCGCCTCGCCCGCGTACTCGATGACCCGGCCGATCGCGTCGCCGTTGCGGACTCGCGGGTGGCGCAGAACCTCGAGCATCATGTCCTTCGCGGTCACGTTCGCGGGCTTCCGACCGGTGAACTCGATCCGGACCGAACGCGGGACCTGCAGGCGCACGTCCCGCGTCGCCCAGGCGTTCACGATCGCGGTCGTCCCCACCCCGAAGGCCACGCAGCCGATGGCCCCCGAGTGCGGCGTGTGCGAGTCGCTGCCCACGACGACCTGGCCCGGTAGCGCGTAGCGGGACAGGACGGTCACGTGGCAGATCGTCTCGCTACCGACCCGGTCCGCGAGCTCTCCGTGCAGACGGATGCCGTGCCGGGCGGCGAACTCGCTCTGCCTCTCGTGCAGGCCGTGCGCGGCGTCCAGCAACCCCATCTTCTTCTTCTCTTCGCTGATCACCTGGTCCAGGAACGCGAGGTGATCGCGGAAGAAGTAGATGCTCTCCGGCTCGTTCAGGCCGGCTTCCGTCCCGGCGAACTCCTCCCAGAACGTGGCCGCCATGGGCGTCACGTACTCGTGGCTGAACCGGACGTCGGTGCGGACGAAGCCGGTGTCGCCCGGCGCCACCGCGTCCACCCCGACCTCGTCGGCGGCGAGATCCCCCATCCAGTGGCGCGCGAGGATCTTCTCGGCTACCGTCATCGGCCGGCCCGGACGGGGCTCGACGCCGGGAACCTGCACGAGGCCCTTGAGGCGAGCGACCGCGTAGTCCAGCAGTCCCCCGTACTCGATGATGTCGCGGCGGATCGGGCCCGCGTCTCCGATGAAGGCGTCCAGCGGGATCTCCTCCCCGGCGCGGATCCGCTCGAGCAGGGAGAAGTCGGTGGAGGCGAGGATCCCCAGGTTTTCGCAGTTCTCGCGGTAGATCCTCTCGATGTTCTCCGCGATCACGATCCGGATCCCGGCCGCTCGCTCGGCGTAGGGCGAGGCCTCGCGGCTCGATCCCTTTCCCCGCCGCTTCCCGGAGACCGACGCGATGAACCCGCCTGCCGCGACATCGCCGCGCCCGATGGGCTGCTCGCCCCGGCAACGCAGGCCCACGTACGGATACTGGCCGAGCGTCTCGTCATAGTAGTAGCAGACCCACGCGGGCGTGATCTCGTCGGTGCTGATGTCGTCGCGAAGCGGGATCGAAGGATCCCAGTCCAGATCCTCCCCGGCCAGCTGTCTGCGGATCAGGTCCGGATCCTCCGTGAGGAACAGAATCCTCCCCTGGAGTCGAATCGTCTCGGGGCGGCGCTTCACCTCGCGAGCGAGGAGCTCTTCAAGCATGTCGTCTTCCGGTTTCCGGGTCCGGCCGCGCGCCTCCGCTCGGGGGGGGCACGGACGAGGGGCGCCTAATCTACAGAGCCGGCGGGAGAACCGTAAGACGGATGGAGAGAACCTCGATGCCCGAGCTCAGGAGGTCCCCGAGGGCTCCTCCAGGGCCGCGAGGACGTCCAGGGCGTACGCGACCCGTCCGAACGGTGCGCTGACCTGCACCCCTTCCACGATGTCCCTCACCTCGGCCAGCATCTCGCGGGCGATGGCGCACCCCTCGGCCCGGGCGTGGTCGCGGCCCTTCTCCTGCGCAGCCCCCATGCGCTCGAGGATCGTCTCCGGCACGGAGATGCCCGGCACTTCGTTGTTCAGGAACTCGGCGTTGCGCAGGCTGGTCAGCGGCCAGATCCCCGCCACGATGGGGATCCGCGTGCCCCCCGCCTCGGCGTCTCGAACGAACCGGACGAGGCAGTCCACGTCGAATACCGGTTGCGTGACCGCGAACTCCGCCCCGGCTTCCACCTTCCAGTACCAGCGCTCCATCTCGCGCTTCATGTCCACGGCGCTCGGATTCACGCCGACGCCCACGACGAAGGACGTCTGGTCGCCGATCGCGTTGCCTCCGGGATCCAGCCCCGCGTTGAGCGCGGTCACCAAGTTCGTCAACCCGATGGAATCGATGTCGAACACGGCCGTCGCCTCGGGATACGGCCCCATCTTGGGCGGATCTCCGGTGATGATGAGCAGATTCCGCAGGCCGAGCGCCTGGGCACCCAGGAGATCGCTCATCATGCCGAGCAGATTCCGGTCGCGGCAGCAATAGTGGACGACCGTCTCGAGTCCCACGTCCTTCTCGATGAGCGTGGAGGCGGCGAGGACGCCCATGCGCATCATCGCGCGGGCTCCGTCGGGAACGTTGACGGCATGCACGCCGGCCCGCTTGAGCTCGCGGCACGCCTCGAGCATGTCCGCCGAGTCGCTCCCGCGGGGTGGAAGAATTTCCACGCTCGTCACTTTCTTTCCGCCCGCGAGTCTCCGTCCCCACTCCGACCGCTCGGCGAGCGGAACGGGCTCCATTCGATCCTCGACGGTCGCGAGCGCCTTGGCTACGGGCACCGTTCGCGTCCGTGGGGAGACGGCTCGGATCTGATTCGCGATCTCGGAGACGTGGTCGGGGCCGGTGCCGCAACAGCCGCCGATGAGCCGAGCTCCCGCCTGCACGAGCTTGCGGGCGTAGGCGGCCATGTACTCCGGAGAGGCCATGTAGATCTTCCGGCCCTGGTAGTCCTGCGGCAGGCCCGCGTTGGGGATGGCGGAGATGGGCAGCTCGCTCGCCTCGGCCATATCCCGCACGACGTCCAGCAGCGGAGCGGGCCCCACGCTGCAGTTCACGCCGATCGCGTCCGCCCCCAGCTCGGTGAGCTCCCGCGCGAACTGCATGGGCGTCGTGCCGTAGGTCGTCTTCCGGTCCAGCTGGACCGTCATCTGGGCGATGAGCGGCAGGTCGGAGACGTCGCGGCAACCGGCCACCGCTTCGCGAATCTCGTTCAGGTCGCTGAACGTCTCGAGCACGAACAGATCGGCGCCTCCCGCCGCGAGCGCTTCCGCCTGCTCCGCGAAGAACGCCCGCGCCTCGTCTCGAGAGGTCGGCCCCAGGGGCTCGAGCCGGATCCCGAGTGGGCCGATGCTCCCGGCCACGAAGAGCTCGTCGCCCGCCACCGCGCGCGCGAGCTCGGCCGCGGCCTTGTTGATCTCCCGCACGGCCTCATCCAGGCCGAACCCCGCGAGTCGCGGCCGGCTCGCCCCGAAGCTGTTCGTCTCCAGGACCTCCGCCCCGGCGGCCCGGTACGATTCGTGGATTTCGGTCACGAGATCCGGCTTCTTGCGACAGAGCTCGTCGTAGCACGCGTTCAGGAAGATCCCCCGCCGGTAGATCTCCGTCCCCATGGCGCCGTCGACGACGATGACGCGGTCGCTTCGCAGGGCTTCGCGGAAATCGGGCATGTGGCGCCGTATCTGGTGGTGAAACGCGGGGCACGCGGAGTGGAGCAAGATACGGGTCGCCGGGTTCCCCCGGCCAGCGATTCGCGCGAACCCGGCTCATGGCGTAAATTGTGCGGTCGGTTTTCCGCTCGAACGCCTCGTTTCGCCGGGCTCTGCTGTGCGTCATCCACAAGGACCGGCGATCTGGTGGCGAGAGCGCGGAGTCGCGGCCCATCTCGTGAGGTTGCGACACGGTGTCACAGTGGACGGACGCAGAGGAGGTTCAGTGAACGGTTCCATCGTCAGACCGCGCGTGCTCTCGCTCGCGCTGCTGGTCGCGCCACTCGCCGCTTGCCAGCACGTGGGGAGTCAGGAGTTCAACGACACGGTCGCAGATCTTCGATCCGAGATGAGCGCGCAGGACCAGCGCATCGCCTCGAACGCGGACGGCGTGTCGGCTCTTCAGAGCGACGTGGCCGGTCTGCGCCAGGCCCTCGACGAGCTGCGAAACGACTTTCAGGTGAAGGTCGAAGAGCTCGAGGACGGCCTGCACTTCGCGACGCCCGTGCGCTTCGACTTCGACAGCCACGACATCCGGGCCGAGGACCAGGCCCTGCTGGATCGGTTCGCGGCCGTCGTCTCGAAGTATTACGCGGGGGCGACGGTCACGGTGGAGGGCTTCGCGGATCCGGTGGGTCCGGAGAGCTACAACCTCCGCCTGTCGCAGATGCGGGCGGACGCGGTCGCATCCTACCTGACCGAGAACGGCGGTCTCGATCCCGCTCTCGTGAAGACCGTCGGGTACGGCGAGTCGCGGCTCGTGGAGCCGGGCGCGGGCGGTCCGGATGCGGGGCTGGACAACCGCCGCGTCACGTTCGTCGTCGATCGCGTCTGACGGACGGCCGTCGGGCCCTCGGCGGTCCCGGCGGAGGCGAGAGGAACGGGACGGGCCCCCGGAACTCGGTTTCGGGGGCCCGTCGTGCATCCCGGCGCCTGGCGCAGTCGACCGACAGGAGGCCATGGGAGAAGCCATGATCACGTTCGAGGACTTTCTCAAGCTCGACGTCCGCGTAGGAACGATCACGGACGTCGCGGCGTTTCCCGAGGCCCGGAAGCCTCTCTACCGGCTACGCATCGATTTCGGTCCCGAGATCGGCGTGCTCCGATCGGCCGCCGGCCTCCCTCCCCGCTACGCGATGGAAGAGCTGTCCGGGATGCAGGTGCTCGCCGCCGTGAACCTGGGCACGCGCAGGATCGCCGGGTACGAGTCCGAGTGCCTCACGCTCGGAGTTCCTGACGAGGACGGCGAGGCGATTCTGCTGACCCCCACGAAGGCCGTTCCCGACGGCGGTCGCCTGTTCTGATGCCGAGGGAGCCGGACGGGCGGACGGGAATCGAGCGCGGCCACGCCGCCCTGTACGATTCGGTCGGGATCGTGGGCCCCGAGGATCGGGCGCTGTTCCGGCTCACCGGCGATCGCGTCCTGCCGCTCCTGAACCGGCTCGTCACGAACGATCTCCAGAAGCTCGAGACCGGCGCGGCCTGTTACGCCTTTCTCCTGACGCCCAGGGGCAGGCCCCTGGCCGACCCGCGGATCCTGCGTTTCGCGGACGAAGTGTGGCTGGACGTCCCGCGCGCCGCCGTGGCCAACGTGGAGGGACACTTCGCCAAGTATCTCCCGCCCCGATTCGCGCGGGTCGAGCCTCTGGACGACCTCGTGCGCCTGGGCATCCTCGGCCCCGCCGCCGGGGACACGTTACGCGACGCGTTCCCTCAGGGGCCGCCGCTCCCGGTCGAGCTGCGATCGAGCCTTCTCACCCTATCGGGCGCCGGAGAGGCCCGTCTCCTGCGGCGCGAGGCCGCGGAGGGCCCGGGCTTCGATCTCTATGTCCGGGAACGGGCCGTGGAGGAAGTGCGGGAGCTGCTCGTCCGGGCGGCCGCCGGCCGCGGAGGCGCCCGCGTGGGGCCGGAGGCGTACGAGATCTGGCGGGTGGAGCGCGGCCTGCCCGCCTACGGCACGGACCTGACGGAGGAGAACCTTCCCCAGGAGACCGGCCAGGAGGCGCGTGCCCTCAGCTACGACAAGGGCTGTTACACGGGCCAGGAAGTCGTGGCGCGGATCCACTTCCGCGGCCACGTGAACCGCCGGCTGTGCGGGCTCCGGTTCGACGAAGAGGCGAGCCCTCCGGGCCAGGCACTCTTCGATGCGGACCGGGAGGCGGGCAGGGTCACGTCGAGCGTTCTCTCGCCTCGTCTGGGCCCCATCGGTCTCGGATACGTGCGGCGGCAGACCCCGGTCGGGGCCCGCCTGTCGGTGGTGCCTGGAGCCGAGGGCGTCTGCCAGGTCGCCGCCATTCCCTTTACGTAGACGTAAAGCGCTGGCCCAGCGCGATTTGATCTTCCAGCGCGCTCCCTCTATGTTCCCCGATCGCGCGGGATCGTACGGCCGTCCGGCCGGGAGGAGGCGCCACCGTGAGCTCGCTGGACAGGCAGGATCTGCGGTCGCTGCACCGCTTCATGCGGCTGACCCGGTCGCTCGAGGAGCGTCTCGAGCGCCTGTTCAAGCAGGGCCACATCGTCGGGGGCCTGTATCGCAGCCTCGGACAGGAGGCGACGGCCGTGGGAAGCGCGTATGCGCTCGAGGACGGCGACTGGCTGGCTCCGTCGATCCGCGACATGGGTGCCCTGTTCGTACGGGGACTTCCCCCGCTCGAGATGCTCCGGCAGTACACGGCCCGGGGGACGTCGCTCACGGGCGGCAAGGACAACACGACGCATTTCACCATCCCGGAGCTGGGCCTCCTGGGCCCGGTGAGCCCCCTCGGCACGCAGCTCTGCGTGCTGAACGGCGTCGCCCTGTCGTTTCGCATGCGCCAGCTTCCGAATGTCTGCCTCACATATCAGGGAGACGGCGCGAGTCGAACGGGGGCGTCCCACGAGGGCCTCTGCATGGCCGCGGCGCTCGAGCTTCCGATCGTCGTCATCCTGGAACACAACCGGTGGGCGTTCGGCACCCGGAGCTCCCGGGAGGCCGCGGTGCGGGACTGGATCGACGTCGCCGAGGCGTATGGGGTGCCGGCGTGCAGCGTCGACGGGAACGACGTGCTCGATGTCTACGACGCCACCTCCGGGGCCGTCGCCCGCGCGCGGGGGGGCGAGGGCATGACCCTCATCGTGGCCGAGACGTACCGTAGACTCGGACACGCCCAGCACGATGCCCAGGCCTACGTCCCGCGCGAGGAGTTGGAGGAATGGCGCTCGCGCGATCCCATCGCGCGGTTCGAGGAGTATCTGGTGGAGTTCGGGTTCGAGTCGGAAGCGAGCCTGGCAGAGCTGCGCCGGGAGGTGGAGGCGGAGCTCGAGGACGCGGTCGATCGTGTTCTGGACGAACCGCTGCCGGAGCCCGGGACCGCCCGCACGGGAGTGTACGCCGATCCGGCCGATGATCCCGCGCCCCCGTGGACCCGGCGTCCCATCGCGGGCCCTGCCTCCGGAGTCGGCGTCGCGGTGGCGGGGACATGACGACCCGGGAGACGACCTACCTCGAGGCGATCCGCGAGGCCATGTGGGAAGAGATGAAGACCGATGCGGACGTCTTCGTGCTCGGCGAGGACGTGGGTGTCTACGGGGGGGCGTTCAAGGCCACCGAAGGGTTTCTCCAGGAGTTCGGTCCGGACCGGGTCATCGACACCCCGATCAGCGAAGCGGCGATCGTGGGAGCGGCGATCGGAGCCGCGCACATGGGGCTCAAGCCGATCGCGGAGATGCAATTCATCGACTTCATCGCGCCGGCGTTCGACATGATCGTGAACTTCGCCGCCAAGTCCAGGTATCGCACCGGGATCGGCGCCTCGCTCGTGATCCGGGGGCCCTGTGGCGGCGGGGCGAGGTCGGGGCCCTTTCACTCACAGAACGTCGAGGCCTACTTCGCCAACGTCGCGGGGCTGAAGATGGTCGCGCCCGCGACGGCCTACGACGCGAAGGGCCTGCTCAGGTCCGCGATCCGGGACCCGGACCCGGTGCTCTACTTCGAGCACAAGTACCTCTATCGTCGTGTGAAGGAAGAGCTCCCCGCCGACGAGGAGATCGTCGTGCCCATCGGCAGCGCCCGTACGCACCGGTCCGGGTCCGACCTCACGGTCGTCACGTACGGGGCCATGGTCTACCGGGTCGAGGAGGCCGCGGACCGCCTCCGGGAGGAGGACGGCGCCGAACTGGAGATCCTGGATCTCCGGACGCTTCGTCCCCTGGATCTCGAGGCGATCGTTCGAAGCGTGAAGAGGACGGGCCGGCTCCTCATCGTGCACGAGGCCCCGCGGTTTGGAGGACTCGCCGGCGAGATCACGGCGCAGGTGTGCGAGGAAGCGTTCGAGTGGCTGGATGCGCCCATCCGGCGCGTCACGGCGCTCGACACGCCGGTTCCCTATTCGCCTCCACTCGAGGACTACTACCTGCCGCAGGTCGAGGACATCTCGACCGCGGCGCGGTGGCTCATGAACTACTAGGCTCCGGCTGGAGTCGCCTTGGCAAAGGAAGCGGTCGTATGTCCAGAGTCGACGTGATCATGCCCCAGATGGGAGAATCCATCGCGGAGGGCACGCTGACGAAATGGCTGAAGGCGGTCGGTGAGACCGTCGAGCGCGACGAAGATCTGTTCGAGATCTCCACCGACAAGGTCGATGCGGACATCCCGTCTCCCGTCGGCGGCACGCTGATCGAGATCCTGGTGCAGGAAGGTGACACGGTCGAGGTGAACACCGTCGTGGCCCGGATCGAGACGGAAGCGGGAGCGGCGGCCGGCGCCGGCGGCGAGGCCCCGGCGGTCGAAGCCGAAGCGGCCGAAGCCGAGACGGGCGGTCCGCCCACGGGTCCAGCCGTCGAGTCCCCCCCGCCCGCGGAGTCCGCCACCGAGAGTCCCGCCGCGGCGGAGAGCGGCGCCGCGGCTCCGTCGCCTCCAGAGGCCCCGGCGCCAGTCGCCGAGCCGCTCGACCGGGAGGCGGCCGAGCCGTCGTCGCGCGAGGAGCGCCTTCGGAGTCGCTCCACCCCGCTCGTGAGGAAGCTCGCGGCCGAGCATGGGATCGACATCTCCACGATCCGGGGGACCGGCATCGCGGGCCGCGTGACCAAGGAGGACCTGCTGGCGCATCTCGCCACGGCGCCCGTCGAGGCACCCGCCGGAGCGCCCGCCACGGTGCCGGCGGAGGCGGCGGTAGAGCGGGCCCCCGCGCCCGCTCCGGCTCCGCAGCCCGCGGGCCCTGCCGGCGGCATGCAGGTCCCGATCCACGGAGCGACGCTCCAGATCAAGATCCCGTCCGTGCCCATCCGCGAGGGCGATACAGTGGAGGAGATGAGCCGGGTACGCCTTCGCACGATGGAGCACATGCTCATGTCGAAGAGGATCTCGGCTCACGTGACCTCCGTGAACGAGATCGACTTCGAGCGCGTCGTCAGGCTTCGGCGGGCGCTGAAGCCTCGCTTCGCGGAGAAGGGCATCCATCTCACGTACGGCCCGTTCATCATGAAGGCCGTCGTCGAGGCCCTGCAGGCGTACCCGATCCTGAACGCGTCGGTGGACGGCACGCGGATCGTCTACCACGCGGACATCAACCTCGGCATCGCGGTCGCCGTCAACGAGGGCCGCGAGCTCATCGTCCCGGTCCTCCGGAACGCGGATCGCCTGAGTCTGTCGGGCCTCGCGAGCGGTGCGAACGAGCTGGCGGAGAAGGCGCGCTCGAAGAGTCTCGACTTCGACGACATCCAGGGGGGGACGTTCACGATCACGAACGTTGGCGTATTCGGGAACCTGTTCGGAACGCCCATCGTGAACCAGCCCCAGGTCGCAATCCTGGGGACCGGCGTGATCGAGAAGCGCCCGGTCGTGGTGCAGGACGCGATGGGCGGGGACGTCATCGCCGTCCGCCACCTGTCCTACTTCGGGCTCAGCTACGACCATCGGGTCGTCGATGGCGCGATGGCCGCCTTCTTCCTCAACAAGGTCAA